>JBDLIM010000013.1:0-71228 GCA_039714915.1 Bacteroidota bacterium
ATATGGTCATTGATTATCCATCAACCCACTAAAAAGATGTCATTGGCGATAATATTTATCCACGATGGGATAAATATTATCGCCAAAGCACCTAAAACACATACAAACAAGATAATAAATACCCATTCTATGAGGAATTCTATGAAATGGGATTACATCACCAATCACCATCCACCGTTCACCGTTCCCCATTCACCGCTAAGATAAGTCGCCCGATTCCTTCTTCAAGGACACTGTGTGGAGTGGCAATATTCATCCTTTGATGCTGCTCGCCTCCCGGTCCGAACATGGGACCATCATTCAATCCCAGTCCCGCCTGCCTGATCATAAACTCTTTCAATTCACTGTCGCTTTTCCCCAGGAAAGAGAAATCGAGCCATACCAGGTAGGTGGCTTCCAGGGGGGAGACAATCAACCCTGGGACCGACGACGTCAATTGCCTGTAAAGCAGCTGGTAATTCTTTTCCAGGTATACAAGCAGCTGGTCCAGCCACTCGTCTCCATAGGTGTAGGCGGCTTCCAGGGCCAGCTGGCCAAAAATATTATCCCCACCCACATGCACTGCATCCAGGACTATTTCATACCTCTTTTTCAGCTCCGGGTTCGTAGCTATAACCATGGACGTATAGAGACCGGCCAGGTTAAAGGTCTTGCTGGGGGCCATACAGGTAAGGGTTAAATCGGCGATTTCTTTATCCAGGGATGCCAGGGGGATGTGTTTTCGTCCACCCAGAACCAGGTCAGAATGAATTTCATCGCTGACTACCAGTACCTGATATCTGACGCATAAATCGGCCAGCCTTTCCAGCTCAGTACGGGTCCATACCCGGCCCACCGGATTATGGGGATTGCACAGGAAAAACATCTTTGCTCCTTTCCTGAAACTTTCTTCCAGGGCATCATAATCTATCATGTAGTGCCCATTCTCTTCGAGAAGCTGATTATGGATAAGTTTCCTTCCATGGTTGCTTACCGCAGAGAAGAAGGGAAAATAAACCGGGGGCTGAACCACCACTGCATCGCCCGGATCTGTGAACTCAATGATACACATATTAAGCGCCGGAACAATTCCGGGACTGAAGGCAATGGTTTCGGGCCCTATATCCCATCCATGTCTTCTGCTAATCCAGGAAGCAATGGTTTCAAAGAAACTGTCGGGCCGGAAGGTATAGCCGAAAACCCTGTGTTTTATTCTCTCTGACAGTGCTTCAATGATAAATTCAGGCACCTCAAAATCCATATCTGCCACCCACATGGGGAGTACATCACTTCTGCCAAACAGTTTTTCTGTGAGGTCATATTTTACACTCGCAGTATCCTTCCTGTCGATGAGCTTATCAAAATCGTAAATCATGTTATGCAGTTATAAAAAGGCCTCTTTCCCCGGGAAATGCATCTCTTTTTCAGCTTTCTCGCGAGGCAGTACAAAATATTCAACCCTGCTTTCCGAGCAGGTGCTTCCTTCTCCATCGAGCAGGTTAACCTCAATACTGGCTATTCTCCGTTTCTGTTCCTTAAGTTTTGCTTTTAAGGTAATGGGGCCTTTTGAGATCCTGACCGGCTTCCGGTAAACGGTCTGCAAGCGGTAAGTAACCCCTGCTGTTTCAAGGATCACAAAAACCACCCAGCTGGCAATCTCATCCATCATGGTTGCCTGAATTCCGCCATGGAGAATGTCATGGAATCCCTGATAATTCTTACCCGGACTCCAGGTACTTACAATTTCATCATCCTGTTTAAAAAATTCCATATGCAATCCAATGGGATTATTAGGAGAGCAGCCAAAACAATTGTACTCAGGATGCTCGGCGTAAGGATTCTTAAGTTTAATCATCTCTTTATATCTATGAATGCCAAAAATACCTAAATCATTTTAACTTTGAATAAAGATGGTAAAGCCCAAGAAACATCTTGGTCAGCATTTTCTGACCGACCAGGCCATAGCCAGGCGCATTGCAGACGCTCTGGAGACCGAACCCGGAGCAACGGTTATTGAAGTTGGACCGGGTAAAGGGATACTGACCGCACATCTTCTGGAACGGGATGTTCATCTTTTGCCGGTTGAGATTGATCCCGAATCCTCAGCCTACCTGAAACAAACCTGGCCGGTACTGAAAGAGCTGCTTATTGAAGATGATTTCCTGAAGCTTGACCTTGGGAAGCATGCAGGCAGCCGCTTTCATGTGATCGGCAACTTCCCCTACAACATATCCAGTCAGATCTTTTTCCGGGTCCTGGAACACAGGGACCGGATTCCCTCGGTGGTCTGCATGATACAGAAGGAGGTGGCCGAGCGGATTGCCTCCCCTCCGGGATCCAGGACCTATGGCATTCTGAGTGTGCTGTTGCAGGCCTATTACGACATCAGTTTCCTGTTTTCAGTTAAACCCGGATCCTTTTTTCCGCCTCCTAAAGTTACCTCCGGAGTGATCAGGCTTTCCAGAAATGATACCCATAGATTGTCATGCAACGAGGAATTGTTTTTCAAAGTGGTGAAAGTCACATTTAACCAACGTCGCAAGATGATACGGAACTCATTAAAATCTATTTTATTACATTTGGACAACGATTTTGAACTTCTTTCGAAACGACCTGAACAGCTGGGAGTTTCAGACTTTATAAAATTAACGGACTGGGTTGAATCCCGGTTGAAAGAGTCATGAGCAGCGAACTGACCAGGGAATATGTAAACGAGCTTCGTTCCATTTGTGAACTTCAGGACGATAAGGCGGCTCTGGAAAAACTGGAGGCACTGCACCCTGCCGATCTGGCTGAGATCTATGAGAGCCTGGATCTGGAGGAGGCTACCTACCTCTTTCTTCTGCTTGATCCTGAAAAGGCCTCAGATGTCCTGGTGGAACTGGAGGAGGATGATCGCGAAAAATTCCTGGAAGCCCTGCCTTCAGAAGTGATCGCCAGCCAGTTCATCGACCACATGGAATCGGACGATGCTGCCGATGTGATCCGGGATCTTGACGAAGAGAAAAAGCAGGAAGTACTGCTCCATATCGATGATGTGGAACAGGCAGGTGACATTGTCGATCTTTTGAGTTACGACGATGATACCGCAGGCGGACTTATGGCCAAGGAGCTTATCCGGGTTAATGAAAACTGGGGGGTAGCCACATGCATCAGGGAAATGCGAAAACAGGCCGAGGACCTGGACGAGATCTATTATATCTATGTGGTTAGCGATGAGAACGTGCTGCTTGGCATTCTCTCTCTGAAAGCTTTGCTCCTGGCCAGTGCATCTACCCGGATAAAGGATATTTACGACGCCGAGGTCAGGTCGGTTCAAACCGATACTTCTTCTGAGGAAGTGGCTCAGATCATGGAGAAGTATGACCTGATCGTGCTGCCTGTGATTGATTCTATTGGGAGATTGATGGGGAGGATCACCATTGATGACATTGTGGATGTGATCAGGGACGAGGCAGAACGGGATTACCAGCTGGCATCAGGTATTACCACCGATGTGGAAACCACCGACTCCCCCGGCAGGCTTTCCAGGGCACGCCTTCCATGGCTTATTATTGGCTTGCTGGGAGGGATCGTGGTTGCGGCTGTAATCGGGCGCTTTGAAGAAGACATTCAGATTAATCCCGAGATGGCCTTTTTTATACCCTTAATTGCCGCCATGGCAGGGAATGTGGGAATACAATCCTCCGCCATCATTGTGCAGGGCATTGCAAGCAACAGCCTGGGACTGGAGAGCACCTACCGGAAACTTGGCAAAGAACTTTTGGTGTCCTTGCTGAACGGGCTCATTCTTTCAGGTTTATTGTTTTTATATAACTTTTTCATCAGTCAAAACCTGGCCCTGACCTTTACTGTGAGTTCATCCCTGTTCGTGGTTATAATATTTGCCGCCCTTTTCGGTACACTAATTCCATTGGCGCTCAATAAAATAAGAATTGATCCGGCCCTTGCCACCGGGCCCTTTATCACCACCATGAATGACATCATGGGACTCTTTATCTACTTCCTGATGGGCAGGCTCCTCTACGGGGTTTTTATCTAAGCAGGCAGAAACATCAGAAGGTGGTGTTGATCGCCACCACAGGGTCCATTCTTGCTCCCTGCCAGGCCGGGAATATCCCGCTGACTAATCCGATCAGACTGGAAATGCCAATTCCAAGCATGATATTCTCCATGGTAAGGTAGACGGCAAAATCACTGGACAGTGTAATGACTGTAGCCAGGATAAATACAATGAACAGGCCGATAAAGCCGCCTGCCACCGACAGCATGACGGATTCAAAGAGGAACTGCAGCAGGATGAAATACCTTTTCGCACCCAGGGCTTTCTGAATTCCGATAATACCGGTTCGTTCTTTAACCGATACAAACATAATATTCGCTATGCCGAATCCACCCACAATTATGGAAAACACTCCAATCAAGAAACCGGCGATCTTCAGTACTGCAAATAACTGGTCCAGCTGATTGTTAATGATGCTGGTCTGGTTGATGGCAAAATTATCCTCTTCCAGGGGTTTTATCCTTCGGTAGGAACGGAGCAATTGAGTAACCTCGAAAGTCAGTTCTTCGACGCCTACCCTGGCTTTGGCCTGCACCCAGATCTGGGGATTGGCATACTCCCTCCGGATGTCGATAAAGCCCTTAAAGAAATCCAGGGGCAACAGGGCCACATCGTCCAGTATCTGTCCGCTGAAGGTGCCTTTTCCTTCCTTTTCCACCACACCGATGACCAGCACTTTGCTTCCGAAAATCTCAATGTACTTGCCTAAGGGATTACTCTCTTCAAAAAGCTTTTGGGCAATAGTATACCCGATTACGGTCACATTCCTTCCGGCATTGATTTCAATGGGAGAGAAATACCTTCCTCTCTCCAGTTCAAAGGCCCGGATATCCTTAAATTCACTGGTCACTCCCACAATTCCCGCTCCGTCGATGTTATTGTTCCCGTAATCGATCCTGCGACCCACATAGGACATGAAACAGGCATTTTTTGCTCCTTTTGAATGGTCCCTGATATATTCGAATTCATCATAGCTGGCCAGGGGTCGGTTCATATACCTCCACCATGGGTATTCATTCTCTCCTTCCGGGGGACCCCAGGGCCATTTCTCCACGTACAAAACGTCACTCCCCAGGCTGTTCACACTTTCCCTGATATTGGTCTCCAGAGAATCCACAATGGTGAATACAGCTATGATTGCAAAGATCCCTATGGTAATACCCAGAAGTGACAACATAGCCCTGAGCCTGTTCACAGTAACAGACTTGACGGCCATGACCAGGCTTTCCCATATCAATCGCATGAAAACCATTTATAAATAGTTGCGTATATACTTCTTTATTTCAACGGAAACTGCTTCTTTTGCAAAGTAGTTAAAAATAGTAAGATATATTCACAAAAACCAATGACCTCAAGGAAACACATTTCAAATGCTCTGGTCTCGGTATATTCAAAAAAGGGGCTCGACGAAATTGTAAGAAAACTTCACGATCTGGGGATCTCCATCTATTCCACAGGAGGTACGCATAAGTTCATTGGGGATCTGGGTATACCGGTTAAAGCTGTGGAAGATCTGACTTCCTATCCCTCCATTTTGGGTGGCCGGGTAAAAACATTGCATCCCAAGGTTTTCGGAGGCATTCTGGCACGCAGGGAAGTGGATGGGGATTTGCAGCAACTGGCCGAATATGATATCCCGGAGATCGATCTGGTCATTGTGGATCTCTACCCCTTTGAGGAGACAGTCAGCTCGGGAGCATCTGAACAGGAAATCATTGAAAAAATCGATATTGGAGGCATTTCATTGATCAGGGCTGCGGCAAAAAATTATAAGGATGTACTCGTGCTTGCATCCCGAGTGCAATACGAGCCCTTATTATCGCTCCTGGAATCGGATCAGGGAACAACTTCATTGGAAATCCGGAAAGAATTTGCAAGCCAGGCCTTCAATGTTTCCTCGCACTACGATTCTGAAATATTTAGCTTTTTCGACCAGGAACAAAAGAGTGCCCTGAAGGTGAGTGTAAAGGAATCGAAGAAATTACGTTACGGGGAGAATCCTCATCAGGAGGGGTACTACTTCGGGAATCTGGATGCACTTTTTGAACAGTTGCACGGGAAAGAAATCTCTTATAACAACCTCCTGGATATAGATGCCGCACTAGGATTAATCAAGGAATTTGACGAGACCACCTTTGCCATCATGAAACATAACAACGCCTGTGGGCTGGCAAGCCGTGAAAGCCTGGTGGAAGCGTGGAAGGATGCCCTGGCCGGAGATCCTGTTTCAGCCTTTGGAGGAGTCCTGATTACCAACAGGAACATTGACCTGTCCACGGCGGAAGAAATGAACAAGATCTTTTTTGAGGTGGTCATAGCTCCAGGCTTTGATGCTGAAGCCCTGCAGGTACTAAAACAAAAGAAGAACCGCATCATTCTGCTTCAAAAGAACAGCGAAACAGGAGAAAAGATCATCCGCACCATTCTCAATGGAATTATTGTGCAGGACCGGGATCAGTCCACTGAATCGTCAGCTGATATGAAATCTGCTACAAAAAGGGAAGCAACTCAGGAAGAGCTGGCCGACCTGGTATTTGCCAACAAGATTGTGAAACACACCAAATCCAATGCCATCGTACTGGCAAAGAATCAGCAATTGCTTGCATCCGGCGTGGGGCAAACCTCCAGGGTGGATGCCCTGAGACAAAGCATTGAGAAAGCACAGCATTTCGAGTTTGAATTGAAAGGTTCGGTTATGGCTTCCGATGCCTTTTTCCCCTTCTCGGACAGCGTGGAGATCGCGCATAATGCAGGGATTTCAGCAGTGGTGCAGCCAGGAGGATCTGTACGTGATCAGGAATCCATAGATTTTTGTGATGCACATGATATGGCCATGGTGTTTACAGGGATCAGACATTTTAAACATTAAACTTATAACGTTTTAATCATATGGGATTATTTTCATTCCAGCAGGAGCTCGCCATTGATCTGGGTACCGCTAATACACTTATCATCCATAATGAAAAAGTGGTAGTGAATGAGCCTTCCATTGTTGCCATTGAACAGCATACCGGGAAACTGGTTGCCATTGGAGAGAAGGCGAGGCAAATGCATGGCAAGACGCACGAAGACATAAAAACCATTCGCCCCTTAAGGGATGGTGTAATAGCCGACTTCCAGGCTGCAGAATTGATGATCAGGGGCATGATAAAAATGATCAATACCAAACGGAAATTATTTACTCCCTCCTTAAAGATGGTGGTTTGTATTCCGTCTGGAAGTACAGAAGTGGAGCGCAGGGCGGTCCGTGATTCCTCGGAGCATGCCGGGGGAAGGGACGTGTATATGATTTTTGAGCCCATGGCCGCAGCCATTGGTATCGGGCTGGATGTAGAAGCACCTGAAGGCTGCATGGTCGTTGACATTGGCGGAGGAACCACAGAAATTGCCGTGATTGCACTTGGAGGGATCGTTTGCAACCAATCGATCCGGGTGGCGGGTGATGGTTTTACATCCGACATCCAGACCTATATGAGGCATCAGCATAACATTAAGATCGGGGAACGCACTGCGGAAGAGGTGAAGATCCATGTGGGATCGGCACTTCCCGAGCTTGAAGAGCCACCCCAGGACTTCTATGTAAGAGGGCCCAACCTGATGACTGCCTTACCAATTGAAATACCCATTTCTTACCAGGAAATTGGTCATTGTCTGGATAAATCCATTTCAAAGATCGAGACGGCAATCTTGTCGGTTCTTGAACAGACTCCGCCAGAACTCTATGCCGACATTGTATCCAAGGGGATTTACCTTGCAGGCGGGGGAGCCTTGCTCAGGGGTTTGGACAGGCGGCTTGCAGATAAGATTTCCATCCCCTTCCATGTGGCCGAAGATCCGCTGCAGGCTGTGGCGCGTGGAACGGGTATCGCACTCAGGAATGTGGATAAGTATCCCTTCCTGATGCGCTGACCGGAGTTTTTTAGTGGGATTGCATTGAAGTTATGAGGACGCTGCTCAGGTTTATTCAAAAGTATTCCAACCTCCTGCTGTTTCTTTTGCTGGAAACAATTGCAATCGCATTTATGGTCCAGGGCAGCAACTACCAGAGGTCGAAACTGATTGGCCTGAACCGGGAGCTTACGGGTTATGTTTTCAGTAAAGTTGACGGTGCCAGGGAATATTTCTTTCTTAAGCAGGTGAATCATCAGCTGGCTGAAGAAAACCTGAACCTGAGGAACAAGCTGGACATTTTATCCAGTAAAGCAGATACTACCCTGGTTATCAGCGAGGACCTTGAATCTTTTCGTTATTTTTATGTTCCCTCAAGGATTGTCCACAACAGTGTGTATAAGCAATATAATTTCATCACCCTGGATAAGGGAAAGAAAGATGGTGTATTTAAGGATATGGGGGTGATTTCAGAACAGGGCCTGGTGGGTATTGTTCTGGAAAGTTCAAAGAACTTTGCCACTGTGATCCCCATACTTAACCGGGACTTCAGGTTAAGTGTGAAGATTAAATCCAACAATTACGCCGGCATCCTGCAATGGGAAGGAGATTCTCCGCTCTATGCCATGCTCTCAGAAATACCTTTCCATGTGGATGTTACGGAAGGCGACACTATTTTAACAAGCGGATTTTCCTCCATATTCCCGGAGGGGATCGAAGTGGGCCATATCGAATCCTTTGTATTGGAGAAGGGGAATTTCTATGACATCAAGGTGAAGCTGTCTACAGATTTTCAACAACTGTTTCATGTGAATGTGATCAGGAATTTCAGGCAGGAAGAACAACTTAATCTTGAGGAGCAGACCAGGTAATGTATATTGTCATTCGAAATATCGTACGCTTCCTTGTGGTTATTCTGTTCCAGGTTCTGGTGATGGACAATGTGATGATCAATGGCTACATGATCCCGCAAGTTTACCTGCTGTTCATCCTGCTAATGCCCTTTGAGACGCCCCGGTGGGTACAGCTGATTTCAGGTTTTTTACTGGGCATGGGAATTGACCTTTTCCTGCATACTCCGGGTATGCACACTTTTGCTACGGTTGCAGTAGCTTTTATTCGTCCCTACTTCTTAAACCTGCTGGCACCACGTGACGGGTATGAACCCGATTCCTTCCCCCGCATTCACTACTACGGGCTCCTCTGGTTCCTGAAGTATACCCTGATAATTGTGCTTATTCACCATTTCGTCCTGTTTTACCTTGAGATATTCCAGTTGAAGGATTTTTTACCTACCTTGCTCAGGGTGATCCTGAGTTCAATACTGTCCACCTCAACCATTGTTCTCAGCCAATATTTTGTATTCCGGAAATAGATGAATCAGTTTACTGACAGAAGGTATGTTTTTGCCGTCGCAATCATCCTCGTAGGCCTGGTTTTTATTATTCGCCTGTTTCAAATACAGGTTTTGGATAAGTCCTATGAGCAGTATGCCCTGAGTAATGCTCAGAGTGTCAGGGTAATATATCCGGCCAGGAGCTTGATTCATGATCGCAATGGAGAGATCCTCGTATATAATAAGGCGGCCTATGATATCATGGTTACCCCCCGACAGCTGGAGGCATTTGACACTACTCAGCTCTGCCGGATATTGAGTATATCCAGGGAAGATCTGAAGGAAAGGCTGATAGCTGCACGATCCTACTCCTACAGGGTCCCTTCTGTCTTTATGAAACAGGTCAGCTATGAAAATGCAGCCCTGTTCCAGGAAAAGCTATTTCAATACCCCGGTTTCTATGTGCAAACCCGTACCCTTCGTGAGTATACCAGGCCCATTGCATCCCATGCACTCGGATATGTGGGTGAAGTAGACCAGGGCATCCTGGATAATGATTCCTATTATCAGCTGGGAGACTACATTGGAGTATCAGGGATTGAAAAGGCATATGAATCTTACCTGCGGGGACAGAAGGGGAAAAATGTATTTCTGAAGGATGTACATAACCAGACCATCGAGTCCTACCAGGGAGGAAGGCTTGATGAGGCTGTGGAGGTAGGGAGCAACCTGACCATTACCCTGGATTCGGATCTCCAGGAGTATGGTGAAAAACTCATGTCCCCCTATGTGGGGAGTGCGGTAGCTCTTGAGCCTTCGTCTGGTGAAGTCCTGGCCCTCATAAGTGCACCCATCTATTCGCCTGAACTACTAGTGGGACGGAATCTGAGAACCGAGTACGGAAGGCTGGCCGCAGACACTCTTAAACCATTGTTTAACAGGGCTTTGATGGCGCGATATCCTCCAGGATCCACATTTAAAACTCTGATGGGGCTGATTGGTTTGCAGGAAAGGGTACTGTCCGTTTCTACCGAGCACAATTGTTTTTACGGCTTTTATGCGGGAAGCATTCACACGGGTTGTCACCTGCACGATTCCCCTCTGGACCTGATTGAAGCCGTTCAAAATTCATGCAACACCTATTTCATTCATGTACTTAAAAGCATCCTTCAGGATGTGAAGTATAACAGCACAGCCAGTGCCTATGAAAACTGGCGGAACCACTTGCTGACAATGGGCTTTACCAAACCCCTTGGTATTGAACTGACCAATGAGGTGAATGGCAATATTCCCGATCCCGGCTACTATAACCGGATCTACGGGGATAATCACTGGAACTATCTCACCATCAGATCCCTGGCCATCGGACAAGGGGAGTTGTTGATCACCCCCATTCAAATGGCAAACATGACCGCCACCATTGCAAACCGGGGCTACTACATCACACCCCATCTCATCAAAAGCATCGAAGGAGTGGAGGGTATTGATGAGAAATATACCGAAAAACACTTCACCTCCATTGACACAGCCAATTACCGCCCCATTGTGGACGGGATGGACCTGGTGATTAACGGAGGCCCCGGATCCACAGCCAGGAATGCTAAAATACAGGGGATTACGGTCTGCGGAAAAACAGGAACCGCGCAGAATCCCCATGGAAATGACCATTCCATATTTATCGCATTTGCACCCAAAAAGGATCCCAAAATTGCCATTGCTGTCTATGTGGAAAACCAGGGATTCGGTACCACTTATGCTGCACCCATCGCCAGTTTAATGATCGAGAAATACCTGACCGGGGAGATAAAGCGCAGCTGGTATGAAGACTGGGTGATGCAACTGGCTCAGCCGGCCGCAAGCACCACTAGCACCGATACGACAGAAACTGAAAATCCTAGTGAGAATGTTACGGAGGAATAGCATATTTGCCAATCTTGACTGGATCTCCATACTCCTGTGGTTACTGATGATGACCTTTGGCTGGATGAATATTTATTCCGCCAATATTATGGAAGCTGAGGGGGGTATCCTCGATTTTTCTCAGCGCTTTGGTAAACAATTTATCTGGATTGGTGCTTCTGTGCTTCTGGCCATCCTGCTTTTGGTACTGGATGCCAAATTCTATATTTATTTTTCCTATTTCCTTTATATTATTCTGCTGGGAGTGCTGCTCGGGGTACTGGTTTTCGGAAAAGAGATTAATGGTGCAAAAAGCTGGTTTGTCATCGGTGGATTCCAGCTTCAGCCCTCCGAATTTGCCAAACCGGTCACTGCGCTGGCACTGGCCAATCTACTGACTTCACATAATTTCAACCTGAGGAAATTCAGGGACCTGGTAAAGGCTGCAGCCCTTATTATGGCTCCTCCCATGCTCATCCTTCTCCAGCCCGACCTGGGATCTGTACTGGTCTATTCTGCCTTTTTGTTTGTGCTGTTCAGAGAAGGATTTTCTGTGAATATCATGTTAATGCTGGCAGCTCTGGCTGTATTATTCTTTGCCACCTTGCTGATGAACAAAGCATTGATCCTTCTCATCCTGGTGATTATCCTTATCATTGTGTATATGTATGTGGCCAGGTCCTTTAAGAAAGGGGCTGTAAATGCCTTATGGATCGCCGGGGTATTTGGCCTTCTTTATGGAATGAATTATCTGCTAAAAACGAATTTTTCGCTCTTTATCCTGGGACTGGCAACCCTGATCCCGATTACAGTGGCCCTGGCATTTAAAGGATTCAGATTAAGGGAATATATTCCAATGAAAATCCTGCTTGGTTTGACTATTGCTGTAAGTTTTATTGTCTTCGTGGATTACGCAATGAATAACATCCTGAAACCTCACCAGCAGCACAGGATATATGTAACCCTGGGACTGACGGATGATCCCCAGGGAGTAGGATACAATGTAAATCAGTCAAAGATTGCCATTGGTTCGGGTGGTTTTTCCGGGAAAGGATATTTAAATGGCACTCAGACCAAACTACATTTTGTTCCTGAACAAAGCACCGATTTCATCTTTTGTACAGTTGGGGAAGAATGGGGATTCCTGGGAACATCCTTTGTGATCCTCCTTTATGTGGGTTTTTTCCTGCGGATGATTTTCCTGGCAGAACGACAGCGAACTTCCTTCAGCCGGATCTTTGGGTATGGATTTATTTCCATCATGTTTCTGCACTTCATGATCAATATCGGGATGACCATCGGGCTTCTTCCGGTAATAGGCATTCCCCTTCCCTTTTTTAGTTATGGGGGTTCATCGCTATGGGCCTTCACCATGTTTCTTTTTATCTTTCTGCGACTGGATACCAACAGATTGGAATTGCTCCGCTAGGTATCGTCCTGATTATGGGTCATTTAACTCCTAAGGCGTGCTCTGCAGCAGGCTCAGCGCTTTTAATCTTTCGTGTTTTTTTGTAACTTTGCAATCCGTCGGAAAAAAGCCATCGGCCAAACCCAGGAAGGAGTTCTTATGAAGTATCAGGTATATGCAAGACATAATTTTAATAAAATTCCCACCTATGGCAAGTTAAGCCAGGAGCATGTCCAGGCCATTCAGGTAGTATCTGAGGTGCTTCCGTTTAAAACCAATAACTATGTTGTAAATGAGTTGATTGACTGGGATAATTACCAGGATGATCCCATGTTCATCCTTAATTTTCCTCAGAGATCGATGTTGAAACCAGCCCAGTTCCAGACCCTGTCTGAGATGGTAAAGGAAAAGAAGAGTAAAACCCAACTTGCAAAATATGTTCATAAAATCAGGCTGAACCTGAATCCCCATCCCGCCGGTCAGCTCGAACACAATGTTCCAAGCCTGAAAGGCGAAAAACTCACGGGGATTCAGCATAAGTATCGTGAAACCATGCTGTTCTTTCCCACCCAGGGACAGACCTGTCACGCGTATTGTACCTTTTGTTTCAGGTGGCCTCAGTTTACAGGTCTGAACGAGCTGAAGTTTGCAATGAAACAACCTAACCTGCTAGTCTCTTACCTGAAGGAGAATCCTGCAATTACTGACATTCTTTTTACGGGAGGAGATCCCATGGTGATGAAGGCTGAGATTTTTGAAAAATACATCAAAGCCATTCTTGAGGCCGACCTCCCGCAGTTAAAGACCATCCGAATCGGTTCAAAGTCCCTCTCTTTCTGGCCCTATCGGTACATCACCGACGGGGATTCTCAGAATATGCTGGATCTGTTTAGCAGAATAAGTGACCGTGGTATTCACCTGGCATTTATGGCTCATTTCAATCACCAAATAGAACTGGAAACCGATGCTGTGAAAGAAGCTGTTTCCAGGATCCGGAATACCGGTGCGCAGATTCGAACCCAGTCTCCCCTGCTCAGGCACATCAATGACGATGCCCAGGTCTGGGAAACCATGTGGCGTAAGCAGGTTGACCTGGGAATGGTTCCTTATTATATGTTTGTGGCACGTGACACCGGTGCCCAATCCTATTTTGGAGTAAGCCTGGAACAGGCGCATCATATTTTCAACGATGCTTACCGGAATGTAAGTGGCGTTTGCAGAACGGTAAGAGGACCAAGTATGTCGGCCGGACCAGGTAAGGTCCGGATTATGGGTATCAGCGAGGTACATGGCGAAAAGGTATTTGCCCTTGAATTCCTGCAGGGCAGAAACCCCGCATGGGTGGGAAAACCATTTTTCGCTGCATTCAACCCGGAGGCCCTGTGGCTGGATGAACTTACCCCGGCTTTCGGAGAATCAGAATTCTTCTTTGAACAAGAATACCGCCGGCTGCTGAAAGTGGATAAACTCCCGGAGCCCAAGTTGAAAACCGATAATATTCAGTATGCCTAACATGAGGGATACCCGATTCTCTGGTTAGGGATCTCGATTGCGTACTTTTCTTCCAGAAATTCAATGATCTGAGGGAAAAATTCAAGGAAGTCATCTTTGAAGCGGGCGTAGTGTTCGCTCAATACCTCTACAGCATAAGATGCATGATTGGGCAGCGATGTGTTGGCCGCCATACGTTCAAGCACAAGTTCTATCCCATCGATGTTAGTGTAGGCCATCATCCAGTTGTTCTCCAGAAAGGTGGGAAACCATCTTTTAATGGCTTCAGGTAACACCTGGTAGTTCCTTTTCAGCAAATCGTAGGTTCTGTTCACGAATTCGCTCAGTGGCAGGGTGGAATAATTGTCCCACATGGAAGCAAGGAAATGATCGTAGAATATGTCAATGATAATTCCCGCATATTTGCTGTATCTCGTAGCCACAAGCTGCTTACTTCTCCTTGTAATCTGGTGCATATCGGTGAATGTATCTATATCCCTGTGGATCAGGATCCCCTTTTTCACCTGTTCGGGGAACAGCATATAGTTTCTGCCTTTCACATAATCACCCATGAAATTCCCTACAATGATCTCCTCATTGCATCCCGACAGGTAGGTATGTGCCAGAAAATTCACAGCTCTGTTATTCTTTTTCGAATTTCGTAAAAATTATTCGAAAAACATCACTAATAATAGTACGTAATTGTGAACAAGATGTTCTAATAAAACTCTCCGCATCACGTATTATACAGCATATTCGGTAACAAAGGCCGTTAATTCCCATAAATTTGAGAATGGAACTTCTAACTAAATACAAATGATAAGAAAAAACATCATCATCATTGGGGCTGCAGGCAGGGACTTTCACAATTTCAATACCTATTTCAGGGATAAGGAAGAGTATAAGGTGATGGCTTTCACAGCTGCTCAGATTCCGGATATCGAAGGGAGGAAATATCCGGCTGAACTTGCAGGATCCCTCTACCCCGAGGGCATTCCCATCTTTGCCGAAGCAGAACTTCCACGGCTGATTACAGACCTGGAAGTAAAAACCTGTGTTTTTTCTTACAGCGATCTCCCCTATCAGAAAGTGATGGAAAGCAGTGCAGTAGTCAACGCCGCCGGAGCCAATTTTGCCCTCCTGGGCACCACAGATACAATGATCAGGAGCAATAAACCGCTGATTGCTGTTTGTGCGGTCAGAACCGGATGCGGGAAAAGCCAGACCTCCCGCCGTGTAATTGAACAACTTTTAGAAAGGGGCCTGAAGGTGGTCGCCATCAGGCATCCCATGCCCTATGGCAACCTGGTGGCCCAGAAGGTGCAACGCTTCGCCACCATTGAGGATCTGCATCATCATAAATGCACCATAGAAGAAATGGAGGAGTACGAACCGCATATTGTCAGGGGAAATGTGATTTATGCCGGTGTAGATTATGAAGCCATCCTGCGAGCTGCAGAAAATGATCCCGATGGTTGTGATGTAATCTTGTGGGATGGAGGGAATAATGATTTTCCCTTTTATAAACCCGATCTTACCATTGGAGTGCTTGATCCTCACAGGGCAGGCCATGAATTAAGGTATTATCCGGGAGAAGTGGTATTAAGGATATCAGATGTGGTAGTGATTAATAAAATGGACAGTGCAACCCCGGAGGGAGTTCAAATTGTCCGGGAAAGCATTGAAAAGGTGAATCCGGGCGCTGTAGTAATTGACGGAGCATCACCCATCAGTGTGGATCATCCTGAAGTAATCAGGGGAAAAAGGGTGCTTGTGGTTGAAGATGGTCCCACCCTGACCCATGGTGAAATGAAAATCGGTGCTGGAGTGCTTGCCGCCAGAAAATTTGGAGCCACTGAGCTTGTGGATCCCAGGCCCTTCACGGTGGGAAAGCTTTCCGAGACCTTTGAGATTTACCCCGGGATTGGGATGTTGCTGCCTGCCATGGGCTACGGAGAAGAACAACTAAAGGATCTGGAGACAACCATCAACAATTCTGATTGCGATTCGGTAGCGATCGCGACACCCATCGATCTGAACAGGATCATCCACATAAAAAAGCCCAATACCAGGGTCTATTACGACCTGCAGGAGATTGGAGAACCCAACCTGAAAGGAGTCCTGGATGAATTTATTCAGAAGCACAAGTTGTAAGCGACTTTTAGCAGTATTTTCTGCTATCGTTCTGACTGGATGGCTTTCATGCGATCGCAATAAGTATTCAAGGGTATGGATCAAAACCGATCTGGGTGATTTGCTTGTGGAAATCTATCCGGATCAGGCCCCGTTTACGGCAACTAATTTCCTCTCCCATGTGGAAAAAGGAACCTATACAAACAGCGTGTTCTACCGGGTGGTACGGATGGACAACCAGCCTGAAAACCAGGTAAAAATTGAGGTGATTCAAGGAGGCCTGTTTGATGATAAACTGATAGATACCCATGTCTCCATAGCACATGAGACCACGGAAGAAACAGGGATCAGCCACAGGGACGGAGTAATTTCCATGGCCCGGAATGAACCGGGAACAGCATCCACCGAATTTTTTATCTGCATCGGGGATCAACCTTCTCTGGATTACCATGGAGATCGAAATCCTGATGGTCAGGGATTTGCTGCATTTGGGAAAATAATCCTGGGAATGGATGTGGTCAGAACTATTCAGAACTTAGCTGATGACAATCAATACCTCAATGAAAAAGTGGTGATTCGTGAAATAAGTTTGCAGCGATAGGGAAATTATACTATCATTGCAATACCACTTGAGCCATATAACATACATTGGATGAAACGGCTTTTTATGTTATTTGTGCTGGGTGGATTTTTTCTTCCCGCATTTTCTAAACAGGACACTACCTATTCGAAAAAGACTTATACCACAGCCAGGGTGAGCATTCCCCCTGAGGTAGACGGATGGTTGAATGATGACTCATGGAACTCGGTACCCTGGGAAGGAGGCTTCCAGATGTATGAGCCATATGATGACCGGTTGCCCACCCAGGAGACTCAGTTTAAGATAATGTTTGACGCCGACTACATATACGTAGGAATCAGAGCCTTCGATTCGGCGCCTGACAGCATTGTGAGTCGTCTTACCCGAAGGGATGAGATAGACGGGGATATGGTGGCTTTCCTGTTTGACAGCTATCATGATCTGCAAACCGGTTTCACCTTTGTTGTCAGTGCAGCTGGGTCCAAGCTTGATTTTTATTTATCGGATGACGGGAGGAGTGAAGACCTTACCTGGGATGCCATATGGTGGGCAAGAACCCAGATAGATGACCTTGGGTGGACTGCGGAGATAAAAATACCTTTCACCCAGCTGCGCTTTGATACACACGGTGAGGGTATATGGGGATTCCAGATAGTCCGCGAAATTTATCGAAAAAATGAGGAGTCCTTCTGGCAACCAATGTCAAAGGAGGCTCCTGGCTTTGTGCATCATTTTGGACAGATAGATGGCCTGAATGACTTAAATCCGAAAAAGCAGGCAGAAATCACACCCTATGTGGTTGCAGGAAGTGAATGGTTCGAGAAGGAGGCAGAAAATCCATACCGGGCCGATGGGTATAAACGTCATTATAATGGGGGCGTGGATGCCAAAATCGGAATTACAAACAACTTCACCCTTGACCTGACGGTAAATCCGGATTTCGGACAGGTGGAAGCCGATCCCTCTCAGGTGAATCTTACCGCATTTGAGACTTTCTTTGAGGAGCAGCGGCCGTTTTTCATAGAGGGTAAAAACATTTTTGACTATAACCTGGGGATGCATGGCCCCGGCAACCTGTTCTATTCCCGCCGTATAGGCAGAAGGCCTCAGCATTACCCTGATTTAAACGAAGGTGAGTACACAGATATTCCACAGTCCACCAATATTCTCGGAGCTGTAAAAATCACCGGGAAAACAAAAAACGGGCTCTCATTAGGTATCATGGAAAGTGTTACTGCCAATGAATCTGCCATCATAAAGAATGGGGACGAACGTACTGAAGTAGTTGAACCACTTACCAATTATTTTGTCAGCCGGGTATCCAAGGAATTCAACAAAGGCAATACCATCCTGGGAGGAATGATCACCTCAACCAAGCGCTTTACCGAGGAAGACCACCTGGATTACCTGCATTCTTCAGCTTTATCGGGGGGCGTCGATTTTCAACAGTATTTTGCAGACCGGAGTTACAACATTTCACTATCCCTTTACGGCAGCCAGGTAAATGGTTCTGAAGAAGCACTGATCAGGACACAAAGGTCTCCGGTCCATTACTTTCAGCGTCCCGATGCTGATTACCTTGCTGTAGACTCTACACGAACTTCACTTTCGGGATACGGAGCCAATCTTTCCTTTGGGAAATTCAGTGGTCGATTCATTTTTGGAGGCTTTATCAATTTGAATTCTCCCGGGCTGGAACTTAACGATCTGGGATTCCTCAGTTCCACAGATGAAGCTCTTCAGGTTCTCTGGACCGGATACAGCTTTAATGAACCCTTTGGGATTATCCGCAATGCCCGCCTGAGCATGAATCAATACAATCTATTCGATTTCGGAGGCATGCGACAGTTGAGCGGATTTAACTTCAACGGATTTGCTCAGTTTATGAACCTTTGGAAAACCAGCTTCCACCTGGATATTGATACAGATATGATCCAAAATTCCTCTCTCAGGGGAGGACCCTCTCTGATAATTCCCGGAGGCAGTAGCGGCTCCCTGTCCCTGGGAACAAACTCCAGAAAAAAGCTCTCCTTCGAAATAGATGGATTCATCCATAGGGGACGGGAAAAATCCTCCACCCGCTATGGCATGGATTTCGAGGTCACCTACAAACCCATAAGCAACCTCAGCCTGTCCCTGTATCCTGATTTTTCGGTCAGAAAGAGTCAATTGCAATATGTTGCTCAAAAAGATCTTGGGACGGATTACAGGTATATTTTCGGAAGCATCGACCAGAAGACTTTAAGCCTTTCCATTCGCCTTGACCTGGTACTCACCCCCGAACTCACCATTCAGTACTGGGGGCAACCTTTTATTGCTTCAGGTGATTACAGAGAATTTAAGTATATCAGCGATCCGCATGCGGATCAGTTCACCGACAGGTTTCACACCTATGCTGCCGGAGAAATTGCATATGACGAGTTAAGTTCCTATTACAGCATAAATGAGGATGGAACAGATCTTTCATACAGCTTCGGAAATCCCGACTTCAATGGGAAGGAATTTCTGTCAAATATGGTCTTCCGATGGGAATACCGGCCTGGCTCCTACTTGTATCTTGTATGGTCTCAAACCCGGTCCGGATATGATCCATGGGGCTATTTTCATTTTGGAGATGATTTCATGGACATGTGGGATTCACATCCCACCAATGTACTAATGATGAAGCTATCCTACCGGCTCGGCAGGTAGAAGAAAAAAGTGGGTGCGACAACGCCGCACCCACAGGTGATTGGATTTTTGTTTGAAGGAAAAAACCTAATCACAATCTTTATCCGCCAGTCCGTTTGCTTTTGAATCCCAGCAATGCCAGTTGGAATCACCGAATTTCAAGGGATCATTTACCCTTCCTTCTTTCGAAGTAATGTTCCACTCAATCTGCGTGGTTCCGGCTGCAAGCGATATGGTATAGGCTGCGTCGTAAACCTGCTGTGGCAGGTACTGAAACATGATGAAGCTTCCTGTCTCCTCCTGACCGGTTTCCACGTAGGTATACTTCAGATCACCTGCCTCAGTCTCATAGTTCTTGTTCCATTCGGCTTCAAGCACATTCACCGTACCCTGCTTATAGAGCTTCCACAGGGCATGGGTATGATCGTATCGGACTACACCGTCAAACCATTTCACTCCCTCTGAGGGCAGTGAAGCCAGCGCAATGACCATTTCCATGGAAAACTCTTCATTGCTGATACGCGAACCGCTCAGGGTGGCTGTATAATCCAGGCTCTCGAATTTGAAATCGAAGGACCATTCCCAGGTATGATCACCCACATAAACTGCTTCCTGTTGAAGTGCATGCCCATAGGCTGCCACCGGAAGGGTCAGGGTGACCGTGGATGTGATATTCCAGAACAGAACAGAAAGATAGGAATGGGTAAAATTCCCGTAAGTAACAAGTGTTCCCTTGGTCCCTCCCGGTTCATCCTCAAAATCTGAGAAATCCATTACCAGACTTTCCAAAGGTGGTAGTTCAGGACGCTCATTTACGGGCTCCTTATCACAGGCTGTGAAAGACAGCATCAGTGAAACAAGCAAGGAAATGGATACTAACGATCTGACAATAAATGGCTTCTTAATCATAACCTCGTTCTATTGTTATACATACGAACGGTATACGTATACAAATTCCAATGGTTACAATCAGGACAGATGCAAGCAATCCTGGCCGGTCATTACAATATCTTAAGTATTCCTGTTGTGCTCTTCAGTAGTAACCACCTGGTAGGACTTATCTACGATCAGATCGGCTTTGTGTTTCAGGGAAGAAACGGCCTGGTGTTCCTTTTCCAGAATTCCCAGTCTGAAGTCGCTTAATGCTTCCTTCATGCGGATGATCTGATTGATCTTGGTTTCGTGGTAAGTAAGGTCAATAAATACCCTCAGATCAATATCAGGAGCCTTAATGGCATACAGTCCGTCTACAATCAGCATGTCGATCTTACTGAAATCTGTGATCAGCTTGTCCACCTGCTCTGGAATCAGATCAATACAGGGGATCATACATTCCTGCTCTTCTTTAAAATCCCTGATGGTTTTCCTGATCTTTATCCAGTCGTATTCTTCCAGGCCAATTTTGTCAAATCCCCTGTTACGGCGCCACTCTTCCCTCAGCAGGGGTTTGATCTTATAATAATTGTCGGTATGAATAATCTTCACCCTGATGTTATTGTCTTTCAGCTGCTGTCCCAGGGCGTGAGCCAGTTCTGACTTTCCGGATCCGGATTCGCCGGAGATTCCAACAATGCAGCGGTAGCGTTCATCCATATTCTTACATCCGCTCATCAGATGCTCGAATATGGACTGCGCAGCCTCCTTGTGCATGTCATTGATCAGAAGAATATCACCTAACATCGAATGCGATCTATTTAGTTAAACGACTCTGAAACAGGGCTGTCCTGTGGCAATTCAATTTCCTTCCCGCAAAGATGAACTTTTATTTTATCCTTTTCTGCATTTCTTGCTGAAATTTTAATCTCACTGCCCTGGATGGAAACCTCGAAAAGTGTTCCCCGGAAGCTGAACTTAAAATCCAGTCCTTTCCAGTGCAAAGGTAGCTTTGGATTCAACTCAGGTACTTCCCCCCGAAGGTTAAGCCCGGCATATGAGGATAAAACATCATAAACCGTTCCGGCCATTACTCCGCAATGAATTCCTTCTCCGGTGGTACCCCCCTGAATATCCACCAGGTCACTCCTCAGTGCCTCCATGTAAAGTTCCCAGCCTGTATCCTGCATTCCGAATTCCCATGCCAGCCTGGCATGTACCAGCCTGCTCAGGGTGGATCCATGGGATGTACGATCGATATAATAAGTGAAATTTCTCCCGGGATAATCTTCCGGGAGTGAATGTCCCATCCCTTCAATGATCTTTGTCACCTCTGTGGTTCCCAGGTTATAGAAACTCATCAGGAAATCTGCCTGCTTGGACAACTTATAGTCATCGGGCGATTTGCCTTCAGCTTTCAGGATCCGGTCAAGTCGGTGGATATCCCCGTATTCCTTTTTGTAATGATCCCAATCCAGTTCATCCAGTCCAAAATACCCCTTAAACTGCTCTACGATGCCATCCTCTGAAATATGGATGGACAATCCACGCCTTATATGTGCCCATCGTTCCAGATCCTTCGCGGTCAGTGATAGCAGCTTTAAAAGCCTGTCTCTTTCTTTGCTGCTTACCCTGTCCAGGATTCTGAAAGCCCTGTCAATGACCCAGCAAACCATGATACTGCTATAGGCATTGTCCGTAAGTCCTCCTTCCCCGCTTCCAGGCAGGGTTTCATGAAATTCATCGGGACCCATCACCTTGTCAATATGATAGCTCTCATCCTTCTCATCATAGCTTGCCTTGCTGGCCCAGAACTTGCAAATATCAAGGAGGATTTCGGCGCCATATTGTTCCATGAACTCCATGTCGCCTGTTGCATGATAATAATTCCAGGTATTGTAAGCTATGGCCAGAGAAATATGCCTCTGAAGCGAACTGTAATCGTCACCCCATTCACCTGACAGGGGATTCAGATGAATGACCTGGGTTTCTTCCCTGCCGTCACTCCCGCTTTGCCACGGGAACATGGCCCCTTCATAGCCATATTCTTTTGCATAGGCCCTGGCGGCATCCAGGCGCCGGTAACGGTACATAAGAACCGATTTTACCACCTCCGGAAAATGCAGGTTGTAGAGGGGCAGAATATAAAGTTCATCCCAGAAAATATGTCCGCGGTATGCTTCCCCGTGCAGTCCCCTGGGAGGTATCCCCGAATCAAGGCCTGCATGATGGGGTGAGGCACTTACCATCATATGAAAGAGGTGAAGGCGCACCAGCCTCTGAGCTTCCCGGTCGCCCGAAATCCGCACATCCACCTGATCCCAGATTTCGTTCCATCGTCCTGCGGACAATTTTAATTCGCTGTCATAAGACGCCAGGCCTGCCAGTGTGGCTTTCGCGGCTGTCAGCGGATCCTCCACTCCAGGATCCCGGGAGGTATAGAGCGTAATCATTTTCTCCAGAACAAGCTCCTGGCCTTTTTTCACTTCCAGAGAGAACTCCTGGCCAATGCATGCCTCCTCCTTAAGTACTGTAGTTTCAATCAGCTTACCCCCATGAACAAGGTTCCTGGCACATGCTGCAATGAAGATATCTGACTGTGTGGTTTTCACCAGCAACTGGATCATCCCATCTGTTGTCTCCTCTAAAACCGGCATCAGTTGCTTCTGTTCCAAGGAATTATATCGCTCCACTCCGGCATTTATATGATCACCCCGCAGTTGCGACCTGATTTCTATCCTGCCCTGGTAATTCAGTGGGACAAGGGTATAGCGGATCCCGGCCCGGTGCGGATCGGCCATTCCCGCAAAACGGCCGGATAGCAGCTTGGTGATCCTGCCCTGCTCATCCTCCAGAATCATTTCCCTCTCCAGTTCGCCCGACTTAAGATCAAGGCTGCGCCTGATGCTGTTAAGTTTAAAATTCGGTTCAGGTGTAAATTCAAACCAGGGTCCGTCATCTATCCTGAAGGTGACCGTTAACCAATTTGAAATGTTGACAAAATCTTCATTCTCTATGTCCCTGTCTCCCACCTTTGATGTGAGCCTGTTAAAAAGACCCGATATATACGTACCGGGATAGTTTACCTTGTTGGCCCGACACTCTTCCATGGCGCCCCGGGTGCCAAAATATCCATTACCCACGGCCAGAAGTGCCTCCCTCGACCTTTCCATCCCCAGGTTATAATCAAAATAATGAATCTTCCATCCATCCTGCTCCATTCCCTTTTCAAACCATTCATTGATTCCATCCAGTCCGATCTCACCCATATCCTCCACAACAATATCGGCTCCTCCAATCAGCAGTTCCCGGGTGTTATTCTCCCTGGCAAGTCCAAGGGTAAAGCCAAAGTTCCCCTTCCTGCCAGCCTGAACTCCCGAGACAGCGTCCTCCACCACTACCGATCTGTGATACTCCACTCCCAGGTTGTCACATGCAGTAGTAAAAATATCCGGTTCGGGTTTACCATTCAATCCTATCTCGGCCGAAACCACCCCATCCACACGGGTTTCAAAAAGATCAATCAGACCTGCTTTTTCCAGCACAGCCTTACAATTCTTACTGGAAGAAGCCACTCCGATCCTGACGCCTGCCTCCTTCAGACCGTACAGGATCTCCACCGTACTTTCATATACCTCTACCCCTTCTTCATCCAGCACCCGGTTAAACATAATGTTTTTGCGGTTTCCCAGGCCACAAACGGTTTCCGAATCAGGATCGTCGGAAGGATCCCCGAAGGGAATATCAATCCCCCTTGACTCCAGGAATGAAGCCACTCCATTGTACCTTGGTTTGCCGTCCACATAGGGCAGATAATCCCCCGCATGGGTAAACTCCCGGAAAGCCTCCCCAAACCTCTCTTCCCTGGTATGCATGTAATCGTCAAACATTTTCTTCCATGCCGAGGCATGGACAAGGGCAGTTTTTGTAATCACTCCGTCAAGGTCAAAAATCACCGCATCGAATCTGGGTTGAAAAGCCATATTGTTGATATTAAACATTTGGTTATAGCCATCAAGGTATCTAAATTTATAGAAGCTTTCAAATCAAAATATAAAAACTTTCCCGGATGAAACGTCTCATTCTTGCTTCTTACCAGCTCCCTGTTCATATTATGCGGCAGGATGACAATTACCTGATCGAAAAAGCGGATGAGCAAACCATTGCAGGCCTGCAGAATTTCTACAGTGCGTTTCATCCAAAATGGGTGGGCCTAACGGGTTTTGAGAATCAAGATTTTACACAGAAAGAGGCAGAAGCCCTTGGAAAAAAGCTTGATCCCTTTAACTGCATCCCTGTATTTCCGGGATCCGGGGACTTAAACCTGTACCTGCACGGATTTGCACGCAATACCCTCTGGCCCCTTTTTCATTATTTCACCGAGAATGTAACCTACAGTGAAGATTCGTGGAATGCCTATGTGAAGATCAACCGCTTATTTGCTGAAAAGATCCTGTCAGTAATTGGCGATGGAGATATTCTCTGGATCCATGATTACCACCTCCTGCTTGTGCCGCAGATGATCAGGGAACAGAAGCCCGGAATTCCCATAGGTTTATTCAGCCATGTGCCCTTCCCTTCTTTCGAAATTTTCAGGCTGCTCCCCTGGCGCCTTGAAATAATCGAGGGCATGCTGGGTGCCGATCTGATCGGATTTCAGACCTACGATTACGTTAGGCATTTTATGAGTTCGGTAAGACGGCTTCTGGGGGTGGATTCTTTCTTCAACCGGATCTCACTGGGAGAGCGAACCCTGAAGGTGGATGTATTTCCCAAAGGGATCAACTACGAGAGGTTCCGAAACAAGTCCCTGGAGATTCATGGCGAACAGCCCAGGTATTCTCTGATACAGGAAGAGATGAAAATGTTTAAAAGATCGGGACAGCTGGAAAAACTGATCATCTCCATCGATAAACTGGATTATACCAAGGGAATCCCTCAACGAATCAGGGCTTTCGAGCGCTTCCTGCAATCCTATCCCGAATACCAGGGAAAGGTAAGCATCATTGTACAGGCTATTCCTTCGGGTGAAACCAGCGAATCTTTTTTCAACCTGAAAGCGAAAGTGGACGAGCTGGTGGGACGGATCAACGGGAATTACGGGACCATCACCTGGACCCCGGTAAGGTACCTGAATCAGACCTTTAGCATGGATGAGCGGATCGACCTGTATTCCCTGTCCGACATTGCCCTGATCCTTCCCCTGAGGGATGGAATGAACCTGGTGGCCAAAGAATTTGTGGCTTCCAGACACGATGGTTCCGGAGTACTCATTTTAAGTGAACTGGCCGGGGCCTCCAAGGAGCTTCACGAAGCCCTGCTGGTAAATCCAAATGACCTGGACGCCATATCCGAAGCCATCAGGGAAGCTATCGAAATGCCTCTGGATGAGCAGGTGAGAAGGAATACGGTTATGATGCAAAGGCTTCACCGCTACACCATTCATCGCTGGGCTAGCGAATTTATTAAAAGCCTGGAAGGAGTGAAGGAGATCCAGGAAGTTAACCTTACCCGTAAGATCAATATCACCAGGATGCGACAGATTGTTGCAGCCTATGCAGAATCAAAGCACCGCGTTCTGTTTCTGGATTACGATGGTACACTCTCCTGGTTTAAAAAGGATCCTGAAGATGCCAGGCCCGACGAAAAGCTGTATAGCATTTTGAAAGATCTCTCCGGGGATGAAAGAAACACAGTGGTGATTATCAGTGGCAGGGATAAAGAAACCCTGGGAAGATGGTTTAATCAGGGATGGAAAATTCATTTTATAGCTGAACATGGAGTCTGGTTGCGTGAGCCGGAGGGAGAGTGGCATATGATGGAGCAGATTGATAACGAATGGAAAGATTCGGTACAACCTCTGCTGGAGTATTATGTGGACCAGACTCCCAGAACCTTTATTGAGCATAAGAACTTCTCTCTGGTATGGCATTACCGCAAAGCGGACCCGGACCTGAGCCTGCAACGGGCATGGGAGCTCAAAGATGAATTGCGCACCCTTACCTCGAATCTGAACCTTGAAATTATGGATGGGGACAAGGTGCTTGAGATCAAATACTCAGGGATTAATAAGGGAAGGGCAGCAGCGCAGAAAATGGGAGAGACAGATTATGACTTTATATTCGCAGTGGGCGACGACTGGACCGACGAATACACCTTCGATGCCATGCCCGAGGATGCCTATACCATCAAAGTAGGTGCAAAGACTACCAAAGCCTCCTATTACATCGAGAGTGTGGACCTGGTCAGGGAACTCCTCTGCCGATTCAGAAAAGAGAAATGCTGATGCAGGGACCTGCCTTCCTCCCGGAAGGTTTTTCACTGGCACGGGGATACTTTTCCCATTCCGGACGGTGCCATCCGGATTGCAAGTTCAGCAGCTTTCCCTAACCAGGGTTTCATCTTCAACAGGAAGGTCATTGCCTTGCAATTCAATTTGGAAGTGACTCCTGAATCAGTAGCCGGAATGGTGGAGAATTGCCGGAACGAACTGGTGGAAGGGCCCCATATCCAGACTGAGCCGGAAATTCTGGGTGAGAGCTGCTGTTATGAAACGAACTATCAGGTGATGTTCCTGTTTCTTGATTATCTTAGCGCCTTAGAAACCTGACAAAGCAGTCAGATCCATCGTAACAAGTATGAAAACTGCAACCCTGGTTTTCCTCCTGGGCATATTCGCTTCTTTACAAATCCTTCACGGGCAGGCTGCTGCTGTGAATCGGGAGAACTACAGGCTTCATGCCTCCAGGATAGATGAAGTTGTTGTAGTGGACGGGATCCTGGATGAAGCCATCTGGAACCGGGCCGAAAGGACCAGCCCGTTCTTCAGAATCACACCCATCGATACGGGTTATGCCAAAGCCCAGACAGAAGTCATGGTGGCTTACGATGATAAAAACATTTACATGGGGATCATCTGTCACGACACTCTGCCGGGCAAAAGGCCTATGGAATCCTACCGGAGGGACTGGAACTTCAGTAAGAATGATAATTTCTTTGCCGCCATCGATACGTATAACGACCAGACCAATGGCTTTGCCTTCGGGGTATCAGCAGCAGGGGCCCAGTGGGATGGCATCCAGTCCGAGGGAGGATTTGTTTCCCTGGAATGGGATGGAAAATGGTATTCAGCGGTACAACATTACCCCGACCGATGGGTGGCCGAGTTCAGCATCCCGTTCAGAACCATACGTTACCGGGACGGAGATAGGGAATGGGGGATTAATTTCAGCCGGCTTGATCTGAAAACCAATGAAAAATCAGGCTGGGCACCTGTACCCCGCCAATTTCAGTCAGCCAACCTGGCATATACGGGAACCCTGGCATGGGAAAGTGCCCCACCTGCATCCGGGGTCAGGTTCTCTTTGATTCCCTATGTTTCGGGAAAGGTCACCCACCAGAAGGAAGCAGGTGAGGCCATCGCTTATAAGGCCAATGCAGGGCTGGATGCCAAGGTTATCCTCTCCACCTCCATGAACCTGGATGTAAGCATCAATCCGGATTACTCCCAGGTGGAAGTAGACCGTCAGCAAACCAACCTGGACCGCTTCGAACTCTATTTCCCGGAAAAAAGAAAGTTCTTCCTGGAGAACAGCGATCTGTTTGCCAACCTGGGTGCACAAAATCTCAGACCTTTTTTTTCACGCAGAATCGGTTTGAAATCACCGGTGTTAGCGGGAGCCAGGCTGAGCGGCAATGTGGGTGAGAACTGGCGCCTGGGTTTGATGAATATGCAAACCGGTGTGAAGGACTCTTATTCAGCCGATAATTTCAGTGTGGCTGTTTTGCAGCGGAAAGTACTAAGCCGCTCCAATGTGGGAGCCTTTATCACTAACAAACAGGTGATTACCACTCCCGACGATACTGCTTATAATGCCTTTGACTTCAACCGGGTGGCCGGGGGCGAATTTAATTTTGCCAGTGCCGATAACAACTGGACAGGAAAAGCTTTCTATCACTACTCCTTCAATCCGGGCCCGGAAAAAAACCGCTTTTCAAGCGCTGCTTCCATCCTCTATGAAACACAACAATTCTCAGCAGGATGGAGCCAGGCCTATGTGGGATCCAACTACCTGGCCGAGATGGGCTTTGTAAGAAGGCAGGGATACCACCAGTCCAATCCAACAATGGGCTACAGGTTCTATCCCATGTCGGAAAGAATTGCCAGCCATGGCCCGACGCTTACTGCCGATTTCCTTTTTGAGCCCGATTTTTCCCTTGCCGACCGTGAACTGGAATTGAGCTATACACTCACCTGGATGGACCGCAGCACCATCTCTCTTGAACTTGAAGAAGGCTACCTGAGGTTACTGGAACCATTTGATCCAACCAATACAGGAGGCGTGGAAATTCCTGCCGGATCTGAATTCAGCTGGACAGAAGTGGCCCTGTCCTATACCTCCACCATGCGAAGGCTCTTCACCTTTATGGTTTCGGGTCGCTACGGAGGATATTTCGACGGTACGCGCATGAGCTTTGAGACTGATTTTAATTACAGGGTGCAGCCCTATGGCAGCCTGTCGGTGATGACTTCCTATCACAAGATTCTTCTGCCTGAACCTTACACGAGTACGGACCTGATCCTGGTGGGGCCCAGGCTGGATATCACCTTTAGTGACAAGCTGTTCTTTACCACTTTTGTACAGTATAACAAGCAGATCGACAATGTGAATGTGAACATGCGTTTTCAGTGGAGGTTTGCTCCCGTATCTGACCTGTTCATAGTATATACTGAAAACTCATACCCCGCAGGCATGCGTACTAAAGACCGGGGCATTGTGTTAAAACTCTCTTACTGGTTTAACTAATGTCCCACTGCCACCAGGTAATGCTGTGTTCTGAAATAGAGCAGGTCCCCGGAAATGGCAGGAGTAGCCATAATCAGGTCATCCAGGGGATTCCTGGATATAACTTCAAACACCGGGCCTGCTTTTACTACGTAAACATCGCCCTGCTCGGTGGCATAGTAAAGTTTTCCGTTGGAAGCAATTCCTGATGCAGTTATTCCACGGGCTTCAGGAAGCCTTTCCCTGTAAATAAATTCACCTGTTTTTGCATCCATACAGGTCAGATTTCCATTCATCCGCAAATTATACAGGTAGGATCCATAGATCAGGATGGTGGGCATATAGGCTGCACCTCTTTTGATGCTCCAAACGATGTATTCATTGCTTGTACTCTCCCTGTCCGGCGTGATATCGCCTTTGGCTTCGGGCAGGATGGCAAAAATAGGGGAATAACGTCCATGGGAGCCATGTATGTAAATCAAATCATGCCCGAACACAGGGACCGGGACAGGGGCATCCCCTCCATTGCTTAATTTCCAGATCTCTTTCCCGCTATCAAAATCATAGCCCCCCATGTGCCTGAATCCATTTACTACAAGCTGGCGATGACCTCCCTTATTATAAAAATTAGGGGTGGACCATGTGGCAACCTCATTCCTCGGAGTACGCCATATCTCTTTCCCTGTATCCAGATCCAGGGCAGCAATAAAACCATCCCCCAGGAAATCACATTGAACGATTACCCGGTTTTCATGAATAATGGGTGAGCTGGCAAAGCCCCATTCCACATCCGGATCTGTCCACGGTCCGGCATTCATTTTTCCAAAGTCCCTTGTCCAGATTAGTTCTCCCTTAAAATTATAGCAATAAAGTCCGTCCGATCCGAAAAAGGCCAATATATACTTGCCATTGGTTGCGGGTGTAGGGTTTGCATGGGAGGACTTGGTATGCCTTTCAGTTTTGGGCACGCCCTGAAAAGCCAGCCGTTCCCATAGCATCTCACCTGTGTTTTTATCATAGCAAAAAAGCTTGAATTCATGTACCGATCTGTCGCCCACCTCATCGATATCTCCATATAAACCTACTTTTAAAGAATCCCTGCCGCTTCCGCTGATGGCCGTAGTAAGGAATAATTTATCCTCCCAGATAACCGGGCAGGAATGACCCAGACCCGGGATCCTTACTTTCCATCTGATATTTTCACCCGTGTTGATATCCCAGCTGTCGGGCAGGTTGGGGGATTCGACAATGCCACTGGCAAAGGGACCCCGAAACTGAGGCCATTGTTGCATATAATCGGACTGGGCAACTACATTTAATGAGGTCAAAACCACTAATGAAACGATGGAAAGGATGCTATTGAGCTTCATGGTGAAGGATTTAAGACAAATATAAGAATCGTTGTGCGTAAAAAACCGAACAAAGTGAGATTCCGTCCGTATAAACAAAAAGTCTTTTAGTGATTAATACACTTTAAGTCATGCACCCGCTAAATCTGAAGCACAAATTTTTACTGACACTGCTTTTCGTGTCTTTCATGTCAATCAGCCTTGCTTTGCCTCAGGAGACAGAGTATACTGGCAATTTGGCTGTAGCCGGATATTACGACGACGAAGTGTGGGGAGCATTTCCCATCGGTTTTAATTTCGATTTTTTTGGGAATACCTATACCGACTTTTTTGTAAACTCCAACGGACTGGTGATGTTTGGAGCCGGAGGTCCTCATTTTAACAACAGGGAAATTCCCAATCCGGGTGGGATCAATAACTTCATTGCCCCATTCTGGGATGACATTGTGATTCACAGCAGCGGGGATATTATGTACCAGACCATCGGGACCGCCCCCAACAGGAAACTGGTGATCCAGTTTTATAACATGTCCTTCTGGAATTCACCTGTACTGCTCGGATCATTCCATGTAATCTTATACGAAAGCTCCAACAACATCCAGGTGCAATACAGGACCATTGTGGAAGAATCGTCCGACCTGGCCAGCGGGGGCTCTGCTACCATAGGATTGGAAGATGCGGAGGGTAAATCCGGGGTATTATGTTCCTACAATACTCCTGGATTTGTGAAAGGTGATAAGGCCATCATGTTTACTCCGGTGGACGGATCCTATACCTTCGATGAGCATGCTGTGTACGAGGGTATCTTTTTACAGCCTGCGGTTCCCAGAGCAGGCACTCCCATACTCCTGAGCCCCGCCAATCAATCCTCAGTGAGTGATTATGTGACCTTTAAGTGGAACGCAGCTGCCAACGCATCCTCCTATTATGTGGTTATTTCACAGAATCCGGATTTGAGCAATCCCATTCATACGTCTGCAGATCTGGTGGAATTATTTTACGAGTATCCCTTATCAACCGATCAGACCTACTACTGGTCCGTCTATGCTAAAAATTCCACAGATGCCGTTTCGTGGTCTGAAATCTGGTCCTTTCAAACCAAATCGTCAGCCCCCCTGATAGCCGTTCCACAAACAGCCTTTTTAGAACAGGGCGATCAGAGAATACTCACCCTGATGTTTACAGGGGGTGATGCGGGATCAAAAACGGCCACCATAAATACCTTGCCTGCTGAGGGAGATTTGTACCAGTATAGCGAAGGGCTTCCGGGACCCCGGATTCTTACAGTTCCTGCACTAATAAGTGATCCCTCATTTAAATTAATATACAGTGCAAGTGGTGCTTCTGGTACCGGAGTCGGGAGTTTCGAGTTTGAGTTTTCAGACCTTACCTGGAATTCAACAGCAGAAATCTATACCATCCATGTATCCCCTCCGGGAATTCCCAATTTTTTATATGCATCCAAAGAAACAGACCGGGTTGAGATTACTTTCGACCGCAGCATGGCCGATCCAGGCGGAAAACATCTTGAGTTCTCTATTCAGGACGATGGCGTGGATGTGAGCTCCATCTCCTGTGAGTTAAAACAGGGTGATCCTGCTACTATCGTAGTTTATGTCTCTCCTGCACTGAATACCGATCATGCCATTTCTGTTTCATATACCAAAGGTAGCGTTGCAGCCGAGACGAACGGCTTATTGGAATCATTTGATTTTCAGCTGGCAGGCAAGCTTGCCCAGGTTATTAACTTTAGCGAACTGGCAGATAAAAGCTATGGAGATCCTGATTTTTCCCTGTCTGCCACAGCATCGTCGGGACTCCCGGTATCTTACAGCTCCTCAAATTCAACGGTAGTTTCTGTTTCAGGATCATCGGCTGCCATTAACAATGCAGGAGAAACCCTGATTTATGCTTCCCAGGAAGGAGACAGCATCTATGCACCGGTAATCTATGAGCGCCATCAACTTGTGAACAAGGTTCCGGCAACAATTACTTTAAGTGATCTGAATCAGGAATATACCGGATCAGGCATTCAGGTCACAGTGACAACTCTTCCTGAGGGTTTGAATTATAAAGTAAGCTACAATGGTTCCATCACACTTCCCATGGAGCCGGGGACCTATGAAGTTTCTGCGATAATTGCGGATCCCAATTACTATGGAAGTGCCACAGGCACTCTTGCGATTCACGATTTTGGAGCCCCGGTTCCTGATCTTGACGTCTTGCCGGACCTAGCAGACGAGTGCTCGGTAACTCCAACACCTCCAACTGCCACAGACCAGATTTCAGGTATTGTAACCGGCACAACCAATACTCCAATTCCCATTACAAACCAGGGTACAACCCTGATCACATGGACCTATGTAGATGAACAGGGGAACAGCTCCAGCCAGACACAAACTGTTATTCTTGATGATGTGACTGTCCCGGAAACACCTGTACTGCCGGATGTGACCGGAGAGTGTTCCCTTACCGCCCCTATCCCCACCACCACGGATGCCTGCGCCGGTAAGGTCACAGGGACCACTGCTGATCCTCTGACCTATACAAGCCAGGGAATCCATGTAATTAACTGGAACTTTGACGATGGGAACGGGAACAGCATTGATGTTACTCAGAATATGATAATCAGTGACCTGACGGCTCCCACTGCCAGCTGCCCTGAAGATGTATATACATGCAATGGTACGGACTTATCTATTGCCTTAGATGATGTCTTCGATAATTGCTCTGTCCCTCTCGTTACTTATGTACTTAGCGGAGCAAGCACAGGAAGCGGCTCGGGAGATGCAAGTGCCGAAGTATTTAATCCGGGAGAAACCATGGTTACTTATACACTGGCAGATGCAGTTGGCAACAGCAGTCAATGCATGTTTACTGTGACCAAAGAGGAGATCGGCGAAATTGTAGTTAGCGAAAATGCAGGGACCTTAACAGTGGAAACAAGGGGATCCTATCAGTGGATCAACTGTACGGATAATGCAATCATTGAAGGTCAGACCGCCAATTCCTTTACTCCCGGCCTTAACGGAGAATATGCGGTGATAGTGACCATGGGAAGCTGTTCTGACACCTCTGAGTGTTACGCGGTGGATTATACGGATCTTGATCTTAACGAGCTGGCTCAGCGTATTCAGGTTTATCCCAATCCGGCGGACCAATTCCTGAACATAGACCTGGAACATGAAAACACCAATGTCACGCTCAAGTTAGTGAATACCATGGGACAGCCGGTTTTGATTGATGAGCTGGAGATTCTTGATAATATCAGGCTCAATATGAACAGCTTAAATCCGGGTATTTACCTGCTGGTAATTAAAAGCGACCAGATGGATAGAATCATCCGGATTGTAAAAGAGTAGTTCATTTATTAAAATCCATATGCAAAGCCGCCTCAAATGTTCTTTTCGGGCGGCTTTTTTTGGCTCCCCATGCCGTCGTTAAAAAGGATGTTGTACTTGGCTTTACGCTCATTCCATTTCTCACGGGCATACTGCTGCATATCGGTAATGGTGTCGCTTTCATCTACTATTTCCAAACCCAGGATGCTTTCGATGATATCTTCCATGGTAACAATGCCAGCCAACCCTCCATATTCATCTACAATAAGAGCAATGTGCTCTTTTTTTTCCAGCAATATATCCCATAAGCTCAAAAGTGATTGAGCTTCCCGGGCAACTACTATTTCCCGGATTATATCCTTAAGGGTAAGATGCGACTCCTTCTCTGCCAATTTTTCAAATACCCTGTGCCTGAAAATATAACCGGTAATATTCTCTCGGTTATTGGCATAAACCGGGATCCGGGAAAAGTGAAGAAACTCCTTATTCTTTAAGAAGTTTTCCAGGGTCATGGATTCATCCGCCACAGTAACTACAACCCGTGGAGTCATAATATCCTCTGCCTTGATGCTCTTAAGCCTGAAAATATTCTGAATAATTCGGTTTTCTTTTTCTTCGATAATCCCTTCTTCGGTTCCAATGGTAGCCATGGCGGAGATCTCTTCACGGCTAACCGACTGTTCTTCCCTGGTCCTGGAAACAAGTTTCGATATATACCCTGTCATGATCACCAGGGGATAGGTAATAATGATCATGGCCCTGATAATTCTGCCTGAGGTCAGGGCCATACGCCTCCAATGCTGCGCGCCGATGGTCTTTGGAATAATCTCGGAGAAGATGAGAATTAACAGGGTAAGAACCGCTGAAATCACACCGAAGTAAACTTCCCCGAAAACCTTGGTAGCCTGAGCCCCGACACCTGCAGCTCCAATGGTATGGGCCACCGTATTTAGTGACAAAATAGCTGCCAGGGGCCTGTCAATATTCTCTTTCAACCTGATAAACACTTTGGCCGATTTCACCCCGCTTTCTTCTTTGGCATAGAGGTAGGACAGGGGTGTTGAAAGCAACACAGATTCCATCACCGAACAAAGGAAAGATACAACCAGGGCCAGAAACAAATAAAAAAACAGAAGCGTCATATCAGAATAAAATTACAAATTCTGGACGTATTTACCAGATGGGGCGAATTCCCTGACCAATGCTTCCATTGTTTCTTTAACAGTAGTTATTTTTGTAGCTCTGTATGCATTCGATCCCGCAAAAGCATAGCCATTGTAAAAATTACCTTTCCTGCCATTTATCAGGGCAGCCACAATACAATATGGTGTTGTTTCGATATTACACGTTCTTAAACACTTATATGGACATTTTACCGGACGTTTCTCCCCTTTGCTTACCTTTTCAAGAAATTCATTTTTAATAGCGCGTCCAGGCATTCCAACGGGGCTGTCAATGATTTCCATATCTTCTTCTGTGGAATCAATATATGTCTGCTTGAATTTCAATGAAGCATCACACTCTTCGGTTGTAACAAAACGCGTTCCCAGCTGAACACCAGATGCTCCTAAATCCATAATCTCTTTGATATCTTCACCTGTATAAATTCCACCTGCCGCTATCACTGGGATTTTGGTATTGTATTTTTCTTCAAATGGTTTCACTTGCTCTAATACTTCTGGCAATAGTTTTTCTAATGCAAATTCGGGATCCTCAAGCTGGTTCCTTTTAAATCCTAAATGTCCGCCAGCTTTTGGCCCTTCAAGAACAATTGCATCAGGGAGATAATCATATTGTTCTTTCCATTTTGAACACAATATTTTCGTAGCCCTTCCGGATGAAACTATCGGAACAAGTTTTGTTTTTGATCCTTTGGTTAAATATTGAGGCAAATTCAAAGGAAGTCCGGCACCCGCAATAATAATATCAATACCTTCTGATATTGAGGTGTTTACCAATTCGGCAAAATTTGAAAGTGCAACCATAATATTTACACCAAGAATACCATTGGTCAATTCTCTTGCCTTTTGTATTTCTTTCCTTAGTCCCCTATTATTTGCTTCAATAAAATTCTTTGCATAATCAGGTTCAAACATACCAAGTCCGGCAACGGCTATAACTCCAATCCCACCCTCGTTTGCCACTGCAGCTGCTAATCCGGACATTGAAACACCAATGCCCATTCCCCCTTGTATGATTGGCAGGTTAATTCTTAGATCCCCTATGTGCAATCCCTTCATTTCTGAATAGATTTTTAATAGTGTATAACATTTCTCTATTGTATGGACCCAAATATAAAACTTAATCTCGTATCATGTGAATTTTGCTTCCATTCTGAGCAAATTACTGAGTTCAAAAACTTTCATTGAGAAGATACTGAAAGGACCAGGAAAAGTAAGATGGAACAGATTAAGCAGGGGCATTTTAAGATCGTTATATCAACCGGACAATACTTCGGAGAGGAGTTGATATCAGTAATTTGGATTATATGTTCATTGTTTATCCGTTTGCTTTTGAAGGTACGCTGATTCAATACATTGGACACATTTCAGGAGCATAAATCATTCACTTTTCACATCTTTCCTTGTTCATAATAAGGAGTTACAATACAATCAGGTTATTGATACCCTATACCTCATCACAATCGATCGCTATTCGGATACCGATTAATCTGAACATTTTGTAACAACAAGATAATGAACTAAATATGATGTGAGTTTCGACTCCCTGCAACTACTGGCGAAAACAAACTTTGTTAACAAACCTTAACTCTTGGCCTATACAAAACTGTTGAAAAGGGGAATATGTGAGGGGAATCTTCAAGACAATAGGCGTATCTCTCTGTTTCTATGAGCGTTACGATTATTTATAGTCGGCTTTTCTGAACGAAGTTCGAACCTTCTACTTTTATTCCACAGTATGATTTGGGTTAACTTGATTAGTCAAACTAATCATTTTGGCCTTAGGGAGTGAGAAGTGTTCGAACCGGGGCAAAAACCCCATTTTGATTCTGGAAAAATGCTTCAAACCTTGAGATACCATCCTTATATTGATGCTTCGCTGCGATCGCTTTATTTCCCGCACGCGGGCAAAAGTTTCGAATTGCAAAGCAATCGCTGAAAGCAACGGCTGGCCTTTGCTCTTTTCAAAAAGTAGAGTGCCCGAAGGGCGTGCTTTTTGAAATGGGCAATTTAGGTGGGGAAACTACCTTTTGTTGAGTTTGCAACAGTTTCAGTAATTACTTACAAAAAACTGAATGTAGTCGGGGATTTTTGTGCCAAGAAAATAAGGTAAATTCATCAGGAGATAGGGTGTACCTCCAGGTGTTCTGGTTTCATTAACTTTAAATTCTCCAGCATAAATGCGCACTGCATAGGAATGAGTTGAGCGATCGATAAACTGATGCAATGATCTTAATGTCCCTTCTTTACCGGATTTAATCTCAACTGGAATTACTTTATCCTGAAAAGTATATACAAAATCCACTTCAGAGGATGATTGTTTTTTATCCCGGATCCAAAAATGTGGTATTCTGTTAACAGAGCTTAGAAGTGAAATCAACTCCTGGGTGATTAAATGTGGAATTATAGCGCCCTTATGAGATTTGCTCAAATCATTATAGGCTAGCATTTCTGCCTGTATTCCCAGTTCATTATTAATCAAACCGGTATCTAAAAATTGTAAACGAGGCGATTTTCTTAAATCGGGTTTTACCGGAATTTCAACATCTGTTGTAGGGTATAGAAGTCGAATAACTCTTGCATCATTCAATGTTCTGAAGGCTTCACCAACTTCCCTGGATCTGTAATTTGATTGCCCAAAGTTTTGAAACTTAATGCGTTTATCAACATAAAGATGTGCGGTTGACATGATGTGCTTTATAACTTTTCGCTCAGTTTCGTTAGACACATATTTCTCCACATCGCTTTTGTAAGTACCCCAAATGCTTTCATAGACCCCTGGTAGTTCTGTAAGGCTGTCTTTTTCAATGAAGCGATTAATGACTTCAGGCATTCCTCCAATAATTGCATATTGATTGAACAGATTGAGTAAAGTCTTATATGCAAATGAATCGTAAGGTATCTTGTCAATTTGGTTCAAAGCCGCTTGATGACCTATTGCTTCCAGATATTCCCTGAAATTTAATGGATGCAAATACAAATACTGTACTCTACCAACCGGGAAACTCTTTACTTCTTGCATAGCAAACTCTAACAATGATCCAGCTGCTATCACATGTAAATCAGGAAAATCCTCATAAAAATAGCGGAGCATTTGAATAGCCAAAGGGGATTCCTGGACTTCATCAATAAACAACAGTGTTTCATTAATAGATCCGATGGAAATGTTATTGGTAAGGAAAAGAGATTCTAGTAGTGCCCTTACCTGAGAATATTGATTAAAAAAGTCCAGGTCTGCTGATCTCTCCAGATTCAACAGGATAGTATATTTATAAGATTTGGCAAACTCTTTAACCAGGGTGGTTTTTCCAACTTGCCTGGCTCCTCTTATTATTAGAGGCTTGCGACTTGGACTGTCTCTCCAGTCCTCAAGGTCCTTCAAAACATGTCTCCTAAATATCATGGGCGATCATTAATTTATAGCTGTAATATTGTCAAGGTTATTATTTTATATTTTTGTAGCATTGTCAGGGTTTTTGAAATTGACAAATCAATCTACAATATGTGCAGTGGGGCTTTACTTATTGCCTGCGCAGTTTACAATACAGGCAATGGGTAAAGTCTGAGGGTCAAAAAAGCGTTGGAAAAAGGAAATCAAGCGATCGCCGGGTAGTCGGCTGAAAGATCCTGATTCTGAGCTGGATTTTTGAACAGATCATAAATTTCAAGTTTCCCCTTCTTGTTTTTATATCCGTACCACTTCTCCATCCTGACAGCCTGTTCTGCCTTATATTCCCAGTACAAAAAATCGTGTTCATTTTGCTTCTCATTATTTCCCAACAACGTTGGCAGAATGGAAATCCCATCAATGTTCTCCGGAGGCGCATTTCCTGTAAGTTCCACCACGGTTGGCAGGAAATCCCACATGGCCCAGATATGATCACTCACCTGACCGGATTTTATGTGACCGTACCATCTTGCAATGGCAGGCACATGAAACGCACCATCCCGGATATCACCTTTCTGTCCCACCCTTGGAGATTCATTATTGAAAAAGGCGGCTGTAGGAATTTCACCCGTTCCAGCATTTCCGCCAGTGTTGCCATTATTGGATGCGAAAAACAGGAGCGTATTTTCATCGAGTTTCAGATCTGATAGAAGCTTTAGTAATTTACCTATCTCCGTATCAATCCTAGTGATCATGGCCGCATAAACCTTATGGGACAAGGACCAGTCCATTTCATTATAGATTCCCAACTCAGGAACTACGTAGGAGCCATGGGGGGTGTATAGGCCAGATAAAGAAAGAAAGGTCGGTTTTTGTTTTCACGAACAAATTCAAGTGATTTTTCGCAATACACATCCAACGCATAAATGGCTTTCGACGGGTCCTCAATTCCCAGTGGCTTGCAGATCCCATTTTCATCATATAATTGCTCGCCCTGGTAATTTTCTATCATATGATGGGTCAATATGCGGGGTACGGATCTTCTCCTGCCCGAAACATCCGACGTCACCATAGCCCAGATCGTCCACAAGAATAAAAACAATGTTGGGCCTATCTGCCGTTTAGTTTCTGTCCGATTGCTAGCTGTCTGATCTACCTGCACAGGACAGAAGTACAGCTTAGTTTCAAGCATAAGATTATAGTGGTTGCATAATAAGGGATAAAATGGAGGTGCGGGAGCTATTTTTGTGCCAAATAAGATACACATTTGTGACATCCACTGATCAGATCTTCTCTAAATATTGATCCAGTCAGGATCGCATGAACAGTACAAGCACCCGGTAATTTGGATTTAGGCCAATCTAAATTTTTCATGGGATTGAGTTTTAGCTATCAGGCAGACAATTTTCCAGGCACTGGAAAAACAGGAATCGGAATGTCATCCATATATTTTTGACTTTCAACATACTAAATGTTAACTTATGGAAATAATCCGGCCCCGGCCCAAAACCCTAACTTCATGCAACGAATTTTTCTACTACTACTCGTAACAATAATCCCCATACAACTCTTCTCTCAGCAGGATAGTGTAATTGTACTTGATTCAATCCTGCGGAGCAATTGGGATCCGGAGATCAATGACTGGATTAAAACAGGTCGAACTATTAATACCTACGATGTCGATGGGAACATCACCGATTCAAGTGAGTACAGATGGGATAACTACATCCATGATTGGGTGAACGATTGGCGCTACAGTACTACATACGATGTCAATGGAAATAAGGTGGAGTTCGCCTCCTATGTATGGGATGATATAATCAAAGACTGGGTAGGATCCACGCGTGATGCATATACCTATGATGCCAGTGGGAATCGAACGGAACATATTCGCTTCTTTTCGGATCGAGACACTCATACCTGGGTAGCAAACTCTCGCGATGTCTGGATGTATGATGCCAGTGGAAATCAAACGGAGTACATCAGTTATTTCTGGAATCCGGACATCAACGACTGGCAGGGACAGAGTCGCAGGCTTTTTGCCTACGATACCAGTGGGAATCTTACCGAGCGTATTTCTTTAGGTTGGGATCAGGACAGCAAAGACTGGTTGAGATCCAACCGCCAGGTTTACGCCTACGATGGAAGTGGAAATATGATAAAAGAAAGCTACTATGACTGGGATGGAGTAAACGAGGAGTGGGTAGAGTATAGCCGGGCAGAACATACATTTAATAACGATGGGAATAAGCTGGAAACAAATGGCTACGGATGGGATCCGAACAAGAATGAATGGGTAAATAACGGGCGTCTTGTCCGGGCTTATGATGCTAAAGGGAATCCGACTGAGATCATGGAATATGATTGGGATTCACAGCTGAATGACTGGGTGGAAAAGTTCTGTTATATTTTTGCTTATGATGCCGATGGAAATTTGATTGAGGAAACCGGATACGATTGGGATAAGGACAGCAAGGAATGGGTAGGGTTCTGGCGTGCGCTTTCAGCATTCGATGAGTACGGGAATAAGATAAAGCTGGGCCTGTATTTCTGGGATTCAGACAGCAATACCTGGGAAGAAGCAGAACGTGTGGGCTGGGTATTTGATGCCCGGGGGAATCAAATTGAGAAGATCTGGTTTCACTGGGATAGATACACCGAAATCTGGGACTATAATTATAAGGAAATGTATTACTGGTCAGCACTAAAAACCTCGATTACCAGCAAAACTGCTGAGAGTAATTACTCAATCTATCCCAACCCCTTTTCAGATTACACCACCATCAAACTATCTGATGGTTTCCATGCTCAGAAAATTGAATTGATTGACATTCAGGGCAGGATAGTCTGGGAAATTGATAAGCCTGCCGGCAATTCAGTCATAATTCATCGCGGGGATCTGCCGGGTAACATCTATTTTATCAGAATCCATTCTGAAAACACCTGTGTGGAAAAGGTATTGATCAGGTAAAGTTTGTGGGTGGTTTACAACAAAGTTCGAAAGGGTAGCGAACTTCCTAAAATCAAATGTAAAAAACAACTCCGGCAGATGGGATTGAGATTGTTGCATTGATATCGTAATCTTCCATTAGAATATTTCCGCTATGGTCCAGATTCCTCTCAAATATTATTATAGAAAGCGCGTTAAAATCAGTTGCACATATAAAATAGTTAGGGTCACTATAGAGCATACTTGTATCATTACAAGGGTAAATGATGCTTTTTCTGTGCTATTGTGCGGGTAATCCAACCTCAATAGGTCGTAGGAATAGCGACCTGAGGAAGGTTAAGAAGAAATACTAGTTGGCGCTTTACTTTTTGCATGTCCTGGAACCATGCATGCAAAATGTAGAGTAGGGTTTGCTTGATAAATAGCGATGGGAAGAAACCAAGGGATCTCCAGGGAGATTAAAATGAAAGGACTCCCCTCGGAAATTGAAGGAAGTCCTGTTTTGTCGGGGTAGCGGGATTTGAACCCACGACCTCTTCGTCCCGAACGAAGCGCGCTACCGGGCTGCGCTATACCCCGATTTGATTTGCGATCCAGTGCGCAAAATTAATAATCTTTATGAACTTTTAAAGTGCTCCTGGCACTCGGTCAGCAAGGTTTCTGCATTCACAGGTACAACGCCGGCTTTTTCACAAACCAATCCACCCGCCAGGTTTGATACAGCAGCAATTTGTGATGCATCCATTCCGGCGATCATACAAAGAGCAGCCACGGCAATTACGGTATCCCCAGCACCGGAAACATCAGTGATTTCCCTGCTGATGGCTGGAATATGCTCATAACCATCCTTACTGGCCGCCAGTACCCCATGCTCACTAAGGGTAAGCAGCAAGGTTTCTATATTTTTCTTTTTCAGGTACTTAAGAGCTTCTTTGGAGAGTTTATCCACGCTGTGCTTTGGAATATCCAAATTTAATCCCTCGGCCAGTTCCTGATAGTTTGGTTTAAATAACTTCACCTTCTTGTAGAGCTCAAAACTCCTGAACTTCGGATCTACCAGAACCGGTACAGAAACCCGCTCAGCCATGGCGATCACTTCTGAGATTACTCGGGGAGCAAGTACACCCTTGTCATAATCCTGCATAATAATTGCATCAATGCCTCCACTGTCCAGAAGGTTATTTATCAGTTCCACAAACTGCTCCAGGATCCGGCCATTTAAAAAGATATCCATTTCCTCATCCACCCTGAGCAGATGCTGATTTCCACTGATGACCCTGGTTTTTTGTGTGGTTACCCTGTGCCCATCAACCACCAGGCCAATATCAGTCAGGTACTGCTCTTCAATCAGGTCCAGGAATAGCTTACTCCTGAAGTCTTCTCCAATCACCGAGCAGAGAATGGGAACGGCTCCCATGGCCTTTACATTTAAAGCAACGTTAGCTGCACCACCCAAACGGTTTTCTTCAATCACTCCTGATACGATGGGTACCGGTGCTTCAGGGGAAACCCTGCCCACATTCCCCCATAGGTAAGTATCAATCATCACATCTCCTATGATCAGGACTTTCTTGCTGCGAAACTCGCTGAACAGGGCTTCAAAATTTGCAGATTCAAACATGTATGGATAATAAATCAGGGCAAACGTACCTTTAGATTTGCATACTACCAAATATACACTACAAAAATTTTATACTTAAAAGGGGTCCACATCTATGGAGATACGAATTGACCTGAAAACCTCTCTGCGGGAGATCCGGTCGAGGACATCTTTTAATAGTTCCCTGGCCCGCTCGTAAGAAGCCTCTCGTTCCACCTTTAGAATAATCTGTTTTGCAAAATTGTTATGTACCTTCCTTACCGGGGGATACTGGGGTCCGTAAACCCGGCTGGAAAAAATCTCTTTCAATTCCTTTGCGGCCAGATCGCATGCCCCATCCAGGATGGAAGGGATCTTATGCCTGAAGGTGATTCGGATCATTCGTCGAAAAGGAGGGTAGCCGAAAATCTGCCTTTCTTCCATCTGGTCTGCATAAAGTCCTTCATAATCGTCATTGCAGATGTACCTTATTACCGGATGATCGGGATCCATGGTCTGGATGATCACCTTTCCCTGCTTTTTTCTCCGGCCTGCTCTTCCGCTTACCTGGGAAATCAGCTGAAAACTTCGCTCAAAAGCCCTGAAATCGGGAAAATGGAGCATGCTGTCTGCGTCCAGCACTCCCACCAGGCTCACATTCTCAAAATCCAGTCCTTTGGAAAGCATCTGGGTGCCAATCAATATATCCAGGCTCCCGGCCTGGAACTTAGCTAAAACCTTTTCATAGCCCTTTGACGACCGGGCAATATCTGTATCGAGACGTCCCACCCTGGCCCCTTCAAAAACCATGGCAAGCTCATCTTCAATCTTTTCCGTGCCAAATCCCTTCATGCTCATAGCTGTGGACGCACAGGAAGGACATGCTCCCGGAACGGCCTCCTTATGTCCGCAATAATGACACTCCAGTTTTCCACTGATCCGATGGTAGGTCAGACTCACATCGCAGCGGGAACATTTTGGAATGTGACTGCAGTCATTACAAATAATGTAGTTGGAATATCCTCTCCGGTTCTGAAAAAGGATGACCTGCTCCTTATTGTCCAGAGCCTCTGTAATTCCCTGTACCAGCTCAGGTGTGAAATGTGAAACCATCTGTTTCCGTTTCATGGCCACCCTGGTATTGGCAAGAATGATTTCCGGGGCCTTCACATCTCCATACCGGGTGGGGATGCTTACAAAGCCAAATTTATTACTTCGTGAATTATAGAGGGTCTCAAAAGAGGGAGTGGCAGTCCCAAGCAATACCCGGGCATCGTGATAGAGTGCCAGTACCTGGGCCGAATCCCTGGCATGATAGCGCGGTGCAGGATCATGCTGCTTGAAGGTGGTTTCATGTTCCTCATCTATAATCACCAGTCCCAGATCCTGAAATGGAAGAAAGATGGCCGAACGTACACCGATAATCACCCCATAGGTCTCGTCTTCGGTGAGTCCAAGCAGATTTCGGTACACATGAATCCGTTCCGAATCGCTGTACCTGGAGTGATAGACACCTACCTGGCTGCCAAATACCAGCCGCATGCGCTGGATGATCTGGGTGGTCAGGGCAATCTCGGGTAAGAGGTAAAGCACCTGCTTCTTTTTTCGAAGCATTTCGTCTATCAGATGGATGTAGAGCTCTGTTTTTCCACTTGAAGTAACTCCCTGTAACAATACCGACTGATGGAGTTTAAACTGCTTCCTGATCTCTTCCAGTGCAAAGGATTGCTTTTCATTCAGTGGATAAGGTTTCCTGGGCGACTCCGGATCGGTTCCATGCAGGACATCCAGCTCTTCCCTGTCGATTTGCTCCAGGACCTTCTTTTTTATCAAGGCAGTAAGTGCCCCCGGGCCTGCTCCCGCTTTGAGCAGGTCTCTTTTCAGAACCAGAGGATTCGACACTAGATTTTCGGTTCCTCCTAGTTCCAGCATCTTTTCAACAAGCTCCTGCTGCCTGGGGGCCCTGATTAGCTGGTCCAGCAGGCGATGAAGAGACTCCTCAGACCCATAGGCCTCAGAAAAACGGATATAACTAACCCTTCTTTTGGAAACCGAGGACCGTACAAACTCATTAAGTTCAATAGCTCCTTTTTCTACCAGCTGTTTAAGAATTCTCAGGGGATTCTTCGTAATCCCGCTCAGCTGAAGCTCATCCAGCTTCACTTCTCCCTGATCCTTCACCACTTCAAGCAACAATCTTTCATAACTATCCAGATCGCCCTGATCCACATAGGCAGTATTTAACCTGGCTTTCGATTCACTTTCAGGCCTCAGTCCCGAAGGAATAGCAGCCCTCATCACCTCTCCTGGCTTGCACATGTAATAATCAGCCATCCAATCCCACAACATTAGCTGTTTCTTCCCTGCCATGGGATCCTGATCAAGTACATCCAGAATGGATTTAGGTGTAAATTCCACGGGTGAATGGGACTGGATCTCTTTTACTATGGCCGTGTAGATTCTTTTTTTACCAAAAGACACCAGAACCCTGCTTCCGGGAGAAATAAGCTTCTCATAGGCATCAGGTACAGAATAGGTATATGTACCCTCAACTGCCAGGGGCAGAATCACCCTGGCATACATTGTCTCCTCACCGCTCATAGGTGGTAATGTACAAAAAATGAAAGGAGCAAAAAAGAGAGCTTAGACTGAAAGGATCTCTACCATCTTCAATTGCTCAGGATCCACCTTCTTTTTCAGCTTGATCACTTTACTGAATGGAACATGATCAATTTCAGAATTGTGAAATCCCACCATGATGCTTTTTTGGTCATCCATCAATGCTTCGACGGCTGCAAACCCCAGTTTACCAGCATTAACACGGTCGTAGGCCGAGGGAGTACCCCCCCTTTGAATGTGACCCAGTATGGATACCCGAACATCATAATCCCTGAAGTCACCCTTTACACTTTCGGCAATAGCAAATGCACCACCCGATTGATTCCCCTCTGCCACAATAACAATGTTGCTGGATTTGGTTCTCTTGAAACTTTTTTGCAGATATTCTTTGAGACTTTCTACCTGACCGTGTACTTCAGGTATAAGAATGGCTTCTGCACCACAGGCAATCCCACTCTCCAGGGCAATGAATCCGGCATCTCTCCCCATTACCTCAATAAAAAACAGCCGGTTGTGGCTCCCTGCCGTATCCCTGATCTTATCCGCAGCCTCCACCACTGTATTAAGAGCGGTATCGTATCCGATGGTATAATCAGTTCCGCAAATATCGTTGTCAATGGTTCCCGGGATACCTATGAAAGGAATGTCATAGTATTCATCACAGAAAACCCTGGCCCCTGTAAGTGAACCATCTCCTCCAATCACCACAACCGCATCGATCCCAACAGCCTTAAGGTTGTCATAGGCCTTTTTTCGTCCTTCGGGTTCCATGAACTCTTTACTCCTGGCTGTTTTAAGGATGGTACCACCCCTGGCCAGAATGTTACTTACACTGGAGGCCTGAAAATCGATCATATCATTATATATCATTCCGTGGTATCCATACCTTATACCAACCACCTCAAGGCCATAATATATTGCTGTTCGTGTGACACCCCTAATAGCTGCATTCATTCCCGGAGCATCTCCTCCTGAAGTAAGAACAGCTATTTTATTTATTCTTCCCATGATTGCTATGTTATAAACCTATTAAAATTAAGTAAAAAAGTGTTAAGACAGGATTAACTTTTTCACCTGCTCAGCGACTGCCTGAAGCTGTTCCATGGAAGTTGAGGTTGCCCCGCTGATCCCCACCATTTCTTTGCCTGAGAACCAGGCTGGATCTATATCCTGACCCCTTGATATCCAATGTGTTTCTGGATTCACGGAGGTGCAGAATTCATAGAGCATCTTCCCGTTTGAAGAGTTCTTTCCACTAACAAAAAGAATGAGGTCATGGCTCTTTGCAAATTCTGCCAGTCCCGGTTTACGATTCTTCATCTGACCACAGATGGTGCAATCCGATTTTAACAATTCCCTGTCTGACCGGACCTGATGTTTATTCAGGTGGGCTATTATACCTTCCTCCACCTCCCTGAACTGATCGGGATCCATGGTAGTTTGCGAGAACAGAAACACTTCTTTTGAAGGATCAATTCCAGGAACATCGGCCAGAGAATTAACCACCCTTGCTGCCTGATCTACCTGTCCAAGCAGGCCGATGGTTTCGGGATGGTCGGATTTTCCAAAGATTACTAACTGCTGTGTTTGATGATCCATGGCTTCGAAGGCCGCCTTTACCTTTGCCTGAAGTCGGGATACTATGGGGCAAGTTCCATCGATAATTTCAATACCCTTTTCCCTGGCCCGCTGGTAAGTAGCCGGAGGTTCACCATGGGCCCTGAAGAGCACTCTTCCTGATTTCACTGCATCAAGTTCACTGTGATCAATGGTAAGCAATCCCAGCTTGTTTAAACGCGATACTTCTTCGCTGTTGTGAACCATCTCTCCAAGTCCGTACAGGACCTCTCCTTTTCTCAAATGGTCTTCGGCAGTCTTAATAACCTGATCCACACCGAAACAAAATCCGGCTCCCGGGTCCAGCTCTATCTTAATCATCCTCCGGACATTTTACGGGTGAAATGCTCCCTGAACCAGTCCATCTGCTCCTCCACAGTCATGTGGCTATTGTCCAGAACAATGGCATCATCTGCCTGTTTCAACGGACTGTCTTCCCGGTTGGAATCTATGCGATCCCGTTTCTCCAGGTTCTGCCTGACCTCTTCCAGTTCCACAGGCATTCCCTTTTCAATAAGTTCTTTATACCTCCTCATGGCCCTCACCTCAGGCGATGCAGTGAGGAAAATCTTAAGTTCCGCATCCGGGAATACTACCGTTCCGATATCGCGTCCATCCATGACCACCCCTTTTCCTTCTCCAAGCTTTCTCTGCAATTCTACCATCTTCCTTCTCACAGGTGAAATGGCTGCAATGTAACTTACATGATCGGACACTTCCATTCTGCGGATGAGGTCTTCAACCATGCGTCCGTTAAGAAAAATCTCAGTCCTTTGCTTTTCAGGATTGAAATGAAGCTCCAGATTTACACTTTTAAGAACCTCCTTAACAAGATCTTCAGAAGGTGCATCTGTATTATCAAACAGTCCTTTCTCCATGGCTGCCAGGGTGACCGAACGGTACATAGCCCCCGAATCGATATAGGTATAAGCTATATCTGCTGCTATCCTTTTTGCATACGTGCTCTTTCCACAGGAAGAGTTCCCGTCAAGCGTAATGATGATCTTCTGATTTTCCACAGTTCAAATATTATGAGGGCAAAGATAGTGTTTTGCCTACTGCCGGGAGTGAATTAGGGCTGCTTTCTGTAGAACTCAGACAGGTTCGTGGTAAGAGAAAAATGATTGGTGCCACCTGCCAGGTGATAAGAGGACCGGCCATAGGCAAAATGGAACTTGGAGACCTTAAACCCAAAACCCATGGAGAAGCCCACCATTCCTGGTCGTGCATTTACTTTCATTTCCTGCCTCCTTTTGTAATTGTATCCCAGATCTAAATGGAAATTCTTCCCCAGCAGGAATTCAACTCCGAATACCAGGTGTCTCATCAGCTTGTCCCCAAACACATCAAATCCACTCTTTTCCACGTCCTCGCCCAGGGAGTTGAATCCTTCATCTTCTTTTTTGCTGTAGGTAAGGTCCCAGCGCTCAAGGTGCTGATAGCTTACATTGAAACGAAAGGGGGCATGAGCCAGGCCCTGGGTGATCCCTGCCTGAACTTCAAAGGGTAGCTTTTCCCGGGTTCCCGTGTAGGAGGTAATTTGTGTCCCCATGTTCTTAGCTACCAAACCAAGGGTAGTCATAGTCCCGGGATTATGGTAAGTAAGCCCGACATCGAGGGCGATCCCGAATGAATTGTATTGTTCAAAGGAGGAATAGATGGGTTTCAGATTGACACCTGCCGTGAGAAAGGTATCGATAATGGATCTGGAATATACCAGGTTCAGCGCATATTCCGAAGCCCGGAAGGTGCCCATGGACTGACCCAGTTCATCGGTGCGGTCAAAAGTGCCATAATCCACATAATGCATCCCGGCAGCAAAATTTCCTGTTTTCTCCCTGGAATATCCATAGGAAGCATAGCCGTAATTCACTCCTGCAAAGTAATTTACATAGTTGAAATTAAGGTGATTATGCATCCCTGGTGTAAGAAGAGCAGGATTGTGAAATACCAGGTTAATGTCATCATCCAGCAGCGAGACCACCTCCCCACCCAAAGCCGATACCCTGGCCGAGTTTGTCAACCCCAGAAAACTATAGGTCGATTCCCCGCCCTTCTGGGCCATCCCTGTCTGTGATAGCAGGATTAAGAATCCGATGCCGGTAATGCAGCTTCTCATATTCATATTAAACGTCCCCAGGTACAACTATATTATTCCGTCATGCTATTTAGGATCATCTCTCCACTCCGTTCCACCCATCTCCTGAACTCCCTGTTATCAGATGCCTTCAGGTGATGCTGGATACCGGGCTCCAAATGATCCAGCTTAGTGCCTATCCCGTGCATGTCTATATCCAGGCTATTGCATCTCTGTTCAAAATGATTGCGTACCGGTATCACTGCCAGGGGAATGCCATGGTAGGCTGCCTCAGCTGAAGTATCAAAGCCTGCTGTCGTGATTAGTCCCCTGCACGTGGTCATTAAAACCCTGAATTTATTCCCATCCTCCCGGTGCATACGGATACTGGAAGGGATTTCTATGTCCGGAAGGACCCGGATAAACACATCTGCCTGAAATTCGGGATCTTTCCTTGCAAGCATAATCAGATCATAGATAAAACCTTCCTTAAGAAGGTATACCAGGTATTGTTTTCCCGGCTGACGGTTCATATCCCTGTACTCCTTGCGTATCAGGGGGGGCACAACTTCAATCTTTGAATCGCCCTTTTGCTCACTGTAGGAAAGGGCCATCACCCGATCGCAGGATTTCATGATGATCCGTGTATGCCAGGTCAGCAACAAGCGGTCGCAGACTGATCCGGTCAAACCAAAATATCCCTTGAGATGAAGGTAAAAATGATGCCCAATCCCTATTCTCCTTATGGAAGGATGCACTTTTCGCAGAGCCAGCGCCCCAACAACATCGTAGAAGTTGAAGACTGCGTCGGGATGCAGCTTGTTTATTTTTCTCCTGATCCTGCCTGCTTCACGAATGTAAATAAAGGAACGCAGCAGGTTGAACAAGAGGGTTCTTCCCACATAAATCCCTTTCCTGTTGGGGGTACTCAGAAAATAGGGACTACGAAATGCAATGATCCTGTCAGAAAAGCAGTTCATAAAGTAGTCCGGCAGGGAGCCTGTATTTTTCCTGCCGACAAATACAGCTTCCACCACATGACCTGCCTCATCCAGATACTCTTTCAGAGCTATGGATTGTGACATATGTCCTCTGCCCTCTCCCTGTACAATGAATACACATTTAGTCATCCTACTTTTTTAAGCCAATGCCACTGATCTGTGACATCAGCAGTCCGGCAATCGCTACTAATATACCCAGTATTTTCAAAACTGGCATGGCTTCTTTAAGCAGGATGAAGGAAAGTATGGCAGTAACCACCGGGATCAGGTTCCCGAATACATTGGCTTTGGCTGCCCCCAGTTCCCTGATGCCAATGGTCAGCAAAATAAAACAGATCCCTGATCCAAAGACCCCCAGATATATTAGTGCCATAAGGCTGTAATTTGTGGCATTGCCAATATCAATGACCGGCAGCTCCAGAAAGAGGAAGAGAGGTATAAACATGATCAGGCCATAAAGGCTCTGATAGGCCGTGATGCTTATGGGATTGTAATCATGGGCCAGTTTCTTGACCACCATGGTGTAGCCCGTGGCCGAGATAACGGCTACAAACATAAGCAGTACCCCTTTGGGAGAGGCAGAAATACCACCACTCCTGGTAAGAACTACCATTAAGACGCCCGCAAAGGAAACAAACAGGCCTATGCGATTCATCAGGGTAAGCTTCTCCTTAAAAATGAAATAGGCTGCAAAAGGGACAAAAAGCGGAATAGTGGCAATAATCACCGCTCCCACCGTGGCGGTTACCATGGTCAGGCCATAGGCTTCCCCAAGGAAATAAAAAAAAGGTTCAAAGAGTGCCAGTAAAAGGAACCACTTCTGATCCTTCCTTTTAATCTTTCTCAGCCTTTTTAGCAACAGAGCAAATCCAAACAGAAAAAAAATAGACACAAAAAGACGCAGGAACACAATGGAAATAGGTCTGAAGGATACATTGGCATACTTGAAAGCCACAAATGAGAACCCCCAGAATACCATCGCCAGGATGACGCTGATATAAACTCCGGCCCTGGATTTACTCATCAGGCAGCCTTAAGGCGCTTCAGATTGGCCTTTTCCAGTTTCTCCCTGGCATACTTGATTCCTATGGTCATATCGCCGGGATCCTCCTTGGATGGTAATTCGAACATGGCATCCATCATAATGGCTTCGCAGATGGATCTCAATCCCCTTGCACCCAGCTTGAACTCAAGGGCTTTTTGAACAATGTAATCCAGTACTTTTTCGTCCCAGTTAAGTTTGATCCCATCCATATCAAATAGCTTCTCATACTGTTTGATAATGGCATTTCTGGGTTCTGTTAAAATCCTGCGAAGAGCCTTCTCATCCAGTGGGTCGAGGTAAGTAAGCACCGGAAGACGGCCAATGATCTCAGGGATCATCCCAAAGGATTTGAGGTCCTGGGGAGCCACATACTGCAGGAGGTTACTCTTATCAACCCGGTCTGCATTTGTAGCAGCGTTATAGCCTACAACCTGAGTATTGAGCCGGCCTGCTATCTTGGATTCAATGCCATCAAAGGCACCCCCACAAATGAAAAGTATATTTTTGGTATTTACCGGGATCATTTTCTGGTCGGGATGCTTTCTTCCACCCTGAGGGGGTACATTAATAATGGAACCTTCCAGAAGTTTTAGTAATCCCTGCTGCACGCCTTCTCCAGATACATCTCTGGTAATGGATGGATTGTCGCTTTTCCGGGCAATCTTATCGATTTCATCAATAAATACGATGCCCTTTTCGGCTGCTTCCACATTGTAATCGGCAACCTGAAGCAAGCGTGTGAGAACACTTTCAATGTCCTCACCCACATATCCGGCCTCAGTAAGGACCGTAGCATCCACAATGGTGAACGGAACATGCAGCATTCTTGCGATGGTTCTGGCAAGCAGCGTTTTTCCTGTACCCGTTTCTCCCACCAGGACAATGTTGGATTTTTCAATCTCAATCTCCTCCCTGCTGTCCAGCTGCATTAAGCGCTTATAATGATTATAAACAGCTACAGAAATGTACTTTTTTGCTTCTTCCTGCCCGATCACGTACAGGTCCAGAAAGCTCTTGATCTCGGTGGGCTTAAGCAACTTAATCTGCCCCATATCAAATTCGCCATGTACCCCCAGTTCCTCCTGCACAATGCTGTAAGCCTGTTCGATACAACGGTCACAGATATGACCGGAGATACCTGCAATTAACAGGTTGGTATCCTTTTTTTCCCTGCCGCAAAATGAACAACGGTCCATTATTTCTTTCCTTTAGTCCTTAGTAGTACCTCATCAATCATGCCATATTCCTTGGCCTCAGTAGCTGTCATCCAGAAGTCCCTGTCTCCGTCCTTTTCAACCTGGTTAATGGTTTTTCCCGAATGCTCAGCAATAATAGCGTAGAGTTCTTTCTTCATTTTAAGGATCTCCCGGGTAGTGATCTCAATATCTGAAGCCTGGCCCTGGGTTCCGCCCATGGGCTGGTGAATCATTACACGGCTGTGTTTCAATGCTGAACGTTTGCCGGCTGTACCAGCAGCAAGCAATACGGCACCCATGGAAGCAGCCATGCCTGTACAGATAGTAGCCACATCACAGGAAGTATACTGCATGGTATCATAGATTCCCAGTCCAGCATGTACCCCTCCGCCGGGTGTGTTAAAGTATACCTGTATGTCCTTTGTGGGATCGGCCGAATCCAGGTAAAGCAACTGGGCCTGAATAATGTTGGCCACATAATCGTCAATGGGTGCGCCCAGGAAGATAATGCGATCCATCATGAGCCTGGAAAAGACATCCATGGAAGCTACATTGAGCTGGCGCTCCTCGATGATTGTGGGGGAAATATATGAGTTATATTGTGAAGTAAACTGATGCAGCGTCAGGCTGTTAATGCCCATGTGCTTGTTTGCAAACTTCTTAAAATCATCCTGCTGGTTCATATGCTTAAAGTTCTATTATTTTTCGTACAATTTACGGAACTTCTCTGAACTGACCTCCTTATCATCGACTTTGGCCACAGATTTAATATAAGCAATAAGCTTCTCTTCCCCTTTCTGTTCATAGAATTTCCGGGATTCCTCCGGCTTCGACATCATCTCCCTGGCATAGTTTTCCAGATAATCCTCGGGTACATTTGAGATGCCATACTGCATGTATTGATTCAGGGCCATCCCTTTAGCCGCCTCCAGAGCTTCCTCTTCCGACACCTTGATGTTCTGCTGCTTTAAAAGGTGCTCCTTGATTAACTGCCAGCGAAAATCATCTTCATACTTTTCAAAATCTTCAATGATCTGTTCTTCAGTAAGGTTCTCATTGGTTTCCACCATCCATCGTTTCAGAAATTCAACAGGAAGATTAAGTTTCGCTTTTTTAATCATAGCTTCACGGGCATCCACCATAAATCTATATTCACTCTCGCGCTCATGGTTAAGGGCTATCTCCTCTGAAATTCGATTCATGAATTCTTCTTCTGACTTCACTTCACCTTCCCCGTATACCTTGTCAAAAAGTTCCTGGCCAACAATGGCATTTTCAAACTTATTTACCTCGTCAATGACACATTTGAAAGTGCCTTCCAGCATGGCCACCTCGGTCTTATCAATCCTGAGCAGGGAAGCAAGTTCCGTATCATTGGGGAAGGCCTTCTTTACATCAAAGACCACTTCATCTCCAGCTTTTGTTCCGCTGAACAAAATCTTTTGATCATCATCCTTCATCATCTCCAGGGACATGGAAATGTTCTCCACACGAATCCCGTTTTCAACTTCCTGACCTTCTTTGTCCACTTTAACAAGCAAACCCTTGATCAGTTCATTGTCACCAGCCTTTTCCACAGCTGTAAATTCACCATGCCTCTGTAAGAGTGAATCTCTGTACTCCTCCTGCTGCTGCTTATCCACTTTAATCTTATAGTAGGGTATTTTATCTTTAGCTGTAACCTCCATGTTCAGCTCAGGTGCAAGGCCAAGGTCGAATTTGAATTCAAACTCGGTATCTTTGGCAAAATCAATCTTAGCGTCCTGGTCTTTGTGCGGAAGGGGCTCTCCAAGTATTTTTACATCCTTATCTTTGAGATAGTTAAACAAGGATTCGGATACCAGTTTATTTACCTCATCCACCAGAACCGGAGTGTAATACATTTTCCTGATCAGACCCATGGGTACTTTGCCCGGCCTGAAACCATCTACATTGGCCTTTCTCCGGTAATCTTTTAACACATCATTGACCTTCTCCTCGTAATCAGTTTGTTCAACTTTCACATGGAGGATGGCATTTAATTGATCGAAGTTTTCCTGTGTAATATTCATATTGCTAAAAAATAAAATACAAAATTAGAAAAAAACCGCGACACAATCGTTATTAACATCCGATAGTATAGCGGTTTATGGGTTTATTTAGTGCGGATGAAGGGACTCGAACCCCCACTCCCGAAGGAACTAGATCCTAAGTCTAGCGCGTCTACCAATTCCGCCACATCCGCAAAATTCCCCGCAAATTTAATTCTTTTCTCCGGAATACAAAGGTGAGAGTCAATTAACGAAGTTCGAAGTTCTGTCCAAGGTATACCTTTCTCACCTGCTCATCCTCAGCCAGGTCCTCTGCCGTGCCTGCTTTCAGAATGGATCCTTCGAACATCAGGTATGCCCTTTCTGTAATGGCCAGAGTTTCATGAACATTGTGATCGGTGATAAGGATGCCAATATTTTTCTCCTTGAGCCTGGAAACGATTTCCTGGATATCTTCCACTGCTATGGGATCCACACCTGCAAATGGCTCATCCAGCAATATGAATTGAGGGCTCAAAGCAAGTGCACGGGCAATTTCAGTACGCCGGCGTTCCCCTCCGGACAATTGAATTCCCAGGCTTTTCCTGATCTTCTGAAGTCCAAATTCAGAAAGCAGGGATTCTACCCTATCCCGCTGCTCGGCCTTTGAAAAATCAGACATCTCCAGCACTGCCCGGATGTTATCTTCCACGGTCAGTTTACGAAAGACAGAAGCTTCCTGGGCCAGGTAACCGATGCCCATGCGGGCACGCTTATAAACCGGTTCCTTGGTGATATCCTCATCATCAAGCATGATGTTGCCCTCGTTGGGATTAATCAGGCCCACAATCATATAAAATGTGGTGGTCTTCCCGGCTCCGTTTGGCCCAAGCAAACCTACAATCTCTCCCTGCTCCACATCCACCGATACCTCGTCCACTACCCTTCGGTTTTTATACTTCTTAACGAGATTATGTGTGTGCAGTTTCATGGTATCATATTTTAACTTACATCATCGTAGGGTTCATCGTCACCCGTCACCTCGTCACTCTTTTTGTCACCTTTTTTTGTGCTCTTTTTAGTGCTCTTTTTAGTGCTGGTTACCTCCCTGTCACTCTTGTCGCTTTTTCTGTCACCTGATGACGCTGATGTGTCATCATTAAACGCCTCTTCCTGCTGGCGCATTATTCTTTTACTGATCCCGATCCCGATTTCGTACAGCACCATCAGAGGCAAGGCAACAAGCACCTGGCTGAATACATCGGGGGGGGTGATAATGGCCGAAAGAGTTACAATAAGTATAATGGAATGCCTGCGGTATCTCTTCAGGAAATCGGGAGTAACCAGACCCACTTTGCTTAAGAAATAAACCAGGATGGGTAGTTGGAATACGATCCCTGCAGCAAGCACAACCGATGTGATGGTCTGAACATAAGAACGAAGAGTCGGCGCACTGATCACGCTCTCACTTACCTTGTAATTCCCCAGAAAATTAACGGAAAGGGGAGCAATTATGAAGTATCCGAAAGCTACCCCTAAAATAAACAGCAGGGAGGTAAAAAAAACAGCGCCCGAGGCGGTCTTTCTCTCCTTATCGTATAGAGCAGGAACAATAAACCTCCAGAATTCCCAGAAGATATAAGGAAAGGCGACCACAATCCCTGCAACCAGGGATACAATGATGTGCATGGAGAATTGCTCGGCCATCTTTACGGTTTGAAGGCTGAACGGGTTCTGGTTAATGCAAATACGCTGAAGGCCCAATAGTTCTCCAAGCTGACATAACCACCTGTTGGTAGGGAAAGGAGGCTCCTTTGGAGCCAATATGATTTTATCGAAAACTATGTCCTTGAAAACAAATGCCACCAGGGCAAGGATTATAACAGCCGCGATGGATCGTACCAGATGCCAGCGCATTACTTCAAGGTGTTCAAGAAAGGACATCTCCCCCTCTGGTTTCTTACTCATTCTCAGTCTGAATTAAGGAAATGCAAAATAACAAAAAAAAAACTGACCATATTGAAACAGAAATCAAATTATATTATCTTTAGTTCTCTCACTGTTTTCACGGGGGAGAAATGGAGAACATCGGAGATATACTTCACAAAAATCTTAAGAAATACTTTGGTTTTGATAACTTCAAAGGCAACCAGGAAGCAATCATTACAAATGTACTCGAAGGACAGGACTCTTTTGTCCTGATGCCAACGGGGGGAGGAAAATCTTTATGCTATCAGCTCCCCGCCCTTATTAAAGATGGGACCGCCATTGTAATCTCCCCGCTCATAGCCCTGATGAAAAACCAGGTGGATGCCATGCGTAGCTTCAGCCTCGATGAGGGTGTTGCTCACTTTCTGAATTCCTCCCTTACAAAGAATGCCATTGCCAAAGTTAAAAAGGACGTGCTGGATAAGCGCACCAGGCTTCTGTATGTGGCACCTGAAAGCCTTACCAAGGAAGAGAACATTGAATTCCTGAAACAGGTGAACATCTCATTTTATGCCATTGATGAGGCTCACTGCATTTCCGAATGGGGTCATGATTTCCGGCCTGAATACCGGAGGATAAGGCCCATCATCAATAAGATAGGGACTGCCCCCCTGATTGCCCTTACGGCTACTGCCACCCCGAAAGTACAGCATGACATTCAGAAAAATCTCGACATGCTGAATGCCAATGTCTTTAAATCATCCTTCCGCCGGCATAACCTCTACTACGAGATCAGGCCCAAGGTGCATGCCACCAAGGAGATCATTAAATTCATCCTGGCCAGCCAGGGCAAATCGGGTATTATTTATTGCCTGTCACGAAAAAAGGTGGAACAGCTGGCTGAAACACTGAAAGTAAACGGGATAAAGGCCCTGCCCTATCATGCCGGAATGGATGCATTAACCCGCTCATCCAACCAGGACCAGTTTCTGATGGAAGAGGCGGATGTAATCGTAGCTACCATTGCTTTTGGGATGGGCATTGATAAGCCTGATGTCAGGTTTGTAATTCATTATGATATTCCTAAAAGTCTCGAGGGTTATTACCAGGAGACCGGCAGAGCAGGCCGGGACGGGGGAGAAGGAAAATGCATTGCCTTTTATTCATACAAGGATATTCAGAAGCTGGAGAAATTTATGCAGGGGAAACCCGTGGCAGAACAGGAAATTGGTAAGCAGCTGTTGTTGGAGACAGTGGCATATGCTGAATCGGCTGTATGTCGTCCAAAACTCTTACTCAACTACTTCGGAGAATATATGGAAGAGGGCTGTGACAACTGCGACAATTGTTTACATCCCAAGGAAAGACTTGAAGGAAAATCAGAAGTACTTTTAAGTTTAAAAGCTATTTTAGGAGTTCAGGAAAAATTTAAATCCGAGCATATAGCAAACGTCCTTTCAGGAGTTGCCAATAGTGCGGTAAAGACATACAACCACCATCATTCAGAGTATTTTGGAGCGGGGAAGGCAAAGGATATTAAGTTTTGGAATGCCCTGCTCAGGCAAGCACTGGTGGCTGGATTAATTACTAAGGATATTGAGAATTATGGTTTATTAAAAATGACCAAAGCCGGTCATGAATTTATTAAGAAACCTTATTCGATGATGCTAACACAAGATCACGACTTTGACATTGCACCTGAAGAAGGAGCTAGCGCTGGAGGTGGAGGAACAGGTGCCGTAGATGATGAACTCCTGCATATATTGAAGGACCTCAGGAAGAAGATAGCTAAAAATCTAAATCTTCCGCCTTTTGTAATTTTCCAGGATCCTTCCCTGGAGGATATGGCCATTCAATATCCCGTAAAAGTAGAGGAGCTTCAGAATATTGTGGGTGTGGGTACCGGGAAGGCCAGGAAATACGGGAAAGAATTTGTGGAGATCATTCAGGAATACGTTGAAGAGAAAGACATCATCAGACCACAGGACATGGTGGTAAAGTCGGTAGTTAATAAATCGGGAGTGAAGGTTTATATTATTCAGAGCATTGACCGGAAACTCTCCCTGGATGATATTGCCCAGGCAAAGAACCTGGATATCATGGACCTGATCGTAGAGATCGAAGCCATTGTAAATTCAGGCACAAAACTTAACATCGATTACTACCTGGACGAGATTATGGATGATGAAAAACTGGATGAGATCTATGAATACTTCAGGGAGGCTGAAACCGAATCTATCGACGAGGCTCTCGCCGAACTGGGCGAAGAATATTTCAGTGAAGTAGAAATACGGCTTGTCAGAATAAAGTTTTTTTCGGAGCTTGCCAACTGATATGAAGGAAATTCTGTCCATCCGGGGATTATCCAAATCCTATAAAAATGTGACTGCCATACAGAACCTGAACCTCGAGATCAAGGAGGGCCAGGCCTATGGCATACTGGGTCCCAACGGAAGCGGAAAAACAACCACACTTTCCATCGTATGCGGGATCATCCGAAGTGACAAGGGCAGCTACACCTGGTTTGGAAAGGAACCCGATGCAAGTCAGAGAAAGGCCATAGGCTCCCTTATTGAAACACCTCATTTTTATCCCTACCTGAACCTGCAGAAGAATCTGCAGATCATCTGTGATATTAAGGGTATGCAGTATAAGGACATTGACCGCGTGCTTGATACGGCCCGCTTGTCGGAACGAAAGAAAAGCCGCTTTTCCACCTTGTCGCTGGGCATGAAACAGCGACTTGGAATTGCTGCAGCCCTGCTTGGAGATCCTGCAGTACTGGTACTTGACGAACCCACAAACGGCCTTGATCCGGAAGGAATAGCAGAGGTGCGGGAAATAGTGATTCAACAGGTGGAAGAGGGTAAGACACTTATCCTGGCTTCCCATATTCTTTCTGAGGTGGAAAAAATATGTTCCCATGTAGCCATATTAAAAAAAGGCGAATTGCTGGCCAGTGGTCCGGTGAAGGAACTACTGGCTGAAGATGAGATTATTGAGATCTCTTCCAACCAAAACGACGAGCTAAAAAACAAACTGGAAACTTCGGGATTAGCCAGAGATATTGAATCTGAAAACGGGTTGCTGGTGCTTACGCTGAATGAGAATGTGACTCCGGCAGATATAAATGCATTTGCATTTTCGAATAAACTGGTCATTCACCACATCTTAAGTCGAAAACGTAGTCTTGAATCACAGTTCCTCGAACTGGTTAAGGAGGATAACGCCTGATAATGAGAAGATTACTGCATATCGAGCAGGTTAAATTGTTAAACTACAATCCCTTCAGGATCACCCTGGGAATCTATTTAATTGCATTTACCCTGGGTTTGCTGATCTACCCGGCGGTGGATAAGGAGATCCCGGTGATCTCTCTGAGCGACCTTTTCCGCTTTCCCGATGTGTGGATGTTCCTCACCTGGGTAACCGAGCCCTACAATGTATTGCTGGCACTGATCATCATTATGATCACCACGAAAGAATTTAACAACCACACCTTCAAAACCCAGCTCATTTTCGGGCTTAGCCGGACCGAATTGCTGCTTCAGAAGCTTTTGCTCATAGGGATCCTTTCCATATTTGCCACCCTGTTATTGGGTCTCACCTCCCTTACCCTGGGACTGATTTACAGCTATAAACTCACCTTTAAGATCGCCCTGGAAAATACCTGGATCCTGAGCAGGTACCTGCTCTCCTCTTTTACCTACATGTCCATGGGTTTGCTTATCGCTCTGCTAATAAAAAACACAGCTCTCTCTTTGCTCACCTTCCTGGCATTGCGGGTTTTTGTGGATCCTGTTTTATTCCTGATACTCAGAAAATACGAGCTGAAGTGGTATCTGCCCTTCCGCACAACCACCCAGCTTACACCGGTACCTGATTTAATAGAGATTTTCCAAAGAAAAATGAATAGTAGCGATCCCATCGATGAATCGGCTCTGGAACTCATTCCAAAAGGATTGAGCCCCTGGCTCAATATCCTGATGGTACTGCTTTACACCAGCTTTGCCATATTCTTCAGCTACAGGTTATTACAAAGAAGGAGGCTTAGCTGATACGCTTACTCTCCCAGCTGGGCTTCCTGAAAATCAGGCTTATAATTATTACCAGGTATAGCGGATAATACACAATGGCCACTGGCAGGAAAAATTTCATGCTCTTCCTTTGCTTGGTATAAGCGCTGACTCTGTACAAGAGCATGAAGTCGGCTCCGGTTTTTGCCATCCAGCTTCCCAGAAAACACCACCATATTTCAGGGTATAAAACCAGTCCCAAAGGATAAAGCAGTAAAAATACATTTGTGAGTGCCACCAGGATGGCCAGCAGCTGGATATCAGGCATCTTATAATGTGTGCTTTTAGCACCCCACCGAATTCGCTGATCCAGAAAGGATCGCATGGTCAGCACCGGTGTTGTGCGCACCACAGAATCCCGATCAAGGTTGAAGGACAGAGTTTTATCAAGCTTTCTTGCTCCGATCATTAAGAACATATCATCGCCTGAAGCAAGCTGACGGGATGGATCGTAAACCCGTGTATTAAAATACAATTCCTTTGAATAGACCAGGTTGGCGCCACTGCACATCATGGCTCTCCCTAATTGAAAGGATGCAGCACCTACTCCTGCCAGGCTTATCTGATCCAGCCTTTCGAACTGCTCCAAAAACCCTCCCCTTCCCTCATCTGTTGTTACCAGTCCCGCTACCAGATCGGAAGGATTTCTTTCCAGGAAAGCCATATGAGAAGCCACAAAACCAGGACCTATTCTGCAGTCTGCATCGATCTGTATGATCCACTTCGTGGCTGCCTGTTCAATCCCGTGGGCCAGAGCTTCTTTCTTGCCATGTTTCCCATCCGGAAGATCCAGGCAGGAGAACGTAGTTTGTTTGCTGCTTACTGACTCAAATATGACCCGGGAACCATCCTCCGAATGATCATTAATAAATAGGATATCCATCTTTTCAGCTGGATAGGTCTGCTCCAGGAGATCATTAACCAGATAGGGCAGAGTCCTGCGCTCGTTTTTGAATGGAATCAGGATTGAAACCTTCGATGAAATCTCAGGTTCCATCGCATCAGGGTCCATTGTTTCTGCATCCCGGTTTGCAGGAGCTTTCAGCCTGTAAAGCTTCAATGCAAAACAGAAAATGGCAAGAGTATAAAGGGAGACAATCAGCAGTACTATGAATACAGGAAGTACCATTGCCGAAGCTGTTATGCGTCGAAAACCGACTGCATCAATTCAAACATATTCTTAAAATTGAGCGGCTTGGAAATAAAGGCATCACATCCAGCCTTCCTGCAGGCAATTTCATCTTCGGCATAAGCATTGGCTGTGGTGGCAACCACCACCAGGTCTGGTCTCATGCGCTTAATTTCACGGGTAGCATCCAGGCCATTTACTTCCGGCAATTGCATATCCATGAGTACGAGATCAAAATGCGCATCGGATCCGCACAGCTCAATGGCCTGTCGTCCGTCTGAAGCATGAACCACTGTGGCCTGTACCTGGGATAACACAGCAGAAACAAGTTTAAAGGAGATGTGATTATCCTCCACCACAAGAATTACCCTGTTCGAAAAATCATAATCATATTTTCCCCTCGATGTCATATATTATCCCATTAAAATTCCAATAATGGTGGCCGAAAGAAGTGAAGCCAGCGTACCGGCAAGGAGTGCCCTCATTCCAAGTTGAGCAAGCAGAACCCTTCTCCCGGGGGCAAGTGCCCCAATCCCCCCGATCTGTATACCGATGGAGGCAAAATTAGCGAATCCGCATAGCATATATACCGACATAATGATCGACTTCGTATCGGTAAACGCCCCTGCTGCCTTCAGATCAGATAGGCCGATATATGCAACAAACTCGGTCAGGATTAACTTTTTACCCAGGAGGGATCCCACCAGGGTTATATCCTCCTTTGCCACTCCTATGAGCCACATAAGTGGTGAAAGCGAATACCCCAGAATAAATTCCAGGCTCAATTCATCGTATTTGCCATTGGTCATGGAAATGATCTTATCGTTGAGTGAAGTTAAGTCGCCGATCTTAATAAACAGAAAGTTGATAAAAGCAATAAATGCCAGGAAAACCAGGAGCATGGCTCCCACATTAACTGCCAGCCTCAGGCCCTCACCGGTACCATTGGAAATGGCATCGAGGGCGTTTTTCCCAATTCCGCTGCGGGTAACCTCCATCTGTTTATTAATATCGGAGGTTTGGGGAAGGATGATCTTGGATATTACCACCACACCGGGTGCTGCCATTACCGATGCAGTTAAAAGGTGTTTTGCAAAAACGATCTGCTGGGCCGGATCTCCCCCACCCAGAAATCCAATATATGCGGCCAGCACCCCTCCTGCCAGGGTGGCCATTCCTCCTGACATAACCAGCAACATCTCAGACCGGTTCATCTTCTCCAGGTAGGCCTTAATCAGGAGGGGAGATTCGGTCTGCCCCAGGAAAATATTTCCGGCAACCGAAAGGCTTTCAGCTCCTGAAAGACCGAGCGCCCGTGAGAGGCCATATCCAAGGATCTTTACAAAAAGCTGAATAATGCCAAAATAAAACAGCAGGCTGGAAAGCGCTGAAAAGAAGATAATGGTGGGCAGGATGGAAAACGCAAAATTCTGAAGGGCCGGATCAACTTCCCCTGTATCGTTTCTTTTGAGCAGGAAGGTGACCCCCTCATTTGTAAAAGCCAGGATCTTTACAAAAACTTTCCCTATGACTTCAAAAAATACCTGGATAAATGGCACGTATAAGATGCCTATGGCCAACAGAAGTTGTATAAGTAAGCCACTACCCACTGTCTTCCATGAAATGGCTTTCCGGTCTGTGCTGAAGATCCAGGCAATCGCAATAAGAACAAGCATTCCCAGCAATCCCCTGATAATCCGTTCAAAGCTGAAATCAAATCCAGCCATCTCAGGAAGTATATTGGACATCTGGGAAGTTGCTGAATTCATTTCGACCTTCGGTTTATTTCATCCCTGATCTCAGAAGCCCGTTCGTAGTCTTCTTTCGAAACAGCATCCGACAGCATGGACCTCAATTCCTCCATTGAAATTTCCGTAAGATCGGGTAGAATGGAACGCTTTTTTGGTTTCTCATGAGCGACTTCCACTTCTTCCTCATCTGTGAGTTCTTTGGCTTCAGGGTCAGAGCCCTTCTCAAAATCAAGGACAATCCCAGCTTTCTCCACGATCTTATCAGTCGTATAGATGGGACATTTAAATCGAAGAGCCAGGGCAATGGCATCTGAAGTGCGGGCATCAAGGGTGATCTGGGAGTCTCCGTTATCACACAGTATGCTTGCAAAAAAGACCCCGTCCTCCAGTTTATGAATATTCACCTCCAGTATCCGGATCCCATAAGATTCGGCAAAATCCTTAAATAGGTCATGAGTGAGCGGACGAGGGGGGGCCAGGCCTTCCAGTTCAATGGCAATGGCCTGTGCTTCAAATCCTCCTACTATGATGGGAATTCTCCGGTTGCCATCCTCCTCTGATAAAACCAACGCATACGCACCTGACTGGGTCTGACTGTATGAAATTCCAAGGACGTTTAGCTTTATTTTCCCCATACCTGAATCCGGTCTCTTAAATCACAAATATAAAAATAACTGAGACATATTCACCATTAAAATATTTCATCCAAATCTTTGTCAATCATACAATCTTTTCTATCTTTGCAGACCCAAAATTCTGACATTAAGTAAAAAGCAATCAGAAATGTACGCAATTGTTGATATAGCAGGACAGCAGTTTAAGGTTGAAAAAGACCAGAAATTGTTTGTGCACAGGCTCGAAGGTGATGAAGGAAAAAAGGTTTCTTTCGACAAAGTTTTATTGATTGATACAGGAAGTAAAGTTTCTGTTGGAGACCCTGTGGTTAAGGGTGCATCAGTATCTGCAAAGATTATTTCCCACGTAAAGGGTGATAAGGTATTGGTGTTTAAGAAAAAGAGAAGGAAGGGATATCAGAAGCTGAACGGACACCGTCAGTACCTCACCCAGATTCAGATCGAAGGAATCGCTGAAAAAGCTGCAGCTAAGCCAAAGGCCGCTGCAGAAAAGAACGAAGCTCCTTCCAAAGCCAAAGCTGAAGAAGCTAAAAAGGAAACAGCTTCTAAAACTGCAACAGCAAAAAAACCCGCAGCAGCTAAAAAACCTGCAGCTAGCAAAAGCACTGCTGCCAAAAAACCTGCTGCAAGCAAAACTGCTGCTGCAAAAAAACCTGCAGCCAAAGCCGCTCCAAAAAAGGAGTCAGGCGAAGAAAGTAAATAGTCGGTAGTCAGTAGTCGAAAGTCAAAAGTAAAAGTTAACAGATATGGCACACAAAAAAGGAGCCGGTAGTTCAAGAAACGGTCGCGAATCAGAAAGCAAAAGGCTGGGTGTAAAAATTTATGGTGGCCAGGTGGTTACAGCTGGGAACATCATCGTAAGGCAAAGGGGGACAGTTCATCACCCTGGCAAAAATGTGGGTCTGGGTAAAGATCATACCCTGTTCGCTACAGCCGACGGTATCGTGAAGTTCACCAAGAAAAAGGATAACAAATCTTACGTATCCATCGAACCTGTAGAAAACCAATAGAAAAATTCACAAACTATATATCATTCACCTGTAATGCACTACCTTTAATGTGTGTTACAGGTTTTTTTATGCTTTCCATATGTTAACCATCCAGTTTATACGCGAGAACAGAGACACTGTCATTAAGAGTTTAGAAATTAAGAATTTCAGGCAGATTGAGCTCATCGACAAAATCATAGAAGGAGACAATGAGCGAAGAGTTCAGCAGGTCAGAACCAATGAAATGCAGGCTGAAATGAACCGGCTCAGCAAGGAGATAGGCGTGCTATTTAAATCGGGGCAAGCGGAGAAAGCCGGAGAGCTAAAGAAACAAACCACACAGATTAAACAGGAGCTTGACTCTTTGGAGCGGGACCTTCAAAAAGCCAATAAGGAGCTAAATGAATGGCTGGTGCAGGTTCCCAATGTAGCCCACCACTCCGTGCCCCCCGGAGAAAATGAAACGGAAAATAAGCTGATCCGCCAGGGAGGTACCATGCCCGGGCTGGGTGAGGATGCATTACCGCATTGGGACCTTGGAGCAAGGTACAAGCTGATCGATTTTGACCTGGGAGTGAAAATTACCGGAGGGGGATTTCCGGTATACAGGGGCCTGGGAGCGCGCCTCCAACGGGCACTGATCTCCTATTTTCTCGATCACAATATCAGGGCCGGCTATGAGGAATATCTCCCTCCCCTGCTGGTAAATGAGGAATCGGGATTCGGTACCGGACAACTCCCCGATAAGGAGGGCCAAATGTACCATGTGACCGGTGATAACCTCTACCTGATCCCCACTGCAGAGGTACCCATCACCAACATATACAGAGATGTGATTCTTAGCTCAGATGACCTGCCAATAAAAAATACTGCCTATACTCCCTGCTTCAGGAGAGAAGCAGGTTCCTATGGTAAAGATGTACGGGGCCTGAACCGTGTTCACCAATTCGATAAGGTCGAAATCGTACAAATTTGTCACCCTTCCAAATCCTATGCGGTCCTTGAAGAGATGGTGAATCACGTGGAAGAGCTATTGATTAACCTGGAGCTTCCTTACCGGATCGTGCAGTTATGCGGTGGTGACCTGAGCTTCACCTCAGCGTTGACCTATGACTTTGAAGTTTATGCTGCCGCCCAGGATAAGTGGCTGGAAGTAAGCTCTGTATCCAATTTTGAGGCTTACCAGGCCATGCGCTTGAAGCTTCGATTCAGAGAGCCTGCTGAAAAGCGCCCTCAGCTTGCACATACCCTGAATGGGAGTTCACTTGCCCTGCCCAGGATCCTGGCTGCTGTTCTGGAGAACAATCAGACATCCGGGGGTATAAAAATACCTGAAGTACTGCATAGGTATATGGGACCCGGAAATGAAATCATCCACTGAATAATGCAGGAGTAAATGAGCGGGAAAGCAGCCAGGAAAGCCTACTTTTTTGCCATCCTGGCCGTGCTTTTCTGGTCCACCTCACCCACCGCATTTAAGCTCGGATTAAAGTACCAGGATACTTACCAGTTACTGGCAGGAGCATCTTTGGCTTCAGTCTGCATACTGGGTATAATTATACTGATTCAGGGTAAACCGGGGCAGCTGAAAAACCTGACCTGGAAAGATCTCAGGTTTTCCGCCCTGATGGGCCTTCTCAATCCGGTGGCGTACTACCTGATACTTTTTAAAGCTTACTCCCTCCTTCCTGCACAGGTTGCACAGCCTTTAAACATGGTCTGGCCACTTGTTCTGGTGCTAATCTCCATCCCTTTGTTAAAGCAAAAAATCGGATGGCTTAGCATCGGGGCCATGGCACTAAGCTTTACAGGGGTGATCCTGATTTCTTACCAGGGAGGTTCCGGAGCAAAGGATCCCGGAAACCGCCTGGGCATCTTCCTGGCCCTGTCCACCTCGGTCCTCTGGGCCATCTACTTCATCTATAATACCAGAGATAAGAAAGATCCTGTGATCAAGCTTTTCTTAAATTTCTTTTTTGCATCTGTCTACCTGTTGATCGGAGGATTGTTACGGGAACAGGGCTTGCCTGTTTCAAGCGAAGGCTGGCTTACTGCAATCTATGTGGGAATATTCGAAATGGGTATTGCTTTTGTATTCTGGTTGCTGGCCATGCAGTATGCTCCTGGCACAGACCGAATCAGTAACCTGGTTTATATAGCACCTTTTTTGAATCTGTTTATTGTGAAGCTGGTTTTGGATGAAAACATTTATCTTACGACAGTATATGGCATCCTCCTTCTCGTTTCAGGAATATTGATTCAAAATATGCAAAGAAGGCATGCGGGATAAAAGTGAGAAAATAATACTGGGAATTGACCCGGGTACCAACCTGATGGGCTATGGCATTATTAAGGGTGTGGGAAAGGATCCCGTATTTATAGATATGGGCATCATAGACCTGAGGAAGGGGGGTGACCACTATATGAAGCTTCGCAAAATCTACGAAAGCACCCTTGGCCTTATGGAAAAATACCTGCCCGATGAAGTTGCACTGGAAGCTCCGTTTTTTGGAAAGAACGTCCAGTCCATGCTCAAGCTGGGAAGGGCACAGGGAGTGGCCATGGCAGCAGTTCTCACCAGAGATATTCCGGTCTTTGAATATGCCCCCAGAAAAATCAAACAGTCTATCACCAGTGCAGGAGATGCTTCCAAGGAACAGGTGGCAGGGATGCTGTCCAGGATGTTTATGCTAAAGGAAATTCCCAAGAACCTGGATGCAACCGACGGCCTGGCAGTTGCCGTTTGTCACTTTTACCAGGATCAGACAGCCCATAAAAAATCCGGCTCTGACAGCTGGGAAGCATATATTAAAAAAAATCCGGGGAGAATTAAGTGAGTTTAGGAAATGGCCGCTGATATTTTTGCAGCTGTGGCCCGGAATTCAGCATCTGAAAACTTCAACTTTGGCTTGCTGAACTCAATATCATGCAAACCATTGATAGGAACCAGATGAATATGTGCATGAGGAACCTCCAGCCCCAGCACAGCCACACCCACCCTAAGGCAATCCATGGTCTTATCAATGGCCAGAGCCACCTTCTTTGCAAAAACCATCATATCTCCAAGCAGGTCATCATCCAGTTCAAAAAGGTAATCTGTTTCCACTTTGGGAACAACCAGTGTATGTCCCTCCGCCAAGGGATTGATATCCAGGAAAGCATAATAATGCTCATCTTCATAAATGCGGTAAGAAGGGATCTCACCTGAAATAATCTTTGAAAAGATGGTCGCCATAATGTAAAGCTTTGAGTTAATGCTTAGAGAGAGATCTTCATGATCTCAAAAGACATCTCACCCGAAGGGACCTTAATGCTCACCACATCACCCACCTTCTTACCGAGCAATCCTTTAGCTATGGGGGTTGCCACAGAGATTTTACCGCTTTTAATATCCGACTCTGCTTCTGAAACCAGCATGTATTCAACCTGCTGGTTGTTCTTAGTATTCTTGATCTTTACCTTATTCAGGATCTGCACTTGCGAGGTATCAATTTTCGATTCGTCAATTATCCTTGCATTGGCCACCATATCCTCCAGCTTGGCGATCTTCATCTCCAGCAGGCCTTGTGCTTCTTTGGCTGCATCGTATTCGGCATTTTCGGAAAGGTCGCCCTTATCCCTTGCCTCTGCTATCTGACGTGAAATGGCGGGCCTTTCCACAGAAGTCAGCTGGTCCAGTTCATTTTTCAGGTTGGCCAGTCCCTCCTCTGTCATGTACGAAGCTTGTGCCATATCAATTTCCTCCTGTTAATAATATAAAAACAAAAAGAATTCCGCATAAACCGGAACTCTTCGATGTAAAATTACAAAAAAATCTTAATAATCAAGGCGATTGATAATCGCAGAGTATACTACAGCGGTTCCTGCATCAAAATCTTTTACGATTTCGAAGTAGTCTGTTCCTGCCTCGTGATCCAGATCGATCACCTTAAGAGACTCATCCGTGTTATCCCCATCTGTACGAAAGATATCATGGCCTCCTTCTATAAATTCGCCCATAATTTTGTCATAATCATCCATAATTGAGTGGGAGGGAAATGCAGGCTCAGCAACAGTCTCGGCAGCCGGCCCGGAAGTGGGTTCAGCAGCAGCTTCGTACTCTTCCGTGAAGATTTCCTCCTCATAATCCTGTATATCAACAGGCTGGGGATCTTCCTGACCCATGCGAAGTACCTTCTCCAGGTTTTCCATGAAACCCGGCCGTGCTTCATCTCCGGATTCACCTGTGCCTTTATCCACCGGTTTTTTCTTCTTCCCCAGCAAACCAACAATGATTGCGACCAGCGTAATCACCACATAGAGTAAGTTGCCTATATCAAAATCCATTTTTCAAGGATGTTATGCAATAAATAGGGCATTAACAAGTTAAAAATACAAAAATTAGCTGATTTTCTTACTTTTGCCGAAGCATGCGAAGGATTCAATTTATAATTAGCATCCTCCTGCTCCTGGTTTTACCCGGAATAGTCACTCCTTCTTGTGAAACCAACCGGGGACAGATCATTCCTTATGTCAAGGTGGATGTGTACCTTCTCATCTATGCAGACCTGGCCGGTATGGGAATTGGTACATCCAAAGTGATTCCCAATGAAGGTGTCAACGGAATTGTACTGTACCGGGAATCGGACTTCGTTTTCTATGCCTATGACAGAACCTGTACTCTCTGGCCTGAACATACAGAAGCGGTTGTGGAAGACAGCACCTTTTTCGGGGTATTCAGATGCCCGGAATGCAAATCTACCTACCTGCTGATGAATGGTGCAGAACCCAATTCAGGCCCGGCTCAATACCCACTTGTGCAATACCACACCTCCATACAGGGAGATGTCCTGCATATTTACAATTAATATCTGTAATGTTCTGGTTTGTAGGGACCCTCCACCTTAACCCCAATGTATTCCGCCTGCTCGGGAGTCAGGGCGGTCAGCTTAACACCCAGCTGTGCCAGGTGCAGGCGGGCCACTTCCTCATCCAGGTGCTTGGGTAGCATATAGACATCTATGGCATAGTCATTCTTCCACAGGTCCAGCTGAGCCAGGGTCTGGTTTGAAAATGAATTGCTCATCACAAAGGAGGGATGACCGGTGGCACAACCCAGGTTCACCAGCCTTCCTTCTGCCAGAAGGAAGATGGCATGTCCGTCTTCGTAAAGGTATTTATCCACCTGGGGCTTGATATTGATCTTCTGTATGCCCTTCCACTGTTCCATCTGATCCACCTGAATCTCATTGTCAAAATGCCCGATGTTACAGACAATGGCCTGGTCCTTCATGGCCGCCATATGCCCGGCCGTGATCACGTCCTTGTTTCCGGTGGAGGTAACAAATATATTCCCCTGTTTAACAGCTTCCTCCATGGTAGTTACTTCATAGCCTTCCATGGCAGCCTGCAATGCACATATGGGATCAATTTCTGTGACCAGTACTCTGGCACCGTAACTTTTCATGGACTGGGCACATCCCTTGCCCACATCTCCGTAGCCGGCCACCACGACCACCTTTCCGGCCACCATTACATCCGTGGCACGCTTGATCCCATCGGCCAGCGACTCACGACATCCGTAAAGGTTGTCGAACTTTGATTTTGTAACCGAGTCATTTACATTAATGGCCGGGAAAAGCAGTTTTCCCTGTTCCATCATCTGGTATAAGCGGTGAACACCTGTGGTGGTCTCTTCCGATACGCCCTTGATTCCGGGTACTATTCTGTGCCACTTATCGGCATCCTCTTTGAGGATCCCTTTCAGGGTGGCATAGACTATTTCTTCTTCACGACTGGAAGCCTGTACATCCAGTACGGATGCATCCTCTTCAGCTTCATATCCCTTATGGACCAGCAGGGTGGCATCCCCTCCATCGTCCACGATCAGGTTCGGTCCCTTTCCTCCCGGAAAACTGAGAGCCTGCGCAGTACACCACCAGTACTCCTCCAGGGTCTCGCCCTTCCAGGCAAATACAGGGATCCCTGCAGCTGCAATGGCGGCTGCGGCATGGTCTTGTGTAGAGAAAATATTGCAGGAGGCCCACCTCACATCTGCTCCAAGTTCGGCCAGGGTCTCAATCAATACTGCAGTCTGGATGGTCATATGCAGTGAGCCCATAATCCTGGCTCCTTTTAAGGGTTTATCGTCCGCATGTTTTTTCCGGATGGACATCAGGCCCGGCATTTCTTTTTCGGCAATCTCTATTTCTTTTCTTCCAAATGCTGCCAGCTCCATATCGGCTACCTTATAAGGAAGGGTTTCTGTATAGGTCATTGTAT
>JBDLIM010000014.1:0-68410 GCA_039714915.1 Bacteroidota bacterium
CGGTCAGTGCGCCTGGTTTTTCAACACCGGGACGGGCACATCCAGGCTGTTGAAAAAGAGCGCCCTTCCAAGAACCTCCACCACCACGAGTGCCAGCAGGGTAAGCGGGGGAGCTGCATGAAACAGGATGCAGGCCAGGGTAAGGACCATGCCGGCGATCCTGATCCGGCTGAAAATGATATCCCTTCTGCTCCTGCGCTCTTCTTTAAAAAGAAGTACCATTGCCAGCCTTGCCAGCATAAACAGGATGAAAACTGTATACATCTGACTAAGAAGCAGATATAGGGAAATAGCTACCAGGCTGGCCAGGAATGGATCCGCCCTGTTCTTTTTATAGATCTGTGCAGGTCCGTACAACATGTCCATGGAAACAAGCAAGGCGATCCCGGTTATCAGGATCAGCAATTTGGGCAGCGGCACCACAAAAAGATCCATACACACTGCTGATAAAAAGAGTAAAAAGGAGGCTATCTCCCGGCTTAACCAGGATTTCCTTACATTCAGCAGGGCCCTCCATGCCCTGAGAGGCCTTCCAAGGTGCAGGGTGCTCAGACCGGCTCCCAGGATCCCTGCTGCCATAAATGCTGCCTTTGCCGCAGGTCCGCCGTCCCTGACCACATCTGTAAGGGAAAGTGCAAGCATCGCAGGTATGATCAGGGAGAAAAGGAGCAGGGACCATTCCGAAGCGGCAGAGATCTTGTGCTTATGTTTTGTCGACGGTCCGGGAAGGTCGCCCCTTACTGAAACATCGCCTTCTCCGGATTTCCCGTTCGCTTCAAACAGGCTCATTTCCATACGGGGGCCACTCTCTTTCTCCAGCTCCCTGATAATCACCGATGGGTGGGTAATAACCGGCACATGTATGGATGGAGGAGGTGCAGGAAGACCTTCGGTGGAACCCGAATCGGGACCGGTATCGCCAAATGAAAAATCCAGTGCACCGGTGGGACATGCATTCACACAGGCCGGCACAAGCTGTTGCCGGATCCTGGATTCACAGAAATCGCATTTTCCGACCACCCCCTGAAGAGGATCGAAACTGGGGGCGTCGTAGGGACAGGTCCAGGTGCAGTACCTGCAGCCGATACATGCGTCTGCACTGTGTAGTACCGCACCGCTGAGCGGACTCCGTGAGTAGGCAAGTGCCGGGCAGTTTTCCATGCAGGGGGCATCCTGGCAGTGATTGCACGACATGGAGATGTTGAACAGTGGGATACCGGGCAGTTTCATGGGATTGGAAGAGAGGACATTTCTCCAGTTCCCGGGTTGCTGCCGGCCGTTTTCAATGATGCAGGCCACTACGCACGCTTCGCAGGCCACGCATTTATTCTTATCGAATATGAAACGGCTATCTGTCATTTCCTTCGGTCTGTTGGATCTTTCTTTTCCACCTCCACCATAGTATCGTGAAAAGCAGTCCCGTGTCCCATATCGGTTTCCCTTCCATAGGAAAGAAGGTTGGGCGACCCGCCTTCCGCATTCCAGTATCCGTTAACAATGACCACGTTGCCGGGCCGCAGGCTGTAATCGAACTTCGTCTTGATATGCAGCTCGCCCCGGTGGTTGTATACCCGCACGCTTTCATTGTCGGCTATACTCCTTCGGGCGGCATCCAGTGGGTGGATAACCAGTACCGGGTAGGGATCAATTGCCCGGATACTGTCCAGGTTGCCAAACTGGGAATGGATCCTGTTCTTGGTATTCGGGCTCATCAGGCTCAGGGGAAACTCCTTTGATCTTCCCCTGTGGCCCTCTTTCAGCGGTGTATACGAGGGTAAGGAATCCACACCCCATTTCTCCGCGGCCTCTTCAGAATAGAGTTCAACCTTGCCCGACGGGGTTCTGAATTCCATATTAGCAAAGGGAATCTCCTCCAGGCCCGGGGCTATTACGGGCCCCTCCCTGAGTTTTTCCAGCGACAGCTCCGGGTAGGGCTCCAGGTAATCTTTGAGCCACTTTTCTATGGAAAGGTCACCCGGTTCAGGAATATTGTTTTGGATATCCTTATCATTGAATCCCAGTTTCTTTGCCAGTAAGTAATAGATCTCTGTCTCGGGCTTCACCCCGGGAGGCGGATCCACTACTTTCTGCCTGAGCTGCACATAGGGGTTCCAGTATGAACCGATAATATCACTCTGTTCAAACATGTTCTTTGCAGGCAGTACAACATCCGCCTCCCTGGCCGTATCGGTCATAAACTGCTCCACCACCACCACGAACTCCAGCTTCCGGAAAGCTTCCATGGTCCTGTTGGAATCGGGGTTCTGAGTAAGTGGGTTCCCCCTTTCCACCCAGGCCATTCTTAATGCAGGGTTTTTCAAGGCCAGCATGCCTGCTCCCAGTGTGGCCGTGGGAATCACTCTTCTGAAGGGCCGGTCGGCCTCCTCGTCAGGGTAGTAGGTCACCGGTTCCTTCACCTCATCAAATATATAGGACTGCAGGTTGGCATAGTGCCAGCACGCCCCTTTCCTGCCTATGTTCCCCGTGATCGCCGAAAGTGCCAGCAGAGAACGTACAGTCTGCCCCCCGTTGGTATAACGCTGCATACCGTAGCCTGGAACCAGGGTCATCGGTTTTATGGAGGAGATCATTCCCGCCAGCTCTTCGATCATGTGTACCGGAACACCACACTCCCGGGAAGCCTCCTCCAGGCTCAACTCCTCCAGACTTCTCGCAAAACGTTTGAAGCCGAGCACATGGCGTTCCACGAATTTCCCGTCGCAGGCCTTACTCTTAATAATGATTTTTGCAATGGCCAGAGCCAGCATGGCATCCGTTCCGGGGATGGGCTGAACCAGCATGTCAGCCCTTTCGGAAGAGGGTGTTCTGCGGGGATCGATCACCACCAGCTTCGCTCCCAGTCGCTGTGCCTTTTCGATAGGCACCATCTGGTGGATGTTGCTCTCCGCCGGATTTTTTCCCCACAATACGATCAATTTCGCATTTTCCAGGTCCCAGGTAACATTATGCTTGTTCTCACCCAGAGTAAGGCGGGTGGCCTCCAGCCCTGCCGGCCAGCAGAGGTTCCCATAAACAGTGGTGGCGCCGCCGTACAGCCTCCAGAAATTCATACTCACGCTGTTCAGCAGTCCCGACATCCCGCTGGCAGCGTAGAAGAGGACCGAATGACTTCCGTATTGTGCCCTGAAGTATTGCAGCTTCTCTGCGATCAGGTCAAGTGCCTTCTCCCAGGAGATCTCAGTAAAACCCTCCTTTGTTTTCTGAAGGGGGTAAATGATCCTCTCCTTCGAAAGTGCCCTTTCCACATAAGCGGTCCCCTTCAGGCACACCGATTCAGAAGTGGAACGGTTCATGGGCTGGGGATCGATCCCCACCACCCGCTTATCTTCCACCGACACCCTGAGCGAACAGGTGCTATAGCAGTTCCTGGGACAGGCCGTGTGGTAAGTTTTCATTCAATGGATATCATGTACTACAACTCAAAACCGGTTTTTGTGGCCGAAGAGATCGCAAAAGAGCTGTGGAATTTGGAGACATATTCAAACTCCGAAAGCTTCTCTTCGACAAATGTTTTGAACTCCTCCATATCCCTGACCATGATCTTCAGGTGGACATCATATTCACCGGTTACATTGTAAAATTCCATCACCTCGGGGAAGGCTATACAGGCTTGCCTGAAATCATCCACTACCTTCTTGGTATGCCTTTTCAGCGACACATCGATAAATACCGTCATGTTCCTGTCCAGCTTTTGTGGATTTAGAACGGCAATATACTTTTCTATCACCCCATTTTTTTCGAGCTTTTTAACACGCTCATAAACAGGCGTATTGGTCAGGTGAAGTTTAGCTGCAAGCTCTTTGGTTGTAATCCTTGCATCACCCTGGAGAATATCCAGGATCTTACAGTCCGTCCGGTCCAGTTTTATCATGGCAGATAAAATATCTTCTCAAAATATAAATATAATGTGATGTATAGATATATATTCTTGATTATATACTTATAGCAGTTATTTTAACTATATATTTCATGCTTAGCCAAACAAATATACAAGTATTCCTTACATTTGCCTAATAAGATTGATAATTTCTGACAATACATCCTGAGTTTTTCCGGAAACGTATGAAAAAGGAAATCATTATAGTAATAAATCCAGGCTCCACTTCTACCAAAGTAGCCCTGTACATGCGCCAGGGAGAAGTTGACAGCACTAGCATCAGGCATTCACAGGAAAATCTGGATGCTTTCGTCAGGATCCCGGAGCAGTTCGATTTCAGGTACGGCACCGTAATGGAAACGGTACGGCAGATGCTGCAGCGGGACACATACAGGGTAGCTGGTATTGTGGGTCGTGGTGGCATTGTAAAGCCCCTGGCCGGCGGAACCTACAGGATAAATGAAGCTTTTTTAAAAGATGCCAGGGAGGGAAGCTATGGCGATCATGCCTCCAACCTGGGGAGCCTGATTGCCGACAAACTGAAGGATGAATTCGGTCTGGAGCACAGCTATACGGTCGACCCGGTCTCCAGCGGCAATATGTGGCAGAAGGCAGAGATCTCTGGTGTCCCGGGTATTAAGCGCGCAGGCCGTGGTCATCCTCTGAACATGAAAATGACCGCCAGGAAAATTGCCGCAAAACAGGGTATCCCCTTCGAAGAGACCATTTACGTAATAGCACACCTGGGGGGTGGCATCTCCATTTCCCTGGTCGAGGGAGGAAAATTCGTGGATGTAAACGATGCGCTGCTTGGAATGGGCCCCTTCTCACCCAACAGGGCCGGGGCACTGCCCCTGAGGGGTGTCATGGACCTGTGTTATTCCAGGCCCAGGAATGAGCTTACAGCCCTCTTGTCCAAAAACAGCGGGCTTAAAGCCTATCTCGGGACGGAGGACATCCGGGAGGTACTACAAATGATCCAAGAGGGTAATGAGAAAGCCGGGCTTATTTACGAAGCCTTCGTATACCAGATAGCAAAAGAGACAGGAGCCTATTTTGCTGCCTCAAAAGCCAGGGCCCAGGCCATCATCATTACAGGGGGAATCGCTCATAACGAGCAGTTCAACGATGATTTGAGGTCCTACGTTGGAAGCCTGACCGAATTTCATATCTACCCCGGAGAAAACGAGATGGAGGCGCTGGCCGAAGGGACTTTCCGCGTCATTGACGGACAGGAAGAGGCCCTTGAATATTAATAAAAATACGATTATGAAAGAGATAAGGTGGCATGGCAGGGGTGGCCAGGGGGGCTTTACCGCTTCGAGGTTGCTGGGAATTGCAGCCGGGATGTTCCAGGGAAAACATGCCCTGGCATTTCCCTCCTTCGGACCGGAACGTCGCGGGGCACCGGTACTGGCCTTTACGAAGATCGATGACAGGAAGATCCGTGACCGCAGCGAGGTAAGTGCCTGTGATTATGTGGTGGTGATGGATGAAACACTCATCGGACCCGGCATGCTCAACGGGATTAAAGAGGATACCGTTTTTATCATTAACAGCAAGCATCCGGAAAAACACGAGATCCTGCAGGACTACAGTTTGCATGCAGTTGATGCCACAGGTATCGCCCTGGAGATTCTTGATAGGCCCATAACCAGCACGGCCATGTATGGTGCGCTGGTGGCAGTATCGGGCCTGGTAAGCCTGGAGGCCGCACTGCAGAGCATACGCCATGAAATGAAGCCATCCCTGGTCGGAAAAAACGTTCAGATTGTGGAGCGAGCCTATGCCGCATGCATCAAAACAGACACAGTACTAACAACTGGTAAGTGATGGAGAGACCTGTAAAAAGGGAGTTTAAGCGTCCGGAACACATAGATGACTACCCGGTAGGACCCCAGTTTGAGGCCGGGTTCCTGGCTGAGACCAATGCCGGGTGGAGGACCTACCGCCCGGAAGTGGATATGGAGCTGTGTGTAAACTGCCTGATCTGCTACATGGTATGCCCGGATGGTGCCGTCATGAAGAAAGATGGCGGAATTTCAATGGATTACGACTATTGCAAGGGATGCGGCGTTTGTGCCCATGAATGCCCGAAGAATGCAATTACCATGGTCAAAGAAGAGTTATGAAAAAGAACAGTTTATTTATCTCGGGCGATGAAGCGGTGGCCCATGGTGTCCGCCTCGCCCGCCCCCATGTGCTTGCAGCATACCCCATTACACCCCAGACCATCACCGTGGAAAGGCTTTCTGAAATGGTAGAGAGCGGGGAGTTGCAGGGAGAATACATGCATGTGGAATCGGAGCATTCTGCTCTTTCCGCCTGCATGGGGGCCAGCAGTGTGGGAGCCAGAACCTTTACAGCAAGCTCTTCTCAGGGCCTGCTCTACATGGCAGAAGCCCTGCATTATGCCAGCGGTGGACGCTACCCCATCGTGATGATGAATGCCAACCGCTCCGTAGCACTGCCATGGAGCATTTACGGGGACCAGCGCGATTCTCTGTCGCTGCTGGATGCGGGATGGATCCAGGTATACGTGGAGGATGCCCAGGAAGCGCTGGATATGATCATCCAGGCATACCGGATCGCCGAACACCCCCGTGTACTGACACCCATGATGGTGAATCTCGATGGCTTTATCCTGACCCACACCTATGAAATGGTAGAAATACCCGAACAGGAAAAGGTGGACCGCTTCCTGCCTGCGTTTGAGACTCCGAACAAAATGAGTTTTGAAGATCCGAAGAATCTGGCCTTCAGTTCCCAGCCGGGCGACAACACGGAATTTAAATACCAGCAGAACCAGGCCATGTTCAATGCCATACCCTTAATCGAAAAAACTGATCAGGAATATGGTAAAATGTCAGGCAGGTATTACCACGGTATGGTGGAAGAGATCATGTGCGAAGATGCCGATGCCGTACTGCTTACCCTGGGGAGTGTCACCGGAACCGTAAGGGTGGTGGCTGAAGAGTTAAGGGCCCGCGGATTGAAAGTCGGGCTATGTAAGATTCGATATATGCGTCCCTTTCCTGAAGAAGAGATCATGGAACTGGGTCTCAGAACAAAGGCAATCGGGGTCATTGACAAGGATATTTCCTTTGGATATGAAGGAACCGTATTTACCAATGTGAATTCGGCGCTTGCCAAAGCCAATGCAAGGGTATTCAAAAAGAACTTCATAGGCGGGCTGGGCGGCAGGGATATTACCAGGGCCGAAATAGAAAAGATGTACCATGACCTGCTGGAAGGCATAAGTGCCGGTCACCCGAAAACCGTGGAATTCTTTAACCTGAAAGTGAAAACAGATGACTGATACTCTGATGACAATACCCAGGGTAAACCCCGGGAATATGACCGAAAAGGAGTTCTTTTACGGGCATAAAGCATGCGCCGGTTGTGGAGCCAGTGTGGCTGTCCGTCTGGCCATGAAGGTGCTGGGCGAACGAACCTACGCTGCATTACCCGCAGGTTGCATGTCAGCCGTGGGATTCATTTTCCCTCAGATGGCCTTTATGAATAATGCCATTATTACTCCTTTCCCTGGAGCTGCCAGCATGGCTTCCGGGATTGCAGCGGGAGCCAGAGCCCTGGGCCAGAAAGATTTCAAGACCGTCTGCTTTGCGGGCGACGGAGGAACGGCCGATATTGGCCTGCAGGCTCTTTCCGGGATGATTGACCGCGACGATGACGTACTCTATATCTGTTACGATAACGAAGCCTATATGAACACCGGGATCCAGAAAAGCAGCTTAACACCTTACGGGACCCGGACCACCACCACCCCGGCGGGAAAGAACCAGCCGGGAACCCTTACCCACAAAAAGAACCTTTTTGAGATCATCGCGGCGCATGATATCAAATATGCAGCCACAGCAAGCATCGGTTACCCACAGGATTACCTGAACAAGGTAAACAAGGCCAAACATATCAAGGGGGCCACCTTTATCCATGTGTACGCCTCATGCCCCACCGGCTGGGGTACGCCTACACAAACATCCATTGAGATTGCCAGGGAAGCGGTGGATTGCGGGCTGATCTACCTGGCAGAATACATGGACGGTGATTTCAGGCTGAACCGGAATCCAAAGGAATTCGGTTCGGTGGAAACATACCTTCGCAAACAGGGAAGGTTCAAACACATGAGCGATTCAGACATAGAAGAGATCATCCGGTTCAGGGACAGGAAATGGGAGCGGATGAGAAGAAACTGGAACAGCAAGTAAGCCAATACAGCATACCATGATAAGTGACCTGGAGCATATCTTTTCAAACCTTGTGAAACGCAGCAAGCGTTCTGCCATTCGGGAGATCCTGAAACTCACCCAGCAACCCGATATTATTTCTTTTGCAGGCGGTTTGCCTGCACCGGATTCATTCCCCGTCGAGGAGATCAAAGCTATCAGCAATAAGATCCTTGAAGACGAGGGTGCCTCTGCATTGCAGTACGATGCAAGCGAAGGGGTCAGGGAGCTGCGGGAAACCCTGGTGGACAGATACCGGGAGGCAGGTATCGGCTGTTCACTTGAAAACCTGATCATCACCACAGGATCACAGCAGGCACTGGATCTCCTGGGTAAGGTGTTTATCAATCCCGGGGACCGGATCATCTGCGGACTGCCATCCTATGTAGGGGGACTGGGTGCATTTGCAGCGTATGGAGCGCGGCTGAACGGGATCCCCCTGGACCGCTACGGGATGAGTGCCGAAGGCTTGCACGAAACACTGGAAGAGATGAGGCAGCAAGGCGAGAAACCCAAATTCATCTATGTGATTCCCGATTTCCAGAATCCTGCCGGTATCACCATGCCTGAATCACGCAGGATTGAGATCATAAGCCTGGCCAGGGAATACGATGTGCTGATCGTGGAGGATGCTCCCTACCGGGAACTGCGCTTTGAAGGAGAAAGCCAGGCCCAGATGTATGAGATGGAGCCAGACGGAGGGGTAATCACCCTGGGAACCTTTTCCAAGATTGTGGCCCCGGGTTTCAGAGTAGGATGGATCCTGGCGAATCCTGCCATCAACGATAAACTGGTGGTTGCCAAACAATCTGCCGATGCTTGTACCCCTACCCTTCTGCAGATGATCGCTGCCAGGTATTTGAAAACGGATCATTACCGGGAAAACCTGCAAAAAACCATTTCACTGTACCGCAGGCGCAGGGATTTGATGCTGGATGGTTTCAGGAAATACATGCCGAAAGAGGTGCACTGGACCGAACCGGAAGGGGGCTTATTCCTCTTTCTTACCCTTCCTGCCTACCTGGATGCAGAACAACTACTTCGCAGGGCGATTGAGAAAAGGGTGGCATTTGTGATCGGAAATGCTTTCTTTAGCAACGGGGAGGGAAAAAACACCATGCGCCTGAACTTCTCCTTTGTAAATGAAGAGCAAAACATACTGGGAGTTGAGATACTGGCCTCGGTCATTAAAGAAGCCATCAACTCCTATCAGGAGGAATTGAACATGGATCTGAAGAATGCATAAAATGAAACCCATAAAAACCCTGGACCAGATGGTCCGTCACCTGATCGATTCCGGGATCAGAAAGCGGATCGCGGTTGCAGTTGCTGAGGATGACAACACCATAGGTGCCATTGTTGAATCCATGAAACAAGGATTTGCTCATCCCGTTCTGATCGGGGACAGGGAAAAAATCGAAATGGCCCTCAAGGATATAGATGCCGATCCCGCTGCTTTCGAGATCATCCATATTACAGACCCGCAGGAAGCAGGTTTGGAAGCGGTGCGCATGGTCAGGAACAACGAAGCCGATGTGCTGATGAAGGGACTGATCGGTACCGATAAATTCCTCAGGGCCGTTCTGGATAAAGAAAAGGGATTACTGCCCCCCGGAGCGGTCATGAGTTATGTCTGTGCCCTGGAGCTTCCCCAGTACGATAAGCTCCTGTTTGTTTCTGATACGGCGGTACTTCCTTACCCCGATCTGAAACAGAAAATTGCCATGGTGAACTATACCATCGGGATGATCGCAAAATTCGGCATTGAAAACCCGAAGATCGCACTGATCGGGGCATCGGAGAAGTCAAGCGATGCCTTTCATTACAGCAAGGATTATATGGAGATCCGCAAGATGGCCGGTGAAGGGCAAGTCCCCTCCTGTACCCTTGACGGCCCCCTGGATGTGTTCCTGGCCTGTGACAAGGAGAGCGTGAAAATTAAAGGGATTCCCACTCCCATCAACGGCGAGGCAGATGCCTTGATATTCCCCTCACTGGAAGCAGCCAATAGTTTCTATAAAGGTTTGATGCTGTTCGGGGGCGGAGAACTGGCCGGACTGATCCAGGGAACCATTAAACCGGTGGTGGTCATGTCCCGGAGCGAAAGCCGGAGATCCAAGTTCTACTGCATCGCCCTCTCCTGCCTGATGGCTTAATTGTTTTTGGAGATTACATCTGCCAGGGAAAAATGGATATAGGTAAAGCATTCCGGCACATGTGAATCCCAAACGCCATGCGGACTCCAGGCCCAACCGCCATGATCATCGGACGGCGGGGCCTCTTTGTACTGGTTGAACCGGGAAAAATCCATCCGCCACACATCCTGATCCTCGGGGGGAAGGTTTCTTTGATCACCCAAGGCCAGCACAGACATTCCCGACCATGGCAGGGCCAGCTCCACGGTCCAGCCACGGTCCCTGTCCCTGTCATCATTGATTGTACCGTCTAATTGAACCGCACTTTGCAAGCCCGGAAAGTCCCAGCGAAAAAACCCGGTTCTGGGGCCCCGGGGATGTGATTTATACCCCACTCCGTGAAATGCTTCGCTCCCTGGCTGGCCAGGTTTTAATCCTTCTATGGTATCATAGCACCCGTTCTTATATGCTTCATCCCAAATGAAAAACACTTCGTATATAGTTCCAAAAGAATTGATCTCAAATTCGTAATACGCATCGTCTCCTGCAATGAACAGTTCAACATCATTGTTCTGGTAGATCAGGTCATCCCGCTCTGTCAAAGTGGCTTGCAAATCCGGTTCTTCTATCCAGTAAGCTACATACAGGTATTCTTCATCCCACAACAGTGCTGCCCTTGTGTCATGGATAGTCTCCGATCCTGAAACCAGATCCCGGAAACGGGGCGATTGCGGAACAACCTGCCAGACATGCTCATCCAGACAGCCATCAATGTGAGGTTTCGTGGCAGTTCTGAAAGCTGTATAGTGGGGTATCTCATTTTCCACACAGGGTGGGTGTTTGTCACCAGAATCAGCCGGCGAATTGCCTTTACAAATAAAAAGTAAGACGACCAGAATCCATAAAGAATATTTCATAATGTCTTTTTTGGGTGCTATAAGTATTCATAAATTTAGTGTAATTTGAAAACAAACCACTTATTATGAAAAGGAGATCATTTATTTCCAACAGTATGGCTGTGGGCATGGTGCCATTCACATTCAGGCTTGCTCAAAATAACAGCATTACAGAAGAAGTTACAGTAGAAAAATTTCAGTCCGGAAAACCTCACCAGGGGAAAGTGCTGGCCGCTATTCAACCCCACTGTGATGACATTCCGATTTTTGCAGGTGGTACGGTGGCCAAGTTAATACGAGAGGGTTATACCGGGTACCTGATCCGGACAAGCAATGACGACCATGCCGGCCGGGGTGACAGTGTTGGAGAGGTGGTCCTTAACAATGAAAGAGACAATGAAGAAGTCGCCAAAGCATTAGGATTAAGCAAAGTATACGATCTTGGCTACCGAAATCACAGGATGGACAACATCAGCATTCAGGAGTTAAGGGCACGTTTAATCTTCCTTTTCCGGATGCTTAAAATCGACACAGTAATCTCATACGATCCATGGGGCCATTATGAGGAGAATCCGGACCACTATGTTACTGCCAGTGCAGTGGAGTCTGCATGCTGGATGGCCGGTGGCAGGCTCGATTACCCGGAGCATATGGATGCAGGGATTGAACCACATACCGTCAGGGAAAGATACTATTTTGCCCGAGGACCGCAGCTTGTAAACAGGATAGTAGACATCAGTGAAACCATTGACCAGAAAGTGGAATCCAACCGGGTGAATGTAACCCAGGGACCCGGGGGAGATGCCGGAGTAAGGTTAAGGGAACGTTTAGCAAGGGAAGGCAAATTCCTGCCCTTACTGGGAGAAAGCGATGAGAGTGCCAATAGAAATTATATTAAAAATTTTGTCCTGGATATTGACTCTCAAAGAATACGGGGAGTCCCTTCAGATAAAGAGCCTGGTAAACCATTTGACCTGGAGTGGGCTGAAGGCTTTCACTATATCGGTCCCAAGGAATCAAAACTGGATGCCTATATCGGGACAAATGCGCTGAATATTTAATGCTGCTAACTAATATACGATAAAATCAGTGTGATCCCCTGAGCTTAATGTCACCATATCTCCCAGCTTGTCCCACACAGGCTGTAATTTCTTGTAACCAGCTTCAGCCAGGTCAGAGGGCAGGCCTTTCTCTGGCCAGTACATGTCCCTGACTTTCTTTGATTCGCATAAGTATATCATACCAAATTGACCCTTAAACTCACCCCTGTCCACCTCTGTGAAATACACTTCAATCCCGGGGAAAGCTTTTGAATATGCAGGACAATATTCTTCCACGTAAAACTCAACCACCTGCTTAAGGGTATAACCATCCTTCGGGGTTAAGGTATAATGGTGAACACCAATCAGGTTTCCTTTTTGAAGGTTCTGTCCAAAAGCAATGCATGCAATAAGAAGCAGCGCTGTAATTACCGGCAATTTTCTCATGACCAAGTGATTTGGATTAGCTTGTAGCAAGTTAACAAAAAGAGGTTGAAAGTCAATGGTCAGCTCCTGTTGACATTGTGGTCCGCAATGGGTATTTTTATAGTATTCTCTTCTGTAACTGGTACTTATTGCTGTCTGATGAATATAGCGCAAATCCACAGGAAGGCAGGTCCTCTTTTGCTTAAATACTCCCACAGGGAAAATCCGCATCTGACCATTGAGACTAACCTGAGCTGTAACATCAAATGCAGAAGCTGTTATAATATCAACAACAGCTATATAAAAGACTTCAGCCTCATCTGCGAGGAAATCGATGCGGGCATTGTGAAAAGGAACCCACGGAGCATCACCCTGATCGGAGGTGAGCCGACCCTTCACCCGGATCTTGTGGAGATTATCCGTTACATTAAAAAACAGGGAATTACCTGCCAGATGCTCACAAACGGAGTGCTTTTGCTGGAGGATGAGAAAGATCTCCTGCTTCATTCGCTGGTGGAAGCCGGTCTGGATAAGATCCTTCTGCACGTGGATGAAGGACAGGCCGAAATTCACGATGATGTGGACCGGGTGATAAGCGTCCTTTTCACCAAGTTCGAAAAGACAAAAATTCTATATGCGCTTTCAACTACTGTATTCCATGACACCCAGCAGAGGGCGGCATTGAAACTAAGAAAATATGCCCCTTACAAATATTTCGACGGAATACTGGCGCTGTTGGTCAGGCATTGTGAGGAAACCATAAAACCTTCATTCGATGAGTCAGTTGAATCCACCATGCTTAAAGAGTATGAGGGAATCTCAGAGGAACTGGGCATTCAGCCGGTGGCATACTTCCCGACAAGCCTCGACGATGACGAAATCAGCTGGCTTTTTTACTTCTTCTACATCAACTCGAAGACAGGGGCTGTGTTCAGCAGGTCCCGAAGCCTCATCTTCATCTTTTTCAAGGCCTTCCGTCTGCTCACAGGACGGGTAGCCTTTGCCCTGAATTTCAGGGGTGCTGTTTTTTATATTGTATTCCTGGTTTCCGCATTGCTTGAAATCATCATTAATCCGCTCAGGATCATCTCCCTCGCCCGGCTTTTGGCCCATTCCCGATTCCTTTCCGCGCTTCGCATACATACGCTGGTTTTTCAAAATCCACCCCAGTATCATCCGGGTAAGAAACAATTCCAACTCTGTTATCATTGTCCTGATGCCACCATACGTAACGGAAAGCTTACCCCGCTCTGCCTGGCCGACCTTATCAGTCCCCTTCCGGGAATGAAAGAAAAGGAAGTGCCTGAAGCTGTTCGCAGAACAGTATTTAAACACATGGGGGAAGCGCTATGAAAAAACGACTTATCCTTGCAGCTTACATATTCCTCTTCTGGATTCTCCTGCCGGGATTAATCGTGACCTTTGCCCTGTGGATTGATGAACTGGCCGGATTCAGGACCATACGGGGAGTGATTTCCGGCATCCTCGTGTTGTGTCTTGCCCTTCCTCTATTAACACTATCCATCATCCAGTTCAGGAATTTCAGCGGGAAATACCCTGTATCGGCTGATCCGCCGGCGATTTTTATCCGCACCGGGCTCTATGCCGTCTGGAGGCACCCGATCTACCTCTTTTATACCCTCACCCTGATCGGAGTAGCCCTGCTGTGGGGCTCGGGGGGCATGCTTCTTGTTTCCATTCCGGCATTCATAGCACTCGAAGCGGTTTATACGATAGCTGAAGAGAAGATCCTGGTCCGGCGGTTCGGCGATAGTTACCGGAATTACAGGAAGATCACCCCCCTAATCATTCCCCGCTTCTATTTCTGGATGAAGATCCCCTGCTTCCTCCTGTTCAGGGCCCTGTTCTCCTTTAAGGTTTCCGGGAAGGAACACATCCCTGATTCCCCTCCCTTCTTCCTGGTATCCGCGCACCGTAATTATCTGGATCCCTTCTACCTGGCACAGGCCCTTCCCTACCCGATCCGCTATATCACCACCTTCGAAATGTTCCGATCAGGCAAGATCAGGTGGTTTTTCAGGGCGCTGGACTGCATTCCCAAAAAGCGCTACCTGCATGATGTCTCCACAGGGCGTCAGGTATTAAAGGCCATCCGGCAGGAAGCCGTGATCGGGGTATTCCCGGAAGGGGAGCGGATCTGGACAGGGACCCTGAAAGGCCTGAAGCCTGAAACCCTGAACCTTTTCAAAAAGTTCAGCAGCATCCCGATTCTGCCTGTCAGGCTGCAGGGCAATTTCTTTGCCTGGCCCAGATGGGGCAAGGGAAGCAGGCGGGCCCATGTGAAAGTAGAGTTCCTGGAGCCCATAAAGATTGAGAAGGAATGGGATATGGATAAGATCCGGGAGCGGATCGAGGCAGCCATTGATCCTGACGATCTGAACCATCCTGATTTCTATTGCAAATCTCACAGGTGCATTGACGACATCTGCAAAGTCATCTACCGTTGTCCCTTGTGCAGGACTTTTGAGGGAATTAGCCTCCATGGCGAAAAAGGGAAATGCAATCACTGTGGCGGGAGAATTGATATGGATGAAAGATACAAGCTGACCTGCAGGAATGAGAAGGAACATGTGGAAGGCAGCATGGACGAGATGTATAAGAATATCAGGGTCACCGTCGGGGAGCTGGAGAAACTTAGCGAGGGAAGCTTTCCGGGAGTACTGGAAAGAATGTGCCGGGACGGTGAACAGATCGTAGCTTATTCCGAGGAAGTTCAGCTGTCTGCAGAATCCTTCTCCAAAATGAAGATCCTTTTAACGGGGCCCCTGATGCTGACCGGTCAGAGGATCGCAATTACTCAGGAAAATGAGATCAGGTCTGTCCCGCTTAAATCCATTAGCTCAGTTACCACAGAGAGTAATTACAAACTTCAGGTGTACGACGGCAGGAGAAAACAGCTGTACCAGATGGTGTTTGGCCGGGAGTCTGTGCTGAAATGGCAGGATCTGATCGCAGCTGTGATGGAAAAAGAGCATGCACTTCATCCCAACCTGAGATGAATTACGGGACGCAAATAACGAGAAAAGCATGGCTCGATGTCTTTGTACGGGCCAAGAACCGGATCATCACCCGTCAGCAATACCGGATCCTTGCCAGGTTTGGAAAGATGCCCTTTCAGTCTCCCCGATCCATGCTCGTTTCCCGGATCGCCAGGCGGCTGGTGGGTGGATATGTGTATTCCATTAAACTGGAAGTCAACGATTACTGCAACCTTAAATGCAAAATGTGCTATGTGGAAAAGAGCCGGACCGACCTGCCTGATGAACTGATATTCGGATTACTCGACCAGCTCAGGGGTCAGGGCGTCAGGCTGGAGATCCTGGGGGGAGAACCACTCATGCGGAAGAATATCCTGGACATCATCCGTTATGCAAAAGAAGCTTCAGGGATCCCCTTCCTCTCGCTCTATACCAACGGTACAGCTGTAAACCGCGAGATGGCTGAGGAGCTCCGTGAAGCCGGTCTGGATGCCGTGCTGGTTACCCTGGTTTCGCACCGCCAGATGGTACATGATGCTTTTACAGGCATCCCGGGATCCTGGCAGCAGACCGTCGATGGAATACAAGAGCTGGTCAAAGCGGACATTGCCACCTATTCTTTTACCACGGTTCACGCTTATAACAGTGAGGATTGCAAGGACATATACCGCTACGTGAAAAATGAGCTGGGAGCACATTCCCTTTTTTACCAGTACATCCCCCAGCAGAAAAACGATCCCTTGCTGATCCCTCCTGCCAGATGGCAACAGATCAAGAACTGGATCCTCCTTGAGGAGAATCCTGCGCACGCCAGCTTCGTCAGGGATTTTTATATGATAAGCGGGAACGCCTGTTCAGGAGGGAATTTTGTGTTTACCGTGAAAGTGGACGGGAGTGTACAACCTTGTCCTTTTATTGCTAATATGTCCCTTGGAAATATTCGTGATGCCACCATCTGGAAGATCTTCCGTGAACGCTTTGCCAGCCGGGACCTGGTAAGCTTCAAGTCCATCCCTCAGGAGTGCAGGGAATGTGCGTACTCCTCCATATGCGGAGGAGGCTGCAAGGCTGGTAACGACAAGTATTTAGGGGATTATAACTGCAAAGACCTTCGCTGCCCCGGGCCCTATTCCAAGGTGCGCGCCAAAGAGGAAGTGATGGCAGATATACCCACATTTTTCTGATTCTTTGTCACTATGGAGAAACATGGAAATATACTTGAAGTTGAAGGGGTCTCCAGGTCCTTCGGGAAGAAAGCGGTGCTGAATAAGGTCACCTTTCACATGGGCAGGGGTGAAATATGCAGCATTGTGGGAGAGAACGGAAGCGGGAAAACCACCCTGATCAGGATCATTGTGGGGATGATCAGGGCAGAGGAGGGCCATGTCAGGATTCATGGCAATTTTGGGTATTGTCCCCAGGACATGCAGGTTTTCAATACCCTTACCCTGAGGGAGAACCTTACTTACTTCTCCACTGCATACGGAATGCCCGGCAAGGCTTCAGTCTGGAACGGTAATCTGCAACAACTGACTGAGGATTTGAAACTATCCGGGGAAATGGATACCATGGTGGCAAAACTGAGCGGCGGCACCCGGCAGAAACTGAACCTGATCCTGGCCCTGTTGCATTCCCCGGAGCTGCTGATCCTCGATGAGCCTTACGCTGCTTTCGACTGGGAGAGTTACCTCTATTTCTGGAGGCTTGTGTCTGCCCTGAAGGAAAAGGGTAGTAGTTTCCTGATTGTCTCTCACCTGATCTATGATCAGAAAAACATCGACCGGATTTTCGAACTTAAAGACGGGAGATTGCAATGAGATTTCGATACATATGGATAGCCTCCTTAATGACACTGCGTGAAGTGTTTAGGAGAAGGATAGTTATCCTGTTGCTGGTAGTAATCCCTGCCCTTTTCTATGCCGTAACCTGTCTGACCACAAATATGATCCCCTTCCCTTTCAAACTGGCTGCGGTAAAAGGAGAGCCGGGGCTGATAGTGCCGGCCAGGCATATCGGGCTTGTATTTATGGGGCTTGCCTCAACGGGGCTCCTGGCAGCCTTTTTGTCCATGAGCCTTATCCAGCGAAACATCCGTGCTACGCGGCGATTGATTCTCTGCGGTTTTAGCACTTCGGAGATCTCTCTTTCAAAGATGCTGGTGATGCTTTCCATTACGATCCTATTGGGTTTTTATGTGGGCAGCATGTTATGTCTCTTTTTCCAGCCTCACAGATACCTGACGGTCATCGCCGGTTTCATCCTGATCGGTTTCGTATATGGCAGTTACGGGCTCCTGATCGGAACCCTGCTAAGGGGTGAGCTTGAAGGCATCCTGCTGATCACCCTGCTTGCAAATATCGATATCGGTTGGCTGCAGAATCCGATCTTTTACGCCGGAGCACTGAATAAGGCCCTGATCAGGGGGCTCCCTGCGTTCTACCCTTCACAGCTGAGCAACATCTCCGCTTTCTCTGATCATAACTTCTCGCGCGCATTAATGGGAAGTATTTTTTACGGCGGGATCTTACTGGCCCTGGCCCTGCTGGTCTTCTGGCTGAGAATGAGAAAAAAGTAAGAAACCATGCCCGTCCTAAAATTTGAAAAATGGTTTACAGACGTCCTGACCCCTGAACGGGACTACCTCATCATTTTCCACACCCTCCTGGAGCTTATTGGCATTAGGATATTTTTTGTGGAAATCAACTTTGCAAGGTTCGGGGAAGACCACGTCTTTCATCTCAACCGGAAACAGAAACTTATCAGGCGCTCCGGGCATTCTGTTTCCACCGTGAGGGGAGATCTTAAGTATGAGGATAACCAGGCAAAGATCAGGCTCTCACATAAGGAAATGGAAATCGAGCTGAATATGAAACCGGTTTCTCTTACGGGCATACACAAAAAAGGAATGAAAATCAGTAACAGGACCGGCGGCACTCTTGAATGGAAAATAATCTATCTGAAAACCAAAGTTTCAGGCAGTATCCGGATTGCCCGGGAAGGAAAAGAAAGTTTAGAGGAGAAGATCAACGGGACCGGATATAGCGATTATCTTCACTCAAACATGTCACCCTTCCGGGTACCGGTCCATCAGCTTTACTGGGGCCGACTGCATAGCGGGGACCTGGATCTCTCATACTCATTTGCCTTGGACGTGAATGAAAATGTCTCAGGAGCTCTGATGTGGGTTCATTACGGCAAGCAGGCCCTGTGGTTCGAAAATATCTCTGTCTCTCCTGAGGGTTGGAAGGAATTTAATCCACCCGGGATTTCATGCCCTGTCTCGTACAGGATGAACGCAGTGTCCCGGAGCATGAAACTGAGCTTAGTAGTGATGCACCTGAAACCTGCCATCGTATCTGAGTTCACAGAGAATCCCAAAGAGCTGGGGCCATTCAGGCAGGCTTTACTCAGGCATTTAATCAGGGGACCTAAGGGCATAAAATTCTATTCAAAGGCCAGGCTGGAGATGGAAATCGAAGGCCGGACCATAGAGATGGACGAAATATTCTTTATCGACGAATATGTCAGATTCAGAAAGTAAGAGCATGAGCAGGCGGAATTTTATAGCTGCAGGCGGGGCTTTCCTTGGAATCCTTTCCGCCGGAGCCGGAGGAACCGCTTATTTCCTCCATCAACTGAACCGCATCGGAAGCCGGTCCTATGATTTTCCTTCCACCGGAGAAACATACGCCCGGGGTGCCCTCTTCAGAGCATATCCGCCTTTGCTTCGACATATTCCCCGGACCAGCCTGGGGGAATTACCAACTCCCGTGGAGCAGCTTGGCTCATCACTGGGCCTGCCAAAGGAAAAACTCTGGGTGAAAAGGGATGACCTTAGCTCCCCGCTGTACGGGGGCAACAAGCTAAGAAAGCTGGAGCACCTGCTGGCAGAAGCCAGGATCAAGGGGAGAAAGAGCCTGATCACCATCGGGGGACTGGGCTCAAATCATGCCCTGGCCACTGCGATTCATGGCAGGAAGGAGGGATTTATGGTTCATCTCTGCCTTTCGGACCAGCCCGTCACTGAGTACGTCCGAAGGAACCTTGCAGGATTTCTGGCGGCAGGTGCCACTGTGCATTATTGCCGGACTACCAAAGGAGCATATAGATATGCGAGGCATCTTTTCAGAGAATTAAAAGAAAAAGAGCAGGCACCCTATTTCATCCTTTCCGGAGGGACCTGCGGACTGAGTAATGTGGGGCATGTAAATGCAGCTTTTGAGATCGCCGAACAGGTGAAGGCAGGATTGTTGCCCGAGCCCGGCAGGCTTTTCGTTGCGGCCGGGACCTGTGGAACCATCTCGGGCCTGATCGCCGGACTGAAAATGGCCGGACTGTCCACCCGAGTGGTCGGAGTGCGGGTTGTAGATTCCTTTCCGGCCTATCCCTATGTCATCAGGTATTATGCACAGAAGGTGGCCGACTACCTCCGCCGCTACGATCATTCCATTCCGAAGATAAAGATCAGGAAAGACAGCTTTGACCTGCTGACCGATTACCTTGGAGACGGGTACGGTGCAGTGACAGCAGAGGGAAAAGCCGCTGTTGAACTGGCTAAACCGCAGCTCAGCCTGGAGACCACTTATACAGGCAAAACCCTGGCTGCATGCCTCGATTATTGCAGGAACACAGCTCAGGAAGAGAAGGTCTTATACTGGCATTCTTACAACTCTGCAGAGTTTGAACAGTCCCCCTCCTATGACCTTCTGCCGGATGAGATACGTGAAATGCTGACTTCGTCATATTATTAATCGTGCAACCATTTCCATCCCTGTCTGGTCATATGCATATGTTATTGATGTTGAACCTTTAAACCATGTGCTCATGAAAAGAGGGATGATCATCATTTTTACGTTTCTGATATTGCTGACCGCAGCCTCCTGCGCCACCTCGGGAAAAGCTACGATTGCACAGCAGAGAGCCGGTTTACTTATGCTCGAAGGAGAGCATATTTACAAAAACAAGGGCTTCTACAATTCCAAGAAAAGCTACAAGCGGAGAAAAAGGAATATGCGGGCCGCAAAAAAATTCTACAGGCGTCAGTAGGTCTGTGATTTTTTCTATTTTCTCGGGATAGCTTTGAGTTTCAGTTGAATTCTGTGGGGAATTTGCTAAATTTAGCAATGCCTTAACCTATATGAGCGTGGAGAGGCAAGGTACTTTTCTATGAAGATACTGTTATTAAGTCCCACAATCTACGACCGTAATAAGAACCTGATTAAACAGAAAAGGGTTTGGTTGCCCGGATTAACATTGCCGTATTTAGCAGCGCTGACCCCAGAGGATTCTGAGATACGAATCCTGGATGAAACGACGGAAGAGATTCCCTTCGATGAGCACTGGGACCTGGTTGGAATGACATCTGTGGGTGCAAGTATAATAAGGGCCTGGGAAATTGCAGATCAATTCAGAAAAGGGGGGACAAGCGTTGTACTGGGAGGGATCTCAGCCACCCTGGCGGGATATGAGCCAAACAAAGATCACTGCGACGCGCTTGTATTGGGTGAAGCGGATGGTGTCTGGACCCAGGTAATTGAAGATGCCCGAGAAAAGCGCTTAAAACCTGTGTATGAAGGCACACGTCCGGACCTTGAAAATACACCCATTCCCCGATACGACCTGTTTAACAAAAGTAAAATAGGTTTCTGGATGCCCGTCCAGGCCTCAAGGGGATGTGTTCATTCCTGTCCCTTTTGTTCAGTAGCCAGTTTCTACTGCTCCACTTACAGGACTTATCCACTGGAAAAAGTGGTTGAAAGTGTGGAATTCATTAAGAAGCTCGGGTATAATCACATTACAATTATCGATGACAGCATAGGCAGCGATATTAGCTTTCTTGAGGCTTTAAGCAAAGTCCTGATACCCTTGAAGATTAAATGGATGAGTCAGTGTACACTTACCATAGCGGAACATCCCGAAGTGCTGGAAGTGATGGCCCGGAGCGGATGCACCATGCTTAGTATTGGCATTGAATCGGTACTCCCTGAGAGTCTCCAATCGATCAATAAACACTTTAATCACCCGGATAAATACAAGGACCACATTGCTGCCATCCGAAAATTTGGAATCGATATCAGCACTGAAATGATGATCGGGCTTGACGGAGATGATGACGGGATCTATAAGGCATTTTATGATTTCATTATGCATAATAAGATTTCTGTACCGCGCATTTTCATTGTTACCCCCATCCCCGGAACACCCCTTTACGATGATTGGCTAAAGGAAGGACGGATCTTTGATTTTAATGTTGAACATTATACCGGTTCACAACTGGTTTTCCACCCTAAAGGGATGACCAGAGAGGGATTGGAGGATAATTACTGGCAATTGTATGAACGTCTGTTCACCGTTCCGGCTATACTATCCAGATACTTCAGAAGCAGGCCTGCCAGAGGATTGCTCTCCAACATCTTTGCCCTCGGGGCTAACTTTCATTACCGTAAGCACATTCAAAAAAGAATCCCTCCCGGGATAGTATAAGCATGGGATATAAGCTGACAAGAATCCAATCAAAAGCCCTTAAGAGGAAATTCGTAAGACTTCCCTGGAAGATTTACAGGGATTATCCTCACTGGGTCCCTCCGCTTTTGATTTTGGAGAGACAGCGCATAAGTCCGAAGCACAATCCTTTTCTGAAATACGGGAAGATAGCACTGTTTGGTGTACTTGACGAAAGGGGAGATTTGGCAGGCCGGATTGCTGCGATATTAAACTCAGAACACAACAGAATCCATAAGAACAAAGAGGGCTTTTTTGGACTCTTTGAGTGCATAGAAGAGCTGGAGGTGGCCAAATTGCTTATTGACGCAGTTTACCGTGAACTGAGATCCTGGGGCCTGACTGATCTGATCGGACCGGTGAATTTTACCACGAATGATGAAAGCGGACTGCTTTTAGAGGGTTTCCATGAGCCACCTTCATTCATGACCAACTATTGTCCTCCCTACTATCATGGATTTTTTGAGAAGATGGGATTTCTAAAATGGGAGGATCTTATTGCCTATCAATGGAAGAAGGGACATCTTTTTCCCAAACGGTTTGAAGCAGTTGTGGAGCGCACATCAAGGAATTCAAACCTGAACATCCGAAAGTTCCGAAAAGAGAGCTTCGAGGAAGATTTGAGTTCAATACAAAGGATGTATAACCAGAGTTTTCAAGAAGTCAAAGGATTTGTTCCGCTGAACAAAGATGAGGCGAACGAAATGGGTAAGGGCTTTAAACTGTTTGCTGATTATGACATTATCCTTATGGGTGAATACAAAAGCGAAGCTGTGGGATTCTGCCTGACACTTCCTGATATGAACAGCATACTGCCTGAACTCAAGGGAAGATTGTTACCCTTCGGATTTTTGAAATTAAAGAGAAGGCTTCGTAAAGCAAGCCGCGTTCGCTTGATTGTACTTGCCGTATTGCCCGGCTTCCGAAACCTGGGGATCGTTCTTCTCTTAATCCGGCAAGTGGTAAAGGAAGCCATGGAAAAGGGGTATCAGACGGGTGAGCTTTCTGTGGTTATGGAGTCAAATGTAAAAATGAAACGGCTTATCGAGTCCCTTGGTTTTCAGCAAACAAAAGCCTACAGGATCTATATCCAAAAAAAGCTCCAATATGAAAATACTGCTCATCAGACCTGAGCCACCTCAATATACCATTGGGCTTAAAAACATTATGGTATGTGAACCTCTTGAGCTGGAGTATGTTGCTGCAGGATTAGAGGGGCATGAGGTGGAGATTATGGATATGATTTTTGAATCCGATCTTACCGGTAAGTTAAGGTCTTTCAATCCTGATGTAGTAGGTACCAGTTCGTATATTACAGGGATCAGGAATGCCCTAAAGATCTGTCAGGTCACCAAACAGCTCAACGATAAAATACTTACCCTGGTCGGAGGAGTGCATGCTTCCCTGGTACCGGAAGATTTTGAAGATCCGTTTGTGGATCTGGTGGTCTGTGGTGAAGGGATATTTCAGATGCAAAGGATCATGGAACGTTTTGCCAACGGGAGCACTTATGAGGGGATTCCTGGTGTCCTGGTTTCGGGAAAGAGGGATGATGCAAATGAATCCAGGGAATATCTGTCGGTCCATGCCAGGGAACTGCCTTTCCCCAGACGAGACCTGGTTTCCAGGCACAGTCAAAAGTATTATTACCTGTTTCATCAGCCTGTTTCACTGGTAAAAACTGTTTTTGGCTGTCCATTTAAATGCAGTTTTTGCTATTGCTGGAAATTAACGGATGGTAAAGTGTTTCTCAGGCCGGAGGAGTCCGTGGCACAGGAACTAAAGCAAATACCAACTAAGGAGGTGTACTTCATCGATGACACTTTCCTGGTGAGTCCGAACCGGGTCATGAAATTGCATGATCTGATCAAGGATTTCCAAAAGAATTACCTGATATATGGTCATACGGATTTCATAATTAAACACCCTGATTTGATCAGGGATTGGGCGAAGATCGGCCTGAAAGCCTGCATTGTGGGTCTTGAATCCCCCAGGGATGACGAGTTGGACAACTATCATAAACAGACTACAGTAGAAAAGAACAACAGGGCAATTTCGATTCTTCGTAAAAATAAGGTGGACGTATACGCTTCATTTATTGTGGATCCCACCTGGGGAAAAAAAGATTTTGCCTTGCTGAAGGAGTACATCCGTGAACAGAAGCTTTACTACGTGGTCATTCAGCCTCTCACCCCCCTGCCTGGAACAGATCTTTTCGAGACCTACCGGGATAAGCTGGTTATCCCCAGGGAGATGCATGAACTATGGGATATGCAGCATGTGTTGATGGAACCAGATTTACCACTTAAAAATTACTATTCGGAAATCCGGAAGATCTACCTGTCCACCTTTTTTAATATCGGCAGAACCCGAAACCTCCAACTCAGAACGGTTCCATCCGTCTGGTCACCTGATTATTGGAGACTGCTGAGCGGTTGCCTGAAAATATACATGGATCTCCGGAACGCGCATACGCACCCGGCGAAACTGGCAAAACAGTTGAATTCATGAGCAAGAATATTTCTGTACGCCGCTACAGGTCACTTTCGGAAATCGATGCAGACCTTTGGGATTCGGTCAATGTGGAGAACAGCTTCTTCAAGTCTCATAAATTCCTATATCTCCAGGAGAAAGCTAAAGTTGAGTCCGGTATCTTCTGGTATTTGCTTTTTTATGAAGATGATCATCTGGTGGGTGCCTGTGCCATTTCCAGCTTTCTAATATCCCTGGATTTGTTCCTGGACAGTCGGAGCCAAAAGGCCATAACAGTTGTTCGCTTCCTTTTTCAGGGATTCATGAAAATAAGAATTCTGTTTTGTGGAACTCCCCTATCAATCGGTAAGAATTCTTTGTTGATTGCAAAACCCGAATTAGGGGCTGACATTCTGGATTGCCTGCTTGTTGAGATGGACCGCATCTGTTCAGAGCAAAAGATTAATTATGTGAGCCTTAAAGAGTTTAGTGAGGAGGAAACCCATTGGCTCGACAGGGTAATGGAAGCCGGATATATCAAATGCCCGAGCCTTCCTTATGTGAGTATGCCAGTGAACTGGGATTCATTCACCGACTATCTGTCTTCCCTCAGGCATACATACAGACGTCAGATCATGGCCAGTCTGAATAAAGTCGATTTTGGAGAACTCCTTCCCTTTCCATCCCGCAAGCATGTAAGGCCTCAAAAGCCAATCATTGATTACAGCAGCGATCATACCTGCGATCCCCAGAGGTTTTATGAAATGTATCTTTCAGTGATGGACCGGGCAGAAGTCAAACTAGAAGTATTAAACCAGGAGTTCTTCAACCTTCTTTGTAATGGAATGCATAGTGAAATCCGGATGATTATAATAAGACAGAAAAACGAGGTGTTGGCATCCGCACTGCTGGTCCAGGATCAGGATTCATTGGTTTTTTTGCTGGTGGGACTCGATTATGAAAAGAGGGACCTTCATGATGTATACTTCAACCTGATCTATGCCATCCTGGCCTATGCCATCGAGAATAAGGTGAAAAGACTGGACCTTGGACAGACCTCTTATTACGTCAAGCAGCGGATTGGAGGCACATGTACGCCCATGTATTTCTACCTCAGATCCAGAAACAGACTGGTAAACTGGATGTTGAGAAAATTCCAAAAGACTCTGTTTCCAGAAACCGAACTATCCCACCACCGGGTTTTCCGCCGCTGAGTCGCCCAGAATTAAATCTACTTTCTTCAAAGTATCGTTGTAGGAGAGAATATTTGCAATGGTATAGATCCGTAAATTCCTGGGAGAACGGAGGTTGGCTTTGAGATCCAGTCCCCTCCTCAAAACCGAGGATAGAGTAAAAAACTTCCTCTTGGCCCTGAAAACCCCTTCTTCCAGTTCCCGGGGTGAAAGACTGTAGGGAATGTGGGTCACTTTTCCGAACCTGTAATCGGGATGCAACCACCACTGTCCGTCAAAGAGCAATCTCCCATCCTTTTCTAACTGATCATACAAGGGAGTCCCGGGATAAGGCGTAAGTATATTGAAATCTGCAATCGTTACCTTGTATTTGCTACAGAACTCGAGGGTCTGGTCAAATATCTCCGGAGTATCGTATTCATAACCAAAGGTGAACGTAGCCCAGGTCATCACTCCACTGTTACGCAGGATCCTCATCTGCTCATCATACTGGTCCAGTTTAGAAAGATTTTGATTCTTTTGCATGGACTTCAGGTTATCCTTACTGATGGATTCCAGTCCCACCAGCAGACCCACACATCCGCTTTTCATCATCAGGTCCATCAGGTCCGGGTCCCTGACCATGTTCATATCTCCCTCCGACAGCCATTTGATATTCAGGGGAATCAGTGCTTTGAATAGCTCCTTCGCCGCTTTACGGCTAAAAGTGATGTTGTCATCTGCAAAAAGAAAAAGCTTTGTTCCGTGCCGTTCGATCTCTTCCACCACATCGGAAACCGGCCGATGCACATAGCGATGCTTGTAAAAGGTGGTTACCGAACAGAAATTGCATTTGAAACCGCAACCTCTGCTGAATTGAATGACGGAGACTGGTGTATATTTTCTTTTTCCATAAATGCTTCTGTCCGGAAAGATACCCTCCTGTGGAATACGTATGTCAGATTTATAAAAGGGCTTTAACTTTCCTTTGCGGAGATCAGCAATGACGTTTCTCCATTGTCCTTCAGCATCACCCATAAAAACGCTGTCTGCATAGGCTTTGGATTCTTCGGGAAGGTGGGTAGGATGGGTACCACCCAGAAGAACCGGAACTCCCCTATTCCTGTATTCACTGCTTATTTCATAGGCTCTCTTTGCCGTATAGGTTTCAACAGTAATCGCTACCAGGTCCACCGCTTCGTCATAAGGAATATCCTCTATCCGGTCATCATGTAATACCAACTCCACATCCGGAGGAGTCATAGCAGCTATTAAGGCAAAAACATGAGGTTCCATAACGGCTCGTTCCCTGTAGGAGCCATTTTCCTTGTGTCCCAGTTTGGGTTTGATGCATGCAATTCTCATGAGCAGAAGATTTCTTGTTCGTCGTACGCAAGCATTACATCCTGATAACTTTCGCGGATCTCAGATTCAGAGAGCGAAAACTCACTAAGAGAGTAACGGTTCGGACTGACTGGAATTTCCTTACTGACTCGTTCCAGGTACAGAAGATATGCTTCTCCCGGGTGAAACTGAAAACTTCTGTACATGTTTTCTATCGCATGCCTGATATTTCCGGTCATTTCATCGAAACGGACTATATAAAGGAAGTCGGGGCCGTAATCTTTCAGCAGCAGTAGCGGATAGCTGTACCACCGGTCAGCAAGTTGAAAAGTGATATCCTTGATATCTGTGACGGTACATCGGCTGTGGAAAGTTCTAAAGTTGAACCTGAACAAGTTAAGGGTAGAAGGAATCACCTGCATGGGTGACCGGTAAAGGTAAACCAGATGGCAATCGGGAAAGGTTTCTTTTAGAGAAAGCAACCTGGGTGTATGAGAGGCGCTCTTGGCCAGGTATTGCCGGTCTTTCCCGAAAACATACAGATGCCTCTGGATGCATTTCCTATAGTAGCGCATCAAAGAACTTTTTTTCTGGAGAGGAAGAGACTCATCGAATTCAACAAGCCTTAACACCGATCGACTACGGGGAAACAGGAACAGGAACGAGGCTGATTTTCCCCTGTGCAGGAAAAGGAATTCATCTTCCTCTGCCTGCAACAGGCTCAGGGGATGAATAGCTCCCACTTCTTTAAAAATCTTTTGCTCTATTCTGACCCACTTTTTATACAAGCGATTCCCAAACCTCCTGTCCATTTTACGGATACCCAAAAGCAGTTTTTTCTGTATGATGGAAGGTGCAAACAGGATCTCCCACAGTTTCATGGCTGTAAAGCGCTCAGAGTCTGCCAATAAGGCATTAAAGAAGTAACTTGATCCCGTCCGTGGCATACCAGTGATAAAGAGAGCTTTCTCCACGGGCATGTTGCGGAAAGAGGGAAAAAACAAATGATCGATTCCCAGAAATAACCAATGGCAAATTTCAATCCCCGTAGCGATGATCAGCAATATGGTCTTAAATAAAAACCTTTCCATATAAGCTCAGACGTAGTGCTTCGTTTCAAATTGCTGACAGCCTTTTTCCTGAAGTGCATCAATGGCTTCCCGAAGGCTTGTGTCCCTTGTATTACCCACAGTGCCCCTGCAAAAAGGACAAGCGTGGTAGTCTCCCTTCACATCCACATGCAGGTAGCGGTTTCCTGCGCCATAACAGCCCAGCTTTCTCTGGTGATAGCCTGTATATTGGATGATTGGATAGGAGTTATATTTTTTTTGAGAGTTTAATTCCAGGTAGAATCTCAATACCTCATCCTGTTCTGCCTTACGCAATAACACATCTGTCCCTTTAAAGCTCCCAACGCTCCTGGCTTCAAGGAACCTCACAAAGGGTACCTTTAGTTCCCTGGCCAGGTCCATGTATTTCATCAGGTCCGTTGTATTGGCCATCTCTCTGGTGACACAAAGAGTCAGATTTGTGAGGATCCCGGCCTCATGGCAGTGCTTTACTGCTTTCAGAGCCCATTCCCAGGCTTCGGGATGTCCCCTGAACCGGTTATGAAAGTCCTGATTCCAGTGATCCAGGCTCACGGTTACTCCTGTCAAACCAGCTTTTTTCAAGGCTTTTGCAACTTCTTTGGTAAGGCCATAGCCTGAAGTGGATAACCAGAAATCAAAGTACTTGCCCCCATCAATTATCAGACGAACAAGATCCTCAAACCTCAACAGGGGCTCACCTCCGCTCAGCTGAATATGCCTGACCCCATTCCTTTTGGCATCGTCCAACACCCGGCATAAGTCTTCATAGGATAAAAGTTCCTTTTCAGACAGATTATTTCCTTCATAACAGTGCTCACAGTTGTAGGTACAACGACTGGAGATGGAAAGGATCATGGTTTGAATAGAAATACCGGAGGCCGGCCCATCCGTGGATTTTTGAATTTCTCTTTGAATAACCTCCTCAAAGCCTTTGGAAGGAAATCCCGGGGTGTATATATTCCAGTAATACCTTTCACCCGAGCGGACTATTTTCAGTGCAACTCGATCCCCATGATATTTTTTACGCTGACTCATCAGCATAATCAGGGCTTTAGCAGCCTGAACAGGATTTCTGCTTGTTCGCCAGGCAGTTTTACAAATAGTATACCCAGCCCTTAATCTTGTACACAGGGCAGGAAATCCTGTTATCAGATGGGAACCCTGGACATTACTCATTATCCAACATATATTCTTTCAGCATCGCCTGCATCAGTTCATTGGAGTATACATTGAAATTCCCTTCCTTGCTGATCTCCTTCAGGGCTCTAACCTTTGGGATCCCTTTCGAATCCTTCAGGATCTGATAATAGCCTTTGCTGTGCAGAAATACGGTCCGCTTATCATCGGCCATCTCCGGAACCGGGAAGGTCAGGGTCGCCTCATTCCCTATCTCCGCTTGTATATAGTAAAGCTCATCATCAAACAGAAGCTTATCTTTGGTGCTTTCCCCGGTTTCGGTAAGAGCTTCATCCATGGACAGGAGCTTCGCCGTTATATTGGTGGATGGATTGTTGTCCAGCCCCACATAACCTACCTCCCAGAAATAGGCCCCTGATTCCAGTTTGATCTGTATAGGGCCTTCTTCCACACCCTCCAGATCAAGGACCAGGATATCTTTTTTGCCGGCCAGGGGACCAATAGTGTGATAGAAATCCTGGAAGACCCATTCTCCCTCCTTTTGGAGATAGACCGACAGGGGAATGTTCTGACTGAGGCTCCAGTCAGTCATATCCTCCTTTGTGCCATTTTTCTGTCCCTTAAGCCATAGATTATAGGAAGATCCCAGCATATCCATAAAGTTCTGATGCACAAAATCAAGCCAGAAACTATTCCTGGCCTCGATCACCAGCTTAGCCTGATCCATATTTTCAGGCCTCTCAAAAGTCAGGATCATTCCATCAAGCAAAGGCGGATTTTTGGATGGATCCCTGCCCGCATAAACCAGGCTGTCCTCCTGTTCCACCAGGGGAAGCACATCCATTCCTTCCAGACTAAGCGCAGAAACGGGGGGATCCACCTGTTGAACAATGTGGGCCTGCCCATACTTATCTACAAGTACATCCACCTCAGCCGGATGATCAAACACCATCAGTTCCATCAGGTTAGTATGTTGTACTTCCTTCAGCTGATTGGAAATCTTCAGTCTGTAAACGCCATCGTCCTCTGCCAGATCCGCCAGCTGCAAATAATCATGTCGTTCCAGGGGCGGATAAATGGCTCCACCATATATTTCTCCCACAAATTCAAAGTCCGCTCCGTTATACACATATATGAAGGGACAGGAGTTTCCACTAGCCACAAGTAACAAGAATATGAGGGCTGGAATCCACAAAATCCCCAATAAGCTGGCAATAAATGTGGTGACTGCATCATGCTTGTATACATCGACTCTTATAAGGTCCTTATGCGCCACCAACCAGGTGTCATTTTTCGCCACATATGTATTAGTAACATATAGATGAATCTCATTCAGTACCCTTTCTTCCCCTTTTCTTGATTTGTATCTTCCCACATCAGTGGTTTTCCCGGGCTCTACCTCTTCTACCTCATATTTATATGATGGTCCCAGGTGCAGTTCAAGAGTATCCTCTTTAAACTTCAGGTTTTTTACATAGTGTGCCGAGGAATACTGATGCACTACCAGAACTTTTCCCAGGTCCTGAAAATCCTTTACATTTTGCCCGGAAGGTGCCCAAGTGGTTGTCACGCGGTAGTGGGTACAGCTAATCAGCAGGCTGATCCCGGCAAGAACTGTAATTCCTGCCAGACTATATCGTACCCATTTATTATCCTTTTTCCAGAAACTCCAAAGACAGTGCAGGATCAGGTATGCTAATAAACGACCAAATCTCATGATTCAGGTTTTAGAGAAGTTGGCAAATAAGTTAGTGATTTTTATTCAATTACGGCCCGGGATGTTGCTTAAGAACATACCCGGAACAGCATAATAAAGTCTTCATGCTCCGATACCATAATCGAATTAACCCTTGTGCCCCTGTGTTGATTTAAGTTGCCAATAATTATGATCATGATAGCCTATTGCATTATTCAAAGTGTAACTGATATTTTTAAATTCAAAATAACTCGCTCTGACGTTTACCTTTTGAAGCTTTCATTTTATGTACCGGAGGCACACAAATGGACCATGATCTTTAACATGCAATTCTCCTGGATGTCGAAACAATCAAAGTACCACCATTCGAAATTACCAACACGTTCTGAGTCCAGCAAGTACCCATCGTTTGCCGGGAATTTAATAATAAAGCTCTCCATATCGAGAATCAACGAAAATCATCAATTAAGGGACATATAAGTCAATTGATTTATTGGCTTTTACAACTCCAAGAAAAGCTACAAGCGGAGAAAAAGGAATATGCGGGCCGCAAAAAAATTCTACAGGCGTCAGTAGTTCTGTGGATCATCAGACTTTCCGGCTGGTAAGGATTTAAGATATTGATAGTCTAATTTCCAATCGAGTCGTTCCGCTAGTATTTCTAAGCCTTGCAGGAGCTCTATGGCCTGTCCTGTGGCTTGTTCATACATTCCGCTTTCCGGGATTCCTTCCTTTATGCTTTCCTTTGCCAGCTGATTAATTCTCGTATAATCCTCAGGCTTAAACTTATTCAGGAGATTATTCCGTATGTCAAAAAACTGAATATTAGAATCAATACTGATAATTTCAGGCCTGGGCAATTCCAGAATGGATATGGTCCTGCTGGTTTCGTTCATATCAATTTTGGCCTTCGACAGATCAAATCCCACCATGGCTTTTGCACTTACAGTAACAATGGCCTTCTTCTCAGCTTCATACAATTTAAATAGTAAGGGTTTAATGTCATTGTAGGTAACGATTTCTGAAAAATCACCTTCAATGGTTACAAGTTTTAAAACCTGCCTGACCCGTTTCAGTAAAATCGTTGAGTTTTCCCGGATAATCCTTTGCTGCTTCCTTTTATTAAAGAAATGATAAGCTAGCGCACCGAGAATGGCTCCTCCAGCTAACAGAATAATAGTAAGCTCCATCTATTAAAGAATGTAATTAAGCTTATAATTTACTGCACTCTGTTGTGAAATACAAATCAGGGCACTTTCAGCCAAAAAGGATTTGATAACGGAAGCCGAGCTACATAAATCATTTCACTATCATCACAGAGCTGATAGGATTGATGCCATTCAATTCAACAATATACACTCCTGGTGTGAGTGCCCCTTTTCTAAATTCCACCTTTCCCGTTGTGATATGATCCATTTCATACACCTTGCTGCCTGAAGTATTGTAAACTGCTAATTTATATTCAGAGTGAGCGGGATTGCTGAATTCAATGCTTGTTCTGTCTGAAAATGGATTTGGATAAACCCTGAGATCCTGTATCACATATTCTTCAACTCCTATTGCCAGGCTGACAGTAATGATCCAATCCTGAACAGTTTCTCCATCTGCTGCTGTAACTGTATATGTTAACGGACTTGAGAAGTCATTTGATGTGATCCCGCTCTCCTGGAGAATATCGCTGTTTTTTGCTGTTGCACCACCGGAGAGGGTAAAAGAAGCAACCAGACCGGTCAGATCTGTCCCATTTTCAACTACCACATCTACTGTATGGGAATCCGTGTCAATGGATGCATCTCCGCTTTGAGGCGGTGTACTGAAACTGTATGATATAATATCGGTTTCCGCAAGTAGTTCATGAACATTGTAGTAATAATACCCTTTGAAAGATAACTCCCAGTCATTGATGGCTGTATCCCAGTTATAGCTTACCCATAAAGTTCGAAGCCCGTTGACATCATAGCTGTACTCAGATTTCCCAGAACTAACCCAGTCATTAATGTTTGCATCCCAGTTATATTCTACCCGTAAAGTTTGATTCCCATTGACATCATAGCTGTACTCAGTTTTCTTATCACTTACCCAGTCATTTATGGTTGTATCCCAGATAAATTTTACCATTAAAGATTGCTTACCGTTGACATCATAGCTATACTCAGATTTCCAAGAAAACACCCAGTCATTGATGTTTGCATCCCAGTTATACTTTGCCCGTAAAGTCATTTTATTGTTGACATCATAGCTGTATTCAGATTTCCAATAACCCATCCAGTCACTGATGCTTGCATTCCAACCATAACCAGCATCTAAGATTATGTTATTGTTGACATCACGGCCGAATTCATATTTCCTATAACCCACCCAGTCATTGATGTTTGCATCCCAGTTATATTCTGCTGAAAAAGACTGATAGCCATTGACATCATAGTTGTGCTCAAATTTCTGGCTGCCCACCCAATCATTTTTTAAGGTATTCCAGTAATAACTTATCTCTAAAGTCAGCTTGCCGTTGCCATCATAGCTGCGCTCAGATTTCCAAAAAAACACCCAGTCATTAATGGTTTCATCCCAGTTATAACTTTCCTGTAAAGTCATGTTACCACTGGCATCATAGCTGTACTCAGATCTCCAATACACTGCCCAGACATTGATGGTTTCATCCCAGTTATACTTTGCGTCTGATGTTTTATAGCCGTTCACATCATAGCTGTATTCTTCTTTTCGTTCACCCACCCAACTATTAATACTTGCATTCCAGTGAGAAATTACCTTTAAAGTCAGGTTGCCGTTGACATCATAGCTGTTCTCAGTTTTCCCGGTAACCACCCAGTCATTGATGGAGGTAATCCAGCGAAAAATCTCCTGTGAAGTTTGATTGCCATTGACATCATAGCTCCATTCATATTTCAGGTTTCCTACCCAATCACTGATGGTTAAATCCCAGTCATAATATACTTCGGAAGTTTTAAACCCATTGATATCATAGCTGTACGCAGATTTCTCATATCCCAGCCAGTCGTTGAGAGTTTTATTCCAATTGTACTCTGCGTCTGAGGTTTGAATACCATTGGCATCATAGGTGAATTCTTTTTTTTGGTCACACACCCAATCATTTATTGTTGCATCCCAGATATATGATATTAACGAAGTCCGATTACCATTCGCATCATTGCTAAATTCCACTTTCATATCACCCACCCAGACATTATTGCTTGTATTCCATTTATACTGTGCTCTTAAAGTTTGAAACCCGTACACATCATAACTGTATACCATTTTGGAATAAAACACAGAATCCGTTGCTGAATTATAACTATAATAGACTGTGGAATCCAACAGAGAAGAGCTTGATTCTTCATTCATAGAACCATGATGCTGCAGTCTGGTTTCAGGAATCTGGGCTGTTAAGGATATGGCCAAAACACCCAATAGAAATATTGCAAATAATTGCCTCTTACTGCGTGAAGTATTATAAACTGCTAATTTGTATGCCAGGTGAGCGGGATTGCTGAATTCAATGTACATTTTGTGTTAAACGCACAATTTCCAGAAATAGTTGCATCACAGAATTATGTTATACTGATGCTATGGGGTAGAAAGCAGCTTCCCCTCCTCGTAATAATCCTCCTTTACAAGTTTTCCCGAGTCGCTCCACAGGCTTCTCTTCCCGTCTCTTTTTCCGGCTTTGAAAGTGACAGCAGACTTCAGGCGTCCGTTCTCATACCAGTATTTCCATAATCCGGTCTCCAATCCGTTCCGGTAGGCCCCGGAATCGGAAATCTCCCCATTATCGAAGTAATACATCCATGTCCCGTTCTCCACTCCGTCACGGAATATACCTGTCCTTGTCAGTTGGCCCGACTCGTTAAACCACTGCCAGAGGCTATCCTGTTGCCCTGCGCTGTAGTAGCCGGTGCTTTTCAGGTTCCCATTGTCGTGCCACCAGGTCCATTTCCCGGTCTCCATGCCCTTTTGCAACTCTCCCTCAGACATCTTCTCTCCTGATGGATAGTAATTGGTGATCGGACCGTCGGAGCTCTGGGTAGTCATGGTGTAGCCATAGTATGCAGGTAGCAGGATCCCGGCAAGGATCAGGGGGAGCCGGAGCCAGTAAAGGGCCGGAGCACCGTTATAGTCACCTCTCTCAAGTTTGGCCAGTTTCTTAGCACGGACCCTTCGGATGGCCAGCAGGTATCCCAGCAGGATGGCAGAGCAATAGGACAACAGGTCCAGGGGAACAAAGGCATCCAGCATGGTGTTGAGCATCAAATCCGGGCGAAAGTAGTCAAGCACTCCTATACCCGGGGACGATTGCAAAGCTGCCAGGAAATCTGTCTGACTTAAGTAGTTGCCCAGTAAAGAGCCAGCCAGGGTGAGCACCGCAGCCAGAATGCCAAACACTTTGTAGATTCCGGCTCCGAAAAAACGGACTCCGAGCCCTACCAGCAAACCTACACCCAGTGCCATATACACTCCCTGGTACCCGGTCGTGACAGTAATGCCGGTCCATGCAAGCACACTGAACACAGTGACCAGCAAACCACCCGTCACGGCATAAAGGAAAGACTGGTACTTTCGCAACTTTTTCAGGCTGTCCTTTGTGAGCCTCCTCCTTTTAGCCTTTTTCGCCGGTACCTTTGCTTTCTCCGTTCCTTCCGGTACAGGATCCGGTTTAAAAAGAGGATCCATAACACGCTCCTCCGTCCGTATTTTAATGGTATCGGTCACCGTTTCATCACTCTCAAAATGCATGCAGTTCTTCTCGAAGTCTGCCACCTTTCCAGTCAGTTGACACACAAATCCATGTCCGAAATCGAGTTTACGGTGGGTGCAGGTACTGCATTTTGCAAGAAGCTTTTTCTGGCGCATAACTTTAGAAATATCAGAATTAGCGAAACATGGTCTGTTATACGTACGCGATCCTGAAAAGTTATGGCCCGACCAGCATCCTTGTGAAAACTGAGTATGGAGGGATATTTCAATAAATCTTGTATATTAATACATGATTATTCACATTGAAAACATCCGGGGTTATGGAAAATACGGACCGGCTTAATCACAGGGACAAACCACCCGAGATCATCTCCTATTATACCATGAGACGGGTAATCGGGATCCTGGGGATCACGCTGCCGCTGATCCTGGTGGCAGGTTCATCCCTGTTCGGAGATTGCAATGAGGTCCAGGGGTCCATCAGCACCTATTATCACACCAACATGAGGAACATCTTCGTGGGATTTAACTGCGCTGTTGCCCTCTTTCTGTTTGCCTACAGGGGGCATGACTGGATGGACAACCTTGCCGGGTACCTGGGCTGCATCTTCGTCCTGGGGGTAGCCTTCCTTCCCTGCACCCTCAGAGCTACCGGTCAGCTTTGCCTGATCCCGGTATCAGCACAGAATCCCCTGGTGGGCAAGCTGCATAACCTGAGCGCGCTATTGTATTTCATCATCCTGATCGTGTACTCGCTGTTCCTTTTCCCCAAGACGCATATGGACATGGTGAGCGGTGAAAAGATGTTCATGGGACGCCAGAAGAAGAAACGGAACGTGGTCTACTACATCTGTGGCAGCATTATGTCGGTGTCACTGCTCCTGATCATTGCCTACATGGGATTCCTGGGGGATCATTACCCCGGTCTGAAACGCCTCGATCCGATATTCTGGTTGGAATCCTTTGTGCTGTTTTCATTCGGAATCTCCTGGCTCACCAAGGGGCAGCTGTTCTTCAGGGATGATACTTATAAGAAAGGGCCCTAGCTATCTTTTATACTTATGTTGGTGAACATATGGGATCGTGACTAACGGAGGAAATCAATAAGCTGTTGAGGAATTCCTAACAGGTGATGTGAAATAATCCGATCCATCTTCCCTCGGATTTATTCCATTCCTGTATGGCATCCGGGGTTGGTTTCAGAACTACCCGGCAGTTATTCTTATTGAGATACGCAGTGGCTTCATTCGACAGTTCCGCTATACCATGTTGACCACTTCCGATAATAATGCCTTCCGGCTGGTCCTGGCATGTGTACCTGATTTCATCCATGGAGATCTTATGAGATGTTCCATAAACAGCCTTGGACAGTTTCTTTTTTCGCTTCTTGATACTCCCATCCAGGGCAATAATTATGTCGTGATCAAATCGCTCCAAATCCACGGTGATGGATCCGAAAGATGTACTATTTATTTTAGGGTTCATGAATCGTAAATCCAGTTAAGAATCTAAAGGTTATGACATGTATTCATCAAATTTCTTATCTGTAATTGCAGGAAAAAATAAGTTGCCATTTCACTAGTGTTTATAGTTAGGAGCCAGTTACTATGAAAAGGACAGGTAAGTCAGGTATTTTGTTGACTTTTAACAAATTTACATCATGAAAGCTGGAGAAGTGCTTTTGAGACTTTCCAGACCATACCAATGCACTTCGTGTTATTCAGTCCCAGTCTACTATTTATAGGGCTTACAGAATAACTGTTGAATATTTCACCAGGTGTTGAATAATTCAACAAACATGATGAGTCGCCTGATTCTAAGCGAATTGCAGAATGGTCTTTCCTGTAATGTTGAATTTTTCAACACTTCATGGTGTATGCTTTTTCCACACTGCTCGTAGTAACTCCCTGTTATATAAATTGTTACAAGGCCCCAAAATGCTTTGGCACCATTCTTGGATGGCGCTTATTAAATTAAAAACAAGATCCTATGAAAAAAATGATTTGCTTTCGACTCGGGGTTATACTGTTGCTGGCGGGCCTTTGCATCAGCTGCAACAGAGAAAAAGTAAAGGAAGCTGCCCGGCAAGATAAGATAGTCTTCCATTCCTCTCCTGAATTATATGAACTTACCAGTGAATGGGCCCTTGTATTCAGCAAATTAAATCCTGAGGTGGATATTGAAGTGCTTAAAACCAGTGAATCATCCATCGCGGAAAATATTAATAATAAGGCACAACTGAGTTTTGTCACGAGTCAATTCGAATCAGAGATTTATGACAGGTCCCTGTGGAAGGTGATCGTTGGCCGTGACGTTATTGTGCCTGTCATTAACGCCAGGAATCCCTTCATCCAGGAAATCTACAAACAGGGGATTTCTCCCGCAGGATTGGCCCGGATCTTAAATAATCCTGAGCATACAACCTGGAGCACGCTTATTGAAAATGGTCCTGATGTACCCGTAAGCCTGTATACCACAAATGACCCTTCGTTACATTCGGGAATAGCTGGATTCCTGGATAAGAACCAGGTAAAGTTCAGCGAAAAAAATATCAGCGATGCACAAGTGCTTATCTCCTCGGTGCAGGATGATCAGTATGCTTTAGGGATCTGTTATCTAGTGGATGCTATCGATCCCCAGAATCAAAATATGTATGAAAATATCAAGATCCTTCCTATCGACAAGAATGGGAACGGGTATATTGACTATAAGGAAGATGTTTACACAAGCATGGATGCTTTTGCAAGGGGGGTTTGGATTGGGAAATATCCAAAGAAACTGGCAAATAATATTTATACCGTTTCATCCTCTCCACCCTCAAATGAAAGTGAACTTGCCTTCCTTTCCTGGGTAATCACAAGAGGTCATGTGCGTCTGGATAACCATGGATTTGGTGATCTGCCGGAATTTGAACGCCTGGCCCAGGTCAAAATTATTGATGGTATCAGGGATGGTCAGCCCGGACCGGGAGCTTATTCCCTTCCCAAAGAACCTGGATTTTTCACAGGTCCCCTACCCTATATCCTTGCCTTTCTCCTTCTCCTGACCATGATACTGTATTACAGTATACGTATACGAAAAAGGAGAAAAGAGGGAATACTTGTTCAGGAATCCATCATACCTGGATTTGCAATCAGTGAAGGCCAGGTTAAAGTTGCACCGGGATTGTATTACGATAAAACCCATACCTGGGCTTTCATGGAGAAGGATGGTACGGTCAAAGTCGGCATTGATGATTTCCTTCAGCGTGTTACGGGCCCCCTTACCAGGGTAAAAATGCTTTCCCCAGGGGAGCGTGTTAAAAAGGGAAAGAAAGCTGTTTCCATCATACAGGACGGAAAACAACTTGATATCTGCGCACCGGTATCCGGAACGATTAAGGAACAAAACACATATCTTACTACAGATTCTTCCCTGTTAAATTCATCTCCCTATGCAGATGGCTGGATCTATAAAATCGAACCGGTCAACTGGTTCAAAGAGGTTCAGTTCCTGCTCATGGGAAATTCCTATAAGAAGTGGCTGACGAAGGAATTTCAAAGATTGAAGGATTTCCTCACAGATGCACTTAGAACTGAGAATACTGGGTATGTCCGTGTACTTCAGGATGGAGGTGAACTAAAAGAAAACATTCTAAAGGACCTCGGGCCTGAAACATGGGAAGACTTCCAGACAAATTTCATAGATGTGTCTTGATGTTGAGCACCGATCCCGAAAAATCCAAAATCACATAACATAAGCATTGTATATCCATCCTAACATTCTATAAAAAAAACATCATGGGTAATAACAGAAGAAATTTCCTTAAAACACTTGGAGTTGTGGGCGGTTCCCTGGCGTTCCGGAATAGCTATGCAAGCTCCGCAAAAAACAAGGATAGCAAAGAATTTTACGGAATCCTTTACGATTCAACCCGTTGCATAGGCTGCCAGAGTTGTGAGATCGCATGTGCAGAAGCATATGGATTCCCAAGCCCTGAAGACTATCCCGAAGCCGGAGTCATACGAAAAACCAGTACCTCACAACGACTTGTGGTAAATGCTTTCGAGACTTCAAATGGTGAACAGTACATGCGATCGGCCTGCAACCATTGCAGCAGTCCCGCCTGTGCATCGGCCTGCCTGACCAAGGCCATGTTGAAAACAGAAGAAGGGCCCGTGATCTGGCGTGAGGATAAATGCATGGGATGCAGATCCTGCATGATCGCCTGCCCGTTCAACGTACCTAAATTTGAATTTGACAGTCCAAATCCAAAAATTCAAAAATGCCGGATGTGCTATGAAAAGCTGCAGGAAGGCACCATCCCTGAATGCATCAACGCTTGTCCCGCCGAAGCCCTGTCATTCGGAAAAAGAAGGGAGCTGATAGAAATTGCCAGGGAACGGATATATTCCGATCCGGAGACCTATCACCATGAAATCTATGGCGAGCATGAGGCAGGCGGGACCGGAGTTCTGCACCTCACCGCTGTACCTCCCGAGGAATTGGGATTACGAACAGATGTCGGGACCGTCCCCTACCCCGAACGGAACAAGACCTTCCTCTATTCGGTGCCTGCTGTACTGGTACTCTGGCCGGCATTCCTGCTGGGACTGCGCAATGCATCGGATGAAGTCAAAAACAACCTCACAAAAAGCTGAAAATCATGTACAGAGAACAACATTCAAGTCTTTTTAAATTCCTCATAAGCGAACAGAAACCCAAAGGCAAAATTCTCACGCCTTTTAACATCATCGCTGCAGTTACCATTGTTGCCGCCGCCGTCATTCTCTTTTTCAGATTTAGCAAAGGGCTGGGCACGGTGGTTCATGCCGATCAGGATCGTCCATGGGGACTATGGATCAATTTCAATGTTATCACAGGTGTTGCCTTTGCCGGAGGAGCCTATGTGGTCACCTTCATGGTGTATATCCTGGGATTGGAAAAGTACCGTTCCATTGTCAGGGCCACCGTACTCTACGCACTGCTGGCTTACATGTTCTATGCCGGAGCCCTGCTTCTGGACCTGGGACGCCCATGGAATGTTATCAATCCAATCATCGGAAATTCGTTCGGGATCAGTTCCGTCTTGTTTCTGGTGGCCTGGCATTTCATATTATACATGGGATCTCTCCTGATCGAATTTCTCCCCACAGCCTCAGAGTGGGCCACCCTGAAAAGGTACAGAAGATTTTTCGGATCCATGACACTGGCCGTGGTGATCTTTGGCATTGCACTCTCCACCCTGCACCAGTCCGGAGTGGGTGCCTTGTTTCTTATGGCCGAACCAAAGATCCACCCTCTATGGTATTCTGAATTCATTCCCATTCTGTTCTTTATTTCAAGCATATTCGCAGGCCTGTCCCTTGTGATCATTCTTGAAACCATTGGAAGAGGGGTGTTTAAGGAGCATATGTCCTCCTCCCACAGAAAGGCACACGGTCCGGTATTGGTCAGCCTGGCAAGGGTGTGTTCCATTGCCATGTTTGTCTACTTATGCATGTCCATGCTTGTATTTATACATGGCAAAGATTATAACAGCTTCGGTGAAGGATGGGGGGCCTGGTATCTTGTTGAAATGCTGGGATTTGTATTAGTGCCCTGCATGCTCTTTATAATGGGATTCAAGCGGGCCAATCTGACTGTGATACGTTTTGCAGCCATCATGAGCATTATTGGAATCATTCTCAACAGGATGAATATCTCTACAATCGCCTACAACTGGTTCGACAAATCATTGCATTGGCCCACCTGGATGGAAATGGTGGTCAGCGTGGCCGTCATTTTTGTTCAACTGCTTGTTTTCAGGTGGATTGTAAGGAGAATGCCAGTATATAGAGAATCGCCCGGATGGGTAGATAGTGAAGGGAAACAAAAAAAATCATTAGAAACAACAAAAAAATGGAGGACTAAAAAATGGAAAGCTTCAGCATAGTGGATATTTACGAAACCAAGGGTGCAGAATACCTGTTCGTCATTGGCTACCTGCTCATCCTGATCGTCTTCTGGAGGCTGATGCGTAGTCCGGGCAAAATGCTCCGGCAGATCAAAGACGCGGTCAGCACACTTTCTGCTAAGATCCTGAACATCCCTCAGGGCCTCTATTTTAACAAGAATCATACCTGGACCCATCTGGGTGAATCAGGTGCTGCGAAAGTAGGTTTGGATGATTTTCTTCAGCATGTCATCGGGGATCTGCAGCTTTCCGGCTTGAAGAATCCGGGGGATTCCATCAAGAAGGGAGAACTCCTGGCCGAAGTTGAACAGTATGGAAAGCAATTGAAAGTATATTCCCCTATTTCCGGAGTGGTTGTTGAAACAAATGCTGTGCTGGCCGAGAATCCAGAGATGATAAATGCGGATCCTTATGATAAAGGGTGGGTATACCAGATCAAGCCCTCCAATTGGATGAAGGACACAAGTTCCTGCCTGCTTGCCGAGAAAGCGAGCGAGTGGTCAGACAGAGAACTTTCCAGGTTCAAAGATTTTCTTAGCATGGGAGCCATGCGAAAGTTTTCTTCTGAGCCTGCGATGATGATGCTTCAGGATGGTGGAGAGATCAGGGATCATGTATTGTCAGAACTGCCCGAAGAGGTCTGGAAGGACTTTCAGAAAGAATTTCTGAATGGATAAATTGGAGAACATTGAAGCAATGATGTCGTATTTGCAGGTAATTATGTACATTTAAATGGTATTGAACAGATAGAAAAAGGATACCCTGTCCCGGGATTCCTGAGCGTTCCGGGGCAGGATCAAAATATAAGGATCAATACATAGTACTGTGATAAAAAGTAAAAAGTCACGCTTTAATCCCCGGTCATCCATCTATGGCCGGGTTATAATCACTATTGCAGTATTGTCGCTGTTCTTTTTCGTCTCCTTCGGAATTATCTTCAGGAATGTCAATGAGCGGCATCTGAGTCGTGTATGCAAACAGAGTGGAAGCAATATAGGCTCTATCGTGGAGGGAGCTCTTTACCACGCTATGCTTACCAATGACTGGCCCGCACTCGAGAATACCATCGACGTCATTAATGAACTCCCCGGGATCGAGGATGTGAACCTGTATGACAGCCAGGATAACCTGGTCTATTCGTCATTTCCCGAGAGTGAAGGCGGACATAACAATCCAAATTGCAAGGACTGCCATACGGACTTTAATTCCATGTTCCCGGGAAACGAGCGATCCTTCCGGATCATCAGTCTGGAAAGTGAGTGTGAAATGACACAGAAAGACAATGATTACCGCTTGCTGATGATTCATTCCCCCATCCCCAATCAGCCATCGTGTTACACAGCGGCATGTCATGCCCATAATTCGGATGACCGGGTACTGGGGTCCTTTGTCATACGTATTCCCATGGATAACCTGGACACCGCGATTAGTCAATCCTCCAACGACTTCTTCATCCTGGCAGCTTTTTCCACCCTGATCCTGATCACCTTTCTGATTTTCTTTACCAGGAGAACCATTAACCGGCCCCTGAATGAAATCATCAAAGCCACGGAGTCGGTATCCCGGGGTGACAGAACGATAAGAATGAAGCTGAGCCCCTCCCTGCCTCAGGATGTGCAATTGGTTTCTGAAACATTCAACAAGATGCTTGATAATCTGCAGACTGCCACCGATGAATTACAGGATTGGTCCCAGCAACTTGAAAATAAAGTTCAAAAGAAGTCTGAAGAGCTAACGGAAATTCAAAAGGAACTGATTCATGTGGAACGAATGGCTTCGCTGGGAAAATTGTCTTCGTCCGTGGCACATGAGATCAACAATCCCCTATCGGGAGTACTGACCTACACCAAGCTGGTCCATAAGCAACTGAACAGCCTTGAATTTGATGCAAAAGATAAAGGACCAATGCTGAAGTACCTGAAGGTAATTGAGGAAGAAACCAAGCGCTGTGGGGGCATCGTAAAAGGCTTGTTGGATTTTTCCAGGAAGGATCAGCTGGAATTTACAGACAGGCACCTGCACAAGATATTACATGATTCGTGCCAGTTGATGGAGCACCAGATGCGGATATCAAATATTACCATGAAGGAGGACCTAGCGGCCGGAAAGGATCTGATCAAATGCAGCGAAAACCAGATAAAGCAGGCGGTTATTGCCATTCTCCTGAACGCCAATGAGGCAGTGCTTGAAGATGGTGAGATCCTGATCCGGACGAGTAATCCGGATCCTGCACAGGTCCGCCTGGAAATCATTGACAATGGCTCCGGAATTGCACCAAGAGATCTTCCTCATGTCTTTGAACCTTTTTTCTCCGCCAAAGAAAAAGTCAGTGGAATAGGAATGGGACTGGCCATTGTTCATGGAATTGTACAAAGTCATCATGGAAAGGTGGATATACAATCTGAACCGGGCGTGGGAACCACTCTTTCCATATCATTACCCTTGTTCGAACCAACATAAAGATGGATTAACTAGCTAACTACCCTTAAGATATCGTCATATGACCCCAACAGCACATAATTCCCCAAAAAAGAAACGATTCTGGTCCCTGCCCAAGGAATTTGCAGAATCATTCTCCTCGGTTTACGGACAGGTGGTTATTCTCATTGGATTGCTTGCCCTGTTTCTCTTCATCTCCTTTCTCTTTATCTTCAGGACCTTTAATAAGCAGTATATGGAAGGCACCATTCAACAGAACGGAGAAAACGTGGTGATGCTCGTTGAGGGTGCCTTATACGAGCACATGTTGGAGAATAACATAATGGGGCTAAGAAATACCCTGGATATCATAAACCAGATGCCAGGAATTGAGGATGTGAACATGTACGATGCCCAGAATAATCTGGCCCATTCATCAAGTCATTTAGGAAACGATCATTACCACAATCCAGACTGCAAAGACTGTCATGAAAACATGAATGAAATGTTTCTCAGGACAGAGAAATCATTCAAGATCATCAATGTGGACAACGAATGTGAAATGTGCGAACAGGAACAGGACCACCGGATGCTGATGATTAAATCCCCGATTCTTAACGAACCTTCCTGTTATACAAATGCTTGTCACGCCCACCAGGAAAGCGAAGAATTACTGGGATCCCTGATCATTCGGATACCACTTGACGATCTGGATGCCACCGTACAAAAATCACTCTTTCAAGGAGGATTAACAACGCTTCTGCTGGTCACGTTTTTATTGTTTTTCACCTGGAGGCAAATCAGAAGACCGTTGAAAGAAATTATAAAGGCAAGTGAAGCCGTAGCTGTAGGAGACCGGAATGTGCGCTTAGAAACGCCTCCCAACCAGTTACATGATCTGAGAATGGTTTCCAGTGCATTCAACAAGATGCTCGATAACCTGCAGTCGGCCACAGGCGAGCTGGAAAATTGGTCCCAGCAACTCGAATATAAAGTTCAAAAGAAATCTGAAGAGATTTCTGAGATTCAGAACGAATTGATCCATATTGAAAGAATCGCATCCCTGGGAAAACTATCCTCCTCTGTTGCCCATGAAATAAACAATCCGCTGTCAGGCGTATTAACCTATACCAAATTGGTGCATAAACACTTGCGTAAACTGGAGCTGAATGAAGAGGAAAAAAAATCCATGCTGCGCTATCTGAGTGTGATCGAAGATGAGACCAAAAGGTGCGGGGATATTGTGAAGGGCTTGCTGGATTTCTCAAGAAGCGACAAGGTTGATTTCAAACCCTACCATATGCACAGGTTGTTAAAGGAGACCTATATGCTTATCGAGCACCAGATGAAAATAGAGGACATTCTCTTTCAAACAGACTTCTCTGCCACCAAAGATCTAATCCTGTGTAACGGGAATCAGATCAAACAGGCAGGAATTGCCCTTCTGATGAATGCATCGGAAGCCATTCAGGAAAACGGCATCATTCTCATCAAGACAAGAAATCCTGATGATGAACACATTATAGTAGAAATCACGGATAATGGCACCGGGATAGCCCGGGAAGATATCCCTCATATTTTTGAACCTTTTTTCTCTACCAAGGAAAAGGCAAGCGGAATCGGATTGGGACTGGCCATTGTTCATGGCATTGTCCAGAACCACAGCGGAAAAATTAATGTTGATTCTGAATTGGGAAAAGGAACCAGCATCTCCATTCAATTGCCGCTGGCTAAATCAACTGATTCAACCAAAAAAACCTAATCATATGCCCGAGAAAATATCCATATTAATTGTTGATGACGAAGAATCCGTAAGGGATTCCTTATACAACTGGTTTATCGAGGATGGCTACGAGGTGGATTGTGCCGAGAATGCAAAGCAGGCGCTTTCCATCCTGGAATCAAGACATATGGACATCATCCTGGCAGATATCAAAATGCCGGGCATGGATGGATTGGAAATGCATCGACGGATCCGGTCCCTGAACAAGGATTCCATTGTAATCATCATGACCGCGTTCGCGGCGGTGGATACCGCTGTTCAGGCACTCAAGGACGGAGCCTTTGATTACATCACCAAGCCCTTCGATCCCGATGATCTGTCTCATCTGATCCGGAACGCAGCCAGCCAGATCTCCCTGAAAGAGGAGAACAAAGCCTTAAGGAGCAAGATTGTAAGCCTGGAGAATGTGGAAGACCTGATCGGAAGCAGCGAACCCATGATCAAGGTACTGAAAGAGGTCGAACAGGTGGCCCAATCCAACTCCCCGGTCATCATTACGGGAGAAAGCGGGACGGGTAAAGAACTTATTGCCCGGGCCATTCATTCCAATTCCAAGCGCAAATTCTCACCGTTGGTCAGCGTCCATTGCGGGGCTCTTACCGAGAGCCTCCTGGAAAGTGAATTGTTCGGACATGAGAAAGGGGCCTTTACAGGGGCCATGTACAACCGGAAGGGGCGTTTTGAAATGGCAGACGGGGGAACCATCTTCCTGGATGAAATCGCCACAATCTCCCCGAAGATGCAAATCGAGCTGCTGCGTGTTCTGGAAACAAAAACCTTTATCCGCGTGGGGGGAAACAAAGAAATCACCTCCGACTTCAGGGTCATCTGTGCCACCAACAAAAACCTGAAACAGATGGTGGAAGACGGCCTTTTCAGGGAAGATCTTTTTTACAGGCTGAATGTGGTGAACATCCGTATCCCGCCCCTGCGTGAGCGTGTTGAAGATATACCCATGCTTGTGGATCATTTCATAAACAAATACTGCACCTCCATGAGCCGAAACATCATGAGCATTGACAAAAGTGCTCTTAAGCGCCTCGAACAATATGATTTCCCCGGAAATGTCAGGGAACTGGAAAACATGATTGAAAGAGCCATTGTGGTGGGAAATGATAAAGAGATTCGCTTAAAAGACCTTCCCTTTGATAAGAGCATGACTACAAACTCCTTTAAAAGTCTTGAAGATCTTGAAAAACAATATATTTTGCAGGTACTCGATAAGTATGACTGGAACATAAGCCGTTCAGCAAAAGTTATTAAAGTGGATCGTGTAACACTTTACAATAAGATTAAGAAATACAAGCTGCAATCTCCTAAGAAGTGACAGTGGGTGAGCGAGGGATACTGATCATTAATCACGGCAATTTTGAGAAGGAATTTCTTGGAACGATTGCTGAAAGTATTACAAGAGAATATCATTTACCCGTCTCCGTCAAGGTGAGCCATATTGACCTGAGTGAGTTCTATGATCCCATGCGCAGGCAATATAATGGCAACAAACTAATGAAAGAGCTGGATTTCTGGTCTACAATGAATCATATCAAAAACATAGGATTGTTCCGGGTCGATCTGTTTAATCCTATTCTTACTTACATTTTCGGACAGGCTGCATTAAAAGGGAGTATTGGTGTTGCCTCCCTGTACCGCTTAAGAAACGAACAATACGGAATGAAAAAAGATGATGATCTCTTACTTGTACGCTTTCAGAAAGTGATCATTCACGAGTTGGGTCACATGTTCGGATTGGTGCATTGCCATTTTCCAACCTGCGTCATGAGATCCAGTACCTACGTGGAGGATATTGATCAGAAGAGTCCGCACCTATGCTCAAAATGCAGGAATGAGATCGGGATTAAACCTTAAATGAGATCGTGCAAAGAAGAGAGATCACCTAACTGCCATATATGGATATCTTACTTTGCTAATAAGCCTTTACCTGAATTTTCGGCATTGGATTAAAAAGAAAAAGGAGAATTGATTTTTACTTCTTGCCGAACGCATTATTCATCACAAACGCAGCGGAATCCCACCGTTTCACTCCGGTCAAACCCGGGGGCGGTTTTGAGCAGCATCTGGGTACGGTTGTTGGGTTGAGGTCCTCCCTGGATATACCACCAGCTGGAGGTGGGTTGAAAGAAAGAACCTCCCCTGATCATGGAGAAGGAAAAACTCCCGTTGACATATTCATCATCGCATAACTGCCACACGTTCCCTGTTAAGTCCTCCACCCCGAACAGGCTTTTCCCCTTAGGAAATTTATGAACCGGGCTTGTATGGCCGCTTGCATTGTTGCAGGCGGTACTGTCAAATCGATTCCCCCAGGGCCATATTCTGCCCTCTGTTCCCTGCGCAGCATACTGCCATTCCATTTCGGCAGGCAGCCTTCTCCCCTTCCACCGGGCATATGCCCTGGCATCTGACAAAGAAACCCAGACCACCGGGTGGTCAGCCAGTGAATCGGGATATGAATCTCCGTTCCAGTGTCTCAGGAAATTTATCGTATCTCCCGGATGGTAGTTGGTGGCATGCATGAATTCAAAAAACTGCTTGTTGGTTACGGGATACCTGTCCATATAAAAGTCACCCGGCTCAAGCAAAAGGGTATCGAAATTGAAGGGATAGGGGATGAAATCAGCCTCATTGCCCCGGTAATATTGAAAGGGCCCACCTTTGATCTCCACCATGCCTTCAGGGGCCTTGTGATAAGCTCTTGTGGATTGGGTATCATTAATCCTTGAAGGAGTGGCCTGGTCGAAATGGATAATCCTTTCGTCCATGATCTCATTCCCAATATATAGTTGAATAACTATCTTTCCTTCAGGAAGATGCATCCAATCCGCCAGCGGCAGAATGATTTCTTCAGATCTCTCCACGGGGAACCCGGATTTATGCATGTTGGAATAGGAAGGATCGCCCTTCCATACCAGGATCCGGCCCTCTGTGGAGGCACTCAAAACAAGAGACTGCCCGGTCACTCTCCATCTAAGCAGCTCCGGGAACCCTGCAAGGCACTGGACGCTTCCTTCACCCCGGGTCCCGGAATAAACCGGACTGAAGGGATCGATATGGCATTCCAGAGCGCTCCCTTCCGGAGTTTCCAGTACTGTGATCTCTTCATGATCCCAGAGCGAGACCCAGTGCAGATTGTTGTTGTCAATCCGGAATAGCTGTCCGTTATGTCCTTCCGGTTTCAAAGAGAGGATGGTATAAAGGATCTTGTCTCCATAGTGCCACTCATTCACCCAGATGCTGTCGGGCGATTCTGCCAGGGGAATCCAGTTCAGATCATGGAAGGCCTCCTGATTCTGTCTCAGGGTCATCAGGCAGCGGCCCATAAAGCGGTATTCCTCTTCTATCCACCAGGGATGGGCCGGGGAGAAAAGGTTTAGTTCTGCTCCATATCCGTTGAAAAGGGAAATAGCCATTTCACGGTGGATCCTCCCGTCTCTAAGGTCAAGTACCCTGAACACCTGGAATTCAGGTTTGATAAGCCGGTTCAGGTTCAGTGGGGGGGACATCCGGATGGCATTATGCACCCTGCCGGAAATGATCCCGGGCATGTCCTTCGGAACAGCCATACCTTCCGAATACATGACCACTCCACTTTTTGCATTATCCGCAGCTTTCCGGAGTTGCGCGCTGGAGCTGCCCCTGGTATCCAGGACCACCCCATCGGCCCCTGTTTCCCGGATGATCTCCTCCATTTCCTGCAGGTGACCGACCAGACGGGTACTCTGATCCCATGGATTGTATGAGATAAAAAGTGCGGATCCGTGATCCCTGCAGTACCCTGATATGGCCATGAGGGAATCCATTCCGCCAGGAAGATCCCGGAAAAGATCCCACTGATTACGGCTATCCAGTCCCAGCCTGGGCCATCCCTGCCAGATGGCATAGATATCGTAGCCCCCGTGAAGATGGTCGTAGCGGTGAAAGAATTCCCTGAATGGACCATAGGAGCCTGTCGCGGTGGAATAAAAATCCTTATCCCAGGCAAACTGCAGCACCGCCAGGTAATCTTCTCCGATCCATTGGAGGTCTTCTCGTTCATACAGGTGATTATCAAATTCCTGCATATCAAACAGCCAGCGGTTCCGGAACAGATGAATCAAACCGGATCTCCAGTCACCCCGGTATTTTTCAGCATAGAACTTATAGCTTACTTCTCCTTCAGGATAGAGGATGGTTGAATACCTCCTCCTTTTTGCGTTTACCGTGGAATCTCGTCTCGCAAGTACTGCTATGCTACTGTCAGGGCTAAGCTCCAGTGCAGTAAATCCCATCTCCCATGCATTATCAGGAACGATCAGTCCCACAGGACCATAACCCGGGCGGAACAGGGTAGCCCTGGTCAGACCGGGAGGTCCGCTTCCCGTAATATAAGGCCGTGTATCGCAGGCGCCAAGTGGTATCAGGTTCTCCAATTCAAGGGTATCATCCGACTGGTTAATAAAACGAATGATCCTGCATTGATACTCCTGGTCCGGTTCATTGTCTGATATAGTTACCCGTAAATTCAGTTCCCGATGGGTAAAAACATCTTCAGCTCCCGCATCAAACTCTCGCGAAAAAATAGTGGTTTCATTGATCACAAGCGAAAAGAGAGAAGATCCCTCCTCTGTAACAGAAGCAACAATTTCAGGAAAGTGATCGATCATGTGTACGGATGACTGAGCGAACAAGCCTGAACAGAGGAGTGCCGGCAGGATCATTTGCAACAACAGGAGTCTTCTCTTTTTCATAATACCGAAAGGTAAGAACAAGAATTGAATTGATATCCCATAAGCAACCTTCCGGGCCGTTTTCTCATCCATTAAATATACCAAGTCATAAATTGCAAAACCATGATAAAAACACTGATCCCCCTTTCAATATTGCTATTGCTTGCAAGTTCCTGTTCGAAATACGACGGTATGAGTGGATATTACGGAGAAAATTACGATAAAAACAATGAAGCGGGTGACAGATACACGGACTATGGCGAAAATCCCTTTGTCAAAGCAGGTGAGGACCCTGTCTCCACCTTTGGGATAGATGCGGATGGCGCCTCTTATGCCAATATGCGCGGCTATGACAGTGACGGATACCGGATACCGTCAGAGGCGGTCCGGGTGGAGGAGTTTATCAACTATTTCAATTTCGATTACCCCGAACCAAGCACGGAAAATGTTGCACTGAACAGCGAAACAGCAGTCTGCCCGTGGAACCCGGAGCACTACCTGCTTCGCATCGGCATCAAGGGAAAGGATCTGGTGGAGGGACGCCCGGCTGCCAACTTTGTGTTCCTTATTGATGTTTCGGGTTCCATGGACAGTGAGGATAAGATCGATGTTCTTAAATCGGGGTTTAAACGACTGGCTGAACAACTTTCAGGCAAGGACCGGGTGGCCATTGTCACTTACTCAGGCAAGGTCGATGTGGCTCTGGATGCTGTGGACGGATCGGAGACACAGAAGATCAAGCGGGCCATTGACCGCCTGAATGCAGGGGGTAGCACAGCCGGTGGAGCCGCACTTAAGATGGCCTATGACATTGCAGAGGAGAATTATATTGAGGGTGGAAACAACCGGATCGTGCTGGGTACCGATGGTGACTTCAACGTAGGGGTTTCGTCAACTGAGGCCTTGATCGAGATGGTACAGGATCACAGGGATCTGGGCATCTACCTGACCATCTGTGGTGTGGGGCACGGCAACCTGAATGAGTCCATGATGGAGCAGGTGGCCAACAAGGGGGATGGCAACTACGAGTACATCGACAACGGGGACCAGATCATCAAGGTCTTTGTCCATGAATACGACAAGTTCTTCACCGTAGCAAAGGACTCCAAGATCCAGGTCACCTTCGACTCCACTGCGGTCGATTCATACCGCCTGATTGGCTATGAAAACCGGGTGCTTGAAGATAGTGAGTTTGAAGATGATTCCACCGATGCAGGTGAGATTGGGGCCACCCAGACCATCACCGCCATGTACGAGCTAATTCCCCAGGCAGGGAATGCAGGAAGCTTCGGATCCATGGAGTTCAGGTACAAAAAGCCCGGAGAGACCCAAAGCAGGCTAATGCAAATGGAACTGGATAACAGTCGGGCTGCATTTGAAGCTTCTTCCGAGAATATGCGGTTTGCAGCATCCCTGGCAGGTTTTGGTATGTTGCTCAAGAACTCTGAGTTTGGTGGAAGCGTTACATTCAGGGATGTAAAAGCATGGGCCGATCAGGCCCGTTCCTACGATCCCTATGGATTCAGGGAAGAGTACTCCGGGCTTATTGACAGGGTCAGAAACCGGGACTAAATCAGGAAATACACATGTCGCTGGATAGTTGAAAAATCCATCTTGAAATAAACTGATTTCTGAATTGTCCGGATCATTGACTCTCCCCGCAGCAAGCTGCGGGGAACCTTTAGTTCGGTGAAGCCAACCGAGTTTACGAGCTCAGCGGAGCTAATCATCGATTAATTTTTTATTTTATTTGTTGCTGTTGTATGTTTGATATAAAATGGGTAAATTTACTGTTGGTAAGTAGTAATTTTACATATTGTGATTTATGACCAGGATCAGCAAGCACATTATTTCTTTAATAGCGCAAAAAACCGGAATACCTGAAATAGATATAGAAGCAGTTTTGTCTGAATTTACCGGTTTTCATCAGGAGATGCAATTAAATACGCTTCATTCTGGACAGGAAGTCTATTCTGTGGATAAATTACCTGGCTCTGCAAAAAAGTATTCCGGTAAGTCAAGATCCAGGGTAATAGATGAACTAAGAAAACGAAGAGGGTCTGCAGAAATTCTTGACCGTTTTCTGAAGCTTTCTAAAATGCCTAAAAAGATTCTGGCCGAACATGTTCTGGAAATCAATCCTAAAACATTGAATGTGTATTGCAATGCAGACAAGGAACTACCCATAAGGATAACGGAACAGATACTGAAGCTTGAGACCATGTATGAAAAGGGTATTGAACTGTTTGAAGATGCAGGCACATTCAATAAATGGTTGAGATCGGATTCATATGGACTGGGGAATATGAAGCCCTTGGAACTGATTAACTCCATAACCGGAATAGAGCTGGTCTATGAAGAACTGATCAGAATCGAGTTTGGAGCAACCGCCTGATGCAGGTTTACAGGATTACACATAGCAAGTGGTCAGAAGAACTTTCAGCTTCAGGATATCCTGCCAGGTGGAATTCAGCCGGGATTTTTGTAATATATTGTGCTGCTTCCAGGGCACTGGCCTGCCTTGAAAATGTTGTCCACATGGGGGCCGTGGACCTGGGGGCCTCTTTTGTTATCATGATCATTAATATCCCCGATGATATAAAAATCCCGGGATTGAAATCTGGTGAATTCCCGGAAGGATGGAAGGTAAACGGCGAATCAGGATATGAAATTTGCAGGCCAATCGGAGATAAATGGGCCAGGGAATCTGCCAGTGCCGTCCTGAAAGTGCCTTCAGCCATTGTACCGGGAGATTCGAACTATCTGATTAATCCCGGTCATCCCGATTTTCACAGGATCACCATCCAGTCAGCCGAACCATTCCTGTTCGATACAAGGATCAAGGGAACTTGAAATCCCCTCACTATTAGACGTTTGGTGACCTTTGTTTGTTTCTTACCAGTTTACTTACCGGCTTCATCCTCCGGGTTGTACTTTGGCTGCCATGATTTTAATAACCCGTCCAACCGATTTAGAATATAACCAGTGGCAAGTGCTCGATAATAATATAGACCATGAATGGTTCTGGGAAACGATAATTTCATGAATCTACCCACTAATTCTTGAAACATTTCCGATGAATACATAAAGATCCGATGAATTGATTTATTGTAGAATCAGTAGTAAATTTTTTCTGTTAAGTATTGAAAAGTTTAATCTTAGTCCAGTGTAAGATAGACTGCTCTGTTTCAATCCGTTTCGTAGCTCGCCTAATAAATCGATGAGCTGAATGATGCGCAAATAAATATCTAACTACCTAAAAATAATCAACTATGCCAATTTCGATGCAAGGTGCCTGGTTCGTCCGGGTAAAATCAAAATCAGCCAGTTATGACCAGCGCTTTATAATAAGCGGTGCAACCAGTGGCAACGGAGTATATAGTGGAGCTACCACTACACCTGAAGTATTTGTTTCGGGTGATTCATGGAACATTAGTATTCAGAACAATCCTGGTTCCGGATACTTAAACTCTGCAATGAAGTTACAGTATCCACAGGTAATAAGCGGGGAATATCGATTTGATCTTTTATCGAACGACAGCGGAGGAGATGAGGATTTCAATGATTTGATCCTGACTTTCAGAACACCTGTAACAGACCAGGATTACATAGTGTACGGGAATATAAGTTATTACAAGGGATGCTTTTTAAATCCCTGCTTCCGGATCATTGTAATTGATACATGGGTAAAACTACGGGAAGTAGTAGTTAATCCCATTATGCTGAAAGCTGTAAAGAAATACTATCCATCCCTGGTGGAGGAGTTAATCCTGAATCCGCAACCCGGTCCTCCTCCCAGACCATTTAAACCAATCATGGTGCCCTTTGGAGGCCCCGCCATCCCTGAACGGGAAGAGCTTATTACAATTTCCAGGTCATCAGAAATATCACTGGCAGCAAATAAAAAAGACAAGAAGGAAGCTACAACTTATCACTTCAACGCCTTAAAAAAAGCGACAGCAAGGATGATAAAAGAGACTTCTTCAGGCACTGAAATTGCAAGTGCAGACAGGAAGCTTTTTACGGAGGCTGCAAGTGTTTATGATCGTTTCAGACTTTTCTGCGAAACTGGTCCAATACCCTTTGCCTTAATGAAATTTGAAGAGTATGATCGCTCGGGTTCAGAATTAACAGGTGGGCCATACACAGGAGATGGTGTCAGAGAGAGCCTGGGTGAAATACATGCAGATTTCATCGGAAACTACATATTCAGATTTATAAGAAGTACGAATGATGTTATTGGTGAGACAGCATATGATCTTGCAGCAGGTGAGAATGCTTTCATACAGGCAAGACCGGACCTTATCGTTAAGCTTATGGATCAGTTTGAACCTTCTGATGCCTTATTTGAAACAGCACCGCACTGGAATATCCCCTTTCTAAAACAAATCAACATATGCATTCCTAAAGAGAAGTCAGGTGTAATACCTCATGCCTGTAAAGGACAGCACATCATACAGGGAGTGGGTAATATAGCATTGGCCGAAGAGTCCGGTGGCACTAGAGTGGGATTCAATAATTATCTAAACTCCAGTGGTACTGTTACTGCTTATGATTCACTGGCTCCGGCAGTGAGATGTGCTGCATGGACCGGAAGACTTAAATTAAGAGGGTGTCTGAAGAATACACAGATTAAATACTATACCATTGAGTACAGGAAAGGATGGAGTCCATGGCTTCCATTTAATCAGGAACTCCGCTTACCCAGAATAATAGGATCTCTCAATGTATCTTCTCTGGTAAACAGAACGTTTGGACCGGCTGCTTCCCCCATTGACGGGTATCTTAATGTGGAAACAGATTCGGGTCTTTGGTTAGAAGCTTTTCAAAACATCAAGGCCCATATCAGGACAAACGCGTTTGAGAATGGCACATACAGATTCAGAATTCAGGGTTACAGAGCCAATGGCAGCAAGTTCACCAGCGCCGTAGAAGAAATACCCCTGTACCTTCATAGTAAGGCTATTACAGCTCATATTGATGCTAATGTAACTATGGGTGCCGCAACCCTGGGTAACTGTGCACTATTCACCCTTCCGGTAGACGGAAGTGGAAACGTTATAGAAAATGCGCCATTGACCATTCGATTTAAAGTGGAGCACAGTCCGGACGGAAGTCCCTATGGCTTTATTAATCATTATGCTTTGTCTGTTTCCAAGGGTGCAACTGGGATATTCAATTTAAATGTACCGGTGATAGATGCAGATTTTGTAGGCCCCGGCATAATGAACAACGTGGTTAACAGGGGCCGCAGATATCACCACGTGGACAACCTGAATTGCAACATCAGATTCAAGGGTACTGTAAATGAGCCTACTGCTGATGCTTCAGGTTATTATTCTGTAACTGTGCAACCTGCTTCCGGAGGCTGGCTGGAGGCTGATCAGAATTTCTGCGCATTCAGCATTATCCTGTACGGAACATACAGGTTAACAGATGGAGCTACAGATTATGATGACTTTCATGCTACCAGGGTACTGATCGGTATGGAAAGGCCCGGTTCATAATCACAATGGAAAAATGGTTCATATTTCTATTAATGGGCCTGACTGTATGGCGCCTGACTCATTTGTTCAGCGATGAAGATGGACCCTTTGATCTGATTATAAAGTTCAGAAAGCAGTTTGGGCAGGGTTTTTTTGGAACTCTGCTCGATTGCTTCTATTGTCTGAGTATATGGGTAGCCATACCATTTGCTATTCTCCTGGGTGAGTCTCCGGGTGATATGCTCTTATACTGGGGGGCTCTTTCGGGTCTTGCCTGTATCATGTATAAAGCAACGATCAGATCATAATACATATATCCGATGGCTTGTTGCGGACAAAAAAGAGCTGCATTAAAAGAACAGCAGATTCCTGCTTCAACCAGCCCTGGTCTGCCGTATAATAAAAACTCCCAAAATCAACCTGAGAATAAAGAGATCAGATTCAAATATGTTGGTGATACAAGCATGTCTTTGATTGGTGCAATAAGCTTGATAAAATATTCCTTTCGCTTCAAAGGAGATATATGTCTTGTGGATGAGAGGGATGCTCCTGCCCTATCCGCCGAAGCAGATTTGCAGAAACTGTCAAGTCATTAAAGTCCCAGGATCCCGATCTGCATGCTGCTGAATCCGATCAGGAACAGCAGCTGTTATTAACATTCTGGCAGCTTTTGAAAAGTATATGGGCATAATTCTTATTTTGCATATGTAAATCCGTCTGAATTGATTAATACTATGCGCATGCGACATGGATATCTGCTAATTGCAGGCCTGATTGCCATAGCTGCAACAGGTTGCAGTAAATATGGCTATGTAAGTCTCTCCTACCCTGTTGAACCGGTAGCCTACCTTCCTGAAAGCGTACATTCTATTGCCATTGTTAACCGCTCACTCACCACAGAAGATGAAAAGGATGCGAAAGTTTTTGAAGCCATCATAAGCACAGAGATCGGTTCTGATTTCCTGGCTTCAGATGCCTGTATCAAGGGGGTTTATGATGCCATTACCCAACTCCCGGAAACCGAATTAGTCATTCCGGCTGAACTCAGGATGCAGGGCACGGGCACCCGGGAAATCCCCGATCTGCTTGACTGGGACCAGGTAGTGGAGATTTGCGAAAAAGAAGGGGCAGATGTACTGCTGGTCCTCGAAACCTTCGACTCGAACACAGACCTCCTGGCTAAAACAGCCACCGAACAGTTGTCGTCCATCATAAACACCGGCACCGTAAAAACCACACCCCCCTCAGAAGTGCAAATGAACGTAGCTGCATACTGGAGGCTCTATGATCCGGATACCCGGCGAATTGTTGACCAGTACCAGCACAGCAGCTATATGACCTTCAATACCGTTGCGGGCGTTCCTCCCCCTGATGCTCTCCCGCGCACCGCTTATGATGCAGGTCTGGCATACATATATCGCTACCTGCCCGGCTCCTACCTGGTTAAAAGAAAGCTGTACAAACGAACCAGCGGATCAGCCAGGCAACAATTCAAGGCGGGATACCGGAGAACTGAAGTGGCTAACTGGAATGGGGCCATTGAGCTATGGGGAGAACTGACCGACAACCCGAAACGCAAGACAGCCGGAAGAGCCTGCCTGAACATGGCCGTGGCTAACGAGGTATTGGGGCACACGGCACCAGCCCTTGACTGGGCCCAAAAATCCTACGAATTCTACAACGACAAGCTGGGCCGCGATTACGCAAAAATTCTACTCAGAAGGAAAAACATTGAGGGCCTGACTCCGTGAATAATTAGTTAAGTAAGTCGAAAAGCAAATGGTTTCTCCTGACGAAAGCACTAAACATCAAGATAATGAGAAGACATGGGAATCCCTTCTGAGGATTTCTGAAGAGGCTCATACTGCAAAAAACATTGAAGAATTTGTCGCTACCATACATGATATACTCGCTGATCTGGTTATGGCCAGGAATTTCTTCATTGGTCTGTATGATGCATCCAGTGATAAATATTTCTTTCCCTACTTCGAAGATGAGTTTGATAGCATTGATACCGCCGGAGTGAACTCTGGTTATGATGAATCATTGGAAGTGACACTATATGATTTGTCCGGAACGCTTACAGACTATGTGCGAAGAACCGGCAAACCCATTCGCTTTCCCAATGAAAATATCAACAAATTATATGAATCGGGCGAAATAACACTCTTTGGCAGTCAATCAACTTCCTGGTTGGGTGTCCCATTGAAACTTTCAGGAAATACTTTAGGAGTGATGGCTGTACAGGTCTACGACCTAGCCGGTGCATATTCAGCAAAAGATGAAGAGCTATTGGTTTTCGTTTCGGATCATATTGCCAGAGCCATAGAAAACGTCAGAACTGAAGAAAAACACAGAAAACAGCATCAGCTTGTTCTTCAGCAAAAGCAAGCGATTACTGACAGCATCAGTTATGCAAGGAGGATTCAGAAAGCTGTTCTTCCGTCTCCGGCATATATAGATAATATACTCTCTGACTATTTCACTATATATAAACCTAAGGATATATTAAGCGGTGACTTGTACTGGATTAGAGAGATCGAAGGCTATAGAGTAGTTATCGTCGCAGATTCTACCGGACATGGTGTTCCGGGCGCACTCATGAGCATGTTAGGTGTAACCCTCCTGAATGAGCAATTCAGAACTTTCGGGATCAGACAACCTGGCGTGATTCTGGGACATTTAAGGAATAAAGTAAAGGAAATACTCGCTCAGGACGGATCTGTAACTGATCAAAAGGAAGGACTGGATATGGCAATAGCAATTATTGACCAGGAGAATAAAGAGCTTCAGTTTTCAGGAGCAAACCTGCCCCTGTTTCTGATCAGGAAGATTGATGATTACGAATTGTATGCCATAAAGGGAGATAAGCAACCCGTAGGCGTACATTGGGAAGAGACAGAGTTTACCAACCATGTGATAAAGTATCGGGAAGACGACACTCTTTATATATCTTCTGACGGCTTTGCAGATCAATATGGAGGGAAGAAACGTAAGAAATTCAAAACCCGTAGCTTCAAGAAACTGCTCCTGTCTGTTCAATCGGAATCGATGAAGAATCAACAGAAATTGATTGAAGAGGCATTTGATACATGGCGTGGCAGCCATGAACAGATAGATGATGTTTGTGTGATTGGTGTAAGGCTGTAAAATGAAATAGATTTAGTTGCTGATTAACACCACAGGACCCAAAAGCCCGGAGCTTCGTAATTGCCAGTCGTCGCGTATCTTGATATTTGTGCGGGTATAGCGTTCCTTCTTAGGTATGTCCCGGTCGCCGATAAGGCGGTTCTGCCAGGAGTTCACCACTGTTATTTCCAGCTGGTTCTGACCTGGTTTGAGTGCATCTGATATGGCCACCCTGAACGGTAAGGTCCAGGTTATACCCACTTCTTTCCCATTCAGTTTCACCGATGCAATGCCCACATCTTCCACACGGTTCATCTGGAGCCAGTAGGACTTTTCCTGATCGGGTTGAAAACCGAAAGTGGTGGTATAGACCGCCTGGCCTGAATAGTACCTGACGTCTTCATCCCTATGCTCAATCCAGTCGGTCAGGGAATCAAACTGTACAGTGTGCGGACCTCCCCAGAGGGTATCAAAAGCCACCTCCCAGGATCCCCGGACCTCCTGAATAGCCTTTAGCTCCGGATAATTTCTACTTTCAGTGCCCTGCATGTCAGTAGAAATAGACTTTTCGAAAACCACAAAGCAGGAACCATGGGCGGGCAGTTCCAGGGGGATAAATGTTCTTGCACCGGATTGTGTAAAGGCACTGGCAGTCTTTATCTCCCCGGTTAACGGATCCCAAAGCTCGGGCTGTTTGCCGGAGACCCGGAAGGCACAATTCACCGAGATTTCCCGGCTGGTCTGGTTGCTCACAAAGTAGACATCCGCATGATCTATGCGATAATGGATATATTCGCAATCCCATGGATCTTCTGAATCAATCACTTCAAAATCGAACCCTATCCCCTCGTTCTGCAAATATTCCCTGGAGCTTGTTCCCCAGACCAGCTTTCCCCGGCCGATCTGCTTTTGCCCTTTTACTGTGCCGGCATGATCCCATAGCTTATCTGCCAACGCATGGAATCTATCCCGGGCCGCCTTCCCGCCGACCAGGCTGACCAGCCTTTCTGGCTTGGGTCCCAGAATAGTGGCTCCCTTTTGAAGCAATTCGCTGACCTTTTCCAGTACCGCCAGTGAAAGCACCCGGTGGTCGGGCAATACAAGCACCCGGTACTGTATACCTCCCGGTACTTCAATTTTTCCATTCACCACTTTCAGCCTTAATAATACCTCTTCATTGGTCACATCGTAATCGTATCCGGGCAGGGCCCCCGCCTGGTTAAATCCCTTGAAGACCGCTATGTTGGGTACATGGTCTCCGTAATAGTACAGTACATCGGCCTTGAATCTTCCATTCTGCACAATTGACTGCACCCGGGTGATGTATTCCATGAAAGCATCTGACTGATCCCACCAGGTCACATTGGGGTTCACATGGGTGCCGGCAAAGTATTCCTGGCCCGGGATCCCCATTTCTTTGGGCGAGCAGGTAAAGGTGTGGAAAAAGATCAGGTTCAGGCCCTCACAAATCTCATAATCCATATGCGGCTTCATGTCATACCAGAGCTTATCGGCCCAATGGGGTTTCCGGAGCGTGGTAAAGGATTCTGCTCCCACCAGCTGTTTTCCGTAAATATGGGCTGCCGACGATGCCTGTTTTACAAAAAAACGGTTATGGGGATCGGGCCGGTGAGGTGAAGGCGACCAGAACTCGCTCATCATAATATCGCTGTGGGAATAGTTGGTGATGCCGTCCAGGGGGCCTGCATGGGGACCGGAACACTCGGGCTGGATCCCCAGCTTATACCGGGCGGCATGTTCGGCAAAAGTCCGGTAGTGATTCTCCGACACCAGATGCGCGATGGTCTTTCTCAGATCGGCCAGAAAGGCATTACTCACCTCCCTGCTTTCAATGATCTTTCCTGATATCACCGGCAGATACTTTATAATCTCGTATCCGTTGTACCGGTAGAACTCCTCGGCAAAATCTTCACTCCAGTTCATACCGCCACACTCCCAGCTGTCTGTTTCCAGCTGCTTCAACACCGTACCTGCCAGGGGCCCGGCCTCTTTCATCAGGTGGTCGATATTTTTATACCAGTAGCGGTCAAAGGCCTCTTTGCTGAGATAGTCGAGCACATGGCCCTTCCAGTTATCGCTGGAAGTGGCCACATGGGCCATGGTCGGGGTATAACCCATGCGAAGAACGATCCATTTACCGGCCGGCACCTCCCAGGTTAAAGTACCGCTTTCATCCAGTTGGTCCGTAATGTCCAGGATCTCATCCAGACGGGCATCTTCCTCTCCCGGAACGGAAGGGTGGTCGTTTAAAAGAAACCGGCAATCAGGCGCCGAGCCTCCCAGTTCGCGTGTCCCGGATTTTGCTTCCAGATAGCTGATGGGTTCCCGGTCTGCATCCCTGAAGGGAAAGGCGAGTACGCAAATATCCCGGTAGTAATCGTAATTTGCTTCCGGAACCGGCAATCTGCTTTCCACAGTTTGACCTCCCTCCACCTGAACCTCCGACCAGGTGATTTGCTTGGCCTTATCGTCCAGTGTCACGGATGGACCTCCCAGGTTCCAGCCACTTTGTATGGAAAGCCCCAGTTCCAGCCCTAAGCGTTTGGCTTCGTGGAGTGCATGCAAATAGAGTTCGGTCCACCCGGGACCTGAAAACATAGGGCCATTGGGTGGGTTTTCATCCGGTCCCCATCCCAGTTCCGTTCCTGCATCAAAGATCATGGCCCCCCTGAATCCCTTGTCTCGCATGGCTTCAAGATCGCCGGTAATGGCTTCTTTGCTTACGTTGCTGTTGAGCCACCACCACCAGCAGCGGGGACCATATCCGGAATCCGGTTTTTCAAAGTCCGACTTAATCTGTTTATAGGTATCAAAGGAATCTTGGTGCGGCTCCGCTTCTTTACTGCAGCCGGAAATAAAACCAACAATGACCAGCAGGGTGAGAAAGCGGAAAGTTTGGCCCGGGATATTCATTTCGTGGATTATTTACATCATTGATTTATGAGATCCATAATTAACTACCTCCCTTCAATTCCTTAAAATTAAGGTTTAACCTGAACATACCTATTACTTATTGCCCGGATCTTCTGTCAAATTATCAAGTCCCGCTTGCGCTCAAAGCATGTTAAATAAATGGTAAAAATCATTTTTAATATGTCTAAGCACGTTTTATTGGGTAAGTTTATCAGCATAAGTCTTTTAAGCTATAGTATCCCTGGCAGTTGGAAGGAAGGTTTTATTAAAAAAAGATGGAGGAAACATTATGGCTATGTCAAGACGCAAATTTTTAGCTGCGGCAGGTGCAACAGCAGTATTAGGCCCAAGGGTTTTTGGAGCCGCTATGGAAGAACGTGCTACACCACTTGTAATGGAGTTGCGCGAAGCCTTCAAAGACGGGCAACCAGGTGTCGAAGAAGCATTGCGACGCATAACATCTGATCCAAAAAGAGTGATTGCCAGCCTGGGTGAACCGAACCGGGGTGGAATCACAAAGCTCTACCACGATAGTCGAATCACTATTCTTCAAATTGTATGGGCTCCGCTTATGGTCCTGCGTCCGCATGATCACAACATGTGGGTATCCATTGGAGTATTTGGAGGGCGGGAGGATAATATCTTTTGGCAGAGGAAGGAAAATATCATTAAACCGATTGGAGCAGAGTCCTTTGGAGTTGGTGACGTGGGGTCACTAACAGATGATGGTATTCATTCTGTGGTCAATCCCGTACAAAAACTCACCGCTGCAATTCATGTATATGGTGGGGATTTCTTTGCACCAGGAAGAACAAGCTGGGCGGGTGAGGATCACGACCCAATGGATTTTGATCAACAAGGACTTCTGGAGCACTTCGAAAACTCCAACAAACGATTTAATCTGTAAGGGAAAGCTCAGGTTTTCTGCTTTCATAAAGCATGATTGCGCTACGCAGTAGTTTATTTGTATATCACGCATTATTGTGTTATATTTGATGCTATATATGCGTAACGCAATCATGTGTCATGAATCCATTTATAACAAGTACCTATACAGGGCAGGAATATTTTATTGACAGGAAGCAGGAAAGCGGAAAACTGATCGATGCCATTCAGAATGAACGCAACCTGACTTTGTTTTCCCACAGAAGGCTGGGAAAAACCTTGCTGCTGCACCATATATTTTCTCTGATTGACCACAAGAGCTACACCCCGCTCTTCGTTGACCTTTTTGCCACCAGGAACATGGTTCACTTCGCTCAAAAATTAACGGAGGCACTGTATGAAAAAAAGATCCTCCAGCAGAACAGGCTTGCAAGGATACTTGGCAGCTTGGGTGCGTCAGTCTCTTTCGATCCTCTTACCGGAAGTCCTCAGATCAGTTTCAATGTGAAAGAACCTTCTGCTGTTTTGAAGAGCATTCCTGAATTGTTCAGACTATTATCCAGGCATAAAAAGAAAGTTATCCTTGCGCTGGATGAGTTCCAGGAAGTGGCCCGATATGAAGGAGATTATTCTGAAGCAACCATTCGCACCCTGATGCAGGATTTTCCATCCATCGGATTCATTTTCTCCGGAAGTAGAATGAGCCTGATGAAGGAGATCTTTACTGATGCCAGCCGGCCCTTTTTCCAATCCACCCAGATGATGGAGCTTCATGAGATTGACCGTGAGATCTATACCGGGGAAGTACACGCACTCCTGACCAGGTATCAGCAGAAATTTGATCCTTTGGTAATTGACAGGATCATGGAAGATACCTACTGTCATACCGGATTCACCCAGATGGTGCTTTCACGGGTTTTTAGTGAAGCAGAGCATCGTATTGATTTTGAACTCTATGAACGAGTGTGGTCAGATATTTTGGATAACCATAAGTCTATGGCGCGTGAACAGGAATTCCTGCTGCCGGAGCTGCAATGGAAGACGCTTCATGCTGTGGCAAGAGAGGGATATGTAAAGTTCCCACAATCGAAAGGATTCGCCATGGAATACGGACTTTCTGTACCCAGTTCAATGAGCCGGGCCATAAAAGCCTTACTTGATAAAGGTCTTATCATCGACTGTGCAGATAGGGGATTACGTGTCTATAATGTGTTCATTGAAAAAGCCCTCAGGGAAATTCCGTTTTAACTCCAGGGATAAGTCGACTACCTGACAATTTGTTAATTAAGTTAATTAAAGACATCGAAGTCTTCTATTGCTTTACCTTGATTATCTACTTGGATAATTGAAGTGCTATGAAAATGATTTTTGATTCCCCGTTTGCGGTCAACATTATGGTTGCCGGAACAATTATATTCATAAATGCTGTCCCTATAAATGCCCAGGGGCCCATTTCGCCTACAGGATTGATTGGACAGAAAGAAGTAATCCTGATCTGGGATGAGGGTAATAACAGTGAAACCAATATTATCAACCACCAGCTGGCCAGACTTATCACCGGTCACGAAGGACAACCAGACCTGGAGCAGCGCCTTGAGTTTGGTGACAAGAATACGGAAGGCGATGGTTCTTACGGAAACCGGCAACTGGACGTGGCAACCGGTGATTTTAACGGAGACGGATTAAGTGATTATGTGGTAGCATCCATGGCCGGTAACAAGCAGGTTAGATTGAGAATCCCCGAACTCCAGGACTCCACCCTATCTTATACATCCTCACAAACGGTCCTGGTGGGATCAAATGTGGATAATGGAGGTGATATCCATGTGATCACAGGCAATTTTGATAGCGACGATCCTGATGAATTTGTGCTGGCATACAAGGATATGAATCATACCCTGCATATAGAACTATACGATACAGACGGTGGGCTCGTGCCAGTGCTAAAGGCTCAGGTCGCCGATGAAGTGCTGGCTGGCACACATTCCCCCAACGGCTGGGGAATTGATGTTAATGACCTGAACAATGATCTGGAAAGTGAAGTGATTATTGGTTTCAGACCGGAAGATCCCGCTCAGGGAGTTTTTGTGAAGGTCTACGCATTAAACGGCGAAACTTTCAATCCCAAAACACGGAAACTGATCGACAACAACATCCTCACCGATAATTCCCAAACAGTAACCATTGCTGTAACAGCCGGCAATTTCGATCGTAAAGGAAACAATGACATTGCCCTGGCCTGGGGCCGGATTGATTCCTGTGACGGTACCGGATGTGACGATACATTTATCTATCCGCTGCACATTGGAGATGATGAAAAAACCTCAGAGGGGGACGACCTTGAAAGCATAACATTCAGCCACAGTCACCGTGCACAGACAAGCCTGTCACCCAATGCTGTAAGTCCGCTGAACCTGAAATCGGGCGATTTAAATGGGGACGGGCAGGATGAAATTGTACTTGGAGGCAGTAAAGGAGCGGAAGTCTTTGTAGCCGACACCACTTTTGCCCTTATCAGTAAGAATCGTGCAGGAAACTATTCTGATGATGCGGGATATGCTGTTGACTTTCTCAGGGTGGCTGATATCGACGGGCAGGCAGGTGACGATGTGATCCTGCTTGATCATTTTTTTAGTAACGAGCCCGGTGGTGAACAAAGATTCACCCTCACGGTATATGGATTCAGTTCCCGTTTGAACAGGGATTCCGTGATTGCAAGAAAGAGCTATTTCGAATCAATATCCGTTGGTTCTGGCAGCAATTACAGAAGGCACTACTCATTGGCCGCAGGAGATTTTGATGGAGATAACTTCAGAATTGGCGAGGGGAAAAGATATGTTAAAACAGATGTAATCCAGCCGCTGGTAATCCTGAATGCTCCGCCAACCCATTTTGATATAGTGAATGGGAAAGTATATGATGTAAACTCCTGCTATAACACAAACCTTTCCAATTGCTTTCATACGGCCACCTATTACAAATCAGCTTCTGAGTCCCGGATGGTCAATACTCAGGTCTATAGCAACTGGGGCATCAGTGCAGGCCTGAAACTCGGTGCATCAGCATATGGAATAGGTGCTACAGCTCATATGAAAGCCACTTATGGAGAAAAATTCTCGAGGACCCGGAATAACTCGACTACCGTTCAGATCAGCTCGCAAATAGCGGCCAGCGGTGATGACCTGATATATGCTACTATATGTGATTACGAGGTATGGGAATACCCTGTTATTGCAGAAAGCAATGCCATTAAAGGGTATATCATTGCTTTACTTCCGACTATCACAGAAAACCGTTGGTTTCCAAGCAAAGAACGCAGCGCTGCCGGTTATATCCCTAAACATGAAGTTGGGAATATTTTGTCATATACACCTTACAACGATCTGGAAAATCCAGACCTGACAGAGAGCCTGAGAGGCTCCTACCTTAACGGAAGTACGGATTTAAACGAAAGTACGGATGCGACCTTTGAGGTCAATATCAATAACACATTTTCCGATGAATCGACGCGTTCATCGGAAATCGGATTGGAAGTGGGCGCTTCAGTTGGCGGTTACGGAATTGAAGTGGAAGGGACAGCAAATTATGAACAGGGAGCCATATCGACACACAGCACCACTGTGAATGATGAAATTGATATCAAAGTTCATTTTGGATCCATAGACCGTAGCCTGGGTGAAACAAACTTTAATGTGACCCCATATGTATACTGGGCAAGCAACGGTGCCCTTGTGGTTGATTATGCCGCCAGGGCCATCCTGCCCTCTCAGGGAGGTACAGCAACCTGGTGGAGCAGCACATACGGAACAGAACAGGATCCTGCCTTTATCCTTCCCTGGCGACTGGATCCGGAAAAAGGACTTGCCCTGCAGGACCAGGAACGCAGAAGGCAGACAAAATCAATTGAACTGACCCCGGCTGAACCGTCTGCCGGCGATACGGTTACCATCACCGCGCTGGTCAGTAATTTCAGTCTTATAGAAACCGAAGATTCCGTGGCGCTTAGTTTTTACCTGGGCGATCCCGGTAAGGGTGGAACGATCATCACCGGAATGAATGGTGAAAGTACGGTAAAAACACCTGGAATTATTCCTGCCCAGGAGGCCCGGTGGGCGAAGCTGGAATGGAAGGTTCCCTCAGGATTGCCAGCTTTTCCACGTATATATGCCGTGATCGATCCTGAAAACACCATGACTGAGATCCATGAATCCAATAATGTGGGATGGATGGTGATCGGAAGGTCAGATTTCACCTCCGGCGTGAGGGAGAATCCATTGAGCGACCCAAGAGGATCTCACTCCTATTATACAAAATCCTATCCCAATCCGTTCCATGGATCTTTCACTATCGAGTACGAATCCAGCACAGCCTCAAATGTCTCCCTGCAGGTATTCGACACCAGGGGTAGCCTTGTATACGACAGAGGCGAAGAGTATCAACCCGCAGGCACCCACTCCCTTGAAATTCCTTCAGGGTCTTTCACTCCGGGCCTCTATTATTACCGGTTTTCAAACGGAAAGATTAGCGAAATGCGGAAAATTGTTAAACAATAAGCGCCGGAAAGGGGCTTTTCCTGTTGATTAAGGAATAAATGTGGCCGAGTTAGAATAGTTATAGTATTCCCGATACCTGACATAACCTAACTGATTGGTCAACAACCTGGTATTCCCAATCTTAAAGGATTCCGGATTACTGTGGTGGTGACCAAAGATCCAGTAATCGGGGACATATTCTTCAATGAAACTGAAAAGTTCAACGGCAAAGGCTTCATTCAATGTATCGCCCCTGTATTTCTCAGGATAATTTAAAAATGTAGGTATATGATGTGTAGCAACAATTGTACATTTATCCTCGTTTTTGTTTGAAAGCGCCTTTTCAATAAACTCCAGATTTTCTCTGTGCAATGCGTTGTATTCAAAAGGGGTAAATGTTTCCCCGTTGTTACTAATGACCCGAAAATCAGATAATCGTTGAGCTATCTCCCTACGATTTCTTTCTGAAATTTCGGTCCACAGGGTAGAGAAAATCATCCGACAGCCTTTTATTTCAATTACCTGATTATTTAGAAGAAATACATTGCTTCGAATCTCCTCAATAAAACTCCCGCTGCGGCGATTAATATCCGAATGGTAATATTCGTGGTTCCCGGGAATCCAGTAAACAGAATTAAATCTCCCGGAAAGGTCATCAAAGAACCAATCGAATTCCTGCATTACTGCAAATGGAACAATATCCCCCGCCAGTATCAAAATATCCCCTGCAGCCTCAATGGGGTTCTGCTTCAGGAAAGAGCTGTTTTCCGGAAATTCAATATGCAGGTCGGAACAATATTGAATTTTCATGTCTTTGATT
>JBDLIM010000015.1:0-67979 GCA_039714915.1 Bacteroidota bacterium
GTATATGCCACCCCCCATGCTGCCTGAAAATCCTGTGAAATAGATTTTGTAGTACAGGGAGTCCTCCGCTTCAGTGTATTTCTTCACGAAGAATACCGTGGTATCTGAAAGTACATAAGCCATACTTCCCATATCAAATTTTTTCCAGTCAGAACCAATGATGGAGATGTGGGATACAAAGCTTGTGTCTTCAAATTCCACATGGGTGGCCTGGTCCAGATCAGCCCCGCTTACTTCCTGGGCCACAATGTGATCTTCGTTGGTCAGCACACCGGTCACACTGTAAGGAATGGTGTAATCGTAGTATTTGGTGAAAAGCAGATCCCAGTCTTCAGTGGCGGGTTCCCTTTCTTGAAATTTCATGCTGTCGAGGGAGTAATGGATAAAGCCGGGATCGGGATAATCGTTTGCCTCCAGCGTAACAGTCTGCTCCTCGGTTCCATCCAGGTTGGCATATTTAAATTCCCAGGTATTTGCCATGGCAGCTTTCTCCACAATGGCCAGTTTCTTATAGGCTCCCGAAATGGTTTTGATCACATACAGGCTGTCTCCGGTGATTATTGCGCTGCTATAGGTGCCCCATCCGTAATCGGGATGTCCTGTTTCGTTTGCACTGAATGCACCCATATCCCATGTCTCCAGCGAATTATACATGGGTTTCCATAGCATTCCGCTTGTATCCAGGCTAGCCCAGTCGTTAATTGTTCCATTTGAATAGGTGTAAAGTTCTACACCCGATCCATTGTTGGCCAAAATGCTGATGCTGTATACCTGGGTAATAAAACCAATGTCCCAGTTATCACGCTGCACGGTGGTAACAGTTCCGTTCTCCAGGCTGTAGTACACATCGTTGGCATATCCGTCTCCGGTAAGCACTTCTTTTTGTTCCTGTGCCATCAATCCGGCAGCCATCAGAATCATGCCTGCAAATAGTAAAGCTTTTTTCATATGTTCCTTCGTTAAATTGTGAGTTAATAATGCTGACTCAAATCTACAGGTCAATTTTGAAGGAATTCTGAAGAAAATCTGAAACAGGACTACCTCTGGAGTTCGAAGGTATAGGTGAACTTCAGGGTAATATTCCGCTCGTCGTAGGCCGGCAGATGGGGGAGTTCTCTTTCCAGCAGGGTATTACGGCCTTCATTGAATACGATGTACAGGTCGGTGCCTTCTTTGGGATTGTAGCGGAAGCGGATGTTGGAGATCACCTTATTAATGGCAGTATTGTACTGGATGTAGGCCGACAGGGAGATCTTTGTGTTCAACATGTACAGGGCCTTTAGGCCTGCAATATGATTTCTGAGTTCCTGGTTCCGGTCCGGGAAGCTCACATAATCGTACCTGTACATGCCTCCCAGTTCTACCGAGGCGCCTAATACCCAGGAAGGCTCCAGACTGGGGGATATCCTTATCCCATCGTAAAAGCCACCCCCTTCAAAAGTGAATATGGTGTACAGGCTACGGGACATGGGGGTGATCAGCATCAGGTTGGTATTCAGAAACCGGTAGTGCCCGACAGGAACCAGTACCGGATCCAGTATCTCAAACTCCTCCTGCAGGTTCTCGGTTTGAAGTATCAGGTTAAAGGATCCCATCCATCCGTTTTTTGCATTAAAGAACCAGCCCGGACTCAGATTGTGAATCAGAAGGGACCCGTCCTTAAGGTCATTTAAATGATAGTTCAGGATAGAGATATAATGATTCTGCAGTTTAGATGCTTCCGGAGAGATCCAGTTATACCTGAGATCCTCCACACTGGCAAAATAGTCGTCAAAAACTTCCAATCCGATTCCCGGTTCAAATTCGGTCCCCGAGTAGGTAAAAAGTAAGGAATAAGTAAATCCCTTCTGCTTTCTCCTTTCCCAGCTTATCATAAACCGGGTGGGATCCATGGAAAGGGGATTGTTTTCTGAACTGTCCTTAAAGGTCTGGGCCCAGCGCAGGGTGAGGTAGTCATCCCCAAACACCCTGACCACCCCATCCAATCCATAGGCCACATTGTAGCTTCCATCTACTCCCAGGCGGGACGTAATCATTCCTCCGGTGTAGGAGTATTCGTTAATGATTCTCTTTTTTGCCCTGAATACTCCGAAATTTTCTGAGGGCATCTCTTCGAATGAGGCGGTCTGAAGATCCATAAGGCCAATATCCCAGTCCCCAAACCTTGCATTCAAACGGGCTCCACCAAATACTCTCACCGGATTCCCCTCATGCAAGCCGATACGGCGGCTATAGAAGAGGTTGTTGGGCCCGCCCAGCCCAAAATCAAAGATACTGCTGCGTTCCAGGAAGAACTGTCTCTTTTCCGGAAATACCAGGCTGAAGCGGGTTAGGTTAAACTGTTGGTCGTCAGCCTCCACCTGGGCAAAATCTGTGTTCAGAGTCAGATCAAGGGTGGTATTTGGGTTGATTCCGTATTTTATATCAAGTCCGGGCTCCAGTTTATAATCCTGCATATATTCATAAGCTGTCTCTGCTTCGTTCAGCTCGTTGGACTGTTCGAATCCTGTGAGCAGGTAGGGACTGATGTAAAGGGGTTTTTTCGGACGAAGTCCCTCAAACTCCACTTCTGCAAATAAGGAGGGTTTCATGTTGCTGTAGCGTCCCCACTCGTTGGATATGGCCGGGTAGACATCGCCCTCATTCAGGGCAGGGATCCAGCGAAAAAAACTGATTCCCATTACGGTGATCCCTTCCTCGTCCTGAAAGCGCAGACTGGATATGGGAATACGCATTTCCATATACCAGCCCTTATCATCCATCAGGGTCTTCACATCCCAGAAGGTATTCCAGCTGGGATTCATGGGTTCGGAATCCATTACCGGCGTGGCATCGTTCATAACCGTGGCATCCCAGCGCAGTCCAAGTGGATTGGTAAAGAACATCAGGGAATTCTCTTTATCATTATAAGAATCAATGCTTATCCCGAAAAAATCACTGGTCAGGGTCACCATATCCCGCTTCTTTCCGGCAGCCTGGATGTAATCGGGTTGTGAGGCATAGAGCAAAGCACCCACATAGATATACGAATCATCGTAGGCCATTTTTACCACAGAACGTTCCGAAGTGGGAAGCCCAAAGGTGGGGTTGTGACTGATCAAAGGAAAAGTATCAATGGCGTCCCAGGCTGCGTCATCTGGCATTCCATCGAAGATAATCTCAGACCCGATCTTTTGAATGCTACGGCGCTCCTGGGTGAGCACACGGGAGGAGAAACCAAAGGAAAATGTAACTATGAGGAGAAGTATGAGGAGGATTTTCTTCACTATGTGTAGCAATACCAGTTGGTCACTGAAAAATACAACTATATGGAACACCATGCAAGCAACCATAGCGATGCCTGCGGCATCTTAGTCTAAAGTCTAAAGTCAAACGCTGAATCTCATGTGGCACCTTAGAAGTAAACTGGCGAGTGAAAGAAGTAAAATATTCAATCTGAATCCGGAAAATCTTTATCCCAAAGAGAGAAAGGCCTCTGGCAGTAAACCTCGAAAAAACAAGAATCGATCGTGATATGTATAGGATTGGAATTATTAGTTTAATATTAGTGTGTTGCCTGGCCTGTGAGAAAGAAGGATATGATGCACCTGAGCTGCAGCCTGTTTTTTTTGAATACCATTACATCAATCATGCCTGGGGATACCAGGATCACGGTTGGCTGATCGACAGGGAGGGGACGATCCGGAGATTTGAACTTCCCATGGACTATAACCTGGGCACCCATGGCGATTATTTAAGCCTGGAACAGCTGGAGCACAACCTGGGACAGGCAGATTCAGTTTGTGGGGAGATTGGTAAAACAGTCTTTGATCAAAAGACAGATCTTATTCCGGCAGCCTCTGAGGGAGAGATCGAAGATATTCAATGGAGGGGAGCCGATATGGGGATGGGCATTTTTTCTTGTTACAGGTATGATCCTGCTGAAGACGCCTATCAATATGTATTACTTTCTGCATCGGGAGATTATCTTCAGAATAACCTGTCAACGGAAGCTGAGGATCTGGCGAAGTGGTTAAAAGGTTTGGTAGAAGGGTATTTCTATTATTAAAAGAGGTCCTCGAAATTCAATTCTTTCAAGATGTTTCTGAGGGTGGATCTGATCAGGTCCACCAGGTGAATTATGCCCAGAAGAATTATCAGGAAGCCAAGGAGAAGAATAAAAGATAAAATGCCATCCTTTGGACGATAGGTACCTGCCATCAAGATGGTAGATGGAAATATCAGCAGTGCCCAAAATAATGTTGGTCTTTTTTTCATCATGGACTCACCAGTTAATCAATCACTTACAAATTTAATCGAAAAAAAAGTCAAAGTCAAATAGGGGTAGGAGGGGATTCTCTGTGTGCTATTAGTGAAACAAGCAAATATTGAATTCAAAAAAAGTCATTAATAAATATTCATTAAAATCAGAAATCATGAAAAAGTTATCTTTTTATTCGTTTATAGTTATGCTTCTTGCTGTTGTTTTTTTCACTGCCTGTGAAAACACATTTGAAGGTCCGGACGACCCTCAGACTGAAGCAACAATTATCCCCGAGCAGTTATCCATAGATATACCTGCTGCCCTGTCACAGGATGCTTCCGTATTAAAAGGCGCTCCGGTGGTGGATACCTTGAAAGGAAAAGAGATTTACGGACATCTCCGGTTTTTCATTCACACCGGCGACCATGCCGGCCGGATGGTGAAGCATATTATTTATGCCCTCAGAAGGTATAACATCGACCAGGTGAAGACGGTGACCTATGAAAGTGAAGACGATGGCCGCATTAAGAACGTGGTGGTAGTAGAGGGTCCTGAATTTGACGGACGGATCTGGGAATACGGATTGACCATTACCGATGCCGAATCGGAGGGCAATCCGGATGGCGGGAAAGCCATGCAAATATTCTGGAACAGTCATCCTAAAGAGGGCATCACCCTGATCAAGCCTTATAACCTGGATCGCAGCAACGAAAGCCGCATGGCTGAGGCCATGTTCAGGATTGACTACAGTGGCGCCGGTGAAATGGGCTATGATCACCATATGATTGTTTCCATTGCCGACCTGCCTGCCATTGATCCTCTGCTGGCTCCTTTTTCCATGGATGGTATGAAAATGTTTGTGGGTAAGAAAGGCGACTATGTGGATGTCTACGGGAACTCAAACCATCCCAATGCCAAGTTCCTTACCGAGAAAGTGGGTTACAACTGGGCCTTTGTGGCTTCCGGTTCAGAGAATGAAGATGCAGCTGTGGCCGAAGTGGGACTTCCCCTCAGTACCCTGGATGCGGAAGGTCGCTCCGTGTTGCTGGAGGAGTACTCTATCTACAATGTGCTTTTCAACGAAGTGAAGACCGTCTGGCCCCATGCCAGTGATGAGATCCTGAACGCATGGCTCACCCATACCGAAGCCCCGGGTTTCTTCGATAAGGGTGGATTTATTCAGGGTGGAGAGGCTCCCGGTCCTGAGTTCCTGCCATTGGTGGCTCGTATTCAGGGACTGGCTCCCTACAATCCCAAGTCCATTGCCAACCTGGAAATAAATTTCAATTAGGCTTATACATATAAGTGATTTCTTCGGAGTCATTCAAACCCCGTTCGCTATGCCGGACGGGGTTTTTAAATAATAATTAGCAGACCCAGATCAGGTCGTTCCCCCAGCGTTCCTCCAGGTTTTCCATGGAGGATTGATGGGTCAGACCCAGCATAAAACCGCCCCCCGATCCGTTGAGTTTCAGGTAGTATTCATTGGAAACCTGACCTTCAATCCAAACATCAAGCATATGTTCAGGGATCATTTTGCGGAAGTGCTGCAACTGGTAATCCGAAAGCAGGCGCAACAGGAGTCCGGGATCGACCTCACGTTCTCCCAGGAGTGTTTCGATAAGTTTTTGATTTATGGGAAGGTATTCCTCCCGGATGGACTGCTCGAAAGCCTTGTCCTGCATCTGCTTCAAGAAGTGCTTTGCCAGGGGACCGGCATCGAACCTTTTTCCCGAATCCAACAGGAAGAAGCGGTAACCCTCCCTGATTTCCTCCGGCTTGAATTCAACTTTTTCAACCGAGCCGTTTTCCCTGAATCGTAGAGGAGTATTGGCATGACAGGTGAGGGCATCCATTCCGGAACTCCTGCCATGAAAGTAAGACCCGATGGAGACCAGGTCTTCCTTTTGCTGCTTCAGGCTCAGGCTGCCTGATGCAGGAAAGAACATATCATACAGGGCCGCGCTTAGCGCACCCTCACTGCCCATTCCGTATCCCACGGGAATATCCAGTTCCAGCCAGTATCTCTTAAAGGAATCCCGGAACAATTCCATATCGGGAGGTGCATGAAAAAAGCCTGCCCCCGGCCTGGAGATGTACTCATAGAGGTGTTGCATGTACTCATGCGATTGAGAAGCTTCTTTCTCTTTTCCCCGGGGAATATCCGAAACAGATCTGACTCTGGCAGTGAATTTGTGAAAGGGGATGGTCAGTGCACTTCCACCCACCAGCACTCCATATTCACCTGCCAGCATGATCTTCGAAGGGTATGCTGTTCTCATGGTATTTCAGGGTATTCAAGATTGAAATTCTTCATTGGGATCAATTTGCAAATAGGATGAGAGCCATTTGGTACCCAGGTAAAAGGGAAGGGTATCAATAAGGGCTGCGGTCATTTTAAAAACGTAGTTAGAGAGGATTAAAATAAGCAGTCCGTGTGTTACGGTTTCGCCCGGTGTAATGGAGATGGCGTTGGACAGGTAATAGGTAATCAGGATCACCGCTATGGAATCTACCATCTGGCTGGTAAGTGTCGATCCGTTGTTCCGAAGCCAGAGAGCTTTGCCCCGGGTGAGTTTTTTCAGGAAATGAAACATCTGAACGTCCACCAGCTGTGCAGACAGGTAGGCGATCATAGATGCCAGGGTTGCCATGCTGGTCCATTTTCTTACCTGGAAAAAGGTTCGGTCGGGGTGATTGATATCCGGCAGCCCATCGGGTCCCAGTTCGGTGTGTGGTGGAAGCACGCCCCCCAGCCACAGAAAGAAAAGCACCCAGATATTCAGAGCCAATCCCGTCCAGACCACCATGTTGGCCCGCTTTTTCCCATATAGCTCAGAGATGAAATCGGTGCATAAGAAAGTGACCGGATAGGGAAGGACTCCCACAAATACCACAAAGGGGATATGCAGGGAACCTATGTTAAAAGACAGGTCTATCTGCCTGGAGATCCCCAGTATATTCAGAATAGCCAGCGTACCCAGGAAAAGTCCGGATAAAATAATGAAGACAGCCTCTCTGCGAATGGCAATTTTCCTGTTAATATGAGCTGAAGGTTCAAACATCATTTCAAGGATATCCATAAAAATATGGAATTATTTTACAAACAAATCTAAGGATTGTTCACGGCGGTCAAATGTTCATTAATTCTTGTAAATGGTATTTGATATTTCGCTTATTTGTATAGTGCATGAAGACCGGGATCGGAAAACTGTTACAAATCGCCCAGGGAGACAGGCCTCTGATCGGGGCTTTGCTGTTGCAGGCTGCTTTCACAGGCATCTTTGTGGGTGCCCTTGAGCTGGAGGCAAATGCCGTGTTCCTCGAATCCTTCGGAGCAGCTAAAGTTCCCCTGGGAATGATGATCTCCGGAGCGGCCGGAATCCTGATTGCCACCGTATATAGCTACTTAAGTAAGCAGCTGAACAGCAAGACCTTCGGAATTTACAATCTGCTGGCAGTGGTGCTTATGACAGCTGCCCTTATTGTGGGTTTCAATCTTCTGGAGATACAACAGCTTGATTTTGTCATCTTTGTATTGGCAGGGCCCCTGATCCTTATTACCCTCCTGGGATTCTGGACCACGGTCAGGGATTTCCTTTCTCCAAGCAGAAGCAAACAACTGAGTGGACTGATTGATGCTACTCTGGTAGGGGGGATGATCCTTGCATTTATTGCTACTCCCCTGCTTGTGGGGATCGGTTTCAGATTGCACCATATTCTCTATGTGGGCATGGGAAGCCTGACTCTAGCTACCCTTGCGCAATTATATGTTCTGAACAGCATAGGAAAACATCACCATCGGTTCAGGACCAGGGTGAGGAGCACTGGCCCTCTTCGTCTGTTCTCCCATAAATACACTGCCCTGATGGCAGGATTTGTAGTGACGGGTGTGGTCGTGGCCGTAATGATTCACTATGCCTTTCTTTCTGTGACCGGCAGCCGCTTTCCCGGAGGTATAGAACTGCTTACTTTCCTGGGTTATATTTTTGGCAGCATCATGCTTCTGGCCTGGTTAATGAAGCGCTTCCTGTTTACCTGGATCAAAAAGAAATTCGGCATAAAGATGACCCTGCTCCTGTCGCCCGTTATCCTCTTGCTTTTTACCATTCTGACTACCATTGCCGGTGAAAGTTATGGCTTTGCGGGTGAAGCCCAGTTATTCACTTACTTCTTCCTGCTGGTGGTCTTCTCCAAATTGATAAACCGAACCCTGAAGGAATCCATGGAGGATACTTCGATGAATGTGATCTATAAGTCACTGGATCCTTTAGAAAGGCCAAATGTACAGTCCGGTATTGAAGGTGTGGCAAGTCAGATCGGGGTGTTTGCATCGGGACTTCTCCTGGCCTGTATTGTTACGATCTCTTTTGTGGATATCATCCATGTCACCTATGTTCTGTTTGTCTTTTTACTGATCTGGTTCTTTGTGGGAAGGGCCCTTTATCAGAATTATCATAAAATGCTCAAAGTTACCCTGGAGTCGGACCGGGTACAGGAGGTGGTTGACCTGACCCTGGAAGCTTTGGTGGATGTGGACCTGCAGCAAACAGCTTTTCCCCTTGAACTGCTTGATTTCAATCCCTATTTCTTTCATTATACTTCCCGTGAACGTCAGCTTTCCCTGCTATCTCATCCCAATCCGAAGGTGCGGGCATGTATCTGGGATCATTTGCTTTGCACGTCTCCCGGCTTACCGGATCTGACCATCAGCCAATTGTTGGTCAATGAGAAGGAGCCTGAATTGAAGGAACGGATCAGGAAACTGAGCATGAGAAAACTGAGGACCAGGCTGGGACTGCAGGAAGCTTTTATCAGGGAACGACTCGATAAATTCAGTGCACGGAAAAGCAAGCCTGATACTGCCATTGGAGATGCCTTCCATTCAGGGGTCAGGGATGAGGTTTATGCCGCCATGTACCACGTGGCGGAGGAGCACGACCGAAGGTATTTGCACGAGGTGATTTCTCTATTCAGGGATAAGGATCTCAATATTCAGAGTGTGGCCATATCCACTGCAGGCATGATTGACACAAGCGGGAACGGGGTCAGGCTCATCGATTTTCTGGATCATCCCCGGCTTTATCCTGCTGCATGGTCAGCCCTGGTAAAGCAGGGAGATGGTATTCTGGACGAGTTGGAAACGGCATTCTGCAAACCAGATTCGACCCTTAAGCTTCAAAAGCGTATTATCTCTGTAATCTCAGCCATTGGAAGTAAGAAAGCGGTTCAGTCCCTGCTTGCTAAGCTTGATTCTCATCATCGGGATGTGTTCTCGGCAGTGGTTCAGGGCTTGTACGAAAACCGGTTTAAGGCCTCTGAAATTCAGCTGGCACTTATCCAGAACGCCATTCTGAAACTGGTGCAGACGGGAACCTGGAATATGGCTGCCAGGATCTCGGTCCGGACCGATGATCCCGGGGGAAGCATTGCCGCCGCCATTGAGCATGAAATATGGGTTGTGAATGAAATGATACTGATGCTTATGACCATGATCTATGACCGAAGGTCGGTACGCCGCATCAGGCTAATCCTGCTGGATAGGGAAAGTATGGACAAGGGGATGGCCATTGAGCTACTGGATTTGCTCCTGAGCGAACCCCTGAAGTCGGTTCTTTTGTCCTATTTTCATGATGTAACAGTGCGTGAAAAGATTGATAAACTAAGGGAAATATATCCAATAGATATACTGCCGGTTGACTTATTACAAAAAAGAATTCTTAACCGGGATGGTTCACAAATGGGCGATTTCATCAGGATCTGCGTTCTGGAAAGAATGGGAAATGAGGACCGCTTTTTTGATGAACAGCAGATTATTGCACAGGGATTTCACCCAAATCCCAAAATTCGTGAAACCGCAGCGCAATTATTACGTAAAAATGATCCAGAGCGGTTCCATATGGTAACGGAAAGGTTAGATTATCCTGACAACAGTTTCCCTGATCATGAGGATGCGGCTAAGTGGTACATGGATACCACCATGCAGCTTACCGCCTGGAAATTATTTTTGAATGTGGGAATAAATACCCTGTTTAAGCTGGTTTCGGAGGTAGAACCATTTTCGGAAGAGGTATTAACCGAAGGAAATAAGGTGGTTCTGGCCAGGTCAGTTTCAGCAGATGAATTTACGCCTCTTTCATCGGGAATTGCGATAATTGCAGAGCATCAGCCTGAAATTTTAGAGCAAATTCGTTATCTTGCTACCATTGGGGCGTGCGAGGTATACCTGATTGAAAGGGCTAAATTCGTTGAATTGCTTTTTGATAACAGGAATTTATTGCACGTTTTTTGTGGTTTCCTGAACCAAAACGCCCAGGCCTAGGTTCCGGGCAATGTGTAGTTGATTATGAAATAAATTATGGGTGAATCCTCAACGATAAGAACCGGCGTGCTCCAGACCAATCCATTTCCGGGCATCAGGCCATTTACCTCGATGGAGGATAAATATTTCTTTGGAAGGGATACTGCTATTTCCGATTTACTTGATGCACTTCGTTCAAAAAGGTTTGTTGCCTTAGTGGGAGCTACCGGAAGCGGCAAAACCTCCCTGATTCAATCTGGAATAATTCCCACCCTCCTCCTGGATGATAAACAGGAGTGGATTCCCATATCCATACGACCAGGTACAAAGCCCGTTGAAAGTCTTATCCGCGGCTTTCAGCAGGTCTTCCCGAAAAAACTAAGCGAATCAGATGTTCAAAGCTTTCTAAGCAGCAACCAGAGCCTGGGCAGTCTGATCAATGAAAAGGGTCTTGGCAGTCATAATTATTACCTGGTGGTGGATCAGTTTGAAGAGTTGTTCAGAAACCAGATATTCAATCAGAAGAAAAGCGGACGCAGTCCGGAAGCAACACGGTTTGTAGACCTCTTGATGAATGCCGTGAGTGACAAAAAGCCGGGCATTTATGTCATGCTGTCCATTCGTTCGGATTTTATTGATGCCTGTGCTTTGTATCGCACTCTTACAGAGCAGATGAACAGGAGCAAATACCTGCTTCCGCAAATGTCCAGAGAAGCTATGTCCAGGGCTATCCTGGGACCCATTCATCAGGCAGGCGCCAGTGTGGAACCGGGATTTGGTGAATACCTGCTGGATGAACTGGAAGATGTGGAAATAAAGCTTCCCGTTCTACAACATGCCATGATGCGCACATGGGATTTCTGGATTCAGCAGGGGGATCCCGATCAGGCCCTTACCATTGGTCATTATCAGTCCATAGGCCCTGTTTCAAATGCATTGGGAGATCACCTGGAACAGGCATATAAGGAGTTGAATTACTCCCAGCAGGTAGTTTGTGAACACATTTTTAAATCGATTACCTCCAGGTTAAAGAGTCAGGATGGATTTCGCAGGCCGGCACCGGTGGGTACCGTTGCCAGGATTGCTCAGTGCAGCGTGCAAGAGGTGATCGGGGTGATTGAGGTATTCAGAAAACCCGGACGTGCCTTTCTTGAACCCCGGGCAGGTGTCACCTTATCGGCTGAAAGCCAGATTGAACTGGCTCATGAGTCTTTGATTATCCTCTGGAAGAGGTTGCAGGAATGGGTCAATGAAGAAGCGGAATCCATAAAAATGTACCTGAAGCTGTCAGAGGCTTCAGCGCTCTACCAGCAGGGAAGAACTGAGCTGTGGAGACCACCCGAACTTCAGGAAGCACTGAACTGGAAAAATTCTCAGAATCCTACACCTGCGTGGGGGGTACAGTATAATTCGGCCTTTGAAAGGGCCATGGTTTTTTTAAGTACCAGTGAGGAAGAATATAAATGGAATGAGGAGCGGAAAATCATTAAGCAGCGAAGAAGGTTGCTCCTGAACAGGGGCATCGCCATTATGACAGGTGTACTGCTTGTCGTTCTGGCCATCGTATTCTATGGTTCAAGAAATGGGAGTAGCTCTGCCGATCAGGTTGAACCGGCTGTGAACCAGGCATACAACGAATTCCCGGAAACGGAGGTATCCACTTCTCCACCCGTAGAAGTACCGGAGCAGGATCCCCTTGAAGAGGACCTGCCGGTTCCTGAAGCACAGCTTGAGGATGAGCCGGTACAGACCGAAACGGTTGCGGAAAGGGAATCCACACCCGTCAATACAAGAACATCCCGCTCTTCCGGCACCACTTCCAACGCAAGAACAAATCGCAGGCCTGCTTCCTCGCGGTCTACGGCATCTTCCACTGCTTTGAATAATGAACGCACACAACGGATCCTTGCCCTTGCGAAAGACGTCGCTGTGAAGAGTACAGAGATATCCAAGAATCCGGATCTGCAGGGACTACTGGCTTACCAGGCTTATCAGATCAACACCAAATACAGCGGAACTTATTATGAGGCAGATATTTATAGTGGGCTTTACCTGGCACTGAAAAAACTTATATCACCTGCGTACAATATTTACCCGAACCTGAGGACCTCGGTCAAGGACATTCAATGGCTCGACAGGACCGGGAGTATCCTGGTGGCCAGCAGCGATGGATCCTTAAAAATTCTTTCAGGGAATATTGCTGAAAAGTCCTCCCAGATCAACCTCGCCGGAACAGGTTTGAACAATGAATGCCTTGCTGTCAGTCCCGATGAAAGAACTGCCGCGGTGGGGACCAATGGAGGAGGGCTCCTGTTCATAGAATTGGAAAACAGGGGAGATGTAATCCATCAGACCAGCGATGAAGGTAACATTGTATTGTTTCTGCATAACCTGGGGAAATCAGGCAGCTTTGTATCGGCCGGAACCGACAACCGGATCCTGAAATGGGAATATGATGGCTTCACCAGCTCTACCCTGGTATCCACTGCAGCCAGGCCTTCAGCCCTTGCCGCATCCGGCGACGGCAGCAGGGTGGCCTATGCTACCCGGGAGGGAAAAGTCTTCGAACTGGAAGTAAATAATCCTGCCAGTTCCAGGGAGATCGGCGATTTTGGGCGCAATCATGTGAAGGCTCTGGCTTACAGTCCGGGAGGGCAATATCTTGTTGCGGGCCTTCTGGATGGTACATTGCAGGTGCTGTCGGGCACAGCACGCAGGAATGCAGCCACGCTGAGGGGGCCGGGTGCACGGGTTACAGATATTGCCTACAGTGCAGATGGAAGATTTGTGGCAGCAGCATCTCACGACGGAAATGTATATCTTTGGAACACCTCGAACTGGGGGAATCCTCCGATGATCTTTACTGAGAACAATGGATTTGTCCTGGCTGTTTGCTTCAACATAAACAGCAGTTATTTTTACAGCGGGAGTGTGGATTATCCACGCCTGATTGGAAGGCCATCGGAACCGGCAGAAATGGCAGGGGATTTTTGTTCCCTCCTCGGACGAAACCTGACAGAGGCAGAATGGGAAACCTATATTGGATCGGATATCCCGTATGAAAAAACCTGTCCCGGTCTGAATTAAAAAAGCAAGCGATTATGCGTAAATGGATTATCATCTTTGTTCCTCTGATTTTTCTTTATCTCTTTTCAGAGGCACAGGAAAATGTAGGTTGTAACCAGCTCCTTGAGGATGCCAGGGAAGCTTATTCAGCTGGTATGGTGGAAATTGTTCCGGATCTGCTTCTTTCCTGTCTTGAACCGGGAGGACTGACCGGTACCTCCAGACAGGAGGCCTATAAGCTGGTGATTAATGCCTATCTATTTGATTATCTGCCAGAGGAGGCAGACAGCCTCATGGACGATTTTGTAAGCGAGTTCCCTCAGTACAAGCCTGCAGAAAGTGACCCGGCAGAGTTTACGCTCCTGTTTGAAGCTCACCTACAGGCTCTGGCCGAGACCGGTGTTGTTGCAGAAGAGGAGAACCTTACTGATACGGGAGGAGATGAGAAACCTGAACGTGTGAAGAAAGCAAAGAGAACCACTCCTTATGCTTACGAAAACTCCATGGGTTTTATCCTGGGGATGACCGGTACCTTTCCCCAGATTAGTGAACGCTATAGTGTGGGTGATCCTGCGGTCGGGGAGGGAAGCTTTGGAATAATGCCCGGATTACAGGGGGGTATAAATCTGAACCTTATACTGAACAGGAGCATGGAAGCATCTTTTGCATTGGTCTATAATCAGACCAGGTTCTCATACAGCGATGCTCCTTTTTCATTTACTTCCTATGAGTACAAAGAGTCACAATCCCATCTGCAGGTTCCCGCTTCCCTGCTCTTCAGGCTTAATCCGGAAAGCAAGGGCGCAAACATTTATTTACGCATGGGTATTGTGGGGGATTATCTCTTATCTGCCTCCGGATCGGGCACAAGATCTTATGTGCAATCACTTAGTGATGTGGTGGTTGATAAGACAGGGATCACTGAGTCCAGGGCAAAGCTGAACCTGCTGGGGATGGCTGGCCTGGGAATTCGCATACCTTTCGAAAAATCATTTATGTTTTTTGAAGCCAGGTTTACAAGCGGACTGTTTAAGTGTAATAACGATGAGAATCGCTACCTGAATGAAGACATCCTGTGGTTGCTCTATCACGTGGACAGCGATTTTAGAATTCACCAGTTAAGTCTTTCAACGGGCATTGCCTGGAATCTTTAGAACTATATTGAAGTAGACGACATGAAATACAGAATTATCATCATAACCGTTTTGCTTGGATTTCTCGCTTCCTGCGAAAAAGAGATCTCACCCAAGCAAGCAGAGAAATTTATGAAGTTCTATGGGAACTACCTGATCGATCAGGCCAGCGATGTGGACATTCTCGACAACGGGGGTTTTGCCATCTGCGGAACCGATTCCACCGCAGAATATGGCAAGCGCATGGTATTGATCGTAACCGATAGCTATGGGAACATAGAGAATGGATTCCCCAAGTATTTTACCAAAGAGGATTCGGATTCAGGTGGCAGTTTAGAATCAGGTGCCAATGCCATTGAGGCCATTCGTGGAGGACTGGGAGGATACATGCTCTTTGGCTATGTGGAAAACTACAATGCGGATAACACGGGGTTTCAGAAGGACGGTTTTGTGGTAAAAGCATCCACCCACGGGGATGAGATCTGGCAAAGAACTTATGGCTCCGAAGAAGATGAAGTGATCCTTCATGCCACCCAGAGGTTCTCCTCTGGTTACATGCTGGCCGGCTACCAGGTACAGGACGGGAAATCGGATATTCTTGTATTTGGAATAAAGGAGGAAGGGGACTCCATTCCACTGAGCTTGTTTTACAATAATCCCTATGCAACAAATTCTACTGCCAACTATCTCCTGAGTTACAGGGATCGCTATTTATGCGTTTGCACCTATGACAAGATTGGGGATAATGGAACAGATCTTCTGATCCTGACTTTTAATGATGAATTGAGTCCCAACCTGGGTGAATACCTTACAGGTGATGTGGATGAATTTGGCATGTGTGTTATTGAGGACGGACCGGATCGTTTCCTGGTTCTGGGGAACCGGCACAATACTCAATCGGGAAGGAAGGAGATGGTGATCTATCTTATAGAAACAGAAGGGGAATACATCACAAAATCGCTTCAGCTTGCAACCATTTCTCAGAGTAATACAGACCTTATAGGCAGACGCTTTGTGAAGACAGACGACGGAAGGTATGTGATCGTGGGATCCAGGACCGTATATGGGTCCAGTGATATCTTTCTTCAGTTCCTGTCTTCCGATTATGCAGTTACCGGAAACGTGGTTTTCGGTGCTTCCGGGACTCAGACCGGGGCAGATATTGATATAGCTGACGATGGGGGAATCGTGGTGCTGGGTACCAACGGCTCCCATAAAAGCAGCATGATTTCCCTGATTAAGACTTCAGACAGGGGGGACCTGTAGCATCTGATGTTTAAGGTAATAATTTGACTATGAGAAGCATACTGGTTTCATTGCTGTCCCTTTTCCTGTTTTTACAGACAGGTAATTTATCAGCTCAGTTTACAGCTACTATTGTAGCGGATGGAGCCACTGAGGTTTGCCTGGGCATCCCGGTAAAGGCACATATCTGGTGTTCCAGCGGAAAGGCGCCCTATGATGTGGTGATCAATAACAGGGAAGGTGAATATGAGGTACTTGAGAACATAGGCACACTTTATACCATTTATTTGGAGCCGGTATCAGATGATACTTTTTATATTGCATCGGCAGTAGATGATAATGGGGTAAGTGGTATCACCAGCGGAGAGATAGCTGTCACCATCCGGGAATCCACCCCGGTAAGCTTTGACCTGGACCGAAGTGCATTTCTTTACACGGAGCCCGGATATACACTGAAATCTTCCCCCGCCGGAGCGACCTTTTTCGGACCGGGCATAGCCAATGGAAGGTTTTATCCCGAAATTGCCTCCTATGAGGATTCCCCTCATACCATCAGCTGTACTCTGACAAATTCCTTTGGTTGTGAAAGCACCGATGAGACGGATCTTTATGTGCTGTTAGGAGAGCCAAATATTCATATGGTATCTGGAGATGATACCCTGAGTACCATCTGTGACAAAAGCATAGGCTATACCCTGAAGGGGAGCAATGGAGACCACATTCCGGGAAGATTTGAGCTGTATGATATGGCGGGACTGGCCCCGATTTCGGGCTACATTACAGACGATGACCTCAGCGATGATGAGGCTGTTCTTAATCCGGATGGCCTGGCCGGGAGCTATGAAGTGGTCTATACTTACGGGGTTAATGAGTTTGAGCTGAGTGCTGCACTTGCCATTGAGCTTAGTGAACTGGGCACAGTTGGGATTTCAGGCCTTCCTTCTAAAGTCTGTCAGAGCGATGAACCCTACCTCTTGCTACCCGAGCCGGGTATAGAGGATCCTTCACCTGTCTACGTGTTTAGCGGACCGGGAGTGGTGGGTACTCAGGATGAAGGCTTTTACTTTGATCCGGGAAGTCCGGATGCAGCGGAGGGAAAGAATACGATAGAACTTGATTATACTTCTTCACTGGGATGCAATGCAAGTGCCGCAAAGGAAGTCACCGTACAGTTTGCTCCCGGGCTTAGCTTTTCAATAAGCCCCGTATGCCTTCCGGCACACGGAGGACTGGTTTCCTTTGAAAATACCAGCAGTGGCAAATATGCGGTGAATGGCTGGAACTGGGACTACGGGGACCCGGATAGCGGGGATGACAATAGCAGCGATCAGGAACATGGGGAACATTTCTATACGGAACCGGGCAACTGGACCATCACTCTCACAGCAAGCACCGATAATGGCTGCATTGCTGTTCTGCAGACAGATACGGTACTTGCCGATCAGCCGGAGGCCGATTTCACACTGATTAATGATTGTTTTCTCAAAGGGGTAAAAACCTCTTTTCTGGACCGGTCCACTTCAGCCCTTGCTGATATCAATGAGCTTACCTGGACCTTCAAGACCAGGACCGGCGGAGTGCTTGGCATTATGAAAAGTGAATCTCCCGCTGATACCATTGAATATGATTTTCGATCTATGGGTGAGTACCAGGTACATCTTCAAATCGTAAATGAAGTAGGTTGTGCCGGGGAAATAAACAGGAGCTTTGAATTGAAGCCCATCAAAAACCTGAGCTACGCAGGCTATTACGAGAATTTTAACGGGGAAGCAGAAGGCTGGAAGGTAAATTCCAATAACGAGATGCACAGTTGGGTAAGGGATGAACCTGACTTTTCCGGTTTTCAGGCCCAGACAGGGGATCTGGCCTGGTATACCAATCTGCCGGAGATGACCGGCTATCTTGAACACTCCTGGGTTCAGAGTCCCTGTTTTGACCTGTCAGGCTTAAGTACCCCGGTGGTACAGATGGATCTGATGAAGAGTTTTGTTCCAGACGTGGATGGAGCTGTATTGCAATACCAGGAGATGGTGAGCGATGGCTGGACTACCATTGGTAGCGTAGGGGAAGGCCTGAACTGGTATAACCATGAGGATATAGAAAACAAACCGGGTGGAAGCAATCAGGGCTGGGGATTAAGCCAGTTTGCACCTGACTCGGAATGGGTCAATGCAGGTTATTCCGTGGAGAACCTGGCCGGGAAGCCATTCATTAAGCTTCGGGTAGCAATTGGTACCGGGGGGAGGCAGGAATTTGGAAACCAGGGTTTTGCTTTCGATAACTTTTTTATTGGTCAGCGAATCAGGGGTTCTGTACTGGAATATTTCACAAATGCATCCAGTGCAGCAGCAGGAGATGCGAATGATGTGATGGAGGCCTTTGTCAGGGAACACTCCGGGATAGTTTACGATATACAATACCATATGGAGTATCCGGGAGCGGATCCCATGAATGCAAACAATCCCTACCCACCCGCCACCCGGGCCTTTAACAATGGAGTACAATCCGTACCCTATGCCATATTAAACGGGGGTGTTGGAGAGGAGAATCGCTACGATTTCTCAGATCCTTCTCAGGAGCCCGACAGTGAAATCCTGTTAGCAGCCTCCCTGGAGGTTCCTCTGTTTAATATAAAGCTCGAGGTCAATTACGGGGAAGACAGTTTGAGAGGCAGTGCCCGGGTCATATGTGCTGCAGATAACTTCAGCAATAACCTGCAGCTCTTTCTGGCGGTTATTGAGAGGGAACAGACCGCGTATTCGGGACTGGTCAGGGATACCTTCCGGAATGTGGTGCTGGATATGTTGCCCTCACCCACAGGGAAACTACTTGGAAATGAATGGAGCAGGGGGACTGTCGATACCGTTGAATTCGAATGGGAGTATGCCGGCTATGTAGAGGATATAGAGGATTTATCGGTGGTGGCTTTTGTACAGGACAGAAACAGTGGAAAGGTGTTGCAGGCAGCTGCCATACCTCATACACCGGGAGTGGGTATATTCCCTAAGCGCAGCGAAGAGGGACCAATGCATCTCTATCCTAATCCCGCCCGCGATCACCTTAATATAAATTTTGGGGATGAGCCTGAGGCAGATGGAGAAATGAAGGTAGTGGATCTTTCGGGCAGGATGGTTTTCCAGCTTGAAATTCAGGCCGGCCAGCAAATCCAGGTGCTGGATATATCCAAACTGCCGGATGGAATGTATATGGTCTACCGGATGAAGTCGGGTTTGATCAAAGGCTATTCCAAGTTTGTAAAATCGCGCTGAGCTATGCTTCTTCCCTGAGGCTTTCAGCAAACTTTTCAGCCAGTTCCGTCAATTTTTGAGATTCTTCTTGATTGGGATAGAACCTGGCAGTCTGACCTTCCTGAACCACCTTCAATTTTAGGTTTTGCAGGTGATCCTCGATGAGTTTAACCGCTTCCCCGCTCCAGCCAAACGAGCCAAACGCAGCACCTGGCTTGCCTTTATCCCGGATGGGATTGATCACAGAGAATAGTTTATATACGGGCAAGAGCGTGTTCTGGTTAATGGTGGGTGATCCGATCATAATGCCATCGGCTTTTACCACCAGCTCTTCCAGATCACCTAAAAGGATGGTTTCAATATCTACCAGGTCGACCTCTATCCCTGCCTTCTTTAAACCAGCGGCCACCTGGACCGCCATTTGTTTTGTATAGCCATAAGCTGAGATGTAGGCCACCAAAACCCGGTTGTCCTTTCGGGTTTCTTCCAGGTACTGAGACGCCATGCGTGCAGAGCGTTCTACCTTTTCCTTCCAGGTGGTCCTCAAAACCGGTCCGTGGCCGGGACAGATCATCTCAATGGGCAGGTACCTGATCTTCTCAATGGCCTTGAGCATAAATTTGCTGTAGGGTTTCAGGATCACATCAAAATAATAGTCAAAGGCTTCGCTATAGTCTTCCACCAGGTCGTCCATTATCTTTGTGTCGGCAAAGTGAGCACCGAACGAATCGCATGTAAACAACAGGCCATCCTCTTCCACGAAAGTGTAAATGGAATCGGGCCAGTGCAGGTTTGCTGCCCCGATGATCCTAAGTTTCTTATTTCCCAGATCGATGCTATCCCCGTCCTTCACCTTCAGTGATTTAAAAGGGCGCCCCACCATCTCGCCCAGGTAGGTAAGTGCCTGTCCGCTTCCAACCACTGTGGCATTAGGAGCCAGTTCAAGCAGGTATTTCAGAGAACCGGAATGATCGGGTTCGGTATGGTTGCAAATGATGTACTCCAGCTCTTCAGGATCGGTCAGGGAAAGTATTTTCTCTTTATATTCCGGCCAGAAAGACTCCTTCACGGTATCTATAACTGCTTTTTTTTCTGCATTGATAAAGTAAGAGTTATAAGTGGTTCCGTATTTGGTTTCCATGACGATGTCAAAGGTAAGCAGGTCGTGGTCCAGAACTCCGATCCAACTGATATCCTTATTGATTTGCAACACGTGTTTTTATTTAATGTTAAACCTGTTTAAGGCTGCAAATATAGGGAAAGTAGCTATAGAAAAAAAGCTGCTCTACCGGAGTAGAACAGCTTTTAAAAACTCACAATCTGAATGTAACGGACCTTAAGTCTTAAAGAATTGCTTTTCTTATTTGGAGCAACATGATTTTTTCTTAGTGGTGCAATCTGATTTCTTTTTGGATCCGCAATCAGAGCTGCTTTTGCTAGCTTTTTTGGATGTCTCAGCTTTCTTTTTGGTCTTTTTCTTCTTGGGATCTTCCTCATTGAGGGAAATCACTGTACGTGGATTGCTATTGGCTGCTATTACCGGTGCACTGATGCCTCCCATAAAAAGCGCAAGAGCTAAAATGGCTAATGCTTTCTTCATCTTCTAGTTTTTTTGTTGTTAAATGCGAGCACAATATAAGTGATCGGGGAAAGGTGAGATGTTAAGGAAATGTTAAAAAAGACATCAATGTCTTCATTTAAACCGGGCCACAGGGGTAAGTCCCCCGGTAACCCGTTGATTAAGTTCGACCTTAATGTCGGTACTCAAGGGCAAAAAAAGATCCAGCCTCGATCCAAATTTGATAAAGCCCATCTCTTTTCCCTGAATGGCCTTTCCTCCCTGGCGGGTATAGCTCCGGATTCTCCTGGCCACATATCCGGCCACCTGCCTGAGCAGGTATGCTCCGTATGGAGTTTCAATTCCAATAGAACTCCTTTCATTCAGGGAAGAGGATTTTGGATGCCTGGCCACCAGGTATTTTCCGGGGTGATACTTAAAATATGCAATGTTTCCGTCCGTGGGAAAATAGTTGATGTGTACATCATGTATGCTCATAAATATGGATACCTGGATGCAGGGTCCATGGATGAACTCATCCTGCTGTACTTTTTCGATGACCACCACTTTCCCGTCTGAAGGAGCTAAAATTGTTTTTTCGTCCTTAAACATACGCCTGCCGGGCACACGGAAAAACCTTAGCACCAGCACCAGGATGACTCCTGAAAAAAGGGCTGTAAGGTAGTTCACCTGGTAAGGGAAAAACCTGGCAGAAAGGGCAATAAGAGTTAGCAATATGAGGATGGTCAAGGCAACAATAAGCCTTCCCTCTTTGTGTATCTTAATCATTGTATCAGCTTAATAAGCAGAAACAGGATCCATGCACCGGGGGCCACAAATAAGAGCGAATCAAAGCGATCCAGGATGCCTCCGTGCCCCGGCAATAGATCCCCTGCATTTTTAACTGCTTTCTTCCGTTTTAAACCTGATTCAAACAGGTCTCCCATTAATCCCAGAGAGCTGACTATCAAAGATAACAGCAGCCAGGTCCCGGGTCTGTATGTATCTGTAATCTTAAAAACGATCCATCCGCTCAGAAGGGTGAAAAGTACACCCCCTGCAAAACCCTCCCAGGTTTTTCCCGGAGAAAGCCTGGGGGTCATGGGGTGCCTGCCAATCAGGCTCCCTGTAACATATGCAAAGGTATCATTTATCCATAAGAGGGAGATTAGCGAAAGGGGAATCAGAGGATGATAGGATCCGCCGATCCCCACCCATCCTAGTGAAAGGAAGGAAGAAAGGGGTATGGCCAGCCAGAAAAAAGAAAGTCCGGCTGCTTGTTTAAATCCGGCAGCCAGGATAAATCCAAGCCAAAGGAAAAGAGGTATTCCTAAAAAAAAGGATTTCAAATGCCCCTCTAGAATCAGAAAGCTCAGACCAATTAAGATAATTCCGGGAATGGGTGAAGTGAACTTTTCAAAGGCCCTGTCTTCAGGGTACAAAGAGAATATCTCCCGCACCCCCAAAATATATACAAGTAGAAGGATGGCCAGAAAGGGCAGGGCCCCAATTAAAATGGAGCCTGCTACCAAAACGATTAATACGATACCGGTCAGGGTACGCAGCAGTAATTCTTTCAATGGTCTTCAAATTCCCGGATTAGCATTTTCGCCCTGATCACATCATCCCTATCCACAAAAACCTCAATTTCTCCGAATTTATATGCAGAATCCTGTTTATTTACCAGGAAGGCTGAAATGTTATGATCGGACAGCATCTGTCTCAACAACTCGGCACGATAGGCCTGTCCGGAAGAGTAAATATGAACCAGATCACTGCTCATTCCTTACGTTTCCTCTTTAGCTTCAGGTTCTTTAGCTTCAGCTTCAATAGCTTTGGATTTCGCTTTGGATTTCGCTTTGGATTTCGTTTTTTCGTCGGGCTCGGGTCGCATGGGTAAGGGCTGTTCGCTTGCCCACGGCCGTTTGCCAAAGATTTTCTCCAGGTCGTCGCTGAAAATCACCTCTTTTTCCAGAAGTATTTCTGCCAGGGCCTGTAAGCCCTTCTTATTTTTTCTGAGAATGGCTTTTGCCCTTTTATATTGAACATCGATCAGGATTTTTACTTCCTCGTCGATGGCCTCTGCAGTTTTTTCACTATAGGGTTTGTTAAAAGCATATTCCTGCTGACCTGAGGAGTCGTAATAGCTCCGGTTCCCTATTTTATCACTCATACCAAAATAAGAGATCATGGCATAGGCCTGCTTGGTGATCCGTTCCAGGTCATTCAGGGCCCCAGTGGATATTTTGTCAAAAGTCAGTTCTTCGGAAGCCCGGCCTCCCAGTGTGGCACACATCTCATCCAGCATCTGCTCAGTGGTGGTGATCTGTCTCTCCTCGGGCAGATACCAGGCCGCACCCAGTGCCCTTCCGCGGGGTATGATGGTTACCTTCACCAGGGGATTTGCATGTTCAAGTAACCAGCTTACAGTAGCATGGCCGGCTTCATGCCAGGCAATGGTTCGTTTTTCTTCTTCCTTGATGATCTTGTTCTTTTTTTCCAGTCCACCGATGATCCGGTCCACCGCATCCAGAAAATCCTGGCGTCCCACAGTCTTCTTATCCTTTCTGGCGGCAATCAGGGCAGATTCATTACAGACATTGGCTATATCGGCTCCTGAAAATCCGGGAGTCTGTTTGGCCAGAAAGTCCACATCCACCGATTTATCTATCTTGATGGGCTTCATATGCACCTCAAAAATGGCCTTACGTTCATTTAGATCAGGCAATTCCACATGGATCTGCCTGTCGAAACGCCCGGCCCTCAGCAAAGCCTTGTCCAGTACATCGGCCCGGTTGGTGGCTGCAAGGATGATTACCCCGCTGTTGCTGCTGAAGCCATCCATTTCGGTGAGCAACTGGTTCAGGGTATTCTCTCTTTCATCGTTTGAGCCGAAATTCGGATTCCGTCCCCGTGCGCGGCCTACCGCATCAATTTCATCAATAAACACAATGCAGGGGGCTTTCTCTTTGGCCTGTTTAAACAGGTCACGAACCCTGGAAGCACCCACACCCACAAACATTTCCACAAAATCGGAACCCGACATGGAAAAGAAAGGAACATTGGCTTCCCCGGCCACTGCTTTGGCAAGCAGAGTTTTACCGGTTCCCGGAGGTCCCACAAGCAAGGCTCCTTTAGGAATTTTTCCCCCGAGTTCTGTGTATTTCTTTGGATTTTTCAAAAACTCAACGATCTCCCTGATCTCGACTTTGGCCTCTTCAAGTCCGGCCACATCATGAAAGTCTACTTTCACACTGGTATCCTTATCAAAGATCTGGGCCTTGGATTTTCCCACACTGAAGATATTGCCGCCTCCGGCTCCACCACCTCCGCCCATGCGGCGAAGCATGTATATCCAGATTCCGAGGATCAGCAGGAAGGGCAAAACCCACAACATGATTTCCCCGATGTAATTACGCCGGGTCGCTGTGGTGTAAGTGGGCCTGTCGCCCTCAGGCAGGTCATTCATAACCCTGTTCAGTTCTCCCACAAAAACATCCTGAGAGATAATGGTGAAGTAATACTGGGGTACCGATTGTCCCAGTACCGTATTTGATTTCTGAGATTTTACATCCTCATAGCTTGCATCGGAGAGCCGCTCGGGCTTGATATATATCTCTACCTTCTCCTTGTTTACAATGACAATCTTTTCGATGTCTCCTCGCTTCAAAATATGGAAAAAACGATTCGAATCAATCTCCTTGAGTCCGCCTCCTGAGTTCAGAAACTGGATGCCGATCATGGCAAGGAGAATGACTCCGATGATCCAGTAGGAGTTGAATTTTGGTTTATTGGAACCTCCGGGTTTGTTTCCAAGGTTGCCTCCCGGGAAATTCGGGCTATTTTTTTTATCTGCCATACTTTCTTAGTTACACTGTTTCCTTCACTTCTGTCACCTTTCCGTCTGCCCAGAGTTCCTCCAGTTTGTAAAAGGACCTGTATTCCTCCAGGAAAACATGGACCAGGATGTCAAAGTAATCCAGCAAAACCCACTGGCTGTTCTGGAGTCCTTCCACATGGTGGGCCCTGATTTTGCCTGCCTCTTTCAGCTTTTTCTCTATGGACTCCACTATGGCTCCCACCTGGGTTACTGATTCACCGTGACAGATAATGAAGTAATCGCAAATGGAATTTTGAATATCCGAAAGATCAATGGTAACAATCTGGTGCCCCTTCTTTTCCTGAATCGCCTCTACAATTAATTGCTTCTTCTCGTTCCCCATTAAAATTTCGCTTTCCTCCATAAGCCTTTTTATTCACAAAGGTAATATATTTAGCCTTTAACATTTATGCGGCTATATTGTTGTTTACCTTAGAAAAGCAGACAAAAACTATACCATGGGAAAACAATGGATAAAACTTGTCAGGGTTTCCTCCACCAATTCTTATATTTCTATGCTCTTGAATCAGGGTAATGCCGTGGATCCTCTGGTTGTCCTGGCTGATTACCAGGAGTCTGGAAGGGGGCAGGGAGCTCATACCTGGCATAGCCATGAAGGAGAAAACCTCCTGATGAGCCTGCTCCTCTTTCCTGCATTTTTGTCAGCTTCAGCCCAGTTTCACCTGTCCAGGGTAGCCTCCCTGGCCATCAGTGATACCCTGGATTCAATGGGAGTGGCCACCACGATCAAATGGCCTAACGATATTCTGACAAGTAAAGGAAAGATAGCCGGAATACTCATCGAACACGGTATATCCGGCTCAGAGATCTCGCACAGCATTATAGGAATCGGACTGAATCTGAATCAGACGGATTTTCCTGAGTTTCCACTTCCGGCCAGCTCTGTGATGTTGGAAAAGGGCTTGAGCCTGGTGCCTGAGACAGTAGCCAGAATTCTGGACCGGCATATTCAGATCCGTTATGATAAGCTGGAGCAGGGGCAGACCTCTGATCTTGAGCAGGATTATCTGGACAAATTGTATCTGATTAACCAGGAAGCCGTTTTTCGATCAGGAAAGAAGAAATTTCAGGGGGTGATCAGGGGGGTGAATGAGTTTGGAGAACTGGTGGTTGAGAAAGAGGGCCAGATGAAGAGCTACAGTCACGGGGAGATAGTGGTGGTCGCTAATCACTAAAATCGAAGGATTCGATTTTATCGATGAGTCCATTCGCAAATTTCTTAAGAGGGCCTTTTATCATGGGAAGCAACATGCTGTTTACCTGGGGTTCTACAGTAATCTTGATGCGGGTATCTTCTTCTGCAACTTGCTTTAGCTGGATCCAGATGGTAAACTGGTAAGAGGAAAATTCCGGATCAGATGCCATTTTAATCAGCTTGAAGGCTTCCTTTTCAATGATCATCAACCCGGTGCGGCCCAGTGGATCCACATTGAAACTGCACCTGTCTTCTGAGGCTTCCCAGCCCGATACACGGTCGGCCGGAAGCAGGTCTTTGAAGTTGTGAAAATTGCTGGCGAAGGTGTAGATCTGCCGGGCACTGTGGCCGGATTTCCCTATTTTACTCTCAATTTTCATCTATTTAAAATTTGATAATTCATTGCCTTTATTTTTCAGGATTCCAGGTGGATGGATCTGTCCTCCATTGTTTCAACAATTCTACCTGTTCTTCTTTGATGTAACCCGATTGCAAGGCCATTTCAATAAGAGTGTGATAGTCAGTAAGGGTAATCAGGTCCACACCGGCTTTCCTGAAATTTTCTTCTGCCACCTGAAAACCGTAAGAAAAAATAGCCACCATACCCCTGACCACAACCCCGGCTTCCCGGAGGGCTTCCACAGCTTTCAGGGAACTGCCTCCGGTACTGATCAGATCTTCCACCACCACCACATTTTGTCCGGACCGGATCCGGCCTTCAATCATGTTTTTTCGTCCGTGCCCTTTTGCTGAGGGCCTCACATAGACAAAGGGTAAAGCAAGTTCGTCGGCTACCAGAGCCCCCTGGGCAATGGCTCCCGTGGCTACTCCGGCAATAAGATCAGGGGCTGAAAAATGCTGTTGGATAGTACTTGAGAAGGCACTCCTTATCTCATCCCTTATGTGGGGATAGGATAGGGTGACCCGGTTGTCACAATAGATGGGGGATTTCCAGCCAGAGGCCCAGGTAAAGGGTTTTGCGGGTTCAAGGATAATTGCTTTACTTTGCAGCAAATAACCGGCTACGGTTCGTTTTATTTCAGCCATCTGACAAATGTATAAAGTTTTTTTCAACGACAGAACTGTATATTTCGGGGACAATTTTTCCAGGGCCTTTATGAAGAACAAGGGCCTTTTTTACAAGTACAATAACCTTCAGGAGCTGGATGAATTGCTGAATGTATTCGGGGAGGTATCCTACATCAGGAACCTTTATATTTTCCATGACGACATCCTTATGCTCATTGAGGAGTTTAAGGCCTGTTTCAATTATCTGGAGGCCGGTGGCGGACTGGTATTTAATTCCAAGGGCGAGTTTCTGGTCATTGAGCGGAACGGGGTCTGGGACCTGCCCAAAGGTAAACTGGAGAAAGAGGAGAACTTTGAGACTGCTGCCCTCAGGGAAGTGGAAGAGGAAACCGGACTAAAAGAGTTGCAGCTTATTCATCCTGTCATATCCACCTATCATACTTACGTCCTGAAAAAGAAGCGCATGCTCAAAAAAACCCGGTGGTTTGAAATGAAATACACCGGGACTGCGGAGCCCGTCCTTCAATCTGAAGAAGGCATTACCGACTACAAATGGGCCCGACCCGGGGAGACCGACTTTATCAGGCAGAACACCTATAAGAGCATTATGGATGTTTTGTATTTCAAGAAGCTTATTTGATCAGATTTCTCCCCGTGACCTCATAATCCGGAACAGCTGTTGTTCAAACCCATCCGAAGGCAGTGGGGAGGGAGAGAGAATCAGCTTTCCATCCGGTCCGATCAGATAGGCAGTGGGGAAAGCCCTGACCAGGTAATCCACCAGCAATCCGGGTTGTTCTTCGTAATGCAGCACCTTCCAGCCATATCCGTTTCGCAGCATAAAGTCCTCCAGCTTTTCCCACTCCTCGGAAACCATTACCGTAAGTACCTGAAGGTAGTCGGAATGTTTTTCATAATAAGACTGGAGGAAGGGATATTCCATCATGCATCCATAATGATCGGGTGTTCCGAAGAACAGATATACGTACCTGCCCCTGAAGTCATCAAGCGTAACCAGATTACCGGCCAGATCTTTTAGCGAAAAGGGTGGGGGCAGGTGCCCGGTTACCAGGCTGGCAAGTTTCTTCCTGACCTGGAAGGCAAATACCCCGAAATCAGGTGAAACCGGATCCTGAATCATAGAATCCAGTAATATAAGGATGGCTTCTTTATGGTAATCGCCACGATAAAAAACCTCCGAGAGCTCTTGCAGCAGGATCATATCGGCCAGGGTGTCGTTCCAGACAGCCGGATGTGCTAATATCACATGTCTGGCACTATCCAGATCCTGGGTTCTGTTGATATAGTTTGCCAGTTTATTTCCTTCCGGGGTTCTGCCATAATAGTAAATGAAGTCCTTGAACATGGCCCTGAAAAGTTCTATAAAACCAGGATGCCATTCCCTGACTTCAGGTCCCAGGTATTCTCTGCTCAGTTCTTCAAGACCGGTCACCCCTTCGTTGAGCTTGAGCACCCCGTATCTGTACTTCCTGTAAGCGGAAAAGAACCGGGTGCTATCCCAGGCAAACTCAGACTCGAGGTTAAGGATGATGGAATCGAGGTTGCTGGGTTTATTTGTGCGCCTGTTCATAAGCACCTCATTGTTTGCCATGGCAAAAAGGGTATCGAATCTGGCAATGGGATAATTAATATCCTGCCTGCCTTCCACCACATCACCTGTGGAAAGAGAAGTGCGCTTGCGTACCCTCAGTGGTAAGACCACAGCCTGGAAAAAAGGGGATATCTGGTCACTGAATTCTTTTTCCTTGTACGCAGGCAGTTCCACCTCGTAATGGAAACCGGGTTGCATATAAAGGTAGGCCTGATATACCCCGGTTTCAAATTGAATCACCCTTGCAGATTCCAGTTCCATGCTTAGTTCAAACCTGCCATTTTCATCGCAAATTACCCGGCTGACATACTCATGGGTGGTTAAGAAGGGATTCCATGCTACGATGGTATGTATGGCTTTCCCGCTGTAATCGGGACTGAGGGCTTCAATGGATACATTTTGCCCGTACAAAGTCACCCAAACCCACAGCATCAGAGCACATAACTTCCACTTCAGAATCATCAGAGGTAATCCTTTATTTGTATCCCACTGGGCAGGAATTGAGACGCATCTCCCCCGTTTCGTATGATGTCCCTGATGATGGTAGAGTTTACCGGAGTGTGTTCGGGTGTGGTAAGCAGGAATACGGATTCCACCGAGGGTAACATTCTTTTATTGATCTGGGCGATGGCCCTTTCATATTCAAAGTCGGCTGAAGTCCGGATCCCCCTGAGCATATGGGTGGCATTAACCTGGCGGCAATAATCTACAGTCAGGCCTTCAAAGGCATCTGCACTCACCTGCTCATAATTCCGGAAAACCTGGTTTACCATTTTCACCCTGGCATTAATATCCAGCAGGGGCATCTTTGTGGAATGTTTCCCGATGGCCACAATGATGCGATCAAAAAGGTCCAGGCCCCGAAGTACAACATTTTCGTGTCCAATGGTGAAAGGATCAAAGGATCCCGGGAAAACAGCAACTTTTTGCATCTGCTTTTTTATCAAAGGTAATGTTTTAGTTAATTTCTTTTTTCTTGTTGGCACTTACGAACAGGACATTGCCTAATTTATTGTAACCGGTAAACAGGTGATAGCCTTCAGTTTTTAGCTGCTCATGCCTGAATCCGATCACAGTAAGGTCCGCATCCATGGAGATTTCTCCAACCACTTCCCGTGTAAGTTTGTCCACATCGGCGCTGATCAGGTTAATATTGCCCAGTGATATGGGGAGGCGGCCTTCCCTGATCAATTCCTGCAGCTCCTCCTTTCTGCGACTGGCTTCTTCGGGCTGGTAGATGGCAAAGATCTTAATGATGCCCTCCTTCCACTCTGGATGCCCAAGAATGATATAACCAAGCAGAATCATCAGGTTGGCATTGTCATGATCGTCCGAGGTGATCCAGATGTGGATCTGCTTCTTATATCCAAATCCTTTGTATGATGTGTTCAGCACACACAGATCAAAGCCGGTGGCTGATAAGATATCATGCGTGTTTAAGGCCTCCTGCAGGGCTTCCGGCTCGGTCTGGGAAAATTCAAAAAGGATCATGTTGTTACCCTTGCCTGAGATTCCCGAAAGTTGTATGACCTGTGCAATGGCTGAGGTATAGGATGGACTGATGATGGTATCGAGGTAGACCCGGTTTTTGCTACCCGCGGCCAGATGGATCAGCTTGTTCAGTACCTCTTTTGATTCCCGGTTGGTTTTTTCGGTAAGAAATCCTTTGATGTAATGGATGTAAGTCCCGAATCCATACTTCAGGGAGATCCACCTGAGCATGTCAAAGGCTGACCTGCGCATAAAGGTATCTTGCGAAACACAGATAGTGAAGGGCCTCCAGTGCTCATCCAGATCTTCACGGTCTGCCCGCTGAGCCAGTACCTGCAGCTGTCTGCTGGCCTGGAACACAACCCCCCGGAAGAGGTTCACCAATCCTTTCTCTTTTTTCTTGTAACTGGATACCATAACATAGATACTCCCCATAACGATCAGCGAAAGCAGGGCATAGGGGGCATTCATTTTGAACATCAGCCAGAAGGAGGTGATGGCTCCCAGGAGGGACACATACCACCTTGACCTAAAAGTAGGCCGGTAGGAGGGATCGGCTGCAAAATGTTCCAATAAGGAGATCAGGCATATAACCCCGTAAGTTACCATAAAGAACATGGAGATGATCTGTGCGACAAAATCAATGTCACCGAAGGATACAAAGACAAAACCGATGATGATGCTGACCAGTCCGGCATTGGTAGGTTCATTGTCTTTTTCCTTTCCTCTGGACAGCCACGAGTTCAGGCTGCTGCCTGGGAAAACATCATCATAACCCATGGCCTGAAGGGTTCTTGGGGCCACCATAATAGAACCAAGGGCCGAGGAGAGGGAAGCAGCTGCAAGTCCAATGGGTATGATCGGTCCCCACAGGGCAATTTTCTGCATGATCAACTGGTCTGAAGCCAGCTCTTCCGGTGAGGCAGAGATGGCCAGTTTATACGCTACGAGCAGGTATACTACAAATCCTCCCAGCGTGGCCAGGAGGGTTCCCCTGGGAATAGATTTGCTGGGATCCCGAAGGTCGCCCGATAGCCCCAATCCTGCTACCAGTCCGGTAAAAGCAGGGAATATGATGGTGAAAACAAAGAAAAAATTATCCGGATTCTGTATCTGTGAATTCAATACAAAGGCCTGATTGCCGGAGGTGGATTTACCCAGAAAGAAAAAAAGCAGGGAGGTGAACAGGATGGCCACCACTATGTAAAGGGCTTTCATTCCGATATTGGCTCCCCGGGTAAGGATGACCACTGAAAGCAGGCTCATGCTGGTCAGACCGATCCATCTTTTATCTATAAGCGGAGTGTTAATTTCGTAGTGCAGGAAGCGTATGACCGGATCAAAGGCTTCTGAGAAGGCAATCACATAAAAAGCCACACTGATGGCCTGACTGAGATACAGGGTGATTCCGATGGCCGAGCCTATGTTCAGTCCAAATGAACGACTGATGATATAATAGGCTCCTCCTCCCTGTACTTTCTGATTGGTAGCAATTTCGGCTACGGCCAGTGCGGTGGGAATAGTCACCATATGACCCAGGAAAATAATTCCAATTACTCCCAGAAATCCCAGGTGTCCAACCGCATATCCAAATCTGAGAAACAGGATTGCACCCAGGATCGTTGATATGGTAGTCATGAAGACCGGCAGGGTGCCGAATTTGGCCGTGGTTCTATGCGTGAGAGAATTTGCCATGAACTACATAGGGTAAAAAACATTGAAGATTACAAAAAAAAACAGAAATAAAGGTACATAGGCTTCGTTTTTTGTCTCCGGGGATTTTTATAACTTGCGTCCTGATGAATTTTGATACAGGGATGTTCATATGCCTGAGCTGTTGAAGATACTGATCGTTGATGACGAGCCTGAAGCCTGCGAATTGCTGAAGTTTATGCTTCAGGAAGAAGAGGGAATCGAAATTGCCGGGACAGCTGGAAATGTGGACCAGGCGGTTACCCTCCTGCATGGCCAGAGCCCGCACCTGGTATTGCTTGATATTCAAATGCCCGGGAAAGATGGCTTTCATTTTATTGAACAGGTTCGGGATTCAGGTCTGGAGCCGGGAATCATTTTTGTAACAGCCTATGAGCATTATGCCATTCAGGCCATCCGGAACTCGGTATTTGATTACATTATGAAACCGGTCCGGCAGAAGGAATTGAATGCGGCCATTAAACGATTCAGGGCATCCAGAAAAAGAGTCAGAAAGCAGGATCTCAGCCAGCTGATAGAAACACTGAAGGAAAGCGCTCCCGGTAAGGTGAAATTAAATACCCGCTCAGGCTACATCCTGATTAATCCCCAGGAGGTGGTTTACTGTCAGGCCGACGGAAACTACACCCATATTCAACTGGTGAGCGGGGCCCAGGAAATTACTACCCTGAACCTGGGAGCCATTGAGAAACTGTTGAAAGGCAGCAGTTATTTCAGGGCCAGCAGGTCCTACCTGCTTAACCTGAAGTTTCTGACCAGGGTAGATCGAAAAAGCTGCAACTGCATCCTGGAGTACCCGGGCGATTCATGTTCCATCAAAATACCTGCCCAAAAAATCAAGATACTCGAATCCAATTTTACCTGAGAAAGGTTTATCCACAAAATTAGTGGGTTCACAAGTCAGAATACATATTCCACACAATAAGTGCGAATTCCCTTTACTTTACCTGTCTGGCTGACTATTTTAGCTTCCAGATAAGACTCAGTATTAACCCAAATCGCTAATCATGGTTGAGGTATTCAATATGGAAGGCATGCCCGTTTACAAACTACGTTCAAGTAATGAGGATGCCTTCACAGTTTCAGAACTGGAAGGGAAGGGACTTCCATGCGGAATCTACTTTGTAAGAATAAGGAAACCAGACGGAATTGAAACGGCTAAATTGCTTATTTGCTAATCAGTACTGCTTCAGGAAATGATTTCCATGGGTTGAGCCACCTTTTCCTGCAGCAAAATAAATTCCATTAACTCGGAAATTTCATTTACATACTGGAATTTTAAGCCTTTCCGGTATATTTCATTAATCTCCTCCACATCTTTCCTGTTTTCGGCAGATATCACGATGTCAGTGATTCCGGCCCTTTTTGCCGCCAGTATTTTTTCCTTGATCCCACCCACAGGAAGAATCCTGCCCCTCAGGGTGATCTCTCCGGTCATGGCTGAATGATGCCTCACTTTTCGCTGGGTGAATGCCGAAGTGATGGAAGTCATCATGGCTACTCCTGCCGATGGACCATCTTTGGGAATGGCTCCTTCAGGCACGTGCACATGCACATTGTATTTTTTAAATACTCCCACATCCAAGAAAAACTCAGCTGCATGCGATTTCAGGTATTCCAGGGCAAGAACCGCTGATTCCTTCATCACGTCTCCCAGGTTCCCGGTGAGGGTCAGTTTGCCGTCGCCCTGGCTTAGAGAGGTTTCCACAAATAGGATCTCCCCTCCTGTGGCGGTCCATGCCAATCCGGTTACCACACCTGCATGGGTATTGCCTGAATACTTTTCTCTGAGAAAACGGGGTGGTCCGAGGATCCCGGTAGCCATTTTACGGCTCATGATCCTGTCATAACTGTCCTCAAAGGCAATGTGCTTTGCTACTACCCGAACCAGTTTGGCAATCTGCTTGTCCAGCTGCCTTACCCCAGATTCCCGTGTATAGCTTTCAATGATTTGCTCTACAGTTTTTGAGGGAATGGATAATTGTTGTTTAGTGAGTCCGTGGTTTTTTATTTGCTTCGGGATCAGGTGTCTTTTTGCAATCTGGACTTTTTCCTCCACAATGTATCCCGAAAGATCGATCACCTCCATCCGGTCAAGCAATGCAGGGTTTATACCTGCCGTGGTATTGGCAGTGGCGATAAACATGCACTTTGAAAGGTCGTAATCAAGTTCCAGAAAGTTGTCATGGAAAGTTCCATTCTGCTCAGGATCCAGTACTTCAAGCAGGGCCGAAGCAGGATTACCCTGGGCATCCCTTCCCACTTTATCAATCTCATCCAACACAAATACAGGATTGGATGATTTAACCTTCTTCAGGTTTTGAATGACCCTGCCGGGCATGGCTCCAATGTATGTTTTTCGATGTCCCCTTATTTCGGCTTCATCGTGAAGTCCGCCCAGTGACATTCTGACATATCTCCGGTTTAGCGCATTGGCAATGGACCGGCCCAGGGAGGTTTTACCCACACCCGGAGGTCCCACCAGGCAAAGAATGGGGGATTTAAGATCGCCTTTCAGTTTTAGTACGGCCAGGTGCTCAAGGATCCGGTCTTTCACCTTTTCAAGTCCGAAATGATCCTTCTCCAGGATGCGACTGGCACGTTTCAGGTTGAAGTTATCTTTGGTGTATTCATTCCAGGGCAGTTCAATCAAGGTCTGAATGTAATTCACCTGGACTGAATATTCGCCCGTAGCAGGATTAAGTCTTAAGAGCTTGTCCAGTTCTTTCTCAAAGGCGGCTGCCACTTCAGTATTCCATTTTTTCTTTTTGCCCTTTTCCCTGAAGTCGATAACCTCCTGGTCCTGAGGCGATCCTCCCAACTCATCCTGGATGGTTTTCATTTGTTGGTGCAAAAGGAATTCTCTTTGTTGCTGGTCCAGATCGCTCTTCACTTTGGTCTGGATGTCATTTTTCAGCTCCAGCATCTGAACTTCCTTAGACAGGCTTTCTAATAAAGTAAAGCCTCGCTTTGAAACGCTGTTGGTTTCCAGCAGATCTTGTTTCTTTTTCAAAGAAAGTTCGCTGTTTGAGGCCAGGAAATTTACCAGGAAGGATGGGCTCTCAATGTTCTTTACGGCGAATGTGGCCTCTGTGGGAATGTTGGATGAGAGTTTGATAATCTTGATCGCCAGCTCTTTCAGTGCAGCAGCTACGGCTTTGGCCTCCCCTGCAGGTTCATCCTCCTCATCTTCAAGAGGAGTAATTTTTGCCACGTGATAAGGCTTTTCTGTAAGCAGGTCATCCAGCATAAATCTTTTCCTGCCCTGAATGATCACTGAGGTGGTTCCATCCGGCATTTCAAGGATCTTCAGGATCTGAGCAACTGTGCCGATGGAGTATAGGTCTTCCAGTTCGGGATCCTCTATGGTCCCTTCCTTCTGTGCCACCGCTCCCAGGATCTTGTTTTTCTTGTAAACTTCATGAACCAGTCTTAGTGATTTCTCTCTTCCCACGGTAATGGGGATTACCACTCCCGGAAAAAGGACTGTATTGCGCAATGGCAAGATGGGTAACACATCGGGGATGTTCATCTTCTTCAGGTCCGCTTCTTCCTCTTCAGAAAGCAATGGGATATATTCAGTTTCTTCTTCTATAGGGATCATCAACATATCTAAGCTATTCAAAAATCCGTCCATCTGTCTTTTCCTCCTCAATTTTATTCCGTCAATCTGTCAGTTCTGTCGTTACAGAACAGCGTACAGCATTGTGTCAATAAATGTGCCAACAACATTATTTACGCTAAAAATAGTACGTATGGGCAGGACGATTTGTTCTGGGAACTCTGATAATAGAACTATATATACTTGATGGTCACCTCTTTGAGAAACTTCTCTTCCAGAAGCCTTGCCATGCGTTTTACCACGGTTCGACGAATCTCCAGGTCGACAGGCAGGTTGGGATCCTGGTGAGCGATATTCACCCGGGTCCCGATAATGAAGTGAATTTCATCACTTCTCTGTACCAGTTTCACAATCCGGTCTGCAGGACCTTTACCCAGGGTGTAGGAAGCAGAATAATCTTTCAGGATGCGAGTCACCTTGGTAATGGTCAGGATGCCTTCGGTGACCAGGTCAATACCCTCCATATGCGATACAGGAGGTAATTCGGGATCTTCAAACACCAGGCTGTCTTCAATCTCCACACCAAGTTCACGGGAAATAATATCGGCAGTGGTGGCTCCGCACACCACCTTTTTTCCCTTAAATGCCTTCACTGTATCTCCCAGCTTCTTATCATTTTCTTCTTCATAGGGAGGACCTGTTACGATCATTAATTCCCTGGGCTGCCGGAAATAGATGCTGGCACAACTGGTATCGTCTTTGGAGCTGTATCCATCGTTACGGTGAGCCATATTCACCATTTTCAGAGCCAGCTTCGAGGCGGAAATTTTGGGACTGTTATTAATCAGCTTCAGGCTGTAGTCCAACATATGGTCCCTGCCCCAACCCAGGGGATAGGCATCAGAACCTAATCCCGATTGGGCGATTCCGTCCGAGCTGAAAATGATCCGGTCTTCTTTCCTGGGTTGAAACTGACAGGAGAGGATCTCCTTCCCGGCATTTTTCTCGCTGTTAAGAATCAGGCATTGCCAGCCCGGATCGAAGGCCTTATTTTCCCTGATGATGATGGTCTGTGGATTATCATACTCCAGAATGGTGGTCAGGCCATTGTGTTCGATATCTATAATGGTGAAGGTGGAATAGCTCATTTGTCGCTCACTGCAAACAGGCAGGGTGTTCATGATGATATCCGCAATTTTTTCCACCGCCTTGTGCTCCATGGTGAAATTGACCGCCATGGTAGCAGTAAGGGTGGCCAGTACATTGGCCTTCACGCCATGTCCCATTCCATCTGAGAGTACCACAATGGTCCTGTCTTCCTCTTTCACTTTCCGGCTGATAAATACATCCCCGCAGATCCGCTCCTTCCCGAAGTTTCTTTGCTCACAGGCAACCTCAATATAAAATCCACTGCTCATTGGTCCTTCAGTTTTTTTCTGAGTTTATAGGATTCAATGATGGAATTAAGCATGCGCTCCGTTTCTGAAGCTCCTTCGCCCATGATAAAACCAATCTGCTGTACCAGGCTCAGGTTTTTATCGATTACTTCGGTAAGCCGTTTTACAACCTCTTCTTTTTGCACTTCAGGAGCCGACATGTCCCGGACCACTGCACCCACTATCTTGTTCTTCTCGATAACGAATACGCTGACGTTGAGCACCTTTCCTTCATAATGCAGATCCCGGTTGGTGATGGACTCATTGTGAGTCAGCACATAGGTGAACAGGTTATAGAAGTTGTATGGCAGCAGGGTTTTAAGGTCTGCTCCCGCCAGGCCCGGAACCACCTCATTGATCTCCCGGGCTTCCTCACCCAGTAAATCAATAAAGGAGTTATTGGTCTGCAGGATCTTCAGGTTCTGATCGCAGATGACCACCATGGAAGGTAGTTTATGCAACATTCGCCGGACGATTTCAGAAGCTTCTCTGGCCGCATCTTTCTCTTTCTGGGCCAGGCGCTCAGATTTTTTTAGTGCCACCTGGGTCTGGGCCAGTTTCTCATTGCTTATCTTAAGGGACTGAATGTGATCCTGCCTGTTCTGTGCAGCATAGGTGTTGCACATTTCGGGTATGGCCAATCCCTGGGAAATGGCTGTGGCAAAATCTGTACAACTTGAGTATCCGCATGCTCTGCAGCCCACGTCGGCCGCTTCAAGCTGATCCAGATCCTTCAATATTTTTTTCAGCCTGCTTTCAGAGGGAAGGGGCAGGGACTGATCATCTGCCTTGAATTGCCTGGACAGGTCCATGTCCTTAAACTGTTGCATGGATTTTTTCCATTGCTCCAGGTCCAGGATCTTAAAACGTTTGTTCACATAGCTAATAAGCTGGCTGCGCCTGAGTATCCTTTTACCACCCATGCTTGTACCCCGGCCCATCAGGAATTCCTTGTAAAAAAGATTGAAATGACACTTAATGATGCTGATGTTCTCTTCAAATTCCTTAATGGCATCAATCATTCCCTCTCCTTCAACTGTCACCACCGGGGTTCGGTGGAGATGCTCTCTGATTTCAGCCGCCTGTATAATCCCGTTAGCCATGGGAAAGAAAGAACCTTTGTATCCAAGGGGTTCATCAAAATCACTGTATTCCAGGTCAGTTTCATGAATGTTGGCTTCATTAAACAGCTCCCTGAGCTCCACAAAGGTGATGGCCACATCGACCCTGCTTTCGCCCTCAAACCGCAGGATCTCATCTTTGCTGGCTATCAGGGGACTGATGTAGACCAGGTGGGGATCATCACCTGCTACTTGCCTGATTACTTTGGCAGTTGCCGCTACCGGGGGAAGGATGGGTGCCAGGTTGGCTACCAGACCTGTTTTATACTTCTCGATAAAAGAGACTGTAACCGGATCATTGGCCATGATGTAATACTTCCCCTTGCTCTTGCGGAACAGCTCTTTATAGGCCCTGGCCACCAGGTCCACTCCAAAGGCGACTTCGTGTACATAATTAAATCCAAGGGTTCTGAGCATTTGCACAAATTTCCTGTAATCTGTGATGTCAGGAAATTCTCCGGCGATGGACGGATCAACCAGGGCTGCTACTTTACCGTTCTTCTTAAGAATGGCTTTCAGGTCATCCCTGGTATTCCTGATCTCGATGGCAGCAGGGCCACAGGCTGCAGTACAGCTTCCGCAACCAATGCATCTTTCCGGGATGATCTCGGGTTTGACCTTGCTGGATGTTACCCGGATCGCTTTTACCGGGCAGGCCCTTATGCAGGCATAACATGCAGTGCATTTTTCGTTGTTGATTTTCAGTAGCGCTTCCATTACCCTTAAATTAACGATCTCCGAATTCATTCTCGAGGATCTCCAGGATGCCATCCTGATTTACCCGTTCAAATACTTTTGAACCTATTTTCACCACAGGTCCCGAACTGCAATCTCCAAAACAATGATTTCCTTTCAGGATTACGTCTCGTTCCAGCTGGTGGTCTTTCAGGTATTTTTGTATCAATTGGAGAGTTTGTTTATTGCCCCGGCTGAAACACGAGCTTCCCATGCAGATCTTTATCTCTTTTCTTACAAGTGCCATCTCGTCAAAGTTAAAAAAAACGACTCATCAGCATTCTAATTTATACTCCATTCAAATAGGTTACTGTTTTTCAAATAACAAACATAATCAATATCTTTGATCGTTCTGTGAAATTACCCATATAAAGTACGTAAAAACTTGAACCTGATCCAATTTTATGGCAAGTGAAGCTACAGGTATCGATGAAATTTTAGAACGTTTTCCCCAGATTAAGAGGAATGCATTGATTCCTTTACTTCAGGCGGTTCAGGATGAATTCGGATATATATCGGAGGAGGCCATAGTCCGGATTGGTTCCCATCTTTCCCTGCCCACAAGCAAAGTGTACGGGCTGGCCACATTTTATAATCAGTTCTCCTTTTCTCCCAGGGGAGTGTATCACATCTCACTTTGCAACGGCACAGCTTGTCATCTGGGCGGATCCGGTGAATTATACAAGGAATTATCCAAGCTGCTGGCAATTGGCGACGGGGAAACTACACGGGATGGATTATTCAGCCTGGAGGTGCAATCATGCATCGGTGCCTGTGGCCAGCCGCCCGTGATGGCAGTCAACGATATGCATTATTCAGGTATCGGAGTGAAGGAAGTCAGGGAAATCATCAAACAATACAGAGAGGATGCTGGTGGATAATTCCTTATTACTGAAACTGGCACAGACAGCATCTTCTGATCTTTCAAGGGATGAGCAGGAACAGTCGGAGCTGTTGAGAAAAGCAAATCTGGTCAGGCCCCTGGTCATGGTGAACTGCTCTACCTCCGGCTTAGTCGCCGGTGCAAAGCAAACCCGGGAGGCCATTGAACACTATGTAAAAGACCGCCACATTGAAATAGACCTTTGTGAGACGGGAAGCATTGGACTAAGTTCGGCCGAACCTGTGGTTTCAGTGCAGTTGCCTGGTCGCACAAGGCTTTTTTTCTCAAAGATCTCAGCAGATAAGGTTCCGACACTGCTGGATGACCTTTTTCACAAAGTTGTACCCGAGCAGAACTTAATCGGGCAACTTCGTCAGAATAACTTAAAGTCCTGGAGTAATGTTCCCCACCTGGATGAGATTCCCTTCTTTGCTTTACAAAAGCGCATCGTTATGGACGATTGCGGGATTACAGATCCCTTTTCGCTGGGGGAGTATATAGCAAGGGGCGGATATAAGGCTTTTTTGAAAACCATCAGGAGCTATACCTTCAGTGAGGTTTGCGATCTGGTTAGCGAAAGCGGACTCCGGGGAAGATCCGGCGGGGGATATCCCACCGGACTAAAATGGACATCGGCCTTTAATACCCCATCCGATCAGAAATACCTGATTTGTAACGCTGAGGAGAGTGATCCGGGTGCATTTATGGACCGCACCCTGATGGAGGGAAATCCTTTTCAGCTGCTGGAGGGCATCTCCATTGCTGCTTATGCCATTGGTTCCAACCGGGCCTACATTTACATACGGAGCGAATATACCGATGCGATCAGGAAGATCAACCATGCCATTAAGCTGTTGAGGGAAACCAGATTGCTCGGAGATAACATACTCCACAGTGGATACAACCTGCAGATCTCACTCAGAAAAGGTCCGGGTGCTTTTGTGTGTGGCGAGGAGACCGCCCTGATTGCCAGTCTGGAAGGAAAAAGGGGCATGCCTGCATCAAAACCACCTTATCCCTCATCCTCAGGCTACCTGGGCCGACCCACCGTGGTAAACAATGTAGAGACCTTATCCAATCTGCCGGGCATTATACGGAAGGGACCAGAGTGGTTTAAGAAAATAGGAGTGGAAGGGTGTACAGGGACCAAGATTTTCAGTATTTCGGGACGGGTGAGAATGTCCGGACTGGTGGAAGTACCCATGGGTACCACTTTCGATACCATTGTGAATGACATCCTGGGTGGGGTTCATAAAGGCAGGGAACTCAAGGCCCTTCATGTGGGTGGTCCGGCAGGATGCATGGTACCGGCCGAATTGATGAATGTACCTGTTACCTATGAGTCCCTGAAGTCGAAGGAACTCGTGATGGGTTCGGGTGGGATCCTGGTCATGGATGATAAAACCTGTGTGGTGAACACAGTGAAGTACTTTATGGATTATGTGGATAAGCAGAGTTGCGGCAAGTGCATCCCCTGCAGGGAAGGTACCCGGAGGATGGCAGAGATCCTGGGTAGCATTACCCGGAAACCGGCCGATGAGGAAGGCCATACCACCCTGGAAAGGTTTAAGGGAGTGATGCAGCTGGAAAACCTGGCCGAGGTGATGAAGGATACCTCTCTGTGCGGTCTGGGTCAGAATGCCCCCAATCCGGTCACAAGCACATTGAAGTATTTCAGGCATGAATACGAAGAGCATATTTTCGATCGGAATTGCCATTCAAACACCTGCACCGAATTAAGAAGCTGGTATATCGATGTGGACATGTGCACGGGTTGTTCTATCTGCGCAAAAAGGTGTCCTGCGGAAGCCATTATTGGTACGGCGCGACATCCATATTTCATAGTGCAGGAAAAATGCATCGGCTGCGGAATATGTTATGAGGTATGCAAGTTCACAGCAGTGTACTATAAATAGTGTAAGACATGGGAATACGCTTAGAGGTGAATGGCAGGACCATTGAGGCGGTGAAAGGGGAGACCATCCTGACAGCCCTGAACAGGAACGGGATGCAGGTACCAACCATTTGCAGCCTGAAGGATCTTTCTCCTTCCGGCGCCTGCCGGATGTGTGTGGTTGAAGTACAGGGAAGGGAAAACCTGGTTCCCGCTTGTTCCTTTCCCATCGAGGAGCCCATGACCATCATGACACACTCGCCCCGGGTGCTGAGGGCCAGGAAGACCAATGTGGAGCTATTGCTTTCCAATCATCCCGACGATTGCCTTTACTGTGAAAGGAACGGATCCTGCGAATTGCAAACACTTTCTGAAGACCTGAATATCAGGGAGAGGCGGATTCCGGGAAAAAAGAGCCCCCATAAAATTGACAAGTCGAGTCCGGCCATAGTCCGCGATCCGGCTAAGTGCATACTCTGTGGCAGGTGTGTCAGGGTATGCGAGGAAATTATGAGTACTTCCTGCCTGGATTTTGCCCATCGCGGCAATGAATTACGTATCTCCACCACCCTGTCCAAACCTTTGAATTTCTCCAATTGCACTTCCTGCGGGCAATGCCTGATATACTGCCCCACAGGAGCGCTGATTGAGCATGTTCAGTACCCCGAACTTGAAGCGCATATACATTCACCCGAAAAGGTGGTGGTGGCCCAGTACACTCCTGCCGTGGCCGTATCTGTTGCTGAGCAGCTGGGCTATAAGCCCGGAACCGACATGGGGGGCCTTATAAATGCAGTACTTCGCCGCTACGGATTCGACTATGTGGTGGAAACCTCATTTGGGGCTGAAGTCATGATCATGGAGCAGGCCAGGGTATTTGAAGCTATCAATCCTGCACAGGGTGAATTTCCTTTAATAACCAGTTCGTGCCCGGCATGGGTGCACTTTGTGGAGCAATCCTATCCCGGGCTGATTCCCTTTCTTTCTCCGCTAAAATCGCCACAGCAGATTCTTGGTGCCCTGATCAAAGATTGGTTCCCGAAGCTTCCGGAGACCGGAGGAAGGGAAATTATTTCGGTAGTGATCTCCTCCTGTACAGCCGCTAAGGCTGAAGCCAGGCGAGTGGAGATGACCCGTTCAGGCAGCCAGGTAATTGACCTGGTCCTGACCACCCGTGAACTGGCCAGGCTCATCAAACTAAGTGGACTGGATCTGGATCAGCTGGAGCCGGAAAAACCCGATACCCCCTTTTATTCTTCCGGATCAGCCGGGAAACTGACGGGAGTTGCCGGTGGTGAGGTGGAGGCAACAATGCGAACCCTCTATGGAAAACTTGCCGGCAGGGAGCTGCCACCAACAAAGCTGCATCGCTTCCGGATTCATAAATCATTCAGGGAAATGGCAGTCAAAATTGGAGATCGTGAGATTGTAATGGGAACGGTGAGCGGATTATCAAATGCAGTGACCCTGCTCAATGAGATCAAAAAGGGAAAGAGACGGATCGACCTGCTGGAAGTGATGGCCTGTCCGGATGGCTGTGTGAACGGAGGAGGTCAGCCCCTGCCGGTGAATGACAAGGTAATACGTACCCGGACAAAAGCTGTATATGATATGGATAACGGGAGCAATCTGCACACAGCACATCAGAGTCCCCCCGTACAAAAGATATACGAAGAAATGCTGGGTGAGCCTGGCGGTGAGAAGAGCCAGGATCTTCTTTACACCACTTTCACTAAAAGGGAGGTGCTGCTGTAAATGAAAGAGCGTGATGAACAGAGAGGTTTGGTTTATACGGTGAAAGACCTTTGTAGGGTATGTTATACCTGCGTAAGGGAATGCCCGGTTAAGGCCATTCGGATTGTGGACGGGCAGGCAGAAGTGGTGACCGGGCGGTGCATTGCCTGCGGTAATTGTACCATCGTATGTAAACAGGGAGCCAAGGTATACAAGCGTTCCATTGACCATGTCAACAGCCTGTTGAGCAACAGGGAGGAAACCTGTGCACTGGTAGCTCCAAGTTATGTGGCAGAATTTGAGGAAATTGGAGACTCATCCCTGTTTGCCGGGATGCTGAGAAAGTCAGGTTTCGACCAGGTATATGAAGTGGGCATGGGAGCTGACCTGGTAGCCGGCGAATATGAGAAATTAATCAATAATCATCCGGGTAAAGGGTATATTAATTCCGACTGTCCTGCCATCGTAGCCTTTGTGGAAAAATACCACCCTGACCTCATTGGGGCACTTGCACCCGTGGTTTCTCCCATGGTAGCCACGGCCCGGTATATAAGGAAGATCAAAGGAAGCAAAGCCAAGCTTGTTTTCATTGGTCCCTGCATCGCCAAAAAGGAGGAATCCGGGGAGATAGACGAGGTGATTACCTTTACAGAATTGCGAAGCATATTCACCGCCAGATGCATCAGGGCATCCAATGTGGAGCCTGTAGAATTTACTCCTCCCCTGGCGAAAAGCGGAGCAGGATTTCCGGTGAGCCGGGGCCTGTTGCAGTCCATGAATCTGAAGGGGAACAACGTGGACCAGCGGGTAATTGTTGCCGAAGGCAGAGTTCATTTCCAGGAGGCCATCCGGGAATTTGCTTCAGGCAATCTGGGATCTATGCAGCTGGAATTGCTTTGCTGTGAAGGCTGCATCATGGGTCCGGGAACCAGTCCCGAGGGAAAGAAATTCATTCGCCGAAAACATGTACTTAACCATCTGCACGATCGCCTGTCAGGAGAAAACAAGGCAGATCCGGGTGTACGCGGGGAACAATGCGAACTGGATCTGGCCACCGGTTTTGAGCGTGACGATCAACGAATCTCAGATCCTTCAGAGAATAACATTGAGAAGGTGCTTCACCAGATGGGTAAGTTTTCTCTGCAGGATCACCTGGATTGTGGTGCCTGTGGTTATGATACCTGCCTGAGTCATGCCAGGGCCATTACCCAGGGATTGGCTGAGGTCGAGATGTGCCTGCCCTACTCCATTGATACCCTGCACCAGACCATCCATAAGCTGGCCGATTCAAACCACAAGCTTCTTTCGGTGGAGCAAGCCCTGAAGCAGAGTGAGAAACTTGCCCACATGGGTCAGCTGTCGGCCGGGATTGCCCATGAACTTAATAATCCCCTGGGCGTGGTAATCATGTACAGCAACCTTCTGCTGGAGGAGAGCACTAATGACCGGCAGTTGACCGAAGACCTTCAGCTCATTGTTGAGCAGGCAGGCAGGTGTAAGGCTATTGTGGGGGGGCTCCTGAATTTTGCCCGGAAGAACCAGGTGAAATACACCAGGACCGACCTGGAAGATTTAATGAGGATCAGTACCTCATCCCTTATTATTCCTGAGGGCATTTCATACGAACTGAAAAACCTTTTATCGAATCCTTTTGCAGAAATTGACAGGGAACAGATGACTCAGGTGATCTCCAACCTCCTGAAGAACGGAATGGAGGCTATGCCCAATGGGGGAGATCTCGTGGCAACCCTCTCAGATAGTCACGATTGGGTGAATATTAGCATTCAGGACCATGGAACCGGGATCGAACCACGAGACCTGGAAAAAGTGTTTGAGCCCTTTTATACAACAAAAGGAATAGGAAAAGGGACCGGTCTGGGCCTGGCGACCACCTATGGTATCGTAAAAATGCACAGGGGTCAGATTGATGTGAAATCCAATGCAAATCCCAAAGAAGGTCCCACCGGGACAGAGTTTATAATAAAGCTTCCCAGGAAGCTTGTTAGATAGCCTGCTATCACAGGCTGTTAGTATGTTAGAAAGTCAGATTTAAAAATGAGTGAAACAAAAAAGACCATATTGCTGGCGGATGACGATCCGGATCAGGTGTTCCAGGTTAAGCACCACCTGGAGAGATGGGGATATGAAGTGGTGGCGGTGGAGTCGAGAGAAGATGCAGAAAGATACCTGGATGGAGCCTGTCCCGATCTGGCCATCCTGGACCTGATGATGGAAGAAGATGACAGTGGATTTATCCTTTCCTACAGGATTAAAAAATGCAGACCCGAAGTGCCTGTGATTATCTCTACGGCTGTTGCTGCTGAACGTGGGATCAGTTTTGATATAAACAGTCCGGGTGGAAGGTCGTGGATCAAGGCCGATCACTACCTGGAAAAGGGATTTAGAATGGAGCAATTGCGCTTGCTCATTGAGAACCTGTTATCCTGAGCCATGGAGACTATTTCACTGCTGGTAGTAGATGACGAGCCCGGGATACGGTCTGGTATCAAGAGGATCCTGTCAAGGCATATAGTCAGTTTTCCTTTTATGGATGAGGACTATGCCTTTGAGGTCAGTGAAGCTTCCACCGGTGAAAAAGCCCTTGAAATCCTGGAAAAGGAAGCTCCTGACATCCTGCTTCTGGACAATAAATTGCCTGGAATGGATGGCATGGAAGTGCTGGAGATCATCCGGAACCGGGACATGGATATCATGGTAGCCATGATCACTTCCTATGCATCCATGGAAATTGCGGCACGGGCCACGGATGACGGGGCCAGGGATTTCATCCCCAAGCCTTTCACCCCGGCCGAACTGAAGGCCAGTGTGGATTTGATTGCCAAGCAGCTGTTTCTGAAACGTATCACCCATACCATGAAGGAAGAGGGAAAAAAAATCAGGTACCAGTTTCTCTCTGTATTAAGCCACGAACTGAAATCTCCTCTGAATGCCCTGGAAGGTTACCTGCAGATAATGCAGGACCATGGGCTGGGAGAACAAGTGCAGGATTACCATCATGTGCTGGACCGCTCTCTTCAAAGGGTGGAAGGAATGCGTTCGCTGATTATGGACCTTTTGGATTTTACCAAGATCAGGCTCGAGCGTAAGGAGGACAAAATTGAGCATGTGAACCTGAAAGAAAGAGCACACATGGCACTTTCCACCATCAAGCCCCTGGCTATTCAGCGTAACATCAACGTGAGCTTTAGCGGGGAGGAAGTTTTTTTCGACGCCGATCCTTCCGACCTGGATATTATGTTTAATAACCTGCTATCCAATGCAGTAAAATACAACCGTGAAGGTGGAAACATAGAGGTAGCCACCATGAGCAGGGAGAATCATGCAGAGATCCTGATCAGGGATACAGGTATAGGGATGAGTGAGGAAGAAGTTTCCAGGCTGTTTAAGGAGTTTGTCCGTATAAAAAACACAAGGACCAGGGGGATTTCCGGATCCGGTCTCGGGCTATCCATTGTGAGTAAGATTGCTGAATTATACGGGGGGCATATCCAGGTGCAAAGCACTCCCGATAAGGGGAGTGAGTTTAAAATCATCCTTCCTTTTTGATGAAGGTTGAATAGAACACTGCAATTGATCAAAGGAAACTGTGAATAAATTAACAATAATTTCGTACTATTGCATTTTAACCTATTGTTATTTCAATTATGTTACCCGAACGTACTGTAGAAAGACTCAGTGAATACCGCCGATCCCTTTTGCAATGCCTTGAGGAAGGGAAAACACATATTTTTTCCCACGAGCTGGCTGAATTACACCATAACACAGCGGTACAGGTGCGTCGTGACATTATGTTCATTGGCTATACCAGCATGCAGCGAAAGGGTTACGATGTAAGAGAGCTTATCGATGTGATTGGAGAAATCCTCGATTCGGAAGAGGGTCTTAATGTGGCTGTAATTGGTGTGGGTAACCTGGGTCGTGCGGTTACTACTTATTTTATCGGGAAGCGTTCGAAGCTGAATATCATTGCCACCTTTGATGTGGACACCACAAAAATTGACCGGGTAATCTCCGGTGTGAAATGCTATCCTTTAAGCAGATTGAAAGAGATGGTGGAATCGCACAAGATCTCCATCGCCATTATGACAGTCCCTGCCGGTTCAGCTGCTGAGGTTTCCACTCACCTGGTGGAGGCAGGCATTAAAGGTGTCCTTAATTTCACCACTGTTCCGCTTCAGGTAGCTCCCGATGTGTACCTGGACGAGTACGACATGATCACTTCACTGGAGAAGATAGCCTATTTTGTGAAGACCGCCGGGTAGCCATATGCAGGTTCATCATTCATTAGATCTCTTGCCCCCGATTCCCTCTCCGGTTGTTACCATAGGTTCTTTTGACGGGGTACATGCGGGTCACAGGGTCATCATCCAAAGATTGAATGCACTGGCAAAACGAGTGGCAGGAACGTCGGTGCTGATCACTTTTTGGCCACACCCCAGGTTAGTACTATATCCCGATACAGCCGGCAAGGACCTGAAAATGATCAATTCATTTTCTGAAAAGTGCTTGCTGCTGGAAGAAGCCGGACTGGATCACCTGGTGCTGATGGAATTCACGGGGGATTTCTCCAGGACTACTTCGGATGAGTTTGTGAAGCATTACCTTGTAGAAAAGCTGCATGCACATACCATTGTGGTTGGCTTTAATCATTTTTTTGGCCATAACAAGGAAGGTAGTTATGCTTCTCTTTACAGAGACAGGGAGAGATACGGTTACAGGGTAGAGGAGATCCCGGAGCAGGAAATTCAGAATGAAACAGTAAGCAGCACCAAGATCCGGAGAGCGCTGGGTGAGGGAAATATTCAGCGGGCCAATGCCTGTCTGGAACACTTTTACATAGTTCAGGCGCAACTGGAAACACATGCCGAGGCTTTGGAAGAGGTTGGACACAGCCCTTTTGTATTCAGTCCGGATGATCCTTACAAGCTTTTGCCTCCCCGGGGCGCGTATGCAGTTTCTTTCCAGCAGCGGAACCGGCAGATAAAGGGAGTTGTCCTGATAAACTCTTCGGGAAATTCATTATTTCCTCTGGAACAGCCCTCACCTCCCGATGGTGAGATAGTAGGCATTCACTTCCATAAGCAAATTGAAGCCGGACAGTCCGCTTCCCCGGAGGACCTGATGGAAGCGGTCCGTGAACTTATTTATTAAGTCAATATATTGTATTCATTAATAACATTATGTAGGTTTGTCCTATGGAACCCAGAATAGGCGCGGTCATAGTACTGGTCACCGAGGAGGGTGATATTCAGCGTATTAATAGCATTATCTCAGCGCATTCCGATCTGATCCTGGGTCGCCAGGGCATCCCCCTGCGGGACAGATCCGCCAATGTAATCTCCCTGGTTCTTGAGGGGGATACGGACCGGATAGGTTCACTTACCGGGAAATTAGGCAGGATGCCCGGAGTTAAGGTGAAGTCGGTCCTGGCCGGGTGAAGCTCTGCTCCTTTCAAATGTTAAAAAATAACTTTCATTTGTTAAATTTTAAAAAGCCAAAAACAATTTCTGCACTAATTGGTTTATATAGCTGGAAAGTAATTGTTGGGGTGCAAGGCAAGTTGTGAATCTTTTGAGGGTTTTAGGGAGAGTAGCAACTTGCCTTACTTTTTTTCTTTTTTTCACAGCTTTTCATAAGCTGCTTTAGGGCTATGTTCTAAGACAGCCCTTTTCCTGATCGCACAAGATTCTCCTTTCTTATCTTTGGATCTAACAAAAAGATCCTGATGGTCAATCGACAACTTATTGAACCTGAGAGTATTGTTGTTGTTGGGGCTTCCAATAACGTCAGCAAACCCGGGGGGAAATTATTCCATAACCTGCGAGTCGGAACCTTTAAGGGTGAGCTTTATGGCTTGAATCCAAAAGAGGATTCCATCCAGGGATTGCCCTGCTTTCATTCGGTGGAGGAAATGCCTGCCACCGATCTGGCTTTTCTGGCGGTACCGGCAAAATTATGTCTTGAAATCGTGCGGGAAATGGCAGAAACCCGCAATACACGGGCATTTATTATTGTCTCAGCCGGGTTCAGTGAAGAAAATGCAGAAGGAGCAATCATTGAGAAAGAGCTTGTGAAAATCTGCAATTCACATCAGGCATCCCTGATCGGGCCTAATTGCATTGGGGTAATGACCCCGGCCTACCAGGGGGTTTTTACACTGCCCATTCCAAGGCTTGATCCCCAGGGGTGTGACTTCATCTCAGGCAGCGGAGCCACTGCTGTATTTATTATGGAATCAGGCTTGCAGAAAGGCCTTCGTTTCAACCATGTATTTTCTGTAGGAAATTCCGCACAGCTGGGAGTGGAAGGGGTACTGGAATACCTGGATGAAACTTACAGGGAGGGCGATTCTTCGAAAGTAAAGATCCTGTATTTTGAGACCATCAAGGATCCCGACCGCTTGCTCAGACATGCCACCTCACTTATTAGGAAAGGATGCAGGATTGCGGCCATTAAGGCGGGAACCACAGATGCCGGAAGCAGAGCAGCCTCTTCCCATACAGGGGCTATGGCCAGTTCGGATACGGCAGTGGACGCTCTTTTCCGAAAAGCCGGGATTGTACGGTGTTCTGGCCGTGAGGATCTGACAACGGTGGCTTCTGTGATGCTTTATCCTGAAATGAATGGAAGGAACCTGGCCATTATTACCCACGCGGGAGGACCTGCAGTGATGCTTACTGATGTACTGGCTCAGGGTCAGATGGACGTGCCCTGCCTGGAAGGACCGGAAACCGAAGCCTTGTTAACACATCTTTATCCCGGTTCATCGGCCTCCAATCCCATTGATATGCTGGCAACCGGTAATGCTGAACAGCTGGGGATCTGTATTGAATACTGCGATACCAGGTTCAGGGAGATTGATGGAATCGTAGTGATTTTCGGGACCCCCGGACTGGCGCCTGTGTATGATGTATACGAGGTCCTGCATCAGAAAATGCTTACCTGCAGCAAACCCATTTTTCCGGTACTTCCTTCAGTGACCACAGCGGATAAGGAGGTGGAGGAATTCCTTTCGCACGGTTGGATAAATTTTCCCGATGAGGTAATTCTCGGAGAGGCTCTTACCCGGGTGTATAATGCTCCCCTTCCATCGGAGACCGCTCCTTCTATGGAAGGGATTGATTTGAGCAAAGTAAGAGAATTGATTGACAGGGCAGAAGATGGATATCTTGCTCCTGGAATTGTACAACAAGTACTGGATGCAGCTGGTATTCCAAGAGCCCCTGAAGGAGTGGCCACAGATCAGGACTCTCTGGCAGGCCTGGTTTCTGATATCGGATTTCCCCTGGTTATGAAAGTAGTGGGGCCCATTCATAAATCGGATGTGGGAGGAGTGGTCCTGGGCATTGAAAATGAGGAAGACCTGAATACACATTTCCAGGAAATGTTAAAAATAGAAGGAGCTACCGGTGTATTGCTGCAACCCATGCTGGACGGCATTGAGTTGTTTGCCGGGGCCAAATATGAACCTGCCTTCGGGCATGTGGTGCTCTGTGGCGTTGGTGGTATCTATGTGGAAGTAATGCAGGACCTTGCATCGGGATTGGCTCCGCTTTCCATACGCGAAGCGGAAAGAATGATCCGCTCACTCAAGGGCTATAAGATGCTGGAAGGAATCCGGGGTCAGCAGGGAATCAACATTCAATCCTATGCCGAGATTCTGGTAAGGCTCTCCACGGTATTACGTTATGCCACCGAAATAGCCGAGCTGGACCTGAATCCCATTATGGGCAAGGGCGATCAGCTGGCAGTGGTCGATGCAAGAGTCAGAGTCCAAAAGTCGTTAGTCAATGTCGTAAGTCGTAAGTCAAATAGTTGTTAGTCTGTAAAATATGAAGTCAAGTCCTATTTCGTCAGAAGTTGTTAATGAGGTGATTGATGCCTTCGGGATTCACCCGGCAGGGAAGGCTACCATCAGGGAGCTGGTTAAAATTGTCAACGATATTGAAGGAATTACGGGGGAGGAGTACATTCGCATGGAGATGGGGGTCCCCGGCCTGGATCCGACTTTTGTGGGGACTGAGGCAGAGATGATCGCACTCCGGCAGGGGGTGGCTTCCAAATACCCCAACATTGAAGGGATTATGCCATTGAAGGAGGAATCGGCCCTTTTTATTAAGATGTTCCTCGATGTGGATGTGGAACCCGGGCACTGCATTCCAACAGTGGGTTCCATGATGGGAGGCATGGCTGCTTTTATGGTGGTGAACAGGTCTGACCGGAACCGGACCGGAACCCTTTTCCTGGATCCGGGATTTCCGGTGCAGAAACAACAGTGCCTTGTGCTGGGGCACAGATACGGATCCTTTGATCTTTATGATTACCGGGGCGACAAACTAAAGGATAAAATGGAGGAAGAAATCAAGAAGGGGCACTATTCTTCCATCCTTTATTCCAATCCGAACAATCCCTCCTGGATTTGCCTGAATGATCATGAGTTGCAGATCATCGGGGAGATCTCAAAAAAATACGATGTAACTGTGATTGAGGACCTGGCCTATTTTGGCATGGATTTCCGAAAGGATCTCTCAACCCCAGGTGTACCTCCTTTCCAGCCTAGCGTAGCTAAATACACAGATAACTACCTGCTTTTAATTTCCAGTTCCAAGGCATTCAGCTATGCTGGTCAGCGCATCGGCATGATGATCATAGCACCCCGGCTTTTTGAGCGCAGGTATCCCGACCTGCTCAGATATTATACTTCGGATAAATTTGGACATGCCATGATATTCGGAGCTCTCTATTCCCTGTCGGCCGGGGCCTCGCACACGGCCCAGTTTGCCCTGGCTGCCATTTTCAAAGCTGTAAATAACGGCAGCTATAATTACATAAGCGAAGTAAGGGAATACGGGAAGAAGGCTGTGATCATGAAAGCCCTGTTTAAGAAATACGGATTCCGCATTGTATACGACCGGGATCTGGATGAACCAATTGCTGACGGATTTTATTTCACCCTTTCCTACCCGGGATTTGAGGGTCCCCAGCTGGTGGAAAAGCTGCTCTATTACGGGATAAGTGCCATCTCTCTTGGAATCACAGGGAGTACCCGGACGGAAGGATTAAGGGCTTGTGTATCACAGGTAAGGAGGGACCAGTTTGGAATTCTGGAGGAAAGATTGAAGTGTTTTCATGAAAATCATCCCATCCCGGAATAATAGATTTTATCCCAAAACATTAGGAAAGGGCCAAACCTGTCCAATAACAGATATGAAGGAATCTGAGAATTGCTACATTTGATACTTGTTCTAAAAAAAATAAAAAAAAGCATAGCATGGCAAAAGCAAGAGGAGCCATTGTAGTCGATGTGGAGAGATGTAAGGGTTGCCAGATTTGTATGGTGAATTGTCCCACCGATACCATTGGCATGGCCGAAGAGGTAAATGGAAAAGGTTACCACTATGCATATATGAAAAATCCTGAAAATTGTACAGGTTGTACAAATTGTGCAGTAGTATGCCCTGATGGTGTCATAACTGTTTACAGGGTCAAATAAGATTAAAGCAGCGTTGTATGAAAGAACTGGCATTAATGAAGGGCAATGAGGCCATCGCTGAGGCTGCCATCAGGGCAGGAGTGGATGGTTATTTCGGTTACCCCATCACCCCGCAATCGGAAGTCATGGAGTACCTCACCCTTCAGAAACCTGAGGAGCGGACCGGGATGGTGGTTTTACAGGCAGAAAGCGAGGTAGCTTCCATCAATATGTTATACGGGGCCGCAGGCACCGGGAAAAAAGTAATGACCTCCTCATCCAGCCCGGGCATCAGCCTGATGCAGGAGGGGATCAGTTATATTGCGGGAGCCGAACTTCCATGTTTGATCGTAAATGTGGTCAGGGGAGGCCCGGGACTGGGGACTATCCAGCCTTCTCAGGCAGACTATTTCCAGGCCACCAAAGGAGGGGGTCATGGGGATTACCGACTTATTGTGCTTGCGCCTGCCTCGGTTCAGGAAATGGCCGATTATGTCGATCTTGCCTTTGAACTGGCTTTCAAATACAGGAACCCTGCCATGATCCTCACCGATGGGCTCATTGGACAGATGATGGAGAAAGTGGAGCTTCCCCATCAGAAAGAACGACTTAAAGACTTTGATCAGACCTGGGTAATTACCGGAAAAACCCCGGACAGGGAACGGAACATAATCACATCACTGAACCTGATTGCAGATTTACAATATGAGCATAACCTGAAACTCCAGGCGAAATACAAGCAGATGGAGGAGGACGTGATGTTTGAAAAAACCGAATGTGACGACGCCGAATTTCTGTTAATAGCCTATGGTTCCAGTGCACGGATCTGTCAGAAAGTGGTGGAGATCGCCCGTGGACGAGGTAAAAAAATCGGGCTGTTGAGACCGCAGACTTTGTTTCCATTTCCTACTCAGGCCATAGCAAGACTGGCCAGAAGGGTGAAGGGGATGATGTCAGTTGAGCTCAGTGCCGGTCAGATGGTTGAGGATGTCAGGCTGGCTGTGAATGGAAGGGTTCCGGTATACCATTACGGGATGCTTGGTGGCAAGATTCACTCGCCTGAGGATGTGTTAAGCGCTGTTGAAGAAAAATACTTGGGAGGATTTTAGATGGATATCAATCAGATTATCAAAGCGGAAAACCTGGTTTACAAGCGCACCCCCTTATTAACCGATGCCACTCTTTCCTACTGTCCTGGCTGCGGACATGGTACCATCCACCGGCTGATCATGGAGGTTGTTGAAGAGATGGGGATTCAATCTGAGATCATTGGCATAGCTCCCGTGGGTTGTTCGGTACTTGCCTATGATTTTATGGATATAGACATGTCCCAGGCTGCACACGGAAGAGCTCCTGCAGTGGCCACCGGGATCAAGCGCCTTTGGCCTGACAAATTTGTATTTACCTATCAGGGCGACGGAGATCTTGCAGCTATCGGAACCGGAGAAACCATCCATGCCTGTAACCGGGGCGAAAATGTCACCATATTTTTTGTGAATAATGGAATATACGGAATGACAGGAGGACAGATGGCCCCAACCACCCTGGAAGGCATGAAATCTTCCACTTCGCCCTATGGCAGGAACAATGCGACCATGGGTCCTCCCTACAAAATCACCGAATTGATAGCCCAGTTGCCCGGAACACACTATGTGACCCGCCAGGCAGTCCATAAGCCCGGTCCGGTCAGGAAGGCAAAGAAGGCCATTCGCAAGGCCTTTGAGGTACAGAAGGACAAGAAGGGTATATCCTTCGTTGAGTTTGTTTCCAATTGCAATTCGGGCTGGAAAATGACTCCCAATGACTCTAACATCTGGATGGAGGAACATATGTTTCCCTTCTATCCCATGGGAGATATAAAGGTGGATGGGAAGTTAGTCGAAAGTCGTTAGTCGAAAGTAGAAAGTCGAAAGTCAAAAGTAGATAGGTATGACGGAAGAGATCATTATTGCCGGATTCGGGGGACAGGGAGTCCTCTCCATGGGTAAGATCCTGGCCTATTCTGGGATCATGCAGGAACAGGAAGTAAGCTGGATGCCTTCTTATGGGCCAGAGATGCGGGGAGGTACTGCCAATGTAACTGTGATCCTGAGCGATGAAAGAGTGAGTTCACCTGTGCTGCAAAGTTATGATACCGCGATCCTGCTGAACCAGCAGTCAGTCGATAAATTCGAATCCATGGTAAAGCCTGGCGGACTGATGCTATATGATCCCAATGGAATTACCCATCATCCAGAACGTGACGACATACGGATCTTCCAGGTGAAAGCTGCTGCAGAAGCTGCCCGGATGAAATCTCCGATCACTTTTAATATGGTGGTTCTGGGTGCTTTTATCAAGATCAACCCGGTGGTCGATTTTGAAAATGTGATCAAAGGTTTACGCAAATCCTTGCCCCAGAGGCATCACCACCTGATTCCCAAAAACGAAGAAGCGATCCACCGTGGGATGAAGATCGTAAAGGAGGCCAAACTGACTGCATGATAATCAGCTGCGAGGAGAGTCAATAGAATTCCGAATGCCAAATATCTTAGTGCTGTTGAATATTCCCAAAGGGCAGGGCAATGCCCAGCCAGGGAATGGCTATGAAGGTCCCAATTTCAGCTCCCACAGGAAGGAAGAGGCCGTAATCTATGGCAAGTCTTTTTTGAACACTACGGCCACCGAAAGAAAGGATGCCAAGTGAAAAGCCCTCTATACCTATGTAGTAGTTTTCAGTGAGAAGATAGGTCTTTCGTCCCACCCTGGTCATTCCGCTTAGTGTCAGGGTAGGGGAGTCGGCCCATTCCGAGTCTAAAAAGGCCCAGCCTGCGCCCAGAGTCAGGTTGTTGTCTCTGTTACCCACAGAAAGGGCGCCATAACCAATTCCAAAACTCACCCCTTCCCCCAGTACATGCGCAAAAAGACCTCCGGCACCCACATTGATTTTTTCCTTTACAATGGGGATGGTGACTTTGGGTGTGAGGAAAACGGGAGTGGGGGCTCCAGCAAACAGGAACAGGGGTACCAGTCCTCCTCCCAGAGAAAAGTTTTTTGTGAGTCCGTAATTCACCTGGTTAAACATGATCCAGGTATTCTGATAATAGGCTTCTCCTTTTCGTAGCCCGTATCCATTGGTCATGAAAAAATACCGTGTGGCATGTGGATTGCTGAACCAGTGTTCTCCCTCAACCAGGTTTGATTTCTTAAGTTCCCTTCTTAATTTTATCTGGCTTACCGGAATGTGAACCTGCCCATACATTTCGGTGAGCAGAATTACCAGCGTGCCATCTTCCTCCACAATGCTGCCTATGAAGGTATTTCCATCTTCTGTTTCAAACATCCAAAGGGAGGCAGAGTCAGATAGCTCCTGAGCGTAAGAATTAAGGTGTGGGATTGCAATTATCAGTAAGAGAATTGTGGCGATGCGGAATAGTGATCTCATGTGTGAAGAGGTTTTGAGTTATACTAAGATAGAAATCTACCCTAAGCAAGTCAATGAATTTTTTCAAACAAAAGTTCATTTCCGGGAAAAAGCTTCACTTCTCGTAAAAGTGCATCTCGCGCATGTACTGGTAAGCTATTGCAGGTACCAGGTGACGTACGTCTTTTCCCTCTGAGATGGCCATACGGATAAAACTGGAGGAGATTTCCATCAGGGGAGCATTAACCACAGTGGCGTTTGGAAGGCGGGAAAGCGCATCCATATCCACCCCGGGGCGGGGATAAATAAGTCTGTGATATTTTTCAACGATCAGCTTCGCATGTTTCCACTTGTGAAAGGTTCGCAGACCGTCTGCTCCCATAACCAGTTGAAACTCCCGCCTGGGATGCTTTTCTTCCAGGTAGGCAAGGGTATCGATGGTATAGGACGGGGTGGGCAATTTGAACTCTATATCTGAGGCCCTGAAACGGTCGTCGTCATCAATGGCCAGCCGCACCATTTCCAGGCGGTGATAGTCCTTCAGAAGCGATTTTTTTTCCTTCAGAGGATTGTGGGGACTTACCACAAACCACAACTGTTCCAGCTCACTGTACTCAATCATAAAACTGGCAATGGCCAGGTGACCAATGTGAATGGGATTGAATGAACCGAAGTAAAGCCCTGTTTTCATTGCTAATTATTTCTTTATAAAATCCTGAACTAGCCTCCCGGCTTCCTTAAGGGCATGTTCCAGGGTATCATTTATAAGAATATGGTCAAACTGAGCTGCAAAGGACATCTCAAATTCAGCCTTTCCAAGCCTGTGCTGCAGGGAGGCTGCATCGTCTGTATCCCTGGATTGCAGACGCTGAGCCAGTACCTTCAGGGAAGGGGGGCTGACAAAAATGGCACAGGCTTGCTCCCCGAATTCTTTTTTCAGATTCATGCCCCCGACCACATCAATATCAAATACAGCATGCTCGCCCCGGCTCCAGATCCTTTCCACTTCGCTTCGAAGGGTGCCGTAGAACTGACCCGGATACACCTCTTCCCATTCCAGAAATTCCTTATTGTTTATAAGCTCGCGGAACTGATCCGGTGAGATAAAATGGTATTCCCTTCCATCGATTTCCCCCTTTCGGGGTGTGCGGGAAGTGGCTGAAATGCTGAAGGCAAGGTCAAGCTTTTGTTTCATCAGGTGTTGCACAATGGTGGACTTACCTGCACCCGAAGGTGCACTGAATATGAAGAGCTTTCCTTCCATCAAAGCACGTTGAGGATCTGTTCCTTGATTCGTTCCAGTTCATCTTTCATCTCCACTACCAGGCGCTGTATTTCCGCGTGATTGGCTTTGGAACCCAGGGTATTGATTTCCCGACCCATTTCCTGGGAGATAAATCCCAGTTTTTTCCCTGCCGACCCATTATCTTCCATGGTTTCCAGGAAGTATTTGCAATGATTGGCAAGCCTGACTTTTTCTTCGGAGATATCCAGCTTTTCGATGTAAAAAATGAGTTCCTGTTCAAACCTGTTCTCATCTATGTCATCCTTTTTCAGATAGCTAATCAGGTTGTTTCCAATGCGTTCCCGGATCTGTCCGATTCTTTCCTCCTCGTATTTCCCGATTTTTCCAAGTTTATCAGAAATGGCATTAACCCTGAGCCTGAGGTCGGCATCCGCTGCTCTTCCTTCCTGCAAACGAAATTCATTCACATGCCTAAGCGCCTCCTTTAGCGCCTCATTAACCTGGTTCCATTCAGTATCCTCCAGTTCAGGTTTTTCAGTACGGATGGTATCTGGCATTCTCATCACTGCACTCAGCAGCTCCAGGGAGGCATCCAGACCCAGTTCACCTGAGATCTTGTAGAGTTGATTGTAATAGTTCTTCACCACTGTTTCGTTAATGGTTCCGGAGGATGCATCTTCAGATAATTCGTAGAAGAAAGAACACTCCACTTTCCCCCTTATCAACTCAGAAGAAATCATCTGGCGGATCTCCAGATCCTTTTCCTTATACAGGGTAGGCAGACGGGTATTGGTGTCCATCTGTTTGCTGTTGAGTGATTTAATCTCAATGGTCAGCTTTTTATCAGGCAGCGAGCATTCGGCTTTCCCAAAGCCGGTCATGGATCTGATCATAAGTTCAGCTTGTTCTGAGCAAAAGTAGTAATTAATTGGACATGGGTAGGGTAAAGCTAAAGGTGGTGCCTTCTCCCGGTTTGCTCCTGACTTTGATCTCGCCGCCGTTCTTTTCCACAAATTCCCTGCAGATAATTAATCCCAGTCCGGTTCCTTTCTCTCCGGCTGTGCCAGTGGACTTAAATTTTTCATCGATGCGGAATAACCTTTTCATATTCTCCTGTTCAATTCCCACGCCTTCATCTATAATACTTACTTCCAGCTCCTGATCCTTTGGAGATACCTTAATTTCCACTTTCTTATCCCGCTCGGTAAACTTCACTGCATTGGTCATCAGATTTCGAATAACAGAGTTGATCATATCCCTGTCGCCATACGCGTAGATCTCATCCCGGTCGGGCGACAGGAGCATAATCCCTTTTTTCTCGGCAAGCAGTTTATGCAGGTTGATGTTTTCCTGGATCACACTGCTAAGGTTAAACCTCACCGGATCGTACTTGATTCGTCCACGTTGTGACCTGGACCAGGTAAGTAGATTTTCAAGCAGGTCCAACAGATGTTTTACTGAATGGTTTATCTTCCTGAAACCGGCCCGGTGATCATCTCGTTCGGCATCATCAAAACTATCAACCATCAGCTCGCTTATGGAAAGCAGGCTGGAAAATGGATTCTTGAGGTCGTGTGAGATAATGGAGAAGAATTTGTCTTTGGTGGCATTCAGCTCCATCAGGTTCTTCTCGGAACTCCGCAAAGCCTCATTGGCCTGGCTAATCTGCTGGTTCTGATATTTTAATAAACGGTTGGTTCGTGATTTCAGAAGATAATTGTAAATCATCACAGCAATGGCAGCAAATACTATAAATTCAATGAGGATGAACCACCATTTCAGCCAGAAAGGGGGAGTAATGGTAATTCTCAATTGCATGGGAGGGTCGCTCCTGTATCCGTCCACATTTTCTGCAACTACTTTCAATACATAGGACCCGGCCTTCATGTTGGCATAGGAAACATAGTTCCTGGTACCGGCATTGGTCCAGTCCGTCTCCAGGTTTTCCATGATATAGGAATAGGTGAGCTTCCCCGGCTGCAGGTTGTTTAAGGCGGAAAATTCAATGGAGAAGAACCTGTGCCTGTAATCAAGGACGATCTCCTCCATATAGGTTACGTTTTCGCTGGAATAGAACTCGCCCTCATATTCCACAATATGCCATGGGTGTTCCTCAAATTCCTCATCCAGATCCACGGTCCCTATTCTCACGTCCTTGCCAAATACTTCAAGTTTGGTCAGGGTTACTTCAGTTACGTTTCTTACAGGCTCGATGGAAGCCGGCTCGATTACATTCAGTCCATAAACACCTCCAAAATGAAGTCTTCCATCATTCCCTCTGTGATATGCTCCCCCATTGAATTCATTGCTTTGGAGCCCGTCGTTCATATCAAAATTCTTAACCTCGAAAGTTTCCAGGTCGAAGCGGATGATACCCAGGTTGGTGCTCAGCCAGATCCGGTTCTCATCATCGGGCAATATTCCGTAGATCACCTCATTGGCCAAATCCTCACCAACTCCGAAACGCCGGAATGAATTGGTAGCCGGATAGAACATATTCAGCCCGCTGTTGGTCCCGATCCAGAATCTGCCCAGCTTATCTTCATGAACTGAGAAAACGATGTTATCCGAGAGGGTATTGGGATCATCCGGATCGTGGTGAAAACTGGTACAGCTCCCCTCTTCAGGATCCAGCATGCAAAGCCCTCCTCCATAAGTTCCTACCCATAACCTGTCCTCACGGTCCTGGTAAATTGCCGAATAGATGAAGTTGTGCGGGGGTTCATTTTCAGAGCCTGCATCCATCAGGAAGTGACGGAAGGAGACTCCATCTTCCTCCATCAGGTTAAGACCATTGCGTGTTCCAACCCAGATCTTTCCGTGGCGGTCCTCATAGATGGTCCTTACCGAATTATGGGAAATTGAAGTGCTATCCTGCGGATCGTGTCTGAAATGCGTAAAGGACTGATCGTCCGGATTATAAAGATCCAACCCTCCGCCATCGGTCCCTATCCAGATCCTGCCCCGGCTATCCTGGTATACTTTCCTGACGGAAGAATGAGCCAGGGAAGCTGGATCGAAAGGATTATGATTAAAATGCCTGAAGGTTCCGTTGTGCTGGTTATAACAGGAGATCCCATGTGCATTGGTCCCAAACCACAGGGTGCTGTCGGTTGCTTCATAAATAGTCCAAATAAATGAACTGACCAGGCTGTTCTGGTTGAAAGGATTGTTTTTAAAAAGTGTAAACCGGTTTGCCCGGGGATTTAAAATACTTATCCCGGCTCCAAATGTTCCGAACCAGGTGGAACCCGACCGGTCATGGAAGATGCAATTGACTGAATTCTCGGAAATACTCTGCGGATCGGCCGGGTTATGGTTAAAATGCTTGTAGGCGAAGTCGAGGGGATCGATCTTATAAACCCCATCTCCAAAGCTACCATACCAGATATATCCATCTCCATCCTTTGACAGGGGTTCAATGGGATTCAGAGCCAGGGAGTGGGTGGAAGCTCCTGCATCAAGTACTTTCTGTATGCCCTGACCGGCTCCTTTGTAACAATAGAGTCCCTCCAGGGTTTGAATCCAGATCTGGCCCAGATCATCAGGCAGGATCCTGGATATTCTGGCCCCGGGATTTTCAAATTCAATGGGGATGAACTGGTGTTCCCGGAGCAGGGAAAGATCGAGACGAAGCATGCCTCCGTCTATTCCAAGCCAGAGGCATTCGTTTCCATTAACCATGCTGTAAACGGGCGTGTTCTCCTCGATCAGCTTCCCGGCAGTTTCATTGAAAAACAGACCCGACTTCCTGTCGTAGCTGAATAAACCTTCATGTGTGGCAATCCAGAGCGCTCCTGATTCGTCCTGCGAAAAACCTGTAATACGAGATGTAAGGCCGTTCAGGGATGAATCTTCAGGCATAATACGCTCCACCTCATTGTTAAAACGATCGACCCGGTTTAAACCCTGAAAAGTCCCGACCCAGAGTTCGTTTCTTAAATCTGCTTCAATGGCGGTGATGGTATCATTGGACAGGGAGGAAGGGTTAGCCGGATCATGTATAAAGGGAGTAAAAACGCCCCTGCGGGGATTGTATTTGGTTAGCCCGCCCCTGGAACCGATCCAGATCATGCCCGATTTATCTTCGTATATCAGCTCTACCCATTTGTTTGCCAGGATGTTGTGCTGGTCGGTCGTGGCTCCGTATACCGTAATGGTCTGACCATCGTATTTATTCAGTCCGTCTTCTGTGCCAAACCACATGAAGCCTTTTGAATCCTGGTAGATGTAGTAAACTGAGCTGAGAGACAGGCCTTCATTGATGGTGATACGCTTGAAACGGACATACTCATCCTGTCCGGATAGCGACGGAGTTAGCAGCAGCATTCCAAGGAGAAAATATAATAACCTGAGCTTCATCCCGGCAAACGTGGTAGTGTTAGTCCCCATTGGACACACAAATATCGAACCAAGTTACCCAATCGGGAGGGCTAAGTCAATGAAAAAAAGTTAAAGATTGTTATAAGTCACTACCTGGTAACGGTGGCCGGTTCCACTTTTGCTTTCACCACTGACTTAGTTTTCCACCTCCCGGTTTTGTAGTAAATATAGGAAAGGATCATACCAAAGGCCCAGCCCGCAGGAATGGACCACCAGATCCCTGCCTCTCCCATACCTGCACCCCGGATACTTAAGCCAAAGATTTCAATGCTTTCCTTACTGAGGAAAACGGCGGCCGGAATCCGGATGATCCAGAGCGAAAAGAGAGTTAGGAACATGGGTACCACTGTATCTCCGGCACCCCTCATTACTCCTCCGTATATAAACATTCCTGTAAAAAGCAGGTAGAATGAGGTCACGATGGTAAGATAATCTCCCCCGATGTTTATCACATTCTGATCGGTTGTAAACAGTCGCATCAGTGGATATTTGAAGGCGATAATCAGTAGGGTGATGCCCACGGCTGTGCCCGATGCCATCATCATAGTCCGGGTTAATCCCCGTTTAACCCGGTCCAGTTTGCCCGCTCCAATATTTTGTCCCACAAAAGTGGAGAGTGCTGTGGAAAAAACCATGGATGGAATGATGGCCAGGCTGTCAAGACGACCTGCCGCAGTAAAAGCAGCAACCACATCGGTTCCGAATCCGTTTACGATTCCCATCAGGGCCATCATTCCCAGGGCCACGAAAGTTTGTTGCAGTCCTGTGGGCAGTCCTATTCGCAGGCTTTGCAGGGCGAGATCCCGGTCAAAGGCAAATTCCCGGAAGTTGAACCTGATCAGATCATGGGTTTTGTTCAGGTAGAAGACGGCTACAATAAAGGCAGTACCCTGAGCAATGATGGTGGCCAGTGCAGCTCCTTCAATTCCCCAGCCCAGTTTTACAATAAAGAGCAGGTCCAGGCCAATGTTCAGAATGGTGGCCAGTACCATGAAATAAAGAGGGGTAATGGAATCTCCCAGTCCCCTCAGAATTGCAGCTACCCCATTGTAGCCGAAAAATACCACCAGTCCCGATACATAAATGGAGAAATAAGTAGTGGCGGTGGGCATAAGCTCCTCAGGTAGTTTCATGAGGAGGAAAATCTCTTCCGCAAAAGTAATCCCCACCACAGTCATGATTACGGCTGCACCACCCATAATGATAAAGATGGTATCGATGGCCCGTTTCACCTTGGTGAAATTTTTCGCACCGAAGAACTGGGAGATCACAATGGTTCCTCCGGTGGCAATCCCAATGATCAGGGCAATCAGGGTAAAGATGACCGGGAAGGATGCCCCTACGGATGCCAGGGCCTCTTTCCCCAGGAAACGACCCACGATGATCTGGTCCACAAAGGTGTAAAGCTGCTGGAACATATGCCCCACCAGCATGGGTATGGCAAAACGGAAAATATTCCTGCCTTCACTTCCCTGGGTTAAGTCCTTCATCGTTAAATTTAACAGCCTAAGGTCGGGAAATAAAATGGAATTGAGAAAGGCTTTGGCATAGTGCTAATCCTATTACCTTATTCTTCCTCATCCAGTGATTCATCCACATCTGTTTTTGTGACAGCTCCTCGCTGAGAGAAATATGCAGCAGATATCAGAACCAGTACAGCCAGTATGGCTAAATATAATCCTTTTGGAACAGGTGGCGGATCGCCTGAAGCATAGGAATGAAGTCCGGACAGGTAGTAATTTACTCCGAAATAGGTCATCAATACAGATCCGAATCCCAGAAGAGCTGCCGTACTCAACTGAAAAAATCCTTTTAAGCCGGGGATCTTGTGCATATGGACAATGAATGCATAAACAAGGATGGTAACCAGGGCCCATGTTTCCTTGGGATCCCAACCCCAGTACCTTCCCCAGGATTCATTGGCCCATACGCCTCCTATAAAAGATCCGATGGTCAGCATATAAAGCCCTAAAATGAGTGCTATCTCAATAATGTAAACCAACTCTTTGATGGTGTGTGTAACCCTGACTTCGTTTGATTTATTACGGAGGACAAGCAGGACAAGATTGGTAAATCCCAGGAGGGATCCAATGCCCAGAAAGCCGTAACTGGCAGTAACGATGGCCACATGTACAATCAGCCAGTAGGACTTCAGAACCGGAACCAGGTTTGTAATTTCCGGGCTCATCCAGCTCAAACCTGCGATCACAAGCGTCAAACCCGACAGGACAGTGGTCGCAGCAAGAGCCATATGCGATCTTTTTGCAAATACCAGACCTGAGAGGCTGGTAGCCCAGCTGATAAAAATCATGGATTCGTAGCCATTGCTCCAGGGGGCGTGACCCGAAATGTACCAGCGCATGGCCAGACCCATCGTGTGGAAGGTGAACAGCAGGATCACCAGCATGGTCCCGGTAAAGATCAGCTTCTTAGTCTTAGGTTCAGGCCTGAAAATATTCAGAAATACCAGGAACAGGAGGCTAAGTCCGGCCAGCAGATAGAGTTTAGACAGTTTGCCAAACAGATTCAGGTTGATGTAGAAGATCTCCAGCATTACTTTTGCTGATCCGGGGAGTACTGAACTTCCATGCCGGATCTGGTAATCCTTCAATTCATTAAGTAATTCATCGGCTCTGTCCCAGTTCCCGGAGGTCTTTGCCTGCTTAACTGCTTCCATGTAGTTGGACTGGGTTCTGATGGCAAACTCCCGGTTTTCGGCCGGCAAGAAGTTGTCGTCTCCATTCAGACTGATCCATTTGTGGTTCACATCCCCTGGGATGGGGAATATTTTTAAGAATTCGCCCCTCAGAACAAGATAGCAGATGTTCACCCTCTCATCCAGCTTTAATACTTCTCTGTCTGTTTTACTCCTTGCTGCCGGGGATTTTCCGTAAGCTGCTTCCACCATGGGGGTAAGCTTATACCCTCCATTCGTCATCTCGTTAAAGGAGACATAGTCAGATGAAATTCCCAACATTTCCTTCAGGTCCCTTGAGGAGATTTTAATTATTTGCCTGCTACTCCAGGTCTCCGGATCGATTAACATGCCCAGGTACACCTCTGCCGGTGACAAACCTTCAAAATTGTTCTTCTGATTCACCTTTCGCAGTATTTTGGAAGCAAGGGAATTAAGCGGTTCTATGCGCCCTTCATTCGTTTGAACCAGCAATTCACCAAATGCACGGGTGTGGGCCTTATCTATATTTCCGGACCCGGCAAGATCCCGGGCCCCTGTCATTGAATAAGTTCCCAGCATAAGCATCACCAGCAACAAGGTTCTTTGCCTCATTAGTTTTGCAGAGGCCCTGATCAGTCCTTTAAACCTGCTGTTTCGGTTAAACAATGAAAAAACCATTCCCAGAGTCATCATCAGGTAACCCAGGTAGGTCACCGTGGTTCCCCAGGAATCGTAATTGACGGAAAGAACGGTACCCAGTTCATCTTCATCGTAGGAAGTTTGAAAAAAGCGATATCCCTTGTGCTTTAAAATGTTATTCATATAGATGCGGTAAGGGATCTCCTTTTTGTCCTGGGAGTCGATCAGGGTAACCACACTGGCAAAGGAGGAGGGGCTGTTTGATCCGGGGTAGCGTTCCATCTGGAAATCTTCCAGCCTCAGCGCAAATGGAAGCTCCTTTAATAGTGAGCCGTAGCTGAGCGAAACCTGAAGATTCTTGAAACTGGAAGTAGATACCTGTCCGGGTAAGCCCTGGCTGCCAAATACATCCATAATCTCAGATTGACCTCCTGCAGTGATCCGGGCCCTGAAGGCATCACCCTGGCCCTCACTCCCGTCCGAAGTGCCATAATCCAGCAAGGTTCTTCCGCTGGGGATGTATTCTTTAAGAATGAAACTCAGGTGACCGATCTGGTATACGGTTTTATTATTCAGGGGGAACTCTTCCAGGGAAGGCAGCCTGGTAAGTTCCGAGCCCATGTATCCTGCCCACAGCTCATTATTCAGGGCAGTAAGGACCAGTTCCCCATCACGCTCTTCGATGAGTACAGTTGTTGCTTCTGAGGCTTTATTAAAGCTAAATACGATGTTATTGAAATTCTTGTCCTCTCCATCCCCCAGGAAAAACTCAAGCCGTTGCTTTTGCTTACCTATGGCCACCATGGAAAGCAGGGGAATTCCATTTTCATCTTCAACCACCGACCTGTTGACAGAAGGCAGGAACTGTATGTTTTCTACAGTAACTATTTGATTCGAAATTGAAAATCTTTCCCTGAAACGATTTTTCGTTCGCTCCGAGAATTTTACTGCTTTGGTCCGGTTCAGTGTATCCCTGCCATCGCTGATAGTTATGCTTACATAAGTATCCTCAGATATGTACGCATTCGAAGATTGCCCCTCACGGATGTGCATATTTCCTTCCATCCCCCCGTACCGGGTCAGAGCTCCCCCTGCCAGGATAAAAAGAAAGGAAACATGAAACAATAACATACTCCATTTCTTCCCTGAAATGATCTTGTTGACAAAAATGCTACCCATCAGATTCAGGGCAAAAATCAACAGGAGTGTCTTGAACCACCACGAATCGTAAACCAGAACTTTAGCCGAGGTGGTTCCAAAATCATTTTCTAGGAAGGTTGCATATGCGATTGATCCCGCAAAAACAAGCAGAAGTAATCCCGTAACAGGCATGGAGAACAGTTGGGAAGCTACTTTTTTCATTGTCCGGAAAAGTATATAAAAAAATTCCTTTGCTGTTCAAAACAACAAAGGAATTTATATATCAGTTGGAAAGCTGTGGGTTATTGGGCAAGCGTTGGGTTCGGATGAGCGATTTTGGCCGTATACTCAGCATAATCAAATCCTTTATAATCAGGACTCTCTTCGTTGTGGCACATTTTGCATACCTTTTCCTCAGGAAGAATTAATCCCTTGGTCAGGCTCAGCTCCTGGTTCTTCATGACTGATGCTCCCTTATAAGCACTGCCCGGACCATGGCATGATTCACAGGAAACACCTTCCTCCACTTTAACGCCGGCTACCAGACCTGCATCAATATGTCCCACCGTGGAATGGCATTTCAGGCACTTCGGATCTTTGGCCTCCTCAGCATTCAGGGATTCCATGGCTTTCGCATGTGGTCCAGCAGACCACACCTTAAACTGCTCACCTTTATTTGGCTTGTTGTGGCACATTTTACACTTGGAAGCTCCAATGTATTTGAAGTTTTGTGCCGTAAGGCTTGCACAGGCGAAAATCACCATGCTCAGCAGAATTGTAATCTTTTTCGTGTTCATAGTTTGAAATTGTTAGGATGAAAAATAAATGTTAAAAATTACTATAATAATTCTAATCACAAGCTCAATCTCAGCGCATTATGACTAACGGATATATTGTTTTTCAGCATGACATCCGGTCAGGCAGGATCCTCCGTTCTCCAGCACTTTGAACCCCACGGGCATATTCCAGTTGCCGAACATCACCCTGTCAGCAATCAGGTGCTCATTGGGCGAACCATGCATGTCGTGGCAAAGGTTGCAATTCCTGCCTTTTTTCCCATTGATATGCAGGAAGTGCATGTTCTGATCCCCGTTCCGGAAGTTGGTGGCATAGTCAGTGGTTTCGGATGTCATCAACTCGGCGTCGTGACAGGTGAAGCACAGGTCAAAATTCTCAGCAAGGGCTTCGGTATAGGTGGACGAGGGAAATGTTCCATTCAGTAATACAGGATATTCGGAGCTGTGTGGAGCATGACAGGTGGTACAACCGTCCATTTCAATAACCCCGTGAATAAAGTTCCCTTCCTTTAATGACTCTCCAATATTTGCCAGGGTCCTTTCTTCAGTCTCAATGGCCTCACTGTGGCAATCCATACAAAGTGCTTTTCCCTCTTTTGCCAGTAGCATCCCCTGGTTCGATGCATGGGGGGAATGGCAGTTGGAGCAGCCCTTCTCATCATTAACTACCTTATGGATCACCTTCGTTGTGTCTGTAAATTGCTGCATATCATGGCACATAAAGCACAGGTCCGGCATTTTATCATTAAGTAGATGATCCTGCTCCGAACTATGAGTGGTATGGCAGTTGGCACAGTCATCTTCAAAGGGGTAATGCTGGTTTGCCATGCCCCCTTCCAGGCTGGCTTTGGTATGGCACTGCATGCATAAGCCTGGTTTTTCGGACTTCAACAGCATGGACTGGTCTGACTGGTGGGGATCGTGACAGCCAGTGCAGGTCCCTCCACCAATGGGTCCGTGTTTCACCCGCATTTCGGTCATGGACATATCGTGGCAGTCGCCGCACATGGCAGATTCCGGAGCCTGCAGCAAGAGCCCCTGGTTGGGGGACCCATGAGCCGAGTGACACATCAGGCACTCACCCATCTCCACCGGCGCATG
>JBDLIM010000016.1:0-63349 GCA_039714915.1 Bacteroidota bacterium
CATTACGGACGATGCCACCGGACTGGATGTCCGGCATTTGGAAGAGGGAAGGTATGTTATGGAGATATTTATTAATGGTGAACATAAAATGAACAGGCGTTTTAATAGAAGATAATATCACGCTGGAAAGCATTTAAAACTTCAACCTGCCGGAGTAAGGGATCTCCTTTGCTTTAATGTTTTCCCTATTCAACCATTCGGGAAAGTCTTCTGACAATTCGATGTTGTGTCTGGCAGCGTCCAGCTCTTCCTCAGAATAGGAGTAAACAAATCTTGCAGCGATCACCCCATCTATTCTTTCGATCTGCTTCATCTTGCCTGACGCAGATTCTATGTTATCGCATTCCAGACTCACAATAAGCTTATTATTCTCTGACACGGGGACCTCACATCCACTGATGGATCTTATTTCATTTATTATGCCTTCAGCCGCACCTTCTGCAGCCATGACGATCAGGCTTGATATATTCATGAACGGTACATTTAGATTCCTTCTTCCAGATTATCTTTCAGATTGGATTTCTCTAATCCGAACTCTTCCCTGAAATCAGGAGTGAATAAATTTTCAATGTTTACGCTTACCTGGGTTTGTGGAACATGGCATTGAGAGCAATTGAAATAGGCGTGGCCTGGCTCGTCCAGATCCTCAAGGTGTATTATGCTTTCATCCTCAAATTCCAGCACCCCATCCTCTTCCACCATATCAGGCCGCAGGTTGGTGTAATGTGTATCAGGCAGTTTCACAGCTCCGGTCTCCTCTGCTTTTTCTGGAAGATGACAGGAGAAACAGATGTTGTTATCCATCTTAATTGGAAAAAACCCAATGGTTGTGTGCGGGATCAAAGGCGGTGCATTTTCAAACGCTCGCTCAAACTTTTCAGACTCTCCCGGTTTGGTATCCCCGTACCGGGCTTTGGATTTCAGGTTTGTATCTTCCGATTTTACGTCGGCATCAATAATACCCAACTGTTCATCCCTAATGATATCATCTTTTTTCTGATGACTGCAACCCAGTACCATTACAGCCAATGGAATAATGAAAAGATATGTATTCTTCATGGTCTTAATTTTTTCGAATCATGGAATTTGTAATGGAAATTTTTAAAGCATGATCATCACAAACCTCGATGCACCTTGAGCAGTTGGTGCATTCCGATGAGGAGATAATCCCCGGTTTTATATTTATAATATCCAATACCTGACGTTCGGGGCACACTTCGAAGCATTTGCCACAATCTGTACACTTTTCCGGGTCGTGACGGATCTTGATCAGGGCAAATTTCCCTATGATTGCATAAGATGCTCCTAACGGACACAAATGTCCACACCAGCCGTTCCGCAATAGAGCAAGATCAAACAGGAAAACCGCCCCAACAATCGCCCATCCTGCTCCCATTCCAAAGATGATCCCCCGGTGCAATGTGGATACAGGGCTGATGGTTTCAAAAGCCGGTGTGGAGAGGAAGAAGGATAAGATGATCCCAAGTATTAATATCCCATACCGTGTTTGCCGGGGTAGTACAGCATTGTGATTCAGATGCAGTTTTTTGCTTATGAAAATTGCAGCATCGCTAACGATATTCATGGGACAAACCCAGGCGCAGAACATTCTTCCAAATACAAGTCCATACAATACCAGGACGATGGCTGCTCCAATAAGTGCATCTGTGGCAACGATAAAACCTGCAGCCATGATCTGAACCACGGCATAGGGATCGCTTAGCGGTATGGTCGAAAACAGCATGGCTGAACTAAAGTTCCCTTTAAAAATATTCCATCCATAGGCGTTGCCGCCAAAGAATAACAGCAGCAGGCAGATTTGCAGTACTCGCCTGAATAAAAGGTAGCGGTATTTGATTATGAATTTCATTCTTCAAACAAGCCCTCGCTATCGTTCAGGTAGTCAATGGCAGACTCGATATCATCGTCCTGATCTTTAGATTTTTCCGTTTTATCGATGATTCGCAATTCATCCTTTTCGTCCCAACTTTTGATATAATGCTTACCCACTGCTCCCATGGCGAGTTCGCCGGGTAATACATGAATCGCTGATTTTTCCACCACGCAGGCATGCTCACAAATGCCACATCCTGTACAAACATCGGTGTTGACCACCGGTTTTATATTGGCATGTTTGCCTGTCTGGACATTGCTTTCAAATTCCAGGGTAATTGCCGAATCCATCAGTGGACAGGCCCTGTAACATGCATCACACTGTATTCCCCAGTAGGCAATACATGACTCACGATGAATAACTGCCACTCCCATCCTGGCGTTATTGATATTGGGAACATTGTCTTCCCCTGACAATTCTTTTAAGTCCAGGGCACCAGAGGGACATGCTTCTGTACAGGGATAGTCGGTACACATGTAACAGGGGATTGACCTGGGCTCGAAATGGGGTGTTCCAATGCCTCTTTTATCGGAAATCCTTGCAAGTAACAGTGTATCATACGGACAGGCCTCAACACATTGCCCACACCTTAAACATGCTTTCTGAAATGAATCCTTTTCCAGTGCCCCGGGTGGCCGTAATGTAATATCCTCAGCCCTGATCTCCGTTATGGCAGTTCCCCAGAGCAATCCGCCGCCGCCTGCCACCGCAGTTCCCCTGATCAATTTCCTGATGACTTCTCTCCTGGTGTTCATCTTACCCGGCTTTGTAGATTTTGACAGAGCATTTCTTGAAATCGGTCTCCTTGGACATTGGACAGGTGGCATCCAGACAAACCTTGTTGATAAACACTTTCTCGTCAAACCAGGGCACATAAACCAGACCGCGGGGAACCCTGTTTCTTCCACGGGTCTCGATATGCGATTTTACTTTTCCGCGCCTGGATTCAACCCAGACCAGGTCACCCTGGATAAACCCACCCTCCGATGCATCATCCGGATGCATATAACAGAGTGCCTCAGGTACAGCGCGATATAACTCCGGCACCCTCATGGTCATGGTTCCGCTGTGCCAGTGTTCAAGCACCCTTCCTGTACAGAGCCAGTATGGGTATTCATCATCTGGGATCTCCGGCGGCTCCATGTATGGCCTGAAGAAGATCTTCGCTTTATTTGGCAGGCCGTACTTCCCGAGTTTAGGATCCGGTTTCGCAAGATTTCCCTGGGGGATCGATTTCAGGGCGCCCCCGTAAAAGGCAAAATCACCATGATCCGCTTCGGCGGCGTAAGGATCATATTTGGCATTGAAACGCCATAGGGTTTCTTTCCCGTTCACCACCGGCCATTTAAGCCCCCTGCATTTATGATAGGTATCAAAATCTGCCAGGTCGTGTGCGTGACCCAATCCGAATTTCCGGTACTCCTCCCACAAATATTTCTGAAGGAAAAAACCATATCCTTTGAAGGAGTTATCATTGCCATCCCGGATATCTCTCTTGTCGCCTTCTGCCTCCGTATTCAGCGTATCGGTACCAATGGGATCGGGCCATTGAAATGATTTTGCCTCTTCATTGGCGAACAGTACATCATAGAGGCTGTCAGTCAGTTCATAACCCATTTTTTGTGCCCCTTCAAGTACATCCGGCAGTCCTCCTTCGAGTCCGGGGATATCCTGTGCCCCCCACACTTCCCGGATCTGGAACCGTTTGGCCAGTTCTGTAAATTGCCAGATATCGGGCATGGCTTCCCCAACGGGTGTAACCTGTTGTTTCCAGTGCTGTGTCCTTCGTTCGGCATTTCCATAGGCACCCCACTTTTCGTAGATCATGGCCGATGGCAGGATCAGGTCAGAAACTTTGGCCGATATGCCCGGGTACCCGTCGCTGCAAACAATGAAATTGTCCATCTTCCTTGCGGCCTTGATCCAGTGGTTTGCATTGGCCGAGTTCTGGTAGGGATTGCAGACATTGATCCATGCAAATTTTATCTTGCCGTCTTCAATATCGCGATGGATCTTCATGATGTGAGAACCCACCTTGGGATTAAGGGTTCCGGAAGGAACTTTCCAGAGCTCCTCAGACATCTTACGGTGCTTTGGATTGGCGACCACCATGTCGGCGGGTAGCCGGTGTGCAAACGTACCTACTTCACGTGCTGTACCACAGGCGGAAGGTTGTCCGGTAAGGCTGAATGCTCCGTCACCCGGTTTTGACTGTTTCCCAAGCAGCAGGTGAACCATGTAGGCCTGTTCATTGACCCACGATCCCCTGGTATGCTGATTGAATCCCATGGTCCAGTAGGATACCACGGTTCTCCCCTTTTCAATGTAATAATCGGCGAGCTGTTTCAGCTTTGCTTTGAACTCTTCTATATCCTCATCTTTATCGCCTCTGGCCACTTCAGCCACAAAATCGAGGGTGTAGGGAGCAAGTGCTTTCTTAAAATCCCCGAATGAGATTTTCCAGTGTTTAACTGCTGTCGACCGGTTTTTCATCTCCATGGTATCCCCCGCCTTGTAACCCAGATAGGAGAGGGCCCTGGCCTCTTCCTCACTGAGGGTCTTGCTTACTTCATGACGGACCGTCTCTTTCTCCCTGTCGGTGAAATCCGGGTGATCGGGCGTTCTCATCCCATAGCCAATATCAACCACCCCTGTGGCAAATACCGTATTGTTTTTTACGAAATCCCAATCGATGGCTTCGGGTGCGTTATATACAATTTCACGTGCAATGTAATTCCAGATAGCCAGGTCGGTATTTGGTTTGAAAATAATCTCTATATCGGCCAGATCGGATGTACGGTTTGTATAGGTTGAGAGGTTGATGACTTTCACCTTTTCAGGCGAAGAGAGTTTATTGACGGTAGCTCTCGACCAAAGGATCGGGTGCATTTCAGCCATATTGGCACCCCAGGTAACAATGGTGTCTGTCAGTTCTATGTCATCATAATTTCCTGCCGGTTCGTCGATCCCGAAGGTTTGAATAAATCCAACCACAGCCGAAGCCATGCAATGCCTGGCATTGGGGTCTAAGTTATTTGAGCGGAACCCGCCTTTCATTAATTTGGCAGCGGCATATCCTTCCTGTATGGTGTACTGCCCCGAACCGAAAATCCCAATTCCTGTAGGTCCTAACTCTTTCAGGGCCTTTTTCATGTGCTTCTCCATCTCATCAAAGGCCCTTTTCCAGCTTACCGGCTTAAACCGGCCTGTTTTACTGAAATCGCCGTTCTCATCCACCCTTAAAAGGGGTTTCTTCAGGCGGTCAGCACCATACATGATTTTTGCATTGAAATATCCTTTGATACAGTTGAGCCCCCGGTTAACCGGAGCTAAAGGATCGCCTTTCACTGCAACAATTTTGTCATCACGGGTGGCAACCATGATGCCACAGCCAGTTCCGCAAAACCTGCATACCGCTTTATCCCATTTCCAGTCATTCTCAGCTTCACCGGCGGCAGCCAATACTGTATTTGGAACAGCCAATCCTGCAGCGGTTGCTGCAGCAGCAACGGCCGAACTTTTAATGAAATCTCTTCTGTTTACTTCCATCGTAAAACGTATTTCTTATTACTGGAGTTTTTTAAATCTTCTCAGGCCAAACAGGATATAGACAATGCAAACCCATATTCCAATTCCAATTATGTTAAAGATGATGATCATCCATACCGGAGCCTTCCTGGCGGGACTCCAGAGATGCCTCCCTTCAATGGCGCTTTTTTTAATGCTTGGTGCACCGGCTTTGACCTTCCCAACAAATTTTGCAGTTCCGTAATCTTTAAGTGCCTTCACCTGTACATCCAGATACCCTTCAGCATCACCGGGGATTTTTGAGTCGATGGGGAAATAGGCAATTCCCAGTTCATTGGTCTTTTCACTACCGAGAGAGTATTTGCCAAACATTCCCACGACATACGCCTTCACAGAGGCATCTGCCATCGGTTCAGGCGTGTCTGAGCTTACCTTAACCACCAGGTTATCGATGTTTTCGTCGTAGCCGATGTGGAGTGCCAGGTTTGGGATCTCGATACCTTCAAGGTCGGGCAAGGTCTGCTGGTAGTCAGAATTAAAACTGCGTATATAGGAAACCAGGCTCCATATCTCCTCTTCCGAATGTGCTTTTTCGAAGGAGGGCATGGAACCCCTTCCTTTTTGAATTTTATAGAACAGGGATCCATCCGTTTGATCCTGGAATTTTTCCGAGGCAACATCCCCGGGTGAAGGAGACATGATTGTGAAATCTTCTTTGGTGGGAGTCCCGTGACAGGAGCGACAGGACCTTGTATAGGTCAGCTTGCCTTCCAGCTCAATCTCCTCATCAAAAATCAGGAAACTAAGCATCTCATCATATGTTTCAGGGGCAAGCCACTGCTCCTGAGCCACTGCTACTGCACTGCAACAGACAAGTAGCAGCATGGTCAAAATGGTTTTGTTATTTGTCTTCATGCTCAAGCTCTTCTTTTATTTCCCAGATCGGTACAACCGGAAAGAGTTTCGATAATACAGTAATGATGATAAGAAGCAGAATAAACGGACCTGCAGTAATTGCTATCTCCGCCAGGGTTGGAGTATAGTGCATAAAATCTTCAGGTACATTCTGAATAGGAAAGTAAGGATGTTGCTGAACAGGCACAACAATGATGTAACGCTTAAACCATGCGGCAGTCAGAATGACCACCGAGATGATGGTTAACGGCAGCGGCCGGCGCATGGGTTTTAGGATCAGAAGTAAAAACGGGATAATGAGCCCACCAAGTTGCACAGTATAGAACATCAATGAATCGTGTCCTGCCAGCATGCTTTTAATATGCTCAGCTTCCCCTCCTTTCAGTTTATATGCAGGGACGATGATTTCGTTGATATTGAAATAGACATAGACCAGGGCTACCATCACCAGGAGTTTCCCCATTTTGTCGAAATGAAGCTCTGTAATATAATTCTTTAGCCCGAAATTATTCCGGTAGAAATACATGGCAATAATTACTGCTGCACATCCTGCCACAAAAGCTCCCGAAACAAAGTAGGGACCAAAGATCGCGCTATCCCATCCTGCCCTGAGTGTCATTGCAAACAGCCAGGAAGTAACCGTATGGATCGCCAGTGCAACGGGAATGATCAGCACCATTAATATTTTCATATAGCGATTCATCAGTTTATATTGCCCTGGTGTATGGGTCCAGCCAAGCGACAGGAATTTATATAATTTTCGCTGAAACGGAGGGACCTGGCCGCATTTGTCCTTACAAAGAATTATATCGGGAATTAACGGAAGATAGAGCAATAGCAGGCTCAATGCCACATAGGTTATAACTACCGTTACATCCCATACAATGGGTGATTGAATCCTGCCAAATACAAACAGATGATGCAGCCTGTCCGGCCTACCCATATCGGTAATGATGATCAGTCCGGCCACCATGGCAAAAGCAACAGCGACAATTTCTGCAATCCGGGCAATGGGTTTGATCCACTGAATCCCGATCAGTCCCATTACAGAGCTTATCAGCATACCGATAAGGCTGGCTGCAACGAAAAACACGAAATTGGAAATATAGATTCCCCAGGAAATATAATCGCGCATCCCGGTTACACCCAGACCGTGTTTGAGCTGCTGGAGATAGAAATAGATGCAGACAGCGAGGAGCAAAAGAAGTGTTCCCAGCCAGATGACCGACTTCCTGCTCCAGTTCACATGCGACAATAACTCGGACTCGATCAGAGCATTGTCCTTTTTCTTTAGTGATTCCATATTTCAGATGTGGTTTTCGCTTGGGATTTATGAGTTCGATTGCCTTGGAGGCAGATAGAAAACACTGGGTTTTGTGCCCAGTTCAGGCATCAGGGTAAAGGCCGCATTATCCTTGAGCAGTTTGCTAAGGCGGACTGTTTCTCTCGTACTTCCGTTGGTTACCAGGTCTTCATTGGCATCACCAAAATAGTATACTCCGTTTGGACAGGAAGAAACACAATAGGGTAAATTTCCTTCCCTAAGCTGATCTGCACTGAAGGCGCATTTAGTTACAGTTCCCTTTTTCTGCGGAACATTCAACTCCATGTTATATGGGACATCACTGTATTCTTCAGCATCCTTTGGATCGGTCCAGTTAAAGGTTCTTGCAGAATAGGGGCAGGCAGCCATACAGAACCTGCAACCTATGCAGCGTTCATTATCGATCAGTACGATGCCATCCTCTCTTTTAAATGTGGCACCTACCGGGCATACGGTTACACAGGGAGGATTATCACAATGCTGGCAAGTTTTCGGCATGTGGTAAAGGAGCCCGCTCTCTTCATCGTGCATCTCCAGCACATTAATATGATGCTGCTCGGGTTTGAGCTGATGAGCCTTCTGGCAGGCTTTCATGCAGGCGCGCTCATTTTTACACCGCGCAAGGTCAATGACCATTACAAACTTTCTTCCTTTCAGGCCTTCCCGCCCTGAATTCTGAGGATACTGGCTGTCGGCCGATCCGGGGACAGGTTTCAAAGTACCGGTATCGATTTCTACCAGTTTGTGTTCCGGAGTCAAAACCTTCACAAAGGTGTTGGTTTTTCCTGCATCAGAAGGAGTACCGCCTGAAACGACCAGGGGTGCAGATAAAGCGCCAATACCGGCAAATCCAATTTTTTCAAGGAATTTTCTTCTGCTTGAGCTTGAACTAGGTTTAGTTCCCATTATAGCTATCGTATCAGTTTAGTTTGGAAAAGAAACATGTATATTTATTGACCTGAAGATGGAAAATGATTCATGCCCCGAATACTGTTATTCAAATAACAATAAATTGATATAAAGATATAGCATATAATTTAAAGATCAAAGAACATGATCCCTGAGTATGTGATAATCATAAGAAGGATTGGTAATTTTGTCTTAATGAGAAACAGTATTCTCATCCTGTTTATGCTTGTAAGCCCGATGGTTTCACTGTGTCAGGGCAACAAGCCTCACATCATCCTGATCATGACCGACCAACAGCGGGCCGATGCACTGGGATGCATGGGCAATGAAGCCATGATCACTCCGAACCTGGACGGGATCGCTGAAGAGGGGGTCACCTTTGTGAATGGGTACTCTTCAGTCCCCAGCTGTACTCCTGCCAGGGCCGGCTTGCTCACCGGCTTGTCTCCCTGGCATCACGGGATGCTGGGATATGGCAGGGTGGCAACGCATTACAGGTATGAAATGCCTCAAATGCTCAGGGATGCAGGCTATTATACTTTTGGAATTGGAAAGATGCACTGGTTCCCGCAGAAGACACTGCACGGTTTTCATGGCACGCTGGTGGACGAAAGCGGGAGGGTGGAACAGCTAGGTTTTGTGAGCGACTACCGGGACTGGTTCAAGCTTCATGCTCCCGGTGAGGACCCCGATAAAACGGGGATCGGCTGGAACGAACATGCAGCAGGCGTATACAGCTTGGAAGAGGAATTGCATCCTACCAGTTGGACCGGGAGAACCGCTGTGGATCTGATCCGGAATTATGATCTCTCCCAACCGCTCTTCCTGAAGGTCTCCTTTGCAAGGCCCCACAGTCCCTATGATCCGCCACAGCGCTACCTGGAGATGTACCAGGATGCAGAGATACCCGGACCTTATACGGGCGACTGGTGCCACCATCTGGATTCTATACAGGGAGGGAAGAATGCTTATTTCTCCAATTTCGGAGAGGAGCATGCGGTGGAAAGCCGGAGGCACTATTACGCCAACATCACTTTTATCGATGACATGGTGGGAGAGATCATAGAGGCCTTAAAGGACAAGGAGATGTATGAAAGCGCGGTCATCTGTTTTACCTCCGATCACGGCGATATGCTGGGAGACCATCATCACTGGCGCAAAACTTACCCCTATGAGGGATCGGCTAACATCCCATTCCTGCTTAAATGGCCCGATGGGATGGAGGGGAAACTGGATCGGGGAGAGAAGCTGGAGCAGCCTGTGGAACTGAGGGATTTCCTTCCCACTTTTCTGGATGCAGCCGGGGTTTCCATTCCGGAGGAAATGGATGGCATGTCCCTTCTTGATCTGATCAGGGATCCCGCCGCCGGATGGCGCCCTTATATCGACCTGGAGCATGCCACCTGCTACAGTGAAGAGAACTACTGGAGCGCTTTGACCGATGGCAGCTGGAAATATATCTGGTTCTTCCGCACCGGCACAGAGCAGCTCTTCAATCTGGAGAAGGATCCGGGAGAGGAGCATGATTTGTCTCAGAACAGGAAATACCGGAAGACTCTCAAAGCATGGAGGGGCAGGATGATCGACCACCTGGAAGAGCGGGGTGACGGATTTGTAAAACAGGGGGAACTGGTGGTCAGGGAAGAGACCATGCTCTACAGTCCCAATTATCCACAGGGATATGCTCTTGAAGAGAATGCCGGGAAGGAATGGCAATGTTCATTTGTCACAGAGTTGCAATCCCTGTATAACCTGGGCCATTTGCCATCCTACCGGCAGGAGTCCCGCAACCTGCAGGTTTCGTCCTACGACAGGACGGGGGGGAACAACGATGGTTTCGAGGGTAGCTATTCCTACCTCCGTCGGAATGCAGATTCTTCACTGGTCATCTTCGAATGTAAGGGCAAAGGGATTATCGACCGGATCTGGACCCCAACTCCCACAGATGACACCCTCGATTTTTACATGGGGGAGGAGGCCGCACCCCGTTTCTCCATTCGCTTCTCCGATTTGTTTTCAGGTGCGGTATACCCTTTCATACAACCCCTTTGCGGAAACGAGGTGGGAGGTTTTTATTCCTATGTGCCCATCCCTTTCAGCCAGGGTTGCAGGATTGAATCGCGGGGAAAAATCATGCGGTTTATCCAGATTCAGTACAGGGAACTGGGTGACAGGTATCAGGTAAAGGATTTCTCCATGGACCTGGATTCCGGCGAAAAAGAGGAACTGAACCAGGCAGCGGCAGCCTGGAAAGGGGAAGGAACCCTGCATCTGGATGACAGTGAAGTGCATGAAACGGAGGTTTTATTAAAGCCGGGCGAAACTGTGGATATTTTTAAGATGGGCAAAGGGGGACGTGTTTTGGGGATCGAGATCGGGAAAGCCGGTCTGTTTGAAGGAGAGCAGAACAACATCGATATTGTCATGGAGTGGGACGGAGAACCTTTTCCTGCGATTCATGTTCCGCTTGCCGATTTTTTTGGTTATGCATTCGGAAAGGCTTCCATGCACAGTTACGTGGCAGGGACCAGGAACAACACCAACTATTTCTACCTACCCATGCCTTTCGACCAAAGTGCCCGTATTGCACTGGTTTCAAGGGATAGGAAGAAGACACTTCAAGTTCCGGTCAGGGTCTGGTATTCAAATGAGAAACGTAAAAGGATAAACGAGGGCAAACTCTATGTGCAATGGAACAGGCTGCTAAAGTCGGAAGAGGGGGTTCCGTTTCCCATGGCCGGCGTGAAGGGAAGGGGCCACTATGTGGGTACTCTTATGCAGACACAGAACCTGGAGCCCGGGATGACCCTCTTTTTTGAAGGGGATGATATGGCCATGGTGGATGGAGAGAATACCATACACGGGACCGGTTCGGAGGACTATTTTAACGGGGGATGGTATGCTTTTCTGGATACCTGGGACCGGGCCATGAGCCTTCCCCTGCATGGTTCACTGGGATATTCGCTTACCTGGGGAAGGACGGCTGCCTACCGCTGGCACCTGAATGACAGGATCAGCTTCAACAGCAGCCTGGATTATACCATGGAGCACGGACCGGAGGGGAACCGGGAAAAAGTTGCTAATACCACCCTGGGATTCTATTATGCCGATACCCCCAAAACAGATGCCGGGGCACCGGATAACAGCCTGAGCAGGGTACTTGTTCCTGAAACCTTCATGCTCTATCCGCAGGTGATGGACCTGAACCTTTGGATCCGGGTAGGGATGCAAACCGAATGGTGTTCTCCCTCGGGTGGCTATACCTATATCTTCCAGGTTGTGGACGATTCAAGGATCCGGGTTTCCCTGGATGAAATACCTGAGGGAAAATACAGACTGCTGATGGATTATAACGAGCTTCCCGAGGGATGCCGGGTCTCTTTCTGGCAACGTCAGCACAGGGTAAGTAAACTCATCGATACGCATGCCGAACACAAAGCCAGAATGCAGGCCCGCCGCGTATGTGACCTGGAGCTTGACGATGAAAAGAACACTCTCACCCTCAGGTTTGAAACCATTGGTGAGAAGAACAGCTTCTCGCTGAACAGGCTTATCTTTGAGAAGATAGAAGAGCAATGATGGTGTAATCACATCAGATCCGAAATCGATGTATGTGATTATTTAATACGAAAATTTGCATAAACCACAGGATTGTTATTACTTTAACAATAAAATGATACAGGATCATATCATTTACTTCAAAGAACCAAATACCTCAACATTATGGTTAGAAAACTCTTTGATTTCCTGAAGCCTGCAGATAACTGGAGGCTGACAATCAATTTTTTCCTGGCGGTATTTATAGGATTAGCACTCTTCCTGATCCATATTTCAAGGGCAAGCTCCTATTTGTCCGATGATCCTAAAACCTGCATTAATTGCCATATCATGGCACCGCAATATGCCACCTATGCCCATAGTTCTCATCGTGAGTGGACCAGTTGTAACGATTGTCATGTGCCTCATAACAATGTGCTCACAAAGTATTTTTTTAAAGCAAAAGACGGATTGAGGCATGCCACCCTGTTTACACTGGGCAAGGAAGCTCAGGTGATCATGATCCATGAAGCCGGAAGAGAGGTTGTACATGATAATTGTGTGCGCTGTCATTCGAAATTGCTGATTGATTTAGATATCGCAGCCCGGAACGCAGATCATATTCATGACAGAACGGGAAGGTCATGCTGGGAATGTCACAGGGAAGTACCTCACGGACGCGTGAACAGTCTCTCAAGTGTGCCCAATCCCATGCTTTTTTTACAAGCAGACAGAACCAACAAATACTAACACTTCCAAGTTACTTTAGACCAAAATAATAAACAGATAATTACTCATGAAAACAATTAGAGAAGTTATTCCCAAAAAACCCTGGCTGGGTTGGGTTTTGTTTATGGGCACCATCGTTGTTGTATTTCTACTGGGATTGCTTGCCTCCTCCGTTATGCAGCATAAGACAGAAGCTCTGTTTGCTTACAAGCCTCAGGTTGAGTATGGACAATTTGAACCCAGAAATGAGGTGTGGGGAGAGAATTTCCCTCGGCAATATCAGTCTTATATGAAGACCAGGGAGGGTTCTTTCAGAAGCAAATACAACGGAAGCGTCATGATCGACATGCAGGAGGAGGATCCGAGACTTGTGGTGCTATGGGCCGGGTACGGATTTGGCAAAGACTATAAACAGGGCAGGGGGCATGCCTACGCAGTGGAGGATGTGAGAAACACATTGCGAACAGGGGCGCCGGTCAATGGAGCCAAAAGCCCCATGCCCAACACATGCTGGACCTGCAAAAGTCCCGATGTCCCACGGCTCATGAATGAGGTGGGGATTGCAGAATTCTACAAGGGATCATGGGAAACAAAGGGCAATGAGATAGTCAATTCCATCGGCTGTGGCGATTGTCATGATGCCGGGACCATGAATCTGAAAATAACCCGTCCTGCTCTTGTGGAGGCATTTGAGCGCATGGGCAAAGACATTAATGAAGTCTCTCATCAGGAGATGCGTTCTCTGGTTTGTGCCCAGTGTCATGTGGAATACTATTTCAGCAAGAAGAAGGTGGAGGGGGTCCCTTACCTGACCTTTCCATGGGATAAAGGCATGTCGGTTGAGGCCATGGAAGCCTATTACGATGAACTGGGATTCAAGGACTGGACCCATGCAGTAAGTAAGGCCCCTATGCTGAAGGCACAACATACCGGGTACGAGGTTTACCTGACCGGTGTGCATGCCGAAAGGGGAGTTTCCTGTGCCGATTGCCATATGCCTTATATGAGTGAAGGGGGACAAAAATTCACCGATCACCATGTTCAAAGTCCCCTGAATAATGTGGCGAATTCATGCCAGGTTTGTCATCGCGAAGAAAGCGGACAGCTCATTAAAGATGTGTATACACGGCAGGACCGGATCATAGAAAACCGTGACAAGTTAGAGGAACTTGTAGTCAGGGCCCATGTGGAAGCCAGGCATGCCTGGGAACTGGGGGCCACCGAGGAGCAGATGAAAGATATATTGATGGATATCAGGCATGCACAGTGGCGATGGGATTATGCAGCGAGCAGCCATGGCGGTTCTTTTCATTCACCTGTTGAGATCGGAAGGGTGATCTCGTCGGGTATTACCATTGCCCAGGAGGGACGGCTGAAGCTGGCCCGGCTGTTCGCCGGACTTGGATTCAATGAGGAATTGCCCTATCCGGATATTTCAACGAAAGCAAAGGCGCATGAATTCATTGGGTTACCTGTGGATAAACTCATACAGGAGAAGAATCAGTTTCTGGAGGAAGTGGTTCCGCTATGGCTTGAACAGGCTCAGCAGCGGGAAGAAGGATATAAGTTAGAACCTTGAACATCTGACACCTATGAAAAAGCAAATCCTATTGATGACCTTCTGTTTGAGTATGGCAGGAGCGGTCATGGCTCAGTTTACCCTTAGTGGAGAATTTCGTCCCAGGGCTGAATACAGCCATGGGTATGGCACCCTGGCCGATACGGATCAGGATCCCTCTTTTTTCACCAGTCAGCGCACAAGGTTGAACCTGTTCTATTCCGGGGAGAGAATCACGACCAAACTGGTCCTCCAGGATGTGCGTACCTGGGGAAATCAAAAACAGTTGGTTGGGAATGAGGATTTTGCTACTTCCATTCATGAGGCATGGGCAGAAGCTAAAATCGCTGAAGGATTCAGCTTGCAGCTTGGACGCCAGGAACTGGCCTATGATAACCACCGGATCTTTGGTAATGTGGGATGGGCACAGCAGGCAAGAAGCCATGATTTAATGCTGGCCAAGTATCAGGGGGCCTTCAAGATCCATTTTGGGCTGGCATACCACCAGTCTGGAAACAGGACCAACAATATATATACAGGCCCCGATGCCTATAAGTCCATGCAGTTCCTGTGGTTCAACAAGGCCTTTGAGAAACTGTCCATCAGTTTCCTGGCTTTAAACAATGGAGTACCTTATACCGTATCCGGTGTCGGAGCTGTGATTACCGAACAGGGCATACGTTACAGTCAGACCATAGGTACTTATGCAAAATATAAGCTGGAGAAGCTGACCCTGGGTGGAAATATCTATTATCAGGGCGGGACTGATCCCTCCGGATTGAAGCTCAGTGCCTATGAGATCCTGCTTGAATCAACTTATGCAATCTCATCAAATACAAAGATGGGTTTAAGCTTCGAGATCCTGTCGGGAACGGATCCCTCAGAAACCACGGTCAACCATTCTTTCACTCCCCTGTATGGAACCAACCATAAGTTCAATGGCCATATGGATTATTTCTTTGTGGGGAATCATGCAAATTCAGTTGGATTACAGGATATTACGGCGAGTTTCACCCATAAGATCAAATCGATTTCCCTGAATGCACATATCCACGCTTTTTTAAGTGATGCTTCTCTGGCCGGAGGCAATTACCTGGGAACGGAGGCCGATCTGTTTGTGGTTTATCCTCTGGCAGACCAAATCAAAATTCAAGTGGGTTATTCACAAATGTTTGCAGGGGATGGAATGCTGGATATTAAAGGCGGATCGCTGGATGAAATACAGAATTGGGCTTACCTGATGTTCGGTTTTACCCCGAAGTTTATTAAGAACTGAGGGGAGAGTCAAAAATAATGAAGATCGGGGGCTAAAAGTCATGCGGTTTATCATACACAGCCGGGAAATAATTCCCATCATTGATTTTCTCTGCGGTAAACTCTCCGTCAACCACCAGAAGAGAATCGTAGGCATCCAGTTCCAGATCGTAAGAATCAATGCAGGTGGATAGTGAGATGACCAGCAGAAAAGAAATCAGGATGTGTTTCTTCATAGAGCTCAGTAATTGTCCTGGCGAAATCTTGTTTCGGATAAATATATCTAAAAAGATACTCTGCTCCTACTTCATATGAGGGATTTATCTTATTTTAGGCTGTTGATCCCAAACAAAAGACTAGCTGTGGCGCGTACTTCATCACTGCAATCAGGAATTACATCCCGGGAACTGGAAGAGGCAATTCCAGACAGCCTGCTTACCAAGTCTGTGCACCTGCACTGGGTTGATAAATCTCCCTTAAGTGGGGGTAAGTATACCCTGACGACTAAAATTGAAATCAGCGGACAGGTCCTGTTGCTTCGAACCACTTGCGCTGATGCGATGCTAATCGAAGCCTGGGATGTAAAGGATCCCAGGTATCATACAAATTCACGCCTGATTGCCCTGGAACGGATTCTTACTGATCCCGACAATGAGGATATGTTGGTATCCCTGTAATATCTTCTTTACCTGCTTTCTAATATTTACCATTCCGGCCAAAGCTTCAGCTTTGGATACAATATGTGAATGAATGCAACCCTTTTTGTGTCAATTACGTATTAAACTTACCGAAGCTTGTGAAAACGGCCGGAGACAGCTATGTCATGACGGAGTCCAAAAAGAATATACTTAATTTGATTTTCCTTCTCCTGTTTTTCCTCTTGCAGGGGAAGCTGTCAGGACAATCTTTCTTTGCATCCTTAAGTGCAGTGGGTGAAACCGAGATATGCCAGGGAGACTCGGTGGCTGCCAGGATCAGGTTCTGGGGAGGGACCGCTCCGTTCACAGTGGTGATCAATGACACGGATGGGGAATTTATGGTGCTGGAAAGCATTGAATCCAAGGAGATTTTCTATCTGAAACCCTTGAAAAGCAACAGGTTTTATATGGCATCGGTGGTAGATAGTAAGGGAAGGAAGGGCTCGCCGTATGGATCCATTACTGTAGAAGTTTATGAATCTACTCAGGTCTCCATAAATATCGACCGTACTGCATTTATGGAAACCGAGGACGGATTCCCACTGACCTCTTCTCCCTCAGGAGGCAGCTTCTCCGGACCCGGAGTATCTGGAAGTACTTTCTATCCGGCCGTTGCCACCTCACAGGGATCTCCTCACAGGATTACCTGTACCTATGAAAATCAGAATGACTGCATAACCCGGGACCAAATCAATCTCTACGTACTCTCCGGAGTGTCCAGTGTAAATCTGTATCTGGACGATGAGATCATCAGCACAGTATGTGACAATGGCAGCACCTATACCATAAAAGGAAGCAATGAAGATGGGCTATCCGGGACATTTGAGCTCTTCAGGCAGGGTTCATCATCTGCCATACCCGGTCACATAACGGACAATGATCCAGGTGATAACCAGGCGGTTTTATCTCTGATCGGACTCACCGGAGCCTATGAAATTGTCTACACCTATGGGGTGGAAGACATTGAAATAAAGGCTACTACAGAAATCAATATTTATGAATTGGGTGTTCAGGGGATCCTGAATCTTCCTGATACAATTTGTAAGAACGACCGGACTTATCCGCTGGTTCCGGAAGTAAGTATAGATGATCCCGATGCGACTTACTCTTTTAGTGGACCGGGAGTTTCAGGTAGCCAGGCCGATGGCTTTTATCTGGATCCTTCCCATCCGGATGTTCCTGTGGGTCAGAATGAGATTGTATTAGACTATACTTCGTCCGATGGTTGCCGGATCAGGATAAGTCAGATGATCCAGGTGGGCCTTGTTCCCCTTGTAAGCTTCGCTCCTGATTTGATATGCATTGAAGCTGGGGGAAGCATGGTTTCCTTTACCAATCTGACCAGCTCTAAAGAATCTGTAGCAGAATGGAGCTGGGATTTTGGAGATCCGGCCAGTGGCGCTGCTAACTTCAGCAAGCTGGAAGATCCGGAGCATTTCTATTCCGAGCCTGGTGCCAGGACCATTATTCTCAGTGGGCTTAGTTATGACGGATGCAGGTCGGAGCTTTCACTGGATACTGTTCTGGCAGATAAGCCGGCAGTGGATTTTAACTGGGACAACGATTGCAGTACAGATATGCATGGCATTTCATTTCATGGCTCACCGCTTTCCGTGCATTCAGCACTGAGCTCCCTGTCCTGGATCTTCAGTACCACTGGCGGGGAGGTGCTCGATGTAATTGAACGGGAACCTAGCGAATTGTCCGTGGATTATTCTTTTCCGTCCATGGCTGAATACGATATAAGCTTTATTGTACAAAATGAAGCGGGTTGTCAGGGGGAGCTAACCAGGCGAATTGAACTTATTCCTGTTCAGGTGGTCTCCGAAGATGGTTACATGGAGAGTTTTGAAGACATGGCAGAAGGCTGGAAAGTGAAATCGGAGAATCAGGCTTCCAGCTGGATCCTTGGAGTGCCTGATTTCACCGGGTTTGAGCAGATTGAAAATGATCTGGCATGGTATACCGATCTTCCCGATCAGCAGGATTACCTGGAGCATTCCTGGATCAACACTCCCTGTTTCGATCTTTCTGCGCTGGCCAGACCTGTAATTCAGATGGATTTGATGAAGAGCTTTACGCCTGGCATGGATGGGGCAGTTCTACAGTACATGGATTGGGAAAGATTAGCCTGGACCACCCTGGGAACTATGGGGGGAGGACTGAACTGGTACAATGATTCGGCCATCTTATACATGCCGGGAGGCAGCAGCACCGGTTGGGGGCTTACTTCCTTTGTGCCTGACAGCGAATGGGTCAATGCAAAGTATTCACTTAGCGGGCTTTCAGGGAATTCTTATCTTAAATTCAGGATCGCAGTTGCAACAGGAGGATCTCAGGAGATCAGCGGAGGTTTAAATAACCAGGGTTTTGCTTTTGATAATTTCTTCATAGGAGAGGCCAATCAAAGGCGTTCGGTACTGGAATATTTCACTAATTCTTCAGGGGGATTCATGCCTGATGCCGATGCGATGGTAAACAGCCTTTCCAGCAAATATGGTGAGCTTGTTTATGATCTGCATTACCATATGAATATTCCGGAATATGATCCCATGAACGCAAATAATCCTTTACCTCCCTCCACCAGGGCCTTTAATTATGGGGTGCCGGTTGTTCCCTACGCCGTACTGAATGGCGGAACAAGCCCGGAATACCGTTACGATTTTACTCCACCGTCGGGGGAGATCAGTGAAGACGTACTGATTGGATCTTCGCTGGAAGCCCCTCTTTTTGAAGTCTTTCTTTCGGTGGAATATATGGACAACCACCTGGAGGGTACAGCAACTGTTGTTTGTGTGGATGATAGATTTGATTCCTACCTTCAGCTTTATTTGGTGGTGATTGAAAAAGAGGTCACAAGCTATCACTGGCTGAGACAGGATTCAACCTTCAGGAATGTGGTGCTGGATATGCTTCCCTCTCCCGCAGGAAAATTAATTGGGAACAACTGGAGATCTGGGAAAGTTTCTGCGCTGGAGTTCAGCTGGGATTATGTGGAATACATTGAAGATATTAAGGACCTGAGTGTGGTGGCTTTCGTACAGGACAGGGAAAGTGGATCCATTCTACAGGCCACTGACATGCCAAATACCCTGGGAGTGCATGCACCAGGGAAAAAGCACGTGTACGAATCTTTGGTTCTGTATCCCAATCCTGCCGAGAGTTTTACCAGCATTAAGTTTGGAGACAGAACCGGTCATCCCGGCCAGCTCATTCTGGTGGACATCTCGGGCCAGGAGGTGATGAGAATCCCGGTTCAGCAGGGTACTGTTGTACAAAAACTGGATTTGATCAATTTGCCCCAGGGCCTGTTTATGGTTTTCTGGAAGGAAGCTGGAATTGTAAAAGGACAGGCCAAGCTGATCCACCACCGTTGACTTCCCGAACTAATTCAAGCATAGTTTGTTAATATACCATTACTAGCTTAGGTAGAGGTATATGTCCGGCAGGTTAAAACAATTCTTTAAAGAGCTTAATAGAAGGAAAGTATACAGGGTGGCTACTGTATATGCCATCACCAGCTGGATCATTGTGGAGGTTGCTGATACTGTTTTTCCTTACCTGGGCTTGCCTGACTGGCTGGTCACAGCCATTATTATTTTTCTGTTGATCGGATTTCCCATAGCACTGATTCTGTCCTGGATCTTTGAAATGGGCCAGGAAGGCATTATCAAAACCCCCTCGGTGGAAGAGGAAGAAAATCCCCTGCCTTCTTCAAAACGGAAACCTTTCACAAGCACACTGACCATTGTGGTGCTAGCTGTTCTGCTGGTAGTTCAGTTTGTTTACTTTGGCTTTATCAGAAAATCAAATCCCGGTGCACTTCTTGATGAGGTACGAATCGAAAAAGTAGGTGTGGCAGCATTTAATAATTTTACAGGTGATGAGAACCTGGACGCATTTGGCCTGATGGCTTCGGAATGGATCACTTCGGGTCTGAGAGAACTGAAGGTGCAGACCAGTTCCCCGGAGATGATGCGAAAAAACAGGGACAATGTGGGCATCCTGCCCGGAAATCCCGATAAGAAGATCAGCCTGTTTGAACTTACCGGGGCTAAATATGTGGTTACAGGTTCCTATTACACCAGCGGAGACCAGATTCAGGTCTCTTCACGTTTGGAATCTACTGAAACAGGTGATGTGATTTATGATTTTCCGATCCTTTCGGGACACATGGATGAAAAGGAACTCCTGATTGGAGAGATCCGTGAAAAGATGAAAGGATACTGGGCTGTTAAAGAAGCAGATGACCTGGCCCATATCAGTCCTCCAAAATATGAAGCTTACCAGGTTTTAATGGATTGCGAAGGAGACCCATCGGATTTCTATTGTCACCTGAATGCAATCTCTGTCGATAGTTCCTTTATGCTGGCCCGGGTGTATATTTATCACTCCAGTATGTTATGGGAACAAGATTCGGTGCATGATGAGGCGGGAAGGTATATCCGGGAGCACTGGAAAGAGTGTACAGAGTTCGAAAAGAACTATTTCACTTTTGTAGAAAATGTCAAAAAGAAAATGTATGAAGCTGCAGCCAGTGCGCTGGATGAAAACCTTCGGCTCGATCCCAGGGATATAACCTCCATTCACGAATCTGCTCACTTTTGGCTGGGGGTGAACAGACCGGATAAGGCAGTTGAGAGATATAAAACCCTCTTTGATCAATTTGAGGTATTCAGGGAGCGCTTAAACGGGAATATGTACCGAAATTATTTTGATGCCCTCAACCGGATGGGGCGGGAAAAGGATGTGACTGATCTTATGGAGAAGTTTGAAGCTGAAGATCTGCATAGAATGGGTTATGCGGGTCGTACCCAGTTGGTAAGAGCCCTGCTTAGTCAGGGTGATCCTGGTGCAGAGGAAGAGATCCTAAAACTGTTCACTCAGGCCGGGATTGAAACGGATCATTTGGGATTTGCTTATGTTTATAATGACTTATTTCCAGATGCTCCTGTCAATATATTCGCTGAGGCCCTGAGACAAAACCTGGATGCATTTACAGATCCGGAGGCGAGTGGATCATATGTTATTTCAGCTTCGGGGTATTTACATAATTATCGTTCCAGGGCTTTCGCCTTATATGTATTACAGGAATATGAACAGGCTGAGCGGATCTTTCGTGATCTCAAACAAATAGATTGGGATTCTTATCTTGGCAGGAGCGGATATAACTCATATCAGTGGTATATGAGGGTGTGGGTGGAAGGACTGCTGGGAGCGGTTTATGCCAGGCAGGGAAAGGTGAAGCAGGCAAAGGAGCAGTTGGAGGAACTTGAAGCCCTCCATCCCCATGATCCACTGGCTATGAACCGCATGTTCCAGGGAGAGGTTCCCTATTACCAGGCAAGGATCCATGCCATCCTGGGCGAAGAGGAGCTGGCTGTACAGGTCTTGAAGCTTTCCATGGAAGAAGGCCGGATCAGCGAGCACGGGACTTTTGTTCAGGACTGGGACCTGGCTGTTTTAAGAAATTATCCTCCCTATCTGGAACTTGTCGGGCTCAAATAGCCTCTCTCTATATCAAAAAAATGCCTTACATTTAATAAGGCAATGATGTCTTAACTTAACTCAAAACATATGATGATGAAAAAAAGAATATTCTTTTCCTTGCTTCTGACATTTAGTACCCTCGCATTTGTTGCTGCGCAGGATCTGGATGAGATCCTGGATACTTATTTTGAGACCATCGGGCAGGAGAAGATCCTGGAAGTGAAAACCATGGAAGCTTCCGGAAAGGTGGTAATGATGGGGGCTGAGGGTGAATTCAGAACCATCAGTAAAAAGCCTGATAAGATTCGCGTGGAAGTACAAGTAATGGGCAATACCATTATCCAGGCCTACGATGGCACAAACGCCTGGGCCATTAATCCAATGTCCGGATCTGCCGATCCAATCGATATGACAGGGCCCGAAGCCGACGGTATGATTGAAACATCCGACATGGAAGGACTGCTGTGGAACTATGAGGAGAAGGGTCACCAACTGGAACTGGAAGGAAGTGAAGAGGTAGACGGATCGGAAGCATTTGTTCTGAAACTGACCAAGCAGAACGGGAACATCGATTATTATTACATCGATTCGGAAAATTATGTGATACTCAAGGTAAAGTCAAAAGTGATAATGAATGGCTCGGAAATTGAGGTGGAAGCACTTATGAGCAATTACCAGGAGGTGGATGGTTATCTTGGAGCCTTTACTACTGAGCAAAGATACAATGGTCAGACCGGGCTTACCATTCAGCTAAGTGAAATCAAATATGATGTGGAGGTGGATGATGCCATATTTGTCAAACCAGCTGTCAGTTTGCAGTGATGAAAATCCTGAGATTCTTTTCATTTCTTCTCTGTTTTCTCATTTTTTCCTGGTACACCGGACATACACAGACTAAGGTCAGGGTGAAGTCCAGTACATTCGGACAGCTGCAGGCAAGGCACCTGGGCCCGGCCCTGATGAGTGGCAGGATAACATCCCTTGATGCTTTGCAGAGCAATCCTCTTCATATGTATATTGGAACGGCCAGTGGCGGAGTATGGAAAAGCACCAACGGGGGAGTCATTGTTAAACCTGTATTTGATAAGCATACCCTTTCCATTGGTGCAATTTGCATCGACCAGAACAGGCCTGATACGGTTTGGGCAGGTACCGGAGAGCCCTGGACCAGGAATTCGGTTTCCATTGGAACGGGGATTTATAAAACCACCGATGGAGGAAACAGGTGGAAGGCCATGGGCCTGGAGCATACCGAACGGATTGCAAGAATACTGATTCATCCGCAAAATCCTGATATTGTATACGTGGCAGCCCTGGGACATCTCTGGGGACCAAATGAGGACCGGGGCCTGTTTAAGACCGAGGACGGAGGTAAATCATGGAAAAAGATCCTGTATGTGGATGAACACACCGGGTGCTCCGATTTTGATATGGATCCGGATCATCCCGAGATCCTTTATGCAGGGATGTGGACCTTTCGCAGAAGGCCCTGGGATTTTTATTCCGGGGGGAGTGGTTCGGGACTTTTTAAGTCCACCGATGGAGGAGAAAGCTGGAAGGAACTGACCGCTGACCTGCCGGAAGGTGAAAAAGGCAGGATCTCTGTTCGCGTATCGCCTGCCCATCCCGATTATGTATTCAGCATCATTGAAGCGGACCAAACAGCTCTATACAGGTCCACCGACAGGGGAGAAAGCTGGGAAATGTTGAACCAGACCGAGATTGTGGCTGAAAGGCCTTTTTATTTTAACCTGATTTACCCCGATCCGGTGGATACAAGCCGGGTGTATAAGCCCGGATTCTACCTCAATGTTTCGGAAGATGGCGGCAGAAAGTTTAGGAATACCTCTTTTGCAGGAGGAGCAATACACGCCGACCTTCATGCTTTGTGGATTTCTGAGAAGGATCCTAGTTATATGTATGCCGGCACAGATGGAGGGGTCTATGTGAGCAACGATAATGGAAGTTCCTGGAGGCATTTCCGGAACCTGCCTGTGGCCCAGTTTTACAAGGTAAGCGTGGATATGGAAAAACCCTATAACGTGTACGGGGGCCTGCAGGACAACGGATCCTGGTCGGCTCCATCCCGTTCCTACGGGGGCATACGGAACCACGACTGGCAGAAATTCGGAATCGGGGATGGATTTTCCGTACATACGGATAAGGAGGATCACAATGTGGTGTACTGGCAGATGCAGGGAGGTCTGTTTGGGCAGACCGACAAACGCTACCAGAGCATGCGGCTGATTGCTCCTATGGAAACAGCCGGGTCCGGGAAGCTCCGTTTCAACTGGGATGCGGCCATTAGCATGAGCCCTAATTCCAATACGGTTTATGTGGGTGCACAATACCTTTTCAAATCCAACGACCAGGGGAGCTCCTGGGAAAGGATTTCTCCGGACCTGACCACCAACGAAGCGGAAAAGCAACAACAGAATGAGTCGGGTGGATTAACGGTGGATAATTCTACGGCGGAGAATCATACCACCATTTTTTGCATTGCCGAATCAGCACTGGATGAAAAACTAATCTGGGTGGGTACTGACGACGGGAACCTTCAGATCACCAGGGACGGAGGGGAAAGCTGGACAAATACGGTAGTTAATATTCCCGGTCTTCCTCCAAATACCTGGTGTTCCAGCGTGTATCCCAGTCGTTTTGATAAAGGCACGGCATATGCTACTTTCGATGGGCATCGAAGCGACGACATTAAGCCGTATGTCTTTAAGACCACCGATTATGGCGCCAGCTGGAGTTCCATAGCCACTGAGCAGATCGGATCCTACTGCCATAAGATCCTGGAGGACCCGCTAAGTCCTGACCTGCTTTTTTTGGGCACCGAGTTTGGCCTGTATATTTCATTGGATGGAGGTGAGCAATGGGCCCTGTTCAAAAATGAACTACCGCAGGTATCAGTCGTCGATATGGTCATCCATCCCAGGGAACATGACCTGGTACTGGGGACCCACGGACGCGGGGTATACATCATTGATGATATCTCTCCACTGCGTCAATTGAACCAGGAGGTACTGTCCTCCGAGTTTGTATTTCTGGATCAGCGGGCTCCTGTTCCCCAGGTGGTAGCCGGACCTGGCTGGCCCGGACTGGATGATGAATTCAACGGAAGGAATCCCCGCTCGGCCATTCCCATTACTTTCTTTATGAAGAAAAAACACTTAATGGGGAAGATGAGCATGGAGATATTCGATATGGAGGACAGCCTTCTAAGCGAAATCCCGCTGGTTACCCGGACCGGGATCAACCAGGTATACTGGTCCCCGTTTCAGAAACCTCCCAGGGCACCGAAGTCGGAAGCAGTGCCATTCCATATGCAGATTTCCTATATGGGTGGGGGCATGTGGTATCCGGCTGGAGATTATAAGGTGCGGGTGACCAAAGGGGAAAAGGTATTCGAGAAGCTAATTCAGATCTATGACAATCCCGATGAGCCCTATAGCCCGGAGGACAGAAAGGCCAGGCTGGAACTTCAGAAGAAAGGCTTTGACCTGATGGAGGACCTGGCCTATGTGGATCGAAGGATCAATGACATGCGCTCTGGACTGGAAGGATTGAGCAAGGAGGCCGGCATTTCTTCCTCGCTGAAGAAAAAAGCAGATGAATTATTAAGTTCTTCAGAGGAACTGCGGGACCGGTTGCTGGTTACCCGGTATGGAGATCTCAGGGGGGACGCCCGGCTCAGGGAAGAAGTGGGATTTCTTTACGGCATTATTTCCTTATATAAGGGCAGGCCCACACAGGTACAGTACGAGCGGATGGATTTGCTGGAGACCAGGGTCAGGGCCATGGAAGAAGAGGCAAATGAACTGAGCGGTAAATCATTAAAAAGCATCAATAAGGGGCTTGCAAAGGCAGGTTTGGATGCTATTATCCTGACCAGCAGGGAAGCATTTGAGGCTGAGAAATAGGTATTCTTCTGAAAAAAATTAAAATTTCGTGCGGATCCAAAGTTCAAGCAGGGGATCTGCAATGCTGTAACCGCTTTGCTTATTCTTTAATAGCACTCCCATTTCTTCAAGATTTTTTTGGGCACGGGCTACATTGACCCCTTTGGATTTAAGCCGGGGATAGATGTTTGTATTCCCTGATGGCAGGGCCAGCAATATCTGAACATACTCCTTGTTGCGGGCAATACCTTCCCAGAGTTTTTCCAGGTAATCTTTTTCAAGCCTGAGCAGGTGATTGGGTAACTCTTTCTGTTTGGGGACCTTGCCTTCCAGGACATAGCTAAGAATGATCTGGCGTATGGTTTGCTGTGTATAGTGGGGATGGCCTTTGGTAAACTTTACCAGATCAGACACATAGTTACGCGGCAGTTTAAGTTTTAATTTGGAGAACTTCTTATTCAGTGAATCAATGAGCACCTGATTGTTAATATAACCCAGTTGGATGATATTCTCTTTTTTGAGAATAGCAGATCTTCCCGTACCTGTAATATGCTGTATGGCCGACAGGTGACTGCCGGAGAAAATATAGGAAGTCTGGGAATGTGTCCCAAGCTTGGCTTTAAGAAGCGCTGCGATCTTTGCTCCCTGGTCCATATGCTTCGTATTTCCCATTGCCTCGTAAGCACAGATAAACCGTTTCTGGTACTTGTTTGCGAATGCTTCCGGGAAATCCAGGCTTTCTGAAAGCAAATCCCATTCCTCCCTCGAAGGATCGGAAAAACCTGCAATAGATGGGAAATCCAAAAGTATGCTTAGAAGTTCCGGGTGATTTGCCAGGGAAGAATCCCCTGTCCGGAACTGTATAAAGGCCTTATCCAGTTTCAGGTTCTTAAGCACTTCTTTTGTTAGGACCGTGGCAAGCAAATCAGCACTTGGAGTTGTAAACAGATCAATGCAGGCTGTAGGATGATTCTCTGTTTTTAATTGCTTCAGAGCCTGAGTGATCAGGGAGGACTTCCCAAAGCGGCGGGGCGCAATGATGGCCACATTCTGTCCTTTTCTCAGGCATTCCAGAACTTGTTTCAGTTCTTCCTTTCTGCCAATCAGGCCTGTTCCCGAGGCTGTTATACTCATTCCAGTTCAACTATAATACATATGAATGTATGATATAAATATACATACAAGTACAATAATACACAAATGTGTATTTTATTCTCGTTTTTAACCAAAACTGTAAGTTTGCGAAACTCGATTTGAAGTTTAGTCTACCAATCCCAGCCCACTCCAATGTTAAATATATAGTCCGTTTCACTGGCTCCTTCAGCCGGCAGGTTGTCATAGTTCAGGGAGAAGCCAAATTTTATGAAAAAGTCCATGGGAAACTCATATTTCACATCAAATTTGGTATCGGTACGCCAGCGGCCGCTCTCTGTGATACCAGGATAGGCCATAAGCGACAGGAGCAGGTCCAGATCACCCAGATCGAAAATATTCAGCTCGGTTCCTAAATAGCCTTCCCAGCTTTCCCTGTCTTCCGTTTCATTGCTATACCTTTCAATATTTCGGTTGGCACCCAATTTAATACCCCAGTAAAAATCATTGTTTTGAACAATATATCGACCCGCTCCGAGCTGAGCATTTATCCTGGAAGCAATGCTTTGCTCGGTATTGGATAAGTATGATACGGTGGCAATCCCATACAGTTTGTAGGGCAGAAGGTAGCTGAAACTGATATCTGATTCGGTTCGTTTGATATCTTCTGTCTCGTCCTGGCTTGAAGTAAGGTTGTATAAGGAGGCTCCTGTGTTCCACTTTTCAGCTTTGTACCCGATGGAGCTCCGGGTTGAAAACTGTCGTAAGTTACGGGCTTTAGCCACATCCAATCCGATGCTGATGGAAGCGCTGAGCCTGTCCAGGAACTTATCGTCGTAAGCATTCAGGTACACTATATCTTTATGATTAACCAGGATGGTCCCTTCTTCTTCGGTGATGATATTGACTGTGGTTTCAGATTGGGATTCTAATCTTCCAAAATGCTTATCTCCGTTTGACAGGTTCACCAGAAACTGAGTTTCTGTAAAGATACCTGTGACTTTTTTCCATTCGATGGTAAAATCACTATCGCTGTAATCAGTCTCGATCGTTAGCACTCCTTTTTGCATGCTGGAGATTTCACCCAGTACGTAATCATCTGTGGTGAACCTTACTGAGTCAATTTGTGCTGACAATTGAAAACTTACTAAGAAAGAAAATGCCAGGAAAAGATTTAGCCGACGTGTAGACATGATGTTTTAGTTTTGATGGGTTAGTGTCTATATAAATTTAATAAATAAATAATGTAACTTATGCAATTAAAAACAGAAACGATTCAAAGTTTAAATTGTTCAGTTATCATCCTTTTCACCTAATTCTTATTCAATAACACAGCTATAAAATGAACAAGTTCCTTCTTTTATGTACAGGCATGTTGCTGGCCACCCTGGTTTCGGGACAGGAAAATCCTCTGTGGTTGAGATACCCGGCCATATCGCCCGACGGAGAAACAATTCTATTTAATTACAAGGGAGATATTTACTCCGTTCCCTCATCCGGTGGTGATGCCAGGCCACTTACCATCAGTGAGTCCCATGAATTCTTACCTGTCTGGAGTCACGATGGGGAACAGATTGCTTTTGCTTCTGACAGGTACGGCAATTTTGATGTCTTTGTGATGCCTTCATCGGGGGGTGAAGCACGAAGGCTAAGCTTTCATTCGGGGGCTGAATACCCAAGAACCTTTACAATAGATAATAAGGACATTCTGTTTTCAGCAGTAAGACAGGATGTGGTGACCAATATTCAGTTTCCCACTGGTCTTATGAGTGAACTCTACAGTGTACCGGTCGGGGGAGGGAAGGTAGGCCAGGTCATCTCGGTTCCGGCTATAGATGCTACGCTTAACTCTTCGGGTGATAAGCTGATCTATCACGATGTAAAAGGCTATGAAAGTGAATGGCGAAAGCATCATACTTCTGCTGTCACACGTGATATCTGGGTATATGATATGAACGAAAAAACTTATACCAGGCTTTCTCAGTATGAAGGAGAGGACCGCAACCCGGTATTTGATTCAAACGATAATGATTTTTATTACCTGAGTGAAGAGCAGGGATCCTTCAATGTATTTAGAAGCTCCCTTTCAAATCCGGATCAAACCGAAGCTGTCACCAGCTTTGAGAACCACCCTGTCCGCTTCCTGACCATTTCAGATAATAACACCCTTTGTTTCAGCTACCATGGAGAGATCTATACACTCTCCCGGGAGGGCAGCCCGGAAAGACTCAGGGTGAATATTGCAGCAGACGGCCGAAGTACCCTGGAGAAGATTGTTCCTGTGAACGGAGGTTTCACAGAGATGAAGCTGTCCCCCAACGACAAGGAATTTGCCTATGTGTTCAGAGGAGAGATTTTTGTAAGCAGTGTGGAAGGCGGAGTGACCCGGCGGATCACCAATACTCCCTGGCAGGAGCGAAGTGTAAGTTTCAGCCCTGACGGGCGTTCCCTGGTATATGCCGCAGAAAAAGATAGCAGCTGGGATGTGTATACCACCTCACTGGTTAGAGAGGAAGAACCTTACTTCTATGTTTCCACACTCCTTAAAGAAGAAGTGGTGGTAGCCACGGGAGCAGAAGAGTTTCAGCCTGAGTTTTCTCCTGATGGTAAAGAGGTGGCCTACCTGGAGGACCGGAAAACGCTGAAGGTCATTAACCTGGAATCGAAACAGTCGCGGATGATCCTTCCTCCGGAGTTGAACTATTCCTATGCCGATGGGGATCAGTATTTTACCTGGTCGCCAGATGGAAAGTGGTTCCTGGTACATTATGTACCTTCCGACCGCATGTTTGTTCGTGAGGTGGGACTGGTATCCTCAGATGGGGAAGAGGAAGTTAAGAACCTGACTCTCAGCGGATATAACGATGTGGTTCCCATATGGGTCATGGAGGGAAAAATGATGCTATGGGGATCGGATAATAAAGGAGCCAGGGCTCAGGGTGGATATTCCGTGGACCGGGACGTGTATGGCATGTTTTTCACCCGGGAGGCCTTTGACCGCTTTAATCTGACCAAGGAAGAGTTTGCTTTGCTGAAGGAGCAGGAAAAAGAAAAGGAAAAAGAAGAAACGGACAGTGATAAAAAATCAAAAAAAGATAAGAAGGGGAAAAAGGATGAAGGGGAATCAGATGAAGAGAAAGATGATAAGGATAAGGTTGAGGAGGTAAAAATTGACTGGGACAACCTGACCGAACGTAAGCAGAGGCTTACCATCCATACATCCAGGGCCATTGACTGGGTTCTTTCCGAAGACGGGGAGAAGCTTTATTACCTCACCCGTTTTGAGAAAAGCCTGGATATCTGGGAAACAGAACTTCGCACTAAGAAAACCAAGCTCTTTGCCAAATTAGGGGCCAGTCGTGCAGAAATGGAACTTTCAACTGACGGCAAATTCCTGTTTCTGATGGCAGACGGGAAGGCAAAGAAAGTGACCATTTCCGATGCGAAAGTGAAATCCATAGCTGTGAAGGGGGAGATGGTTCTGAACCAGGCCGGTGAGAGGGACTATATTTTCGATCATAGCTGGCGGCAGTTGAGGGAGAAGTTCTATGTGGTGGATCTGCACGGAGTGGATTGGGATTTTTACTATGACGAGTATAAGAAGTTCCTGCCTTACATTAATAACAATTACGACTATGCCGAAATGCTCAGCGAAATGCTGGGTGAACTGAATGCATCCCATACAGGAGCCCGCTTCAGGGCCAGCAAACCAAATTCCGATCAGACAGCCTCCCTGGGTCTTTTCTATGATTATACCTATGAAGGAGAAGGATTGAAGGTGGCTGAAGTAATCCTGGGAGGACCCGCAGATAAGGCTGCTTCAAAAATTGAGGCGGGACACATTATTGAGAAAATCGATGGTGTAGCCATCGACGAATCCATGGATTTCTACAAACTCCTGAACCGAAAAACCGGAAAACTTTCTCTTCTATCCATGTATGATCCCGCTTCTGGAAAGCGATGGGATGAAACGGTGAAACCCATCTCACTGGGGGCCGAGAGCCAGCTCTTATACAAGCGTTGGGTAAGAATACGAAGGGAGGAAACCGAGAAGCTTTCGGGTGGAAGATTGGGCTATGTTCATGTGCGTTCCATGAGCGATGCAAGCATGCGTGTGATGGTGGAGGAAGCCCTGGGAAGACATATCAATAAAGAGGCACTGGTGGTGGATACCAGATTTAACGGGGGAGGAAATATTCATGAGGAGCTTTCAGATTTCCTGACAGGTGAAAAGTATATAGATGTGATTCCCCATGGTCAGCATATTGGGTATGAACCTCGCAACAAGTGGATCAAGCCATCCATCGTAGTGATGAGTGAGAGTAACTATTCAGATGCCCATCTCTTCCCGGTGGCCTATAAGATAAAGGGTGAAGGAAAAACCCTGGGCATGCCTGTACCCGGCACAGGAACCTTTGTATGGTGGGAGGGACAGATCGATCCCAACCTGGTTTATGGGATCCCCATGGGTGGTTGGCGCACCCTGGACGGGAAATTTTGTGAGAACAACCAGATGGAACCTGATATCAGGGTGCCTCTCGATCCTGAAGTGATGACCACCGGCCGGGATCAGCAAATCGAGGAAGCTGTTAAGGAACTCTTGAAGGACCTGGATTAAAAGCCAGGTTAAAGGACAGGAAGAAGCTTCTTCCTGGGGCGTAAATAGGGAAGGGATTTGCACTTTTTACGGATCGGTTTAGGTGTTCATAGTAAAGTTCATCCAGCAGGTTTTGTACTCCCGCCCGGATACCTATCAAGCGGTTGATCTTTAAAGATAGACCCAGATCCACAATGAAGAAAGAGGGAGTGACTGTTTCCCCGAACTCACCGGATATCCGGTCCTGTTCCATGGCATAACGGAAAGTAGCATAGGGCTGTAGATGGTTCTTTACATAGCTTCCCGACAGGTGATATCTGAGATCCAGGGGAGCAATCTCGGGCAGGGGCTCTTTCCGGACCAGGTCCTGACCGTAGGTATAGGCCAGGCTAAGCTGATGAGTCAATCCCACAAATAATCGCTGTCCCCAGCTGGCTTCAAATCCGGACTTAAAGGCCTTGTCCACGTTGATGAATCGTCTGACACCCGGGCTGCTGGGAAGACGGGGGCTCAGGCTGATATCGATGGAGGATGAAATAAAATCCTGCAGGTAGGCTGTAAACAAGTCCAGTTTCAGAGAGGTGTTTTCAGATTTCCACTGAAAATTCAAATCGGCCTGGTTGTTAATTTCCGGATCTAACATGGGATTCCCAAGCATTTCATAGGGATCCTGGCCCACAGGAAAGTAATTTATAAACTTTTCAGTCAGGCTCCCGCTGCGATGGGCCCTCCCCAGCCACAATCCGGTGGAGAAATATTCGTTTATACGCCTTGTTCCCCCAATACTGATCCCCGGATTAATCCTGGTGGATGAGGTTTCGGGATAGAGCTCAGCAAAATCCGGATCCGCATCTGAAATTTGAGAAGAATTCAATTCAAGTCGTCCCGAAAATACCCAGTTGATGCCCAGGCTGTGCAGGTGATATTCTGTGAATAGCCCGGCCCTGGTAATCTGTCCTTCCTGCCAAACATTATCCGAAAGGATCTTGCCCTGGTTGGGTCCCATCAGGAATTCACGTTCCCTGCTTCCTTCTGCACCTTCCATGCGGAAATCAATTCCAGTGTACAGGAGTGAATTTTCAAATCGCCAGGTACCTTCACTCCGTCCCCCGTAGTTCAGCGTGGTGGCCAGGGTTTCGGCATTGACCATCCTCGGATCCAGTTTTTTTTCAAAGTTATCCATCAGGTGATTTACATGGGACCCGTAGATCGATGTATTCCAGGATTTAAGAGGACCTTCTAAAAAGGAGATTTCATGATCGGCATTAAGAAGCCAGGTGTCATCCTTTCGTAAGTCCATGGGCAGGGCAGCGAAATCTGCATCTCTGGCCAGATTGCGGGTTAAAGTAAATTTCAATACCTGGTTCTTGCTAAGCTTTAGTCCCAGGCGGGATCCAAAACTTCCGCGAAGGAAAGCCGCGGGAATTACATGGTCCTCTCCTGAATTATAATCATCTCCCTGCGACCAGGAGGCAAATAATCCAAGGTCATAGCGTTTCCCATTGAAGCCCAGGAGCCCTTCACTTCTCATTATATTCCCATTGCTCTCCAAGCCACCGGACAGCCTTCCATAGACGGAGCTTGCTTCGGAAAATACAGGTGATACGGGAATAAAATTCACGGTGGCACCAAAGGAACATCCATAGCGCAAAGCATGGGGACCTTTTAATATTTCGATCCGCTGGATCATGTTGGGAGCCATCTGGCTGGTGGGAGGATCCATCCGGTTGGGGCAGGCTGCTGTGGCTGATAATCCGCCGTTGAAGACCATATTGATCTGATCGTACTTAAATCCGCGAATGACCGGATCAAAGCCATACCCCCCGCTTTTTCTGATGCTCGAGATCCCGGGAATGTTGTCCAGCAAGGCCCCTCCGTCATGTTCCATTTTATCCAGGTAATCCAGGTGAAGGGACTTCATTTCACCGGCCAGGGGATGGAGTGCCACAATGGTTACCGGATGGAGGTCTATGGTATCTGACAATACTTCCTGAGAGTATGCAATTCTCCTGCTTCCCAAAAGCAATGCAGGTATGATGACCAGAAACGTCAATCTTGATATCGTATTCATTGTCAGGTTTTATTGCAGGATCAGTAAACGTACATCTTTTGAAACTTCAATTACCGGTCGGCGGTCAATTCCGAAATAATCAGCCAGCGGATCGGGCATGCGCCTGTAGTTAAGCTGTGCGCTAAGGTAATAATCCCCCTTCTCAAGATGGTCCGGCAGGGTAAAGCTGTATGTTTCCAAACGCTCTTCCAGCGGATCGAGCCGGTTTTCAATCTCTTCCACACAGAGCCACTGGGCAAAGGTAAATTTTCCTTCCGAATCCAGGAAGGCACTGTGGTAGATCCGGTCTCCTTCCACCAGCCCGTCCCGCTCAATGGGATCGGAAAGGGTGCTGTGGGATGGGTAGGCAACCCTGGCATTACTGGTGATAAAATAGGCATCGTTGGGATCGTTTGGATTGGGGGGTACCGGAATGTGGAGGATCTCTTCTCCATCGAGCTTGTTCAGACTCACATGGAGCCAGACATCCCGTTCTTCCACTGAGCCCGTTGGGAATTTATGACCTGTGGCCAGGGTTTTGACCAGGATGGAGAAATCCAATTTCTGTCCGGCAGCTGCCTGCTCCACTGTTTCCTGTATATATACTCCCGCCGCGCCTTCCACAAACTCTTTAAAACCTCCTCCAAACCAGTGATCGGTATTGTGGGGACGGAGAAAACCCATTTTTGCCGGTTTTCCTCCCATGGGCTGCATGTGGCAGGCCTGGCAGGGGATACCCCGGTCCGAAAAGACGCTTTCTGCATATTCATGTTCGGTGGCTTTTACCCATACGCCGTATGGATTCAGTTCGTTGTGACAGGTGGCACAGATCGGAGTGTCTTCATAAAGTTCGGAAGTTTCCGTTTCGTGATGCGGCGACCATGGGAATTCCAGATCCCCCCGCTTGGGATCGATGGCCTCGGTGGCATGGGATATGTAATCGTGGTTAAAAGGAGGATCGTTTTCAAAGCGATCCAGGGTATGGCAGAAATCGCAGAATATGCCCCGTTCGGCCCTGGTCCTGCTGTCTTTCAGGGGACTCCAGTGCTTATCGGGTTCAGCTGTTCTGGGAGGGATCATATCCCCGGAAAGGAAGGCAGTGGGAGAATGACAGCCAATACAGTCTTCATTAGCATTGGCCACTTTCTCATCCAGTGAAAGGGACGGGAGAACCACCTCATAGAATTGGGCCTGGAAGAAATCTCCGGTAAAACCTTTGGAATGTTGCGATACACTCCAACGTTCGAACTTATCCCAGTGACAGCCGGAACAGATGGCTGGATCCTCATAGTAGTGGTATTTCTTCTTCTGGGATTCCGGATCTCCCAAGTCCTTCATGCCGGTTAGGAGGGTGAGCAGCAACAGGGTGGAAACGGGAATGGCTATGTGATGGATTTTCATAATGCAATAGGTTTACGAGGTTTAAAAGAAGCCCCAGGCAAGGATGCTTTTTACGATAATGTTATCTGCCGGATCTGTGAGACCGAATCCAAGCCCTGCATGCCAGCGAAACTGGCTGTATTTACCAAAATACAGGTCGAAGGAGGGGAATATATAATGCTTCTGTTCGCTGAAACCGGGCATATCGTAAAGCTCACCCATTTTAGCATAGTATTCCAAGCGGGGTTGAAAAACCGGGCTTCCGGTATACATATAGGCCCCGTTCAGGGCGAATTCAACTCCTTCACTTACATCTTCCCCGCTGATTTTCTTTTCGAAAGTGGGATTCAAAATGATCTGGTGGGATTTGATATCCTTTTCCATAATCAGTTTGAACTCGATCTCCTCCGAGTTCTTATACCCTTTCCGGGGGAGCTTGTATTCACCGTAAATCGCCAGGTCTACCGGCAGATAATTTTTGTCAAAAAGCCGGTAATAGACCATCACGGCTTTGGTCCTGACCCAGCGAAGGCTTTGGCCACGGGGCTGCTCAAAATCGGCATAAAGGGCTACAGTCAACCGGTTTGTGATCCCATATTCAAGTTCCAGGGAATGAGCTAACAATCCCTGACGATCCACTGTTTCTCCAAAAAAGGAATAATCCTGGTCGGATGATGGGATATAGGAGGTCCAGTAAACCAGTTCCTTTTCATTAGCTTCCGCAGTGAGGTAGCCGTATACCTGGTAAAACTGTGCCTCGAGTACCTGGAAAGAGGCAAGCAGAAAGGTTCCTGCAATGAGGATCCTGAGGATTCTTTTCATAAGTAATGTAATGGGTTAGGAATCTCAAGGTAATGATTCTTCCGGGCAAAGTCAATGAGAATTAAATTTTGGACATTCTATTTTGCGGCTGTTGTACTTGATCAGAACCAGAAGCTTACAATTATGACAGGGCATATATTGAAAAGCGCCAAAAGGGTATTTGGTATACCTGATTTTAAGTATTACGCACTCGGAGATGGACTTAGTAATATTGTCTCCCGTTTCCCCGGACAACTATAAAGACAAGCAGATGGATAAATATTATCCATTAAACCACTATATAGATGTCATTGACGATAATATTTAACCCTTGGGGGACAATTATTATCGCCAAAGCACCTAAAACATAGCATAAGCGGATAATATTTAACCATTAGGGATCAGTTTTCTTGGAAAACACCCAAATTTCAGGGTCCAAAAAATAAATCCTGCGTTTTTTGAGAGCTGTCTGAAGAACAAAGAATTTAAATGTTAGTTGATTAAACTTAAAAATAAGTTTGGAGAACTAAATAATAAGTTATATGTTTGTTTTGTAATAACGCAAAAAGGTGATCAACATGGGCACCCTGACCAAAGCAGAAGAAAGGATTATGCAGATACTGTGGGATCTCGAACGTGGATTTATCAAGGATATCCAGGAGCATTTCCCCGATCCCAAGCCTCCTTACAATACCATCTCGACCATTGTAAGGGTGCTGGTGAAAAAGGAAGTGGTCTCCTATAAATCCTACGGGGGATCCTATCAGTATTATCCCTTAATAACAAGGGAAGAGTACAGGAGCGAACAGATGGGCCGTCTGATGAGCAATTATTTCGGTAACTCTTTAAAGGAGGTGGTTAATTTCTTTTCGGAGAAAAAGGATTTGGATATCGATGAGGTGGATGAAGCTCTGAAAATGCTGGAAGAACTGAAGAAGAAGAAAGACTGAGTGAAACCTGACCATGCTGCGCTTCCTTATATACCTGTTTGAGACCGGGCTATGTCTGAGTTTGCTCTTCCTGGCATACTGGGTATTCCTCCGGAAAGAGACCTACTTTAATTTCAACCGGCTCTTCCTGGTGGGAAGCCTGGTTCTTACGCTGATCATTCCCCTGCTTCATTTGAATTTTTTTATTCCACAGGGAAGTTCTCTGGAGAGTCCGGCGAGGGATATTGAAAAGTTCCAGAGTGCATATGAGGAGATGATCCGGATGATTGATGCTGATTTTGGAGCTGAGCCGGGTAAAAGGCATGCTGCAAGAAGTACAAATGGCAGTGTTGAGAATATGGAAGAGGATGGGGCCATGCCCCAGGAATATATACACGGGACTCGTAATGAAAGCAAAGGAAATCAAGTCAATAATGCTGATGGACGCATATCTTTTTCCAGAATCTTATTAATCATATATATAGGTGGAGTGCTATACTTTTTATCCAGGTTTATTTACCTGGTCATCCGGCTCTGCCTGCTGGCAAAACATAACAGAGTAAGCCGGCAGGAAGGCTTCAGGATGGTCGAGATCAATGAGGATATCTCTCCATTCTCCTTTTTTCGCTTTTTGTTTATTAACCATGCATCTTTTAATGATGCCGAACTTGATCATGTGCTTGAGCATGAGAAGGCCCATATCAGGCAAAAGCACTCCATGGATCATCTTTTTGTACATATGCTGGCAGTTTTCCAATGGTTTAATCCATTTGCCTGGCAAATGCGCTTAGCCTTGAAAACCACCCATGAATACATTGCCGACAGGCAAGTCCTTAATCGGGGAATTGAACTGTTTGATTACCAGTCGTTATTGTTAAAACAGGTGATCGGGTATCACTCTGTAGAGCTTGTAAACAATTTTAATTTGAAACCGATTAAAAAACGAATAGCCATGATGAATAAAACCAGATCAGGAATACCTGCCAGGCTTAAAGCAGTGCTGGTGATTCCAATTGCACTTATAATATTTTTTCTTTTTGCCGATTTTACCCTGAAAGGAAGCAGTGCTGCCTCCGATCCTCTCAAAGCTTTAAATGGATTATGGATCAAACAATCTGAGGATAAGTTCAGCGAGATGCTCTATTTTAAAGACGGCAACTTTGCCTATGTGGACGGTACAGATATCAGGCAATATGAAGCTACCCCAATTGCAGAGGGAGAGCTGGCCTTTAAAACCCGCGGATCACAATGGGCTGCAAAATATGCTCTGAAAGGAGATGAGTTAGCTTTTGAGTGGAATCCGTGGGAAGCAAAAAGCCGGTACATCAGGTCGAAAGCCAGTAACTCACTTGATCAGATGCTTCTGGAAAGCAATTTGAAAATAGACTTGCCTTACATCTCACAGTACAGAATACTGGAGAATGAAGGCCTGATCTACAGGATTGGGATAGCTCCCGGGGATAATGGAGAAGCCCTGTTTTCAATCAATGGAACTGAAGTAGAGCTTGAGGAAATTTCCTGGAGGGTAAACAAAATAATAGGAGAACTCAGCCTTCCTGAAATGAGGCAGGCCACGGGAGTTTTCCTGGTTGACCGGAGTATTTCCATGTCTGAAGTGGAGAAAGTACGTGTGGAGCTCAGGGAAGCTACCCGTTTCCGGGTGGCTGAAGGAGGATATCCCCACGGCAATATGGAACTTTCCCCACTTTTGTATCATGCAGTGGCGCTGCCACGTTTACTGCCGCCCAAGGATGCAAAGGTTCTTGAAAAGGAGGTGGTTGAAGAGATGGGGGGAAAAATACATACCATTGATCTTTCAGCCAGGAATGCTACTCCAAAAGAGGTGGAACAGGAACTTAAGCAGTTTATTGAGAATACCGGCAATAACAAGTATGTTATCTCACTGGAGTACGACAAAGATATTCCCTACGGGCAGTATGTGGAAACAGTGGATATGATATACAATGTTATCTATTCCTTCCGCAATAAAGTGGCCATGGAGAAATATTTGGTCCCTTATGATAAACTGGGAGAGGAACTTCAACGGGAAATTCGGAAAGTATATCCATTGGCTCTGTCCGAAACTATGCATTAGAATTTACAGCAGAATCATTTTGAGAAGAACGGGGTGTGGAAGCATCCCGTTTTTTATTTTACATTTAAGAGTCCTTGAAAAATGAAGTCGATTATTAGAAATACACTTGTGATTCTGGCTATCAGTATACCTGATTTATATGCACAGGATCCTGGTGTTGTGGCAGATACCCAGAGCATTGTATTTGAGCTGGGAGAGGTCCGGGTGCTTGGGGAGAAAAGCCATCCTTTGTCGCTTATCTTAAGCAGAGATGCCATGGCACATAGCCCCAAAAAGGATGTGTCAAGTGCACTTATTTCATTACCGGGTATAAATTTCGTCCACCTGGGACCAAAAAATGATGCCATGGTCAATGTAAGGGGTTTCGATCTGAGGCAGGTTCCTGTGTATATGGACGGAGTTCCGGTGTATGTGTCCTACGATGGCTATGTGGACTTGGGACGCTTCCTGGTATCGGACCTGTCCAGGATTTCAGTATCCAGGGGAGAAGCATCCTTGCTGCTGGGACCCAATGCGCTTGGGGGTGCAATCAATTTGGTAAGCAGGAAACCGCTTGCAAAACTTGAAATGGATGCTGCATCAGCAATTACTTTGGACAGGCGGGGTTTCGGGGGTTTGCAGTCGGAGCTAAATGTGGGTAGCAGGAAAGAAAGGTATTACTTCCAGGCGGGTATTGCTTTCGGGGAAAGTAAACCATTTATATTAGCGGGAAAAGGTTCACAAGGCGCTGATCAGGGCAAGCTTCAGTTTAATTCTGAAACACGCGATTTGAATTCTTCTGTGAAGTTTGGATACACTCCCAATCAAACAGATAGTTATGTATTCTCTTATCATTTCCAGGATGGTTCAAAAGGTGTTCCTGTTTATATTGGAGATGATCCCGCTCAGCGGGTCAGATACTGGCAGTTCCCGGATATAAAAAAACAGGGAGTACATTTTAACAGTAAAACCTTTTTTAGCGGGGACAGCTACCTTCAGACCAGGCTCTATTACGATGATTATTTCAGCGACCTGAGGAGCTATGACGACAGCACCCTGCTAAGCCAGGAAAAAAGGTCATCCTTTACCAGCATTTATGATGATGAAACCCTGGGAGGGGCACTGATTCTCTCCTTAACACCAATTGAAAAACACCTTGTTAAAACAGCCGTTCATGCCATCTATGATCACCATCGGGAACATAACATTCATCCCGGTATGGAAGCCCTCAGGCATTTCCGGGATATGACTTTTTCCATGGCTATTGAGGATCAGATCAGGCTTTCTAAACGTTTACTGCTTACAGCCGGAGTAAGCATGCATCTGAAGAATAACCTTCAGGCCGATAACTACGATGCACAGAGCGATTCGGTTTATGCCTTTCCCGAGCATTCGGACAAGGCCTTCAACCTTCTGGCCGGGGGGCAATACCAGTTGGGACAGCTCCACTACCTGAATGCCAACCTCTCAAGAAAGAACCGCTTTCCCACCATGAGGGATCGCTACTCATACCGTCTGGGCAAGTCCATTCCCAACCCCGATCTCTTCTCCGAGTCTTCCTGGAATTTTGATCTGGGATATGCCTGTATTCCCGGATCTCTCTTTCAGCTAAAGACCACAGTATTTTACAGTTACCTGAACAACGCCATCCAGGAAGTATACGGAGTGGATCCGGATAATTCGGCCATTTATCAGTCTCAGAATACGGGGAACGCTCGCTTCTATGGGTGGGAGGCCGATCTGGTTTGGCGACCTGTTTCTGCCCTGAAAACGGCTCTCCAGTATACCCTGACCGACAGAAAGAACCTGAGTAATCCGGATCTTCACTTTATAGATGTACCAAAGCATAAAGTCCACGGGCATGTGAATTATACCCTGTTCTCAAAACTGGTACTTCGCCTGGACGGAATGTATAATTCTCCCCGGACCAGTACTTCCAGCGGAATATACGGGACAGAGGCTTTTTTCAAACTGGATATTCAGGCAGCATTTACTGTTTTATCTGTTCTGACCCTGGAAGCTTCTGTAAGCAATCTCCTGGATGCGGCTTACAGCTACCGGGAAGGTTATCCGGCACCCGGGCGCCAGTTTCTCCTGGGTTTCAGGTACCAGATGCATTAGAGCACACCTGGTTGCCTACAGATACACCTTTAATAACTCAGCCTCCAGCAGGAGCAGATCCCTTTTGTATTCCACCAGCATTTGTTCGTTTCGAAAGTAAAAATCCGATGCATAGAAGTACTCCGACTGTGAGATCTCCCCGCTTTCAAGCGATTGAGCCAGCAGGTCCATGCTGTTTCCCGTACCCAGGGCTTCGGCCAGCTCACCGGTCCTCTTTCTCAGGCTTTCCAGCTGATCCAGTTTTTGAAGGAGGTCTTTCTGCTGCTCATAGGTGAATCGTTCGGCATCACTCTCTGCAAAACTGATCTCAGATTTAGCCTGTTTGACCCGGTTTGAGTTCTCCCAAAGCGGAACCGTAATTCCGATCTGGAAACCTTTAAGCTTCTGATCCAGGATGGTCTCTGAATAATACCCTGCTTTTAATTTGGGAAGCGTTTCACTCACTGCCAGGTTCTTTTGTTCTTCCTTTGACAGCAGTTCCTTTCTGTATAAAATCATCCGGGGACTTTCCATATAGGCTTTTATCAGTGAATCGGGAATAAGGACAAGGGGTTCCGGAAAAAGGGTATCGCTGATCTCCACCTCCATTCCCCCTGAAATTTCTTTCAGAGCCAGCCGGAGCTTGCTGATATCCACCAGCACCTGCTCATATTCACTTTGTATGCTAACAAGCTGAAGGTTGGACTGGCTGTAGGCCAGCTGACTTTTTTCGCCCGATTCCACTAAGCTTTTAAAGTGCTCATTAATGATTTTTGCCTGGCTGAGACGGCTGGCCAGCAGGCTTTCCTGCTGATTCAGGTAAATCTGTTCAATCCATAACTGTTTGGCCTCCAGAAGGACTTCCTGCCTGGCAAGGATGTAGGACAATTCAGCCTGGGAGGTCTTTATTTTCCGCAGACGGGATTTATATATATAGGCTGTGGGGAAATCCAGCTCCTGACTTACACTGAAATCAACTTTATTCCCCATGTCGGCAGGAGAACCGTACATATATCCGAATTCTACTTCGGGATTCGGAGGCGCAATGCCTGTTCCAGCCCCCAGGATGGCTGCCTGGTAGGCTTCCCGGGAGCTGCGAAGGGTCCGGTTGTTTTCCAGAACGGTTTTTAAAAGCGAATCTGGTCCGGGCAAGACAGGGATCCTGTTTGGATCAGCCGGTTCAGAATCCAAAGGTACACCAGAGCAAAGCAGCGGACTTAGCCCAAGCATCACTGCAATTGTATATAAGATCTTCATGATTTTCTCTTTTCAAGTATATAATAGACGGAAGGTATTACAATCAGGTTAAGCAGGGTGGAGGTGATCAGTCCGCCCAGGATCACAATGGCCATGGGACTCTGGATTTCATTTCCGGGCTTATCACCACCCAGGGCCAGGGGAATCAGAGCCAGTGCCGATGCCAGTGCAGTCATCAGAATGGGATTCAGCCTGTCCACTGATCCGAAAATAACAGTTTCTCTCAGGTCACGGCCTTCTGTTCTGAGCTGGCTGTAACGGGAGACCAGCAGGATGCCATTCCTGGTAGCAATCCCAAACAGGGTGATAAACCCGATAATGGAAGGAATGCTAACCACCTGGGAAGTGAGCTTGATGGCCACCACTCCGCCGATCAGGGCCAGGGGCAGGTTAAGAAGGATCACTCCGGCCAGTTTCCCGCTTTTAAATTCCTGGAAGAGGATCACAAAAATTACCAGGATGGCCAGCAGGGATGTGATCAACAGGGTCAGGGAAGCGTTTTTGGCACTTTCAAACTGTCCCCCGAATTCAAGCCTGTATCCGTCCGGAAGGCTGATCTGGCCGGAGATGATCTCCTGGAGATCAGCCACCACACTGCCCAGATCACGCCCGGCCGTATTGGCTGATAACACCAGTTTACGCTGTACATTTTCCCGGTTGATGGTATTGGGTCCGGTGGCAGATACCACATCGGCCACATAACTAAGCGGGATCCGGGTTCCATCATGGGTATCGATCAGGGCATTCTTGATGGCTTTCTCGCTGTTTCGAAAAGGCGCATCGTACCTTACGATCAGGTCAATATTCAGGTTGTCGTCATATACTTCTGCGAACTTTTCCCCGGCGATGGCGGTTTCCACGAAGTGTGTTAGTTCATTGTGGGGGATCCCGTACCTGGCAAGCATCTCCCTGCGGGGCCTGATTTGCAGCTGAGGGATCTCCACCAGCTGTTCCACATTCAGATCCACCAGTCCGGGAACTTCTTCAATTTGGTCCCTGATGTCATTGGCCAGGCGATACATGGTTCCCAGGTCTGTTCCAAACATCTTGATGGCAATGCTGGCCCGGGTTCCCGAAAGCATATGATCTATCCGGTGGCCCAGGGGCTGACCAATGTTCAGGTTGAGTCCGGGAAGCCCTGCCAGCCGTTCCCTGACTTCCTCCATAAATTCCTCATGACTTCTGTGAGCAAGCTGGTAGGGAACATCAATTTCGGCAGAGTTCGATCCTCCGTGGCTGTGCTCATTCAGTTCGGCGCGCCCTGTGCGCCTGCTCACATAGCTGACTTCCGGTATTTGCATAAGCTCCCTGTCGATCTGGTCCATTAGCTTATTGCTTTCATCCAGCGATAAACCCGGAAACGTAGTGGCAGTGATGGTCAGGGTTCCTTCGTTAAATTCGGGTAAGAAAGAGTTTCCGAATCTGAAAAACATCCCCAGGATCAGAACCAGGAGAGCAGCCGAAGTGAACAGAATGGGAAGCCTGAACTTCAGAATGGAACCCAATGCGGTTTTATACCAGGAGTTTAGTTTTTGAACCAGCCTGTTGCCTCCGCGTTCATCCCGGTTTAGCTGTCCGGGTGTGGTAAGCATGTAGCTTGAAAGTACAGGAGTGAGTGTAAGTGCTACCAGAAGGGAGGCGAGCAGGGAAACTATAAAAGTAATGCCCAGGGGCTTCAGCATGCGCCCTTCCATGCCAGCCAGAAAGAACAGGGGAACAAAGGCTACAATAATGATCAGGGTAGCCTGTACAATAGAGGAGCGGATCTCAACAGACGCCCGGTAGATCACTTCCAGCTTTCCCTGCTGCTGCTCCCTGGGTAAGCGGTGGTTCTGCTTCAGCCGCTTCAGCACATTTTCCACATCAATGATGGCATCATCCACCAGGGCACCAATGGCAATGGCCATCCCTCCCAGGGACATGGTATTGATGCTCAGGCCCAGCAGTCTCAGGGTAATAAGCGAAAGCAGAAGAGACAGAGGGATGGCAATCAGGGAGATAAGCGTGGTTCGTACATTCAGCAGAAAGAGAAAGAGGATGATCATTACGAAAAGCCCGCCTTCCAGCAATACCTTGAATACATTGCTTACTGCGGTATTGATAAAATCGGCCTGCCGGAACAGGCCGGAGTTAATTTCAAGATTGCCCGTTAAAGAGGCATCCAGGTTGGCAAGTGCCTTTTCCACCTCGTCGGTCAGGGTCAGGGTATTGATATCGGGTTGTTTGAGAATGGTCAGGATCACAGCAGGTTTCCTGTCCAGGTAAGCATCTCCGATTTTGTCAGGATTTCCGATTTTAACCCGGGCCACATCGCTTAGTTTAACCGGATTGTCATTTCGGATTTTAATCACCGATGCTCCTATCTCGCCGGGATCCTTCGAACGGCCGGTGGCCCTGACAATGTATTCCTGTCCGTATTGATTAATGAAACCTCCGGATGCATTGCTGTTGGTATTTTCTGCCACCTTAACCAGTTCTTCCAGCGATACATCGTGGTATTTCATCTTATAGGGATCGGCCAGGATCTGGTACTGTTTGGGTAAGCCACCCATTACTACCACCTGGGCAACTCCTGTTACGGAAAGGAGCCTCTGGCGCACTTCCTTATCAGCTATGGTCCGCAGGTCGAACATGGACAGGGAATCGGAGGTCAGGGAGACGAGCATGATCTCCCCCATAATGGAGGTCTGAGGAGCCAGTATGGGAGCTTCAATGCTCTTAGGAAGCAAGGCGGCAATGGTGGGAAGTTTTTCACTTACCACCTGCCGGGCCCTGTAAATATCCATATTCCAGTTAAACTCCACCCAGACTATGGAAAATCCATAGGATGAACTTGAGCGTACGCGCCTTACTCCGGTGGCTCCGTTCAGGGACGATTCGATGGGAAAGGTGACCAGGGTTTCCACTTCTTCGGCAGCCATTCCATGGGCATCGGTCAGGACGACTACGGTAGGTGCAGTCAGGTCGGGAAATACATCTATTTCCATTTCCCTGCCAGTGAATATTCCTCCGGCCAGAAGCATGAGCGAAAGAAAAATGATCAGCATCCGGTTATCCAGGGAGTACTTAATAATTCTGTTTAACATGATCCCCGATTTTAATGTGAATGACCGTGACCCACTACACTACTTTCCATGGATGCTGCTTTTAGCAACATCACTCCTTCTGTTACCACCCGGTCGCCCGGATTTAGCCCCGCGGTGATCTCCACAAATTTGCCATCATGGCTACCAGTGGTCACTGCTATTTTGGAATAGCTTTCACCGGTTTGCTGTATATATGCATAGAACTCTCCCTGTTCCTCGGTGAGGGCAGTTTCGGGAAGGACCAGGCAAGAGTCCCTTGTGGTAGTTTTCAGGTAGATCTCGGTAAAAGCTCCTTCCAGGATTCTCCCGTCATTCTGAACCTCGAACATCACTGGCAGGTAATGATCGTTTTCTGCCACAGAAGAGCCCCTGGCCAGTAATTTTCCATGCATCTCCTCCAGCGAATACACCTGGTCCGAATAGGCAGGCCTGAAATTGGCAGTCTCAATGGTACTCAGCTGATTGTAATGCTGCTGTCCCAGGTCTGCCCGGATCAGCAAGGTTCGGTTTGAAGAAATGATCACCATGATTTCTCCCACATCAATAAACTGCCCTTCCGATACATTCAGTTCGTGTATGGTACCGGTGACAGGTGCGATTACCTTTAGTCCCTCCGATGTGGTATGTTTCTTCAGGTTATAAAAGCGCAGGCTGTCGGCCTGATAATCAGCCCGGGTGTTGATAAACTCACGCTCCGATATGGCACCCTCTGCAAAGAGCTTCTTATGACGCAGGTATTCGCTTCGGCTCTTTTCGTAGCTGTTCTGATATTCCTGGTACTGAAGTTCAATATTGTTCTCCAGCATGGTTTCACTGCTGATTGTAAAAAGATGTTCACCCTGTGTGACCGGGGATCCCTGGACCAGGTTCCTGCTGGCAAAAAGCACCATCCCTTTTCCGTTGGCCGCCACATTCTTTTTTTCTCCGGGCATGGCCAGGATCTCCCCTGAGGTGGGGATTACCGAGTAAAAGGTTTTTTCCCTGATTTCGGAGACCATAAATCTGCTGTTCCAGGCCTGCTCTTTCAAAAAGCTTATCTCGCCTTCAGCTTCACTTCCGTGGGAATGACCTCCTGTCGGTCCATCTTCCGAATGAAGATCTTCGTGGTTCCCGTATATGTGAACATGTCCCTCCACCGTTTCGCTGGTCTCATTAGATTGATAGGTGTACACAGCATGAAAAGTACCTTCCTTTTTCGGGATGAAGGGGACTTCAAAAATTCCCGGCTGAAGGGGCTGTCCGCTTGTTACCGATACCCCGTCAATGCTTATTTTAACAGACCCGGTAGCAAAGGGCTTGTAGGTATTCAGATTGGTAACATGTACCAGGAATTCAGATTCTTTCCCTGCTTCCAGCGGCTCATGCTCAACGAAGAATTCAATGTGTTCACTGAATAGAGTGAACCGGGATGCTTCATCTGCATGTGAATGCAGATCTGCAGGCTGTTGTGAACTTTGCCTGAAATTGCAGGCAGCAGCAAGGACTGTGATACTAAGTATGGTTATACCTGTTTTATACATAATTCCATGAATGTGATATACAATAAAATGGGCATGCATGAAGCATACCTCAACTAAACTGTGAGAATGATCAAAGTGAATTATGCAACAATCGGGGGTGCCCTCAGAGATAAGGCACCCATACAGGCCAAGAGCTTATCCGGTATTTTGATTTGAATGTAAGGGGTGGAAATGTTTCTTGCCAGGGGTGGTGTTAGCTGAAGAGTTACTGGGATAAAAAGGGTGGAGATATCCTGGTTGCTCTCAGGTATTTGCACGGAGTTGTATTTTTCAAATGCCACATCATTAAATGCGTGACAGTGCATGGGAAGGTCATGCCCTTCGTGATCGTGATTATGGCTGTCTTCGTGATCGAAGGGACAATCAGCTGCTACAGGTACCATTACCTGTTCAGCATGATGGTGATGGGGAATCAGGTTGTGTCCCAGAAACACGGAAAAAAACAGGGATAGAATCAGCGATATGAAGCTTCGAGCTTTCAAGGTTGTCTGTGATAGCAGATTACAAACATACGTAATTCTACGATAATTGTCTGATAATGTTTTGATCGATTACCTGGATATTTTGCAATATGAACATATGTTCATTATATTTGTGAGCATATGTGCATAATTTAGGAAAAGTGATTGAGCATTGGTCCAGCATAGGGATAAGGTATGGCGAGACAGACCAGATGGGTTATGTCCATCATTCAAACTACGCCTTATACCTGGAGGAGGCCAGGATGGATCTTCTGTACATCAATGGGATTGATGTTACAAAACTGGATGAGGAAGGAATTATTCTTCCCCTTGCAGAGATAAAAATAAGGTATTTCACGCCTCTTCATTACGGGGATTCGATTGTTATACATACAAGCCTGGATCTTCATACCAAGACCAGGCTGGTTTTCAGGTACCGCATCACTAACCAGGATAAGAAGCTGGTATGTAAGGCTCAGACTACGATGGTCATGGCTGATAAGCACAGCGGAAAACTGATCAGCGATTGCGGGCGGATCTGCGAGAAGCTCATAATGACAGAAGTTTAGCAATGAAATTAGTGGTGTTTTCTGATGCAAAGGCCATGGACGGTTACGGTGCCGAACATGGCCTTTCATTTCTGATTGAAGTGGATGATCAGCAAACCCTGTTTGATACAGGAGCCTCTGACCTGTTTCTGCTCAATGCCCGGAAAATGGGCATGGATCTGAGCGAAGTGGATCAGATCGTATTAAGTCATGGCCATTGGGATCATGGCAATGGACTGCCGTTCCTGGACAATTTGCCACTCATATGTCATCCCGGCTGCTTTGTAAAAAGGTTTCGAAAGTCGAGGCATGGAGAGCTGGGACTGGTGCTTTCACAAGCAGAGATCGAAGCAAAATTTGAACTGAGGACCAGCACAGAAGCATTGAAACTGTCCGAGCATTTGTATTTTCTGGGCGAAGTACCCAGGATCAATGACTTTGAGGCCAGATCCACCAAGTACCTGCTGGAGAACGGAGAAGAGGATTTCATCATGGATGATTCAGGTCTGGCCTGTATCACGGATAAGGGACTGATCGTCATATCGGGATGTGCCCATTCGGGGATCTGCAATATAATCCAACATGCCAAAGCGGTTACCGGGATCGACCGGGTTGAGGCTGTAGTTGGGGGATTTCATCTTTCAGTCATAAACGAACAGACCCGGAGAACCATTGAATTTATCCGGGATATTGGAGTAAAAAGAGTGCTTCCCTCGCACTGTACCAGGGATCCGGCACTGGGCATGTTCCATGAGCAGTTTGGCGTCCATGAGCTAAGGGCTGGAATGAAGCTTTTTTTCTAGTGTCAATTATTATGAACTTCATTTGCATATGAGGACAGAATTGCAAAACTTGGTGCTGTAATTTCTGAACGATGCAGGATAAGAGCTTAAGGCCTGTTACAGGAGCAGGCAGGATTCTTTCTCTGGATGTGCTAAGAGGAGTGGCGGTCCTGGGGATCCTGATCATGAATATCCAGAGTTTTTCCATGCCTTCGGCCGCCTACATCAATCCCACGGCCTATGGGGATCTGACAGGGTTCAATAAATGGATCTGGATCCTTAGCCATCTTCTGGCCAGTGAGAAATTCATGTCTCTTTTCTCCATGTTGTTTGGTGCAGGAGTGGTGTTATTTTCCGAAAATGCAGAATCCAAAGGGTATAACAGTGCGACTCTGCATTACAGGAGAATGGGCTGGTTGCTTTTATTCGGACTGATTCATGCCTATTTTTTTTGGTATGGGGATATCCTGGTGAACTATAGTTTGTGTGGAATGTTGATTTTCCTCTTCCGGAAAAAACAAGCCCTGTCCCTGATCTGGATGGGATTCGGATTCTTTATGGTGCCCCTTATCCTGGATAATTTATTTGCCTGGTCAATTCCTTACTGGCCGGAAGAAGCTATAGAGTCAACACTTCATAGCTGGAGTCCCGATTCGGAATCACTTGCCCACGAGTTGGAAGCCATGAGAGGAGCATGGCAGGACAGGATGGGGATCAGGGTACCGGCCACCATATTTATGCAAACAGGCTACTTTATGATGGGTTCTTTCTGGCGGGTGATGTCCATGATGCTCCTGGGAATGGCTCTTTTCAAATGGAAGATACTTTCGGCCCTGCGCCCCGACTCGTTCTATTTCAGGATGGTCGCAGTGGGTCTGGTGACCGGATATGCAATATCAGGACTAGGCCTTGTACTGAATTTCAGGGATGGATGGTCCATGGAGTTCTCCATGTTCACCGGGAGTCAGTTTAATTACCTGGGAAGCTTGGGTGTTGCACTTGGATATGCAGGAGCGGTGATGTTGCTCTGCAAAAGGGATGGGTTTAATCGCTTTAAAAAGCTGTTCGCGTCGGTGGGCCGGATGGCATTTACCAACTATATTTTGATGACCCTTATTTGTGTTTTTCTGTTTAATGGTGCGGGTCTGGCCCTTTTTGGAACAGTGGAAAGGGGTATGCAGGTGCTAATTATGATAGGTATCTGGATCTTGCTGCTTCTGATCTCTTCACACTGGATGAAGCACTTTCGTTTTGGTCCCCTGGAAGCACTCTGGAGGAGAATGACCTACTGGAGGGCATGGAAATTATAATTCGTCAGGCAATGAAAAATTTCTTACTTTTACTTCATTATTGGTTTCCATATACCGACTTTGTCGGTGGAATGAAAAGGGAATACCGTTAGAATCGGTAACAGTTCCCGCTGCTGTGAACCCAGGCCAATCCAATGGCCATATGGTTTCTGAAAAATGACCACTGTTGAAATCGCACCTGCTGCGAAAATAATGGGAAGGTTTCAGAAATCCGGGAGAGTCAGAAGACCTGCCAGTGATACCCTAGGTTTTGCAGCCCGCGGTGAACGGGAAGCTGGTCAAAATTCATCATTGGTCTTGCCTCACCATCGCTTGCTGCTGGTTTTAATTTTTTTGTTAAAAGCGCAGCATTATGAAGAAATTCAACATTATTATGAGTGGCCTGCTTATGCAGGCAGGTTTATTGACCGGTCAAAGTTACCTGGCCCCTGAAGAGGGCTACAGGGTGGCTGATTTTTTATCTGACTACACCCGGATCGGGGCCTTTGACATCAAAGGAGACCGGGTTTATATACAGGATGGAGATAGCATCCATGTGCTAGATGCCGGTACTGGCGAAGAGATTGGGAAATACGGTGAACCGGCCGATTATACTGTGTCCAACTATGCCAGTTTTCTGACAGTCTCGCCCGATGAAAAAAGCATATGGGCCGGATATACCAGCGATGGCAATGCCGATGACCGCATTTATTGCATCGATATGGAGAGCGGAGCATGGAGCCTGAAAGCAAAGTTTCCAGGTAACTACGACCTGATCTTCTGGAAGGACAGCATCCTGGTGTCTGGATTGAACAGTAGCACCTGGGGAGATCCCAACGGGATCTTCGTGCTCGACACCTCCGGAATGGATCAGCACAGGCTGATTCTTGAGGTGGGAGGCAATTCGGCCGGAATGGCTCTCGACACACTGAAAAATCTATATTACGGAACTTCTTATTCCATGGATCCCAATGCCATTTACAGGTGGAACAGGGCCGATCTGGAAGCGGTTATTGAAACTCCGGGATCGGATACACTGCAGATTTCCGATGGGGTGAAGCTTAGCGATGTTCCTGCCGGAGTTTCCGATTGCGAGATTGATGCAGGTTTCAATTTAGTTTTTACCATGAATTTATTTGGTAGTCCCAAGGTCCTGGCCATGTATAATGGAACCTGGGCTGGAGGAGACGGATATTTGCTTGATACCCTGGGGGTGGCAAGCGGAGAATGGGACTGGCTGGGAAGCGTGAAATCCATGGGAGATTTCACCCAGCCCAGTATTGGAGAGCGAATCGTGACCTTTTCTTTTGGGAAATCCCTGGTTGATTTGCACACTGCAAACTACCCTCCTGTATTGAGAGCTGATCTTCCTGTGATCTCAGGGTATGAAAATGAATCCATAAACACCCTGGATCTGACTGAGTATGTGACTGATCCTGATGATGTGGATGACTTTGAGTTTGACGTGGCCGGGATATCCGATCCGGAGGTGGCTGACCTGCAGGTACGGGGAGATACTTTAACTGGCTTGCTGGGAAAGACGGGTCAGGCTAACCTGGTCATTTTGCTATACACTGCGGAGCATGAGCTTGAGTTGAAAACAGAGGTAGGAACCTGGCCCCGGATTGAAGGAGAACATATGGTTTCCACTCTGGAGGATGTGATTCTGGAACCGGAAAGTTACTGGAACGGTTCTGACGGATCAGGTGGATTTGTTTCCACTTCAGCCCGCTTCCACAATGCCTATAATCCGGACTGGTTTTCATGGAGTGGTTGGGCCTGTTCCAATGTGACAAACAACACCACCCCCGGATGGCTGAATCAATACAGCGCCATTACGGGTGAAGGTTTTGACGGAAGCGACAATTACTCGGTAGGCTATGCCACTTCCCCATCGGTGATTGATTTTACTGACGATAAGGCCCATGCAGTAGAAGGCTTTTTCGTGACCAACAGTACCTATGCTGCACTTTCCATGAAGCATGGGGATGACTTTACAAAAAAATTCGGCGGAGAAGAAGGAAGTGATCCCGATTTTCTCAGGCTGGATATCTGGGGAAGCAGGAGTGGAATGACAACGGATACCATTGAGTTTTACCTGGCCGACTTCCGTTCTGAAGATCCCTTTGAAGACCATATCATCACTACCTGGCAATGGGTTGATGTGAGCGCACTGGGTATGGTGGACAGCCTGCAGTTTGCCCTTTCATCCTCGGATGTGGGAGACTGGGGCATGAATACCCCTGGCTATTTTTGCCTGGATAACTTCTATGTACTTCCCGATACTGCAACAGTAAGCCTGGACTGGCCTGGAGGTTTAGATGGGCAAAGGGGGATGGATTTCAGGATTTATCCGAATCCAAGCCGGGGATCCTTTGTGGTTAATTCTTCTACCTCAGAGCCCCTGAGTGTAACTGTTCTGAGCATTAGCGGTACCAGGGTCTATGAGAATCCCGATTTTGTGGCCGGGCAGTCTGTGGATATTCATGAGCTGCCTGCCGGTCCCTATATCGTAAGGATCAGGAGGGGATCGGAAATCTTCAGTACGATGATTCAGAAATTGTAAAAAAGTGCTGCGCAACTTATTTGTTATAGGGATTGGAATACTGAGCTTCACCTGGTGTGAGGCTCAGTATATCTCTAAAGTGCTTGAATACACGCCTGCACCAGGACAGTTTACCAATACCCTGTCCTGGGGTTCTCCCCATGCTGCTTCCAGCATCCTTGGGAGATTAGATGGGTCCCTGTGCCTGGGAGCCTGGGGAGGCTATGTGGTATTTCAATTTGAGGATCCGGTGGAAAATCATCCCGACAATCCCTATGGAGTGGATTTTACCATATTCGGAAATCCCATGGCTCACTGGTCAGAGCCGGGAGTGGTCCGGGTGATGAAGGATGAAAACAGCAACGGACTGCCAGATGATACCTGGTACGAATTGGCGGGGAGCGATCACTATTTCTCCACCACCATTAGAAATTACCAGTTGACTTACGTGAATCCGGGTGATACCCTGGCCAGGGAGGTGCCCTGGTCCGATTCCCATGGGGGAAGCGGGTTCATTAAAACCAACAGTGCGCATACCCAGCCCTATTATCCCCTTCAGGACAGTTTTCCTCACATTTCACCGGAGCAATATACCCTGACAGGTACATGGATCCCTGGAGCGGTGGATGTGGACCATCCTTCGGTGCTGAACTCAGCAAGCAGGGCCTTTGGGTATGCCGATAATCACCTGCGCGGACAAATGGACCTGAACCTGCCGGATAATCCCTACACTCACGCAATCGAGAATTCCGGGGGAGATGCCTTTGATATTGACTGGGCAGTGGATTCCTCCGGCTCCTACGTGGATCTTGACAGAATCCATTTTGTGCAAGTTCAGAATGCCTTGCAGGCCGATGGAAAGTGGTTGGGTGAGCTTTCCACTGAGATATGCGGAGCGCGGGATGTGAATCCGGATCCAGGAGTTGGCGGAGAGCTCAACCTTATTGTGATCAGGGACCTGCCCGCAGAAATCAGCTCCGGGGAATACCAGATGGAAGTGTATGTTTTCTACAGGGGAAGAATCGTTCAGAATCCGGATGTAATCTGGACCACCAGTTCGGAAGAGGTCATAGTGGACGAAGGTCATGTACTCAGAGCTTCCGCATCGGGTCCGGTAAACCTGAGCGCTTCCTTAGCTTCCATGGCCCATATTAAGACCTCGGTTTCAACAACCATACAACTGGAATTTTCAACAGGTCGGAAAGTGATCAGGAAGGACTCAGAGATACAGCTCTATCCCAATCCGGCCAGGGATCTGGTGCAACTAAATGGTGTGGAACTGGCCACTCTCAGCTTATTAACGCCGGATGGAAAACCTATGATGAAAGTGGAAGAATACAAGGGAGGTTCGATTGATATCAGTACCCTTCCTCCAGGTATGTATATCATAGGTATAGATCAGGGATCATCCAAACACTGTCTCAAACTTATCAAAGAATGAGATGAGATACCGGAGCTTCATAGTATTGATCATCTTAGGGCTGGGATCATCCCTTAGTGCCCAGGGGATCAGGGATTCGCTGTTCCGGATTGAAGGAGTGGAAATAACTGCTCCGCGCATATTTATCAGGGAGCAGGCCGGAATTAAGCAAACCCGGGTGGATAGCAGTGTGATGCAAAGCAAGATGAGTGCATCCGTATCTGATCTTCTTTCAGAAAACACCTCGGTCTTTATTAAAAATCACGGACGCGGTGCCCTGGCAACAGCTTCTTTCCGGGGAACCGCCGCTTCACACACCCTGGTGAACTGGAACGGGATCAGTATTAACAGTCCCATGGCAGGGATGGTCGATTTCTCCATGATCCCGGTATACATCATTGATGATTTACACCTGAAGCACGGAGCTGCCTCGGTGGCTGACAGGAGCGGGGGTATTGGCGGATCCATTCACATGGATAACTCGGTGGATTGGAATGAGGAAGAAGTATTCTCCTTTGTTCAGGGGATTGGCAGTTATCAGACCAGGGATGAATTTGTACAGCTGGGTATGGGAAATAAGAAGATCAGGTCAAAAACCCGCCTCTATCATAACTATTCAAAGAACAACTATTCCTTTACTAACAGGGGGATCGGTCACATTGATCCTCTTACAGGAGATGTGTACAATCCTTTGGATACCAACGATAATGCTGCATATACCCGCTATGGACTGTTGCAGGAGCTGTACCTTCGTCCCGGCTCAGATCACCTTATTTCGCTTAAATACTGGGGTCAGTATGCCGATCGTACCATTCCCCGGCCCACCTCTTATGAAGGGCCCGATAACTCAAATCTGAATAACCAACAGGATGAGGATCACAGGATCGTGGCAGACTGGAAGTATTACAGCGCTTTTGGACGCCTGATGCTTCGTTCGGGTTATTCGGATAAGCAACTGGATTATTCTCAGCGGAACAGGGTTCCGGGTCTGGGACTGGTTCCGGCTGTCTATTCGGAGAGCCGGCAGAGGAGCCTTTTTAATACCCTTTCCTATACAAAGGAACTTGCTCATGATTTTTCCATTGAAGGGGTACTGGATGTGAATGCACATCAGGTGAGTTCAAGGGATTCGGTGAGCGCTTTGGGATACGACAGCAGGCGAAACGAAGTATCGGTCTTTGCAGCTATTCGCAAAGGTTTTGTGGATAGGATCAATCTCAACCTTATGCTGAGGCAGGAATGGGTGGATGGAGAAAGGGCCCCCTTTATTCCCTTCCTGGGAATGGATCTTCGCTTACTCAAAGATGTGGATCTCATTCTTAAAGGCAGCATAGCCAGGAACTACCATTATCCATCCTTAAATGACCTCTACTGGCAGCCCGGTGGAAATCCGCGGCTTTTGCCAGAAGAGGGTTTTTCCCTTGAAACCGGACTGGAATACCAGCAGGTATTTTCCGGCCATTTACTGAAGGCTGAAATCACAGCTTACCGTACCGATATCAATAATTGGATTGTATGGATCCCTTCGTACAGGGGATACTGGGAACCCAGGAATATCCAAAGGGTCTTATCCGGAGGATTGGAATCTTCCATACATTTAAGTGGAAGGCTTCAGAGCCTGAACTATAGGTTTTCCGGCACCTATGGGTATACAAGTGCCAAAAATTTCGGGGATCCCGATATCTGGAGCGATGCCTCGTACGGGAAACAGCTGGTATATGTTCCCCTGCATTCCGGAAATGTCCTGGTAAATTTATCCCTGGGCGGCTTTTTCATTAACTACCAGTACAATGCATACAGCGAAAGATTTACCACCTCCAGCAATGATGTTACAAAAAGGGACAGATTATATCCCTATTTCATGAACGATGTATCGGTGGGTAAAAATTTCAGGATAAAACAGCTGTCATTTTCTGTCGAATTCAAAGTCTACAACCTGTTTAACGAATCCTATCATTCTATCCTGTACCGGCCCATGCCGGGAAGGAACTATTACCTGACTTTAGTTTTTAAAATCTGAGAGCTTGAAGCCTGGACTGATCATAGCATCCTTTTTTCTTATCCTGCTGCAACAGGCCTGCATGAAAGACGATGAATTGTGGGAGCCTGGCAGGGAGATCTCTGACATCCCGGACCGGGGATTGTTTGTAATTAATGAAGGGAACTTCACCTATGGGAATGCTTCTCTTTCTTATTATGACATGGACCTGAAAGAGGTGTTCCATGATGTTTTTTATACCACCAATGCGCTTCCCCTGGGCGATGTGGCACACTCCATGACCATACGTGACAGCCTGGGGTATGTGGTAGTTAATAACAGTGGGAGGATCTATATCATTGATACAAGGACTTTTAAATACGTGGGAAAGATTACCGGTCTCACCTCGCCCAGGTACATCCATTTTATAAATGACAGTAAGGCCTATGTGAGCGATCTCTATGCCCGCTCCATTGCCATAGTAAATCCCCAAACACATGAAATCACCGGATCAATTCCGGTAAGCAATGGCAATTCAGATTTTTATCAGCACTCGACCGAGCAGATGTTGCAATACGACAAATATGTATATGTAAATTGCTGGAGTTTCGACAATAAAATACTGATTATTGATTCGGAGCAGGACAGGGTAGTGGATTCCATCCAGGTATTGAAACAACCCAATTCCATGGTGATGGATAAGTACCAATCCCTCTGGGTGCTCTGCGACGGAGGATTTGAAGGCAGTCCCTATGGATATGAAGAACCCGGATTATTGAGGATAAAATCCGGATCTGCGGAGGTGGAGGTCATACACAGATTTGAGGCCGGGGAGAGACCGTCCGAGTTGAGAATCAACGGGGGGGGAGATACCCTTTACTTCATAAATCATCATGTATACAGCTATGCCGTGGAAAATTTGGCCGGACCCGAAGGTATTATTTCCAGCCCCTATGAAGGATCCCAATCGGGCGGCCTTTATGGATTGGAGGTGGATCCTGTGAGCTCGCATATCTATGTGGCTGATGCCATTGATCATATGCAGAGGGGGGTAATTTACAGATATGATCCTTCCGGGGAAGTGGTGGATACTTTCAGTACCGGAATTACTCCGGGGGCTTTTTGTTTTAATCAGCCATAAATCCACAAAAAGACAGTTTTAATATTTGCCAGAATGTTGTAATTTGTCGATTGTTACTCACTCACACACGATCCATGACAATTCACCAGTACCAGAAGAAATGCTACAGAGAATACGCTTCAAGTATTAAATTCCCCAAAGAGAACAGCTATGTATATGGAAATCCGGTAAAGGCCGTTGTACCCATAGAAACGGCCATTGGTAAAATCATGATCATTGGGCCACAGCCTGCTGCGAAACTCTATTTTGAATCTGATATTCCGGATGTGCCTCTCTGCGATGCCACAGCTCCTTTCTCCATTGATCCCTATTTTGACGGATCCAGGGTAAGAAGCTCTTTTACCGGCCAGGAGTTAAGTGAAGTAATACTGGAAACACTTGAGATTACGAGAGAGGAGTGCTGGCTTACCAGCCTGGTGAAGGTGTTTCTCTTCGATAACGATCATGTGAAGAAATACCATAGACTGGGAAAGGAGATTAAGGAGAACAGATCAAGGTATATGGAATATGCCAATAGGAGTCTGCAATGGATCCGCCAGGAAATCGAGATCGCCAATCCCATTGCAATTATTCTTCTGGGACCGGAAGTTGTTTCCAGCCTTCTGCTTCTGTCCGAAGAAGAGGCCATGGAGTGTATTACGGGGAAGGTGATCGAAAAAAAGATCATCTGGAAGAACAGCAACTTCATTTGCCTTCCCCCTCCGGGGGTTATCCTGGACCGCTCGGCCCGGAATCCATGGCCACGAAAATTTGCCATGAAAATCGGCCCCACAGCCATGAAGGAAATACAAAGGTTGAAAGCTCAGCCCACCCTCTGAGCGGACGGATCAGGACATATCCAGTCCGTTCATATATTCCATGATTCTCTGGGCGTGGTTAATGTCACTCCCGTTTAGTTTTTTAAAGATAGTGGCCAGGGGAGAACTGCTTGCTAATTTTGCAAATGAATCGTAATGTATCTCGCCGGCTGAGTTTTCAAAATCATAGGCCGTCCGGAAGGCCAGTTTGCGATCCGGATTCTTCTTAAAATCCTGGATGGCCTTTGAAATCCTCCGGGTGGATTCATCCAGGGCTTCACTTCCTTCCGGATAAAATTCCACAGGCATATCCACATGAGAATCATTCATCTCCTGCAGTGTTTTGAGCAAGGCGGCATGATTTTTTTCCTCAATGGTCAGTTTCCACCAGAAAGATGCATCGGATGGGAACAGCATATGGAACTGTAAATATAATTCAGCCAGGCTTAATTCCAGCTGGATGGCCTTTTCGATCAGACTGTTGAATTCATTTTTCATTTATATCCCGCTAAAGTCCACATTGTCAAATACCAGGGAAGGCACTCTCCATGAACGGCTGAGGTCCGCATCATTGCCTGTGGCCACCAGGTTTTTAAACAGTTGCTTAAAGTTTCCGGTGATGTTCATCTCGGCTATTGCTTTGCTAAGTTTGCCTTTTTCCACCAGGAATCCTTCGATGCCATAGGAGAAGTCGCCCGTAACCTGGTTGTTGTTGCCGCCGTTGAATCCGGTTACCAGGATGCCCCGGTCGATATCTGCCAGCAGGCCGGCCAGGTCTTTGGTGCCCGGCTCGAAAACCAGGTTGGTGGTGCTTCCCGAAGTGGGTTCCATTTCCAGCTTCTTACCGTAATAGGTATCAATGAAATAGGTAAGCAGAACCCCCTTTACGATCACGGTCCGTTTCCGGGTGGCCATTCCCTCGTTATCGAAGAGGCGGGAACCCCGTCCCGATACAATAAAGGGGTCATCGGTAAGGGTCAGAAGACCGGAGCCGATCTTCTCTCCGATCCTATCGATCAGGAAAGATTGTTTTTGCTGAATGGCAGAGCCGTTGAGGGCAGAGATCAGAGGCTGCAGTACCATGCCGGCCATCTTATTCTCCACGATCATCGGCATTTTACCAGACTCAATCTTTTCCTGGCCCAGGCGGTCCAGTGCCCGTTGAAGTGCCTTCTTTCCTATATTTTTTCTTATCAGCTGATCATTGAAGATGGAAGACTCATACCAGTTCCCCTGGGGACGGGCTGCGCCGTCAGTTACCGAGACGGAGGTGCTCAGGAAATAGGAGGAGTTTTCGGTATCACCTTCAAAACCCTTGCTGTCCACCATCACGCTTCCGCTCAGGCTGTCGCTGTAAGACGAAGAGACTGAGGTGATTCGCTCATCTTTTTCAAGCACTTCATTTTCCAAATTGAAGGCATCATTCACTTTCTGCCGGGGATCGATCGAAGAGAAATTGGGATCCACTGTCTTCAGATCAGGCCCGTCGCCCCTGTAGTAGCGTTCCGGGTCGGGAAGGGTACGAAACTCATCCTCGGCCAGGTAGCGGGCACCGGCTATGGCCTCTTCGATAAACCTGCCAAGTTCTTCCTTGTTGGTGATCCGGCTGGTGGAGATGCTGGAGTATTTGTTATCCACGTAAAGGTTGATCCGCATACCGTTCCGGTTCGTTTCCTGGAGCTTGTCGATCTTTTTATCCCTCACTTCAATCTGGCTGCTGTTGTTGTTGTAAATGGATACGCGAGCCTGCTGTGCGCCATTCTGAATGGCGTGTTCCATAGCCCATTTCGCGATTTTATATTTTTCTTCTTTGGTCATGATCAATAGATTTCAGAATTATGCACTGCTTCCTCCAACGGTGAGTTTTTTCACCAGCACGGTGGGAAGCCCCATTCCTACGGGAACCGACTGACCTCCTTTTCCGCAGGTCCAGGTCCCGGTTGCAGTTTGATAATCGCCCGCTGCCATAGTGATATCAGCCAGGGCCTGGGGTCCGTTACCGATGATGTTGATGTCCTTGATGGGTTCGGTCAGTTTCCCTTTTTCTATAAGGTAGCCCGATTTCACGAAGAAGGTGAAGTCACCGGCACCGATTTTCACCTGGCCGTTGCTGAAGTTATCCACGTATACACCATAATCCACACTGGAAATGATATCATCGGTGGTGTGGGGTCCGTTCTCCATGTAAGTGATTCTCATCCTGGGCAGGGGTGCGTGCCTGAAGGACTGTCTGCGTCCGTTGCCGGTCGGATCCACGCCGTAATAGTTGGCGCTGATCCGGTCGTGCAGATAGCTTTCAAGCACCCCGTCCTTAACCAGGTATATTTTTTTCACATCGTTGCCCTCGTCATCCACATTGATCGAACCCCGGTTATATGCCATGGTTCCGTCTTCTATGATGTTGATAAAATCACTGGCTATGCTTTCCCCCATTTTATCGGAGAAGATGGATTCTCCCTTCCGGTTGAAATCGGCTTCAAAGGGATGTCCCATGGCTTCGTGAAGCAGGATACCCGATCCCCCTGCTCCAAGTACCACCGGCAGTTCCCCGGCTTTTGGTTTGCCGGCCCCAAAAAGAAAATTGGTCTTTGTAATGGCCTCCCGGGCCAGTTCCTCCACAAGGGAATCGTCCAGGAACTCAAAACCCTGGCGGATGGAACGTGCACTGTAATCGTTCTCAATCTGTCCGTCCTTCTCCATCACACAAACAACCCCCAGGGTGGCCATGGGCCGGTAGTCGAAGGTGAGCAGGCCTTCGGAATTGTAAAACATCACATAGGATGTTTCATCGCGCTGGAATACCCTGGCCTTGCTTACCTTTTCATCCAGCTCGAAAAGTCTGTCATTCAGCTTCTGAACGAAGGGTATTTTCTCTTCCACTGTGGAGTTTTCCCATTTTCGGGAGACCTTGTAGTAGTTGGGAGTTTCCTTTTGGATAAGACTGTTCTGATTGAATGTAACGGGATCGTTTGCAATGTTGGCTGCTGTTTTAGCCACTTTGAGCATATCCTGGAGCCTGGTGGACTCGGTATAGGCAAAACCGGTCTGATCGCCTTTCAGTACCCTGACCCCCACCCCGTAATCGACGTTGGAATTTGCACTGTTTACCTTTCCGTCTTCCAGCCCGAGCTGGTTCGAAATAGCATGTTCGAAAAACAGGTCTGCATAATCTCCCCCCTTAGACATCGCTTCGGCAATGACCTGTTGCAGCATTTCGGGAGTCACTTCAAAATGGTCTAAATAGCTTTTCACATCCGAAAAAGACCGAATGTACAATTTTTCAATGGAATAAGGAACATGCGGGCCAGACAGCTAAGCTGTTTTGTGTTTTTTCGTATTTTTATTCAGAAAACACATCACAAACTAAACAACGACATGAAACTTATTTCATCACTTGCAGTTCTGTGCTGCCTGATGGCTTCTTCCTGCAGTTCATCCGGGCAATGGATTACACTCTTCGATGGCCAGTCCCTGGAGGCCTGGACTGCCTCGGAGCATACCGCTTCCTGGAAGATTGAAGATGGCGCCCTGGTGACAGCCGGTGAACGTTCGCACCTTTTTTATACCGGGGATGTACTGAATGCTGAATTTAAGAATTTTGAATTCTCCGTGGATGTGAAGTCAACCCCGGGATCCAATTCGGGCATATATATTCACACCGAATTTCAGGACCAGGACTGGCCATCCAGAGGTTATGAGTGCCAGGTGATCAACTCCAATGCTCCCGCCGAGGCCGGGGCATATGTGGAACACAAGATGACCGGAAGCATTTATGCCATACGTAATGTATGGAAATCGCCTGTACCCGATAATGAATGGTTTGCTTATCGCATTGTAGTCCGGGGCAAGACCATACAGACTTATATTAATGATATGCTGGCAGCTGAGTATACCGAACCGGAAGAAATATACAGGAGCAAAGGAATGGAAGGCAGGGTACTGGGATCGGGGACCTTTGCGTTTCAGTGCCACGACCCGGAGAGTGTGGTATACTATAAGAACATAAAGGTAAAACCCTTGCCTGACAACCTTCCCACACCGGGTACACCCCCTGAAGACCTGGAGTTTGAGAAGCAGCTGATCGATCTGGTCGGGAAGAATTTCCCACTTATTGATCTCCATACCCATCTGAAGGGAGGCATTACAGAAGAGGAAGCACTGGCGCATGCCCGTTCTTACGGTTATTCCTATGGCATAGCCTGGAACTGTGGGATAAAAATGGGATTTGAGTCGGATGAAGAACTGGGCCGCTTCCTTGACAGCTACCATCCTTCCCCCTTTATCTGGACAGCCATGCAGGCAGAAGGCCGGGAGTGGCTGGAGTTGTTCAGCAAGGAAAATCGCGCTCGTTTCGATTATGTTTTTACCGATGCCATGACCTGGACCAATGACAAGGGAAAACGCATGCGTCTCTGGATACCTGCAGAGACCGAGGTGGGAGATCCACAGGATTTTATGGATCAGCTGGTGGACCGGATTGTGGGAATTGTTACCACTGAGCCCATTGACATTTATGTAAATCCCACCTACCTTCCGGATGAGATCGCCGATCAATATGATGAACTCTGGACGGAGGACCGCATTGCTCAGGTGGTTAAAGCCTTGACAGAAAGCGGGGTGGCCCTGGAGATTAATAACAGGAACCGGATCCCCAGTGCAGCCTTTCTTAAAAAGGCTAAAGAGGCGGGAGTAAAATTCACCCTGGGGACCAACAACGGAGGAGCCAATGACCTGGGCCGGATGGACTATGCCATTGAAATGATCGCTGAATGCGGGCTTACTCCGCAGGATATGTGGATTCCGGGAAAGTAGACCGGAGGCAATCGAAGCTCCTTCCTGACACGGCAGGATGCTGCCAGGAGTGTGGCCACACTGCGCCATGCCCTAAAAGAACTTAGCTGATCCCACTTACGACTTACGACTTACGACTTTTGACTTAAGATTTGCGAAGCAAATCGCTTGCAGTCATGTATCCGTTTAAGATGGAGCCTGAGAATCCTCCCCCCAATTTTCCCCACGCCGAAGCCAGGTGAATATTCTCGGGGAGTGCTGTAAGATAGTTTGTAGGTTTATCGGGATTCTGGGCAAAACCGTAGACTGCTCCCTCCGGGTTCATGGTAAATCTTCTGACCGTAAGAGAGGTTCCAGCTTCGGCATATTCAATGGCATCCATAAAGCCCGGGATGAGTTTTTCGAGCCGTTCATTAAAGGTATCAATCACATCGCTCTTCATGCGATTATACTCTTCCCGGCTCAATCCCTCCCAGTCGGAGGGATAGTCAATGCTGCAAACGGCTCCCACACTTTTTCCTTCAGGGGCCAGGTCTGAGTCGATCTGGCTGTAATCCACAAAGGTGAAACTACGGGTAGAGAAGTCGCTGTGGTTATTCTGGAGAATGTCCTTCTGGGATCTTACCGATGGATCGTATACAAAGGTGGAATAGTGGGTGTTGCCCAGATTTTTCAGGGGCTTGTTAAAGCCGTAATACACCGTAAGCAGGGATGCGCCTATTTTGTTGGGACCGATGGCAGAGCTGAGTTTCTTGCCATCAGCCTTCGATAGCAGGGTGCCGGCAAGATAGGGAACGGATGCATTTACAATGATCTCTGCGGCACGGTCCGAATAGCTGCCTTTGTTTTTTCCTCGTATTCCTTCGTAACTGACTCCCACCGGAGTGTTCCCTTTATAATCAATGGAAGTTGCAAGCATATTCAATTTAACTTCACCTCCATTGCTGGTGATCACATCCGCCAGCGCATT
>JBDLIM010000017.1:0-61526 GCA_039714915.1 Bacteroidota bacterium
GGAAGCAGCTGCAGCAGGGGCCAAGGGGATGCACAGTGCAAGCCATATTGCTCCTGTGAATGCCCTGGATATGGGTATCTACCCGAATCCGACCACCGGACCCACAAGGATCAGTGTAACTCTGCCGGCCAATGCCAGTGTTAGTTTGAGTATTTATGATGCTTCCGGAAAGGTTGTTTACGCTGTTAAGGGAATTAATTACCCGCAAGGCAACCAGGTAATTAACTGGGATGGAAAAAGTAATAGTGGTGAAGATGTGAAGCCGGGTTACTATTTTATTAAAGTTTCTGCTGGAAGTTTAACTTCTGTGGAGAAGATTGTACTGATGAAATAATTTTTCATAGCAGAAGATTTTTATTCATCAGTCCTTGAAGAGAGGCCGTCTCATAAATCAATATGAGACGGTTTCTTTTTGGAATAAATTGATAATTACGTATGAACTAATTGTATTATCTTGGACATCTAAACCAGAACCATGAAACACTCCCTTGTCCTTCTCTTCCCTTTACTGTTGCTGTTTAGCGCTTGTTCTCAATCTGGTGAAACATCTGATTGGCGTGGCCCCGGCAGAGATGGCATCTATCCTGAATCCGGACTTCTTAGACAGTGGCCTGACAAAGGCCCCGATTTGCTCTGGTCCTTTGAAGGCCTGGGCTTTGGTCACAATGCGGTAGCTGTAGCAAATAACATGGTATATGTGACCGGCATGAAAGATTCTGTTCAATCCACAGGTACCCTTTATGCTTTTGGTCTGAACGGAGAATTGTTGTGGGAAAAGGAGTATGGGAAAGACTTCACAAACAATTTCATCGGTACGCGTTCCACGCCTGTCGTGGTGGATGACCTGATCTATATTGAAAGCGGCATGGGGACCGTATACTGTTTGAAAGCAGCAGACGGGGAAGAAGTCTGGTCTAAAAACTTCATTGAAGATTTTGGCGTCGATTCTGTCATTCAATTTGGATATGCTGAATCTGTTTTAATTGACGGCGACCAGTTGATCTGTATTCCCGGGGGAGAGGAAAACAACGTAGTTGCACTGGATCGCTTCAGCGGAGATAAAGTCTGGGCATCCAAAGGCCATGGTGAGCAAGCTACCTATAATTCACCCATTTTGATTGAAATGGGTACACAGCGGCTTGTAATAGCAATGACGACGGCATCCATTATGGGGATAGATGCAGACAACGGAGAGATGTACTGGCGCATTGAACAAACCCAGAGAAATAACATCCATGCCAATACACCCCTCTTTTACGATGGCAAGGTGCTGGTTTCCAGTGCCGATCCAACAAACAGCTCGGGACTGGTTCTAATAGAACTACTAAACGAAGGTAAAGATGCACAGGTAGTCTGGCGAAATACAAAGTTCCGGAATTTGATGGGGGGACTGGTCAGGATTGATTCGCTCGTATACGGTTCTGCATATCTGAAAAAGGACTGGCAGGGGATCAACTGGAATACGGGAGAAACGCAGGTTCAAAACAAGGAATTTGGAGGCGGATCCATCATCTATGCCGACGGGATGTTTTACTGCTACTCGGACCGCGAGGGGGAAGTGGCCCTGGTGGATGCCGGACCGGATCACTTCGAAGTGATCAGTAAATTCAAAGTACCATTGGGTACTAACGAGCACTGGGCCCGCCTGGTAATCGATCATGGGGTATTGTATGTCAGGCACGGGGATGCATTGATGGCTTACAATATTGAGGCATCATGAAGTCCATGTTCCGGTTGAAGCTACTGCTCTTCCTTTTTGTTCTGATCGTTTCAGGATGCAAAAAGGAGGTCCCCCGGGATCCCCGGTTTAGCAATTTTGAGGAGGAACTGGAATACCTGGTGGAGAAGTATGTCAGAATGGGGGCTGCGGTGGGAATCATTGACAAAGAGCAAAGCCTTCACCGCAACACTTCTTGCACAGATGATCCTGAATGGTAAGATAGACCTGGAGGCTTTAACCGGTGTGGTGATCCTCTGTAATCAGTCCTATGCCGGAGCCATCGTCAGGTTTGGTGAGGATGTCCTGAAAGCCGTTAACACCTACGAATCCATCTGATAAACAGGAGAAGGTTTAAAGAAATTTAGTAGTTTAGAGGGCATGCAACGGAGATTCATTGGTTTCTTTCTGGGGATCCTCGCCTTCCTGGTCATTCTCCTTTTTGCAGATCTTGAACCGGGCAAGCCTGAGGTAACTGCAACCCTGGCTGTGGCTGCATTAATGGCCATATGGTGGATCTCAGAGACCATTCCTCTTGCCGTCACAGCCCTGGTGCCCATTGTTCTTTTTCCTGCCCTGGGCGTTCTGGATGGAAAATCGGTTTCGGAAGTATATATCAACCACATTATTTTCATTTTTGTGGGTGGCTTTATCATGGCGCTGGCCATGGAAAAATGGAACCTGCATAAACGCATTGCTCTGAAATTACTGGTCCTTATAGGGGTGAGCCCTGGCAGGATCCTGGTGGGCTTTATGGCCACCTCGGCTTTTCTTTCCATGTGGATCTCCAATACGGCCACTACCATGATGATGATCCCCATTGTTATGTCCATCGTGCTGAGCCTGGAAGAGAGCCTGGGATTCAGGAAAATGTCGAATTATGCCACCGGTTTAATGCTGGCTATCGCATACAGTGCTTCCATTGGCGGAATGTCTACCCTGGTCGGATCCCCGACTAACCTGGTTTGCCCCCGGATCCTTACCCTTCTCTATCCGGATGCACCTGAGATCACTTTCACAGGCTGGATGACCTTTGCGCTGCCCGTTTCACTGATTATGCTGGTGGCCGTCTGGCTGGTGGTGTATCTTATATACAGGCCAAAGGAGAAGTGGAAGCAACTTGACCGGGATCATTTTAAAAAGGCTTATAAAGCCCTGGGGAAAGCAAGCCGGGAAGAACGCATTGTATTCGTCCTGTTCCTGATCCTGGCCACTCTCTGGATTACCAGGACCGGATTTTCCTTCAACGGAACCGCCATTCCCGGCTGGTCCGCACTGTTTAAGGTGCCTGATTATATTAATGACGGTACGGTAGCTGTTTTTATCTCAGTTATTCTCTTCATTGTTCCGTCTCCCTCCAAAAAAGGAGGGCGGATTATGGACTGGAAAACTGCACAAAAGATCCCCTGGAATATCCTCCTGCTTTTTGGAGGTGGATTTGCACTGGCCCTGGGTTTCCAGTCATCCGGACTGGCCATCTGGTTCGGAGAACAACTGCTCTGGACCAAAGGGATACACCCCATCCTGATACTTGCTGCAGTTGTAGCCCTTATGTCCTTTCTGACAGAGCTTACTTCCAATGTGGCCTCCACCCAGATGTTGCTGCCTGTATTTGCAAGCCTGGCCATCAGCAGTGGAAACAATCCGCTGCTATTAATGATACCTGCTACCCTGGCATCCTCTCTTGCATTCATGCTTCCCACAGCAACCCCTCCCAATGCCATTGTTTACGGAACCGACCGGATCCAGATAAGCACCATGGTCAGAACCGGATTCGTCCTGAACATGATCGGAATCCTGGTAGTGGTACTGACTACCTGGTTATTGGGCTCATCCGTACTGGATGTTGACCTGGGGATTATTCCTGACTGGGCTAAATAATGATCATACATCCATGAAAATGAAACTAAAACGCAGCCTTATCGTTATTACCGCTTTCGCCATTGCCATGGGCTTTCTGGAAAGTGCCGTAGTAGTTTACATGAGGGAGATCCTTTACCCGGAGGGATTTGCCTTCCCCCTCTCCCCCATTCCGGTCAGCCTGGCGCTTACTGAAGTGTTGAGGGAAGCGGCCACCCTGATTATGCTGCTAACTATTGGGATCATTGCTGCAAAACGATTCAGTACAGGTTTTGCCTGGTTCATTTACAGTTTTGCCATCTGGGATATATTTTATTATGTCTTTCTTAAGCTGCTTCTGGGATGGCCCGAGTCTCTGTTTACCTGGGATGTGCTCTTTCTGATCCCCACCACCTGGACCGGTCCGGTCCTCTCTCCGGTCCTGGTTTCTCTGACCATGATCCTGCTTGCCATGGTGATCCTGGTTCAGGCTGAGAAAGGAAAAGATACACGTATACGTAGATCAGAGTGGCTGGGCCTGACAGTCGGTTCATTGGTACTGATATTCGGATTCGTATTTGACTATTCCCGTCACATGCTAACTCACTTTTCCTTTTTGGAAATGATGAATGTGAAGAATCCGGAAATTCTGGAGGTAGCTACCTATTATATTCCACAGCGTTTTCCCTGGGGGATTTTCGCTGCCGGTGAGATAGTCATTCTGGGTACTATAGCTTTCTATTGGATACGAATTGTTCACCAGGATAAGTAGAATTCGAAGATTTTAAAAAATAAGAATTACTTTTACAGGGCAGGTATATATACTTGTAAACACTCACCCCAAAGCAATAAGTATGACAGATAAACAATGGAAAGATCTGCTATCTACCGTAAACGGTGAAATTCTCTCCCCCCTGCCGGTGGGATTCATCATTGACTCGCCCTGGCTTCCTAACTGGTATGGCATACCTATCCTTGATTATTTCTCAAATGATCAACTCTGGCTGGATGCCAACCTGAAAGCCATAGAAACCTTTCCCGATGCCATGTTTCTTCCTGGTTTCTGGTCTGAATATGGCATGTGCAGCGAACCTTCTGCTTTCGGAGCAAAATCATCCTTCTCCGAAAACGAGTTTCCCCATGCCTTCCCCAACATAAGCTCCGTAGATCAGATCCCGGACCTGGAAGTTCCCAATCCTGTAAAGGATGGACTGGGTCCCTTTATCCTTAACAGGCTAAAGCTAGCTCAGCCCCGGATAGAAGAGTCAGGTCATCAGATCCGCTTCTCTGTTTCAAGAGGCCCTCTGAACATAGCATCCTACCTGATGGGCACCACCGAATTTCTGATGGCCATGATCACCCATCCGGAAGAGATCCATCAACTGATCCGGAAGATCACCGACTACCTGCTTGGCTTCCATGAGCATCAACAACAGGTATTCCCTTCCATCGACGGAATTCTGATGCTGGACGATATCATAGGTTTCATTGCTGAGGACCAGTTTGTGGAATTCGGGCTTCCCTATTTTAAGGAACTTTACGACAGGGATTTAAGCATTAAGTTCCTTCACAACGATGCCAACTGTATGGAATCAGTCTCTTACCTTCCCGAGATGGGGGTGAATTTGTTCAATATGGGATTTGAAACCGATTTAAACCAGCTGAAAGAGTTGACCGGTCATACCGTAACCATGCTTGGGAACATACCTCCCAGGGATGTGCTGGCCAGGGGAAGTGCAGAGGAGGTAAAGCAATGTACCCTGGACCTGCTTAATGGACTGAAAGATCCCTCAAGAATAATAAGCTCCTGCGGAGGGGGAATGCCACCCGAAGTATCCACTGAAAACATCCTGGCTTTTATTGATACCGTACATGCTTTTGCACCTTGAAACAAAGCAGATGCGAACCATTTTGTTTTTTTTACTTATGGGAATAGCCCTTCTTTCCTTTTCTCAAAGCAGTGACAAACTTAGCGTGAAAACCGGCGATTCCGCAACCACCATTTATGCCGGGGAGAAGCCGGTTCTATCATACGTTCACAAGGAAACCCTGCCACCCGAAGGAATTAATCCTCTCTACAAGAGGTCCGCATACATCCACCCCCTCTGGTCGCCTGGCGGGGAGCGCCTGACCCGCATCCAGCCACCCGATCATTACCATCATTACGGGATCTGGAATCCCTGGACCCGTACCCATTTCGGAAAATACAAGGTGGATTTCTGGAACCTGGCTGATGCCCAGGGAACCGTCAGGTTTGCTGAATACCTGGAACAAGCGGAGGAGAAAGAAAAGGCCGGATTTAAAGTGAGGCAGGAGCATATCTATTTTAAAAAAGACGGAGGTGAAGGAGTAGCCATCAATGAAACCTGGGAGGTAGTGGTGATGATCCCGGAAGATGGCATATATGTGGTGGATCTGATCTCGACCCTGAACACCCCTCTGAAGGACGGGATAACCCTGGAGGCCTACCGCTACGGAGGCGGACTGGGATTCCGGGCTACAGAAAAATGGGGTTCTGAAAACAGCAGCGTTCTTACCTCCGAAGGAAACACGAGGAAAAATGCCGATGCTTCTGAAGCCAGGTGGGTGATCGTTGAAGGAGAATCATCTGTTCCCCAGGGAAGGTCGGGCATTCTGTTCCTGAGTCATCCCTCCAACCGTTCACACCCGGAACCCATGCGCATGTGGCCTCCCGATACCCGGGAAGGGAAGGAAAACGTGTTTTTCGAGTTCTGTCCCATCCGCCATAAGGAGTGGGTTCTGGAACAGGATACCGATTACACCCTAAAATACAGGATGGTGGTGTTTGACGGAGAAATGGATCAGACCAGGGCAGAACAATACTGGAAAAAATTTACAAAAAATTAAAACCATGACATACATCAGTCGCCTTTGCATTTCCACCCTTTTGCTTTTTTTATTCTCGTCCTGGGGAGCAGCCCAAAAACCCAATGTACTGCTGATCATCTCTGATGACCTGAATACCCTGATCGGTCCCTATATGGAGATCAGGGAGCATACTCCCAACCTGGACAGGCTGGCCGCCGAAGGGATCAGGTTTACCAGGACCTATTGTCAGTTCCCCTTATGCGGTCCATCCAGGGCCTCTCTGATGAGCGGATTGCACTGCGAGACAAACGGCGTCCTGGGCAACAACGATCAGCCCGGCAGCTACCGGAAAGAGAATCCGGTACTCTCCAATCACCCTTCCATGGCAGGCTTTTTCAGAGAGCAGGGCTATTATACAGCCAGGGTTTCGAAGATCTTTCATATGGGAGTACCGGGAGGTATTGAACGGGGAGATCCCGGCGGAGATGAACCCGATTCCTGGGATTATGCCTACAACGTCATGGGACCTGAGACCTTGAGCGACGGGGAGCTGGAGCTCCTTTCACCGGGAAACCTGCACTACGGAGGTAATTTTTCCAGAATGATCCTGGACGATGCCCTTGAAGGCACACAGACCGACTACCTGGCTGTGAACCAGGCCATTGCCATCCTGGAAAACCGCACCGGAAAGCTGCCTGTGGGAGGCACCAACAAGCGAAGGCTGAAGCCAGATGCTCCCTTCTTCCTGGGCGTGGGACTGGTTCGGCCCCATGTGCCCTTTATTGCTCCTGAAAACTGCTTTGTACCTTACCCGGACGGGGATATGGAACTCCCACCTGTAGTAATCGGCGAAAATGTTCCTGTGCCGGCACTGGCCACCAGGAACATGAACATTTGGAAAATGAACGAAATGCAGAAGAAACAGGTCATCAGCGGCTACATGGCCAGCGTAAGGTTTATGGATCAGCAGGTGGGAAGGCTCCTGGATGCCCTGGACAGGCTGGGAATCAGGGAAAATACCATTGTTGTATTTATTTCAGACCACGGATATAACCTGGGCGAACACGATTGCTGGTCAAAAACCAGCCTCTGGGAAGGCACCGTGCGGGTACCCATGATCATATCTTATCCGGACGGAAAAGAACAGTTCGGCAGTTCCTGCCTGAGCATTACCGAATTGCTGGACCTTTATCCCACCCTGGCGGAATTGTGCGGACTGGCCGATGAGCAGCCGGACATTCTTCAGGGCGAAAGCCTGGCACCCCTTATCAGAGATGGTCAGGCCCCTAAACCGGGCCGGGTGGCCTATACCACAACAAGAGGTGGCAAGGCATCCAGCATCAGGACGGAGCGCTGGCGCTATACCTTATGGAGCAGGGAGGATGCCACAGGAATGGAGGAGTTGTATGATCACCTTAAGGACCCGGAGGAGTACCTGAACCTGGCCGGTCATCCCGAATATAAGGATGTACTTCTGGAGATGAGATCACTGTATACGAAGGCCCGAAAAAAGGCCGGGAACTAATCCGGGGATTAGCTATATTGCATTTCCAAATCCACGAAAGCAATTTTATATGAAAAGAAGAAGTTTTATTAAAAAAACTGCCGGTACTGCAGCCGGAACCCTGGTGATCCCAACCATTATTCCATCGCATGTACTTGGAAAATCAGCACCCAGCAACAAGATCCGCATAGGACAGATCGGATTCGGACGCATTGCATGGACCCATGACCTCCCCGAAACCCTGAAACATGATATTGCACTGGGTGTGGCCGTGGCCGATGTGGATCTCAATCGGGCAAAGCTCGGAAAGCAATGGATCGAAAAGTTCCATGCCGACCAGGGCAAGCCGGGAGTGGATGTGGCGGTCTACCAGGATTACCGCGAAATGCTCCAGGACAAAAGCATCGATGCAGTAATTATTTCCACCCCCGATCACTGGCATGCCCAGCCGGCCATGGAGGCCGCCCTGGCAGGAAAAGACATCTACCTGCAGAAACCGGCCTCACTGACCATCGCTGAAGGCCGCCAGATGAGTAACATCGTTCACCGCACCGGGCAAATCTTCCAGCAGGGAAGCCAGCAAAGAGGCAGCTCTCCCTGGCCCCAATTCCACAGGGCCTGCGAACTGGTAAGAAACGGACGAATCGGGGAACTGAAATCCATACAAGTTGGCTTGCCCGGCGATCCCGGCGGCAATGAAGAAGCTCCCATGCCGGTTCCTGAGCACCTGGATTACGAAATGTGGCTGGGAAGCACTCCTTACAAATACTACACAGAGAAACGGGTTCATCCCCAAAACGACTTTTCCCGCCCCGGCTGGCTCAGGTGTGAGCAGTTCGGTGCCGGAATGATTACCGGATGGGGAGCCCATCACCTGGATACGGCCCACTGGGCCATGGGCACCGAATATACAGGTCCTGTGGAAATAGAAGCAGAAGCTTCCTTTCCCGCCTCAGGCCTGTGGAATGTGCATGGTGATTTTATGGTCCATGCGAAATACGCCAATGGAGTGAACATGGATATCAGCGGATCTTTCCCCAACGGGGTCAGGTTTAAAGGTACAGAAGGATGGATCTTTGTCTCCCGGGGAAATGTGCAGGTCACTTCTTCCGATCCAAGCAAACCCGGCAAGGAGCTGAAGGCCCTGGACGCCAGCGATCCAAAGATTCTGAACTCAGAGATCGGACCCGATGAAATCCATCTGTACAAGGCTCCGGAACAACATCAGGACTGGCTGGATGCAATTCAATCCAGGAAAGACCCGGTGGCTCCGGCCGAGGTGGGTCACCGTTCCTGTTCCGCCTGCCTGGTAAGTCACATTGCCATGAAAGTGGATGGAAAACTCTACTGGGACCCCGACCGTGAAAGGTTTGTGGACAATGACGAAGCCAACAAGATGCTGAGCCGGCCCCAGCGGGCTCCCTTCGGAACTGACTATGTACTTGATTAAATTGTAAATAACCACCTATGAAAATCCAAGACTCTCTACTCAGGTCCATCCTTATTCCTGCACTGTTGTTGCTGGTTTCTTGTGGCCCCTCAACCTCAGATTCAGACAGCGGAAAAAGCGACAGTCCTGCGGACACACAAAAAGAAAAAACCATGCTTACTCCCGTAAATGGAAAGGTTAAACTGATGAACCTGGATCCGGGGCATTTCCATGCCTCCCTGGTCCAGAAGATCATGTATGATGGTGTGGATCCTCAGGTTTATGTATATGCACCCGATGGTCCCGAAGTACAGAACTACCAGAAACGGATCGCTGATTATAACAGCCGGAGCGAGAATCCTACGGCCTGGGATCTGAAAATCTACAAGGGAGTCGATTTCTTTGAGAAAATGATTTCAGAAAAATCCGGAAACGTGATGGTGGTTTCGGGGAACAATGCCAAAAAGACCGAGTACATTCTTAAAAGCATTCAGGCAGGGATCCATGTGCTGGCCGACAAGCCCATGGTCATTACACCGGATGCCTATCCCATGCTCGAAGAAGCATTCGCAACTGCCGAAGAAAAGGGCGTTCTTCTTTATGATATTATGACCGAAAGGCATGAGATCACCACCCTGCTTCAGAAAGAACTTTCACAGCTTCCCGATGTATTCGGTCAGCTCCGGACAGGCAGCCCGGAGGATCCGGCCATTACCAAGGAGAGTGTCCATCATTTCTCCAAGATCGTATCGGGCAAGCCCCTGATCCGTCCGGCCTGGTTCTTTGATGTAAGCCAGCAGGGTGAAGGCATTGTGGATGTAACCACCCACCTGGTGGACATGATCCAGTGGGAAGCCTTCCCGGGGGTCATCCTTAAAAAATCAGATGTGGAGATTATTTCCGGAAAACGGTGGACCACCGATCTGAATCCGGCCATGTTTGAGAAAGTAACCGGGCTGAACACCTATCCCGGGTACCTGAACAAAGATGTGGAAGATAATATACTGAAGGTCTACAGCAATGGCGAGATCAACTATAAACTAAAAGGGATCCACGCCAGGGCTTCCGTAATCTGGAATTTCGAAGCACCTTCAGGGACAGGAGATACGCACAATTCCATCATGCGCGGGACAAAATGCAAGCTGGCCATCCGCCAGGGCAAGGCTGAAGGATACAAACCAAAGCTATATATTGAAGCCACAGATATTGACAGTCCTGAGAATTTCCGCAAATCCCTCGAAGGCGCCATCAGGGATCTGAACGGGAAATACCCCGGGCTGGAACTTGTTGAAATGGATGCTTTGGTCTGGCAGCTGCAGATCCCGGACAAATACAAGGTGGGGCACGAGGCTCATTTCGGACAGGTCACTGAGAAATTCCTTGGCTACCTGAAATCAGGGAGCCTCCCCGAATGGGAGATCCCCAACATGATCGTAAAGTACTACACCACCACCGAGGGCATGAAGAAGGCAATGGAATAAAGGCCTTGCATTTGAAGGAAGCTCATCCTTAAACTTATTGACATGACAAAGAACCCCGGCATTTCTCTTCTGGCCCTTATGCTCATTCTTACAGCTGCCTGTCAACCCAGGGTGCTGGAACCGCCTGTCATCGCGCCCTTCCAGGATCTGGATACCATCTGTACCAACGACTGGTGGATGCGGGCTCCCAATCCCATTCACAACGTGAAAGTGGAGCGTGACCGGGTGGTGGCTTTTGGTATGTATACCGTCATGAATTCTACCCTCAGGTTAAGTGCGCAACTCTATCCTTTGTATCCTGATGAAACGCGTACGGTAAGGCTGGAAGTTGAAAAGGAGGGACAGTGGGAAAAGATCGCACAGGAGGAGGTGAACGACCTGGGCTGGTCGGCTCTTTTCAGGATTGAGAACTGGGATGCCACGCAGGATGTAGCTTACAGGCTCAGGCATGGGAAAAAGGCCATGTACGAGGGACTGATCCGGAAAGACCCGGCGGACAAGGAGGAAATCGTCCTGGCCGGTTTCTCCTGCAGCAGCAACAAGGACCGGGGCAACAGGGAGAGCTATGTACAGAATTGTGAATATCTGGACCCCGACCTGGTCTTTTTTGCCGGCGACCAGTCTTACGACCATACAGAACACACAGCCTCATGGCTGCTCTTCGGATCTCAGTTTGGCGAGATCTGGCGTGAGCGCCCCTGCATTTCCATTCCCGACGATCACGACATCGGCCAGGGCAACCTCTGGGGTGAAAGCGGGAAAGTATCCCTTACTCCAGGATGCGATGACGGTGGTTACAGGTACCACCCCGAATATGTAAAGATGGTAGAGCGCTGCCAGACCGCCAACCTGCCCGATCCCTTCGATCCCACTCCCATTGGCCAGGGAATCGGAGTCTACTACACCAACCTGGTGGTAGGGGAAGTGGATTTTGCCATTCTCGAAGACCGGAAATTCAAAACGGGACCCAACGGGAAGATCCCTCAGCAGGGCCCCCGACCTGACCATATTTATAATCCCGACTACGATCCTGCCTCCATCGATGTACCCGGACTGGTGCTCCTGGGCGATCGTCAGCTTGAGTTCCTGGATCAATGGGCCGGTTGGAAAGAGGGTGTGAAAATGAAAGCGGTCCTTTCCCAGACCGGCTTCTGCGGAGCAGCCCACCTGCATGGCAACAGGGAGAACCGCCTGCATGCCGATATGGATTCCAACGGCTGGCCCCAAACCGGCAGGAACAAAGCACTCAGAGCTATCAGGAAAGCCAATGCCGTGCATATTGGCGGGGACCAGCACCTGCCCACAGTGTTACAACATGGCATTGATGAATTCGGGGACGGACCCTGGGCCTTTATTGTCCCGGCCAGTGTAAACACCTACTACAAACGATGGTGGTGGCCCGAGGATGAACAAGCGGGCATGAATCCCGATCCGGAAAACCCCCTGCCCTGGACAGGTGACTACTACGACGGCTTTCGTAACCGGATCACCATGCATGCCTATGCCAATCCGGAGAGTCCCTCCCAGGCCGGGGGTTTCGGACTGGTCCGCTTTAAGAAATCCACCAACGAGGTCACCTTTGAATGCTGGCCCAGGGATGTATATGTACTGGAAAAGGGGGCCGGTCAGTTCACGGGTTGGCCCGTCACCATCCAGTTACAGCAGGAGCAGGATAAGGCAGTAGAACTGTGAGGAACCATCGATTAATTGTCTATTTTAATTGTGCTTGCTAACCCCGAAGTAGAACTTCGGGGAACCGAGTTTACGAGCTCAGCGCAGCTAACCGTAGCGAAGCGAAGCTCGACGCAGTCAACCGAGTTAACGAGCTCAGCGCAGCTAACCGTAGCGAAGCTCGACGCAGTCAACCGAGTTAACGAGCTCAGCGCAGCTAATGCGCTCGCGTAATTCAATTTTCCCTAACGTTCCGATGAAGACCCTCTAAAAGTGTGCTTGATCATATCCGATAGGGATATTGATTATCCGTTAAACCCCTAAATCGATGTCTTTGAAGATAACATTTATCCCCGCTGGGATATTGATTATCCTCAAAGTACCTAAAACACATACAAACCGGATAATAATTAACCACAGTATGAGAAATTTTATGAACTGGGATACTCAGTTTGATGATTATTGGGAACAGAAGTAAAAAACAAGACCTGTCCTACCGGATCATCCTTTGAATGAGATCCAGATCCAGGTCCATGATCCATATATCGGCATTCTGCCCGCGCGTGCTGTTAAAAGCAATGCTTTTTCCGTCGGGTGACCAGTTTGGTCCTTCGTTATGGGCACCAGGGGATATTGCCAGGGGAATAGAGCTTCCTCCTTCGGCTGGCATGATATATAGTCCCAGATGTCTATCCACCAGGGCCGCATACACCAGCCATAATCCATCGGGCGAGAGGGTTATGTGCCGGTAAAAATTTTCGTGGTGACCAGTAATCCGGATCTTTTCCTGTCCATCAACAGCAAATTTCCACATGGTGGATTTTCGTGTCTGCCGGTCCATAAGTGCTACCATCACATAGCTACCATCCGGGGTCCAGCCTCCCGGCATGGGAAGCATACCTTCTTCACAATACAAACTCGTCAGCCGGCCACTTTCCAGGTGTAATACGAAAAGTGATCCTGTTGAACCTTCAATAAAAGCGATCTGCTTCGAATCCGGCGACCAGCAGGGAAGCCCCCCGCGGAAGATCCCGATGGAATCGGGCAGGAATTCCCTGACTTCCCCTCCAGTAGCGGGTATCATTTTAATATTCTGTCCCGTATCCGCATCGTATACCACCCACTGACCGTCGGGCGACCATTTGGCATGCTCCGCCACCCCTTCCATGATCTGCACTGCCCCTCTTCCATCCGCATTAATCAGCCACAAGCCGTTCTTCCCATCCCGATTCCCCTTTTCCGTGAACTGGTACATGATTTGTTTTCCATCAGGAGACCAGGTGGCAAAGCCTTCCCGTCCCGCTTCCTTGGTCAGCTGTCTGGCTTCGAACAGATCCTGGGCATTTAACGGAATATCGCAGGTTCCCAATATTGCGATCAAAAAAAGTAAAGCTCTCATGGCTGCCGTTTAAATCAGTCTCTACAAGTTAGAGTATTAAATATTGATTGTCAACGAAATAGGAAACTATTTCGTATCAGGTCGCAACACCTGTGCAGCAAAGGGATTCTTCTCAGCCAGCACTTCATATTTCCAGGGGGGAGAGATGCATTCGATGCACCAGTGGCCACCCTTCAGCACGACATGGGGAGTCATCTCAAACGTATGGCCCTGGCAACATTTCCACCGAAGGGGTTTATTCATATCCCTGTCCCAGTCATCACTCACCAGGATACCACCCCTGAAGATAGCAGCCTGCCGCAAATCCTCCAGCTCCAGCTGCTTCTTCGCCTCATCGTATCCATGATCAAGCCTGCTAAAATCCCGATCATACTCCAGGGAGGGCATCTGTGCATCCCATCCCGGAATGGAAGACCACTTCTCCATGGAGCCAAAATACGCATGGATTTTCCCCGCCTCCTTATTCCGGATCCAGCCCAGGGTCCCATCTTCTTTCCTGGCCAGCTTCTTAAGCTGTGCCCTGGTTATAGCCTGCACGAACCACTTGTAAGGTGGAACATACCTGTTGTACCAGGCCGTAACTTTCAAATACCAGGGAAACTTCTTCCATACTTCTGTATAGTAATCCTCCAGATTCATTCCCCCTTCCCAGTGGTTCAGGTACCCGTTTAAGCGATCTGCATCTTCGAAAAACTGCATGTGAAAATTCTTCAGGGCAAACCAGTTCCGGTCCATCACCTTCCTGTAATCGATCCCAAGCAGGCTGTAGATCCGGTCCAGGAATTCAAGGTAGGTGGTCCTGCATCCGGGACCACCTGAAATATTGTAGTACCCTCCCCAGAAATCCGAATCCTCCCCCACCTCCAGGCAGTTCACCAGCAAGCGACCCGAATCCCTTGCAGTAATGGTCTCCATGTGTGAGTGTATGGGCTGATGGAACATAATGGGATCTTTCAGGGAAAAAAGATCAGGGATCATAATGAAGGTCTGCCTGAGAGAAACCCTGTACCGGATCCCGGATTGCATAACTGCCAGCTCTCCCCTGATTTTGGAAATCGCATATCGATCATATTTAACAGGCAGAAGGGGATCGCCACAGCGGCTCACATGTACCGGAGGCAAGCGATCGCCATACTCGGCAACCGATCCGATATAAATCATCTTAATGTGATCCGGGTCCCGGGCCTCAATGGCCTCAACAATATATTGGGTAGCCCGGGTATTCACTTTTTCTGCCCATTCCGGATTGCGGTAGGCTTCCGGCGGAATTAAGGCCATGGGATGCAGGCACCAATCGATTCCCTCGCAGGCTTCCTCCACGTCGCTCCGCTTTAGTGCATCTCCCCAGACAATCCTGAGCCCCCTCTCACGGACGGCCTGTCGTTCATAGTTTCTGAATTTCCTGCGGTTCTTTTTCGAAGGACGCAACAACAGAACGATGTCATAGCTTTTCCTTTTTTCCCAGAGCAATTTAAAGGCTTCAAAGCCCATGGAGCCCGAAGCGCCGGTCAGAAGAACCACCTGTTTTTTGTCACTCATTTTGTATATCCTTGGGGATAGCAGGCCACAGCAGTTCTGGCTATGGAAGCCCGTACATCTCCTATGCCGTATCTGAGGGCCAGGGCCGAATTTGCAGGTTCGAGGAAGTACTTCCGTCCGATAATATCTTTGAAGACAAAGGCAAGATGGATACCAGGTTCTCTGGACTGCTGTTTCTCTTTCCACATCATATACCTGCCTGCAACGGCAGCCACCCAGTATGGCACATGGATGATCCGGCGCTTTACGCCGATGGCCCTGAACATAATGGCAAACATCTCTTTCCACTGGATGTTTTGTCCCCCGATGGGGTACCTGATACCATGCTCGCCATGGGCCACAGCTCCTGCTATGGCTTCCGCCACATTCTCCACGCAGATCATGGAGGATCCGCCGGAAGGAAAGAATATGGGATTCATATGCAACAGGCGGTCAAAGAAGACTTCCTTCCAGAGAGGGATGCGATTGGGCATGGTGCCGAATATATAGGGAAGCTCCAGGATCATGGTCTCCATCTTCGGACCCGGGACCGACATCACTGCTTCCAGCACAGCCTCTTCCTGATCCACCCGGGCCTTAATATAGGGATGCCGTCCTGCCAGTCTCAGGTGGGGCCACTTCCTGTGAAAATGATGAAAATATGAGCCAAGCAAAACACCACGTTTAATCCCTGCCCTGGCTGCTGCTTCAAACACCCTGGCCGAGGTTTGTACTAACTTTTCATGAAAGAAACCTGATGCAGGTGCAGATGGCACCGAACGGTCATCCGGACCCATGGCATAGATCAGGGTATCATAACATCTCATCAGATTCTCCAGAGCCTCCACATCCAGCTTAAACACGTCGGCATAAATTACAGGGATTTCCTTTGGAAACCACTCATCCAGGTCAATATCCTTGATTGCCAGAGCAGTCACCCCATATCCCCTCTTCAGGAATTCCAAACCGGCATGGTAGCCCAATAGTCCGGTCCCGCCCACAATCATCACACGTTTGCCTAAGCCCTCCATGCGGCTCAAGATACCGTTTTTACCGATACAAATTAAATTGGTAAGATCTCATCGAGTTTTTCCATCAGAACCTCAGGCTCCATATTCTTTCCTATGATGATTCCGTTGGGATCAAGCAGGAAATTCTGAGGAATGGCCTTAACGCCATACAAAGTTGAAACTTCATCCCAGCCCTTTGTATTTGATAGATTTGTCCAGGTGAGCCCATCCGCTTCTATAGCGCTTAACCATTGTCCCCTGTTTGTATCAACGGAGATTCCTATCACGGTAAAGGCTCTGTTTTTATAAGCCTTGTATACTTTTACCAGTTCAGGATTTGCCGCTCTGCAGGGAGAACACCATGATGCCCAGAAATCGATCAATACAAAGCTGCCTTTATAGTCACTTAATCGAACCTGAGTTCCATTCACATCCGGAATTTCAAAATCCGGAGCCGGCCGGGAGATGGCAACTCTTCTCAGGGTGTTGTATAATTCTTCCAGCTGTTTGTAATACCCTGATTTTCTCACGCTCTCATCAAAACTTTCCATGATTAGTTCCATGGTGTCTGCCTGGATATTGTAGATCTGGAACTGATAATAGGCAGCAAAAGCAGCATAGGTATAGTGGGGGTAGTTCAGCATGATGTCCATTCCGGTTTTCCGGTCAAAGATATCGTCGATACTATAGGATCGGAAAAGACTGTCTTCCCTGGAACCGGTCACTTTTGCAATAGCCAGATCATTCATATGAGCAGAAACTCCAATTTTACTGTTTTCCAGGAACAGGTGAATGGCATTTGACTCTTCCCCGATATAGATGGTATGCAAATAAGGGCTTTCGACCACTCCCTTGAACATAAACTTTCCATTCTTCAACTCAGCACTATCCACATAAACCTTTTCATTGGTCTCCAGGTCAAGGTTGACCAAATAGGCTGTTCCACTGGCTATTCCTGTAATTTCAGCATCAATAATATATCCGCTTTCTGCTTCAGTTTTATAAGTACATGATCGTACAAAAATTGTCCAAAGGATTATTATCAGGATCATTGAATAATAGGTTGTTTTACTCATATGTCGTATGTACTAAGTATGTAGTTATTTCAATCCCAGTTCCTTCCCCTGTTCCAGCAGGCGGATCGATTCCTCTACCCGTTTCCGGACTGTCTCAGCCCTTTTGGCCATATTGATCCAGATATTGTATTGCTTCTGATGGGTTAATGGCATGTTAAAGTAGGTATAACGGGCATCACGATGCTCCTGGAAAGCGGAAAGCAAGGCTCCGGGAAGTTGATCATTCACTTCAGGAGGTTTAATACCCTTATCCCACATCCCCTTGGCTTTGGCCACCTCTATGGTTTTCATCCCGGCATCCTTCATTCTTCCCTCCCTGATCAGTCTTGCCACATGCTTCTTATTATGTTCGGACCAGGTGCTGCTTGCTTTGCGGGGTGTGAATTTCCTCATGTATTCTCTCTCATCGACAGACTTCAGCAGGCTGTCCACCCAACCGTAGCAAAGTGCTTCATCCAGAGCCATCTGGTAATCGAAGGGGACTGCTCCTGCTCCTTTTTTCTTAAAGACCAGCCATATCCCCCCTTCTTTGGAAAAATGCTTTTTCAACCATTCCCTCCAGTCCTCGACTGAACTGACCCTCAATTGCTTATAACTGTCTGCTTTACTCATTTCTAAGTGCTGAATAAATAGCCTCACCTCTCAGGGCAGAATGGGTAATCAGCTGGATCCAGAGCCAGCCATTGGCCACCAGAATAAGCAACCAGATCAAAATGGATGTGAAAGAGCTTCCCGTATGAGGGCTGAGTATGGAAGGCAATGTGGCAATAATGGCTGTAATAAAGCCTGTGCCTATGCCCCCTGACAAAAGAATTGCATACTCGTTCACCACCAGCTTCCTGATCTTCTGCCTGCTATAGCCCACTGCCCTGAGCATGGCTATCTCCTGTTTTCGTTCCTGAATGCTTCTTGAAAGTACCACCACCATGCCAAAGGTACCCAGCAGTAATCCCAGGGCTCCCATCACCATGAATATGGAGAGGTAGGCATTGGTCACCGAATTAAACTCTGCCAGCCGCTCCGAGCTAAGTTGCATATCCCAGCCCAGATCCCTGAATCCACGAGCCAGCTCCGGTCCGATCACCGCGGTATCAGCTGTTTCTCCCTTTACCAGGAATACACTGGTTCCACTGCTTGCGGGAAACTGTTCCAGGAAACGTTCATTGGAGATAAGCACATTTCCCTGGAAAATGGAAGGTGCCAGACCCCCGATCAGTAAGAGGTCCATGCTTCCTCCTTTGGAATTGGTATAGTGTAGGGTATCTCCCACCTTCAGTCCCAGGCCCCATTTTATAACGGTTTCATCTGCGATGGCCGGGATCAGTCCCCCGGGCAATTCCTGCTGCAGGGAGGACCAGGGATCCGTCTCGTCCAGGAATTGGGTTCTTGTCACAAAGGCAAAGCGTTCACGAAGCTCTGCGGGATCCACACCAAGGACCCGGGGATTAATGATTTTATTCAGATTCAGGCAAGAGGCATCGTCTCCGTCGGCTTTACGGAATTGTACAAATTCCACATCAGCTTCCAGGCCAAATTCATACCTGACCGCCGGATCATTTAAGCGGCGAAGCACAGGAACGGTGGATTCGGCATAGTAGAGAAATCCACCCGTCCCGCTTGCAGGATCTTCTGAGTTTGCAAAAAGGTCCTTGCGGTTGCTCCCGGTGGAGATAACCAGGAAAGCACCAATGGCAAAAAGGATGATAATGCTCATGCTACGGGTTTGGTTCCTGCGCGCATTCTTCCTGCTTAAAAGGGAAAGGCTTATGCCCGATTCCGATGCTTTTTCGGTCCGTGCCAGCAACCAGAGGAAAAAGAAAATGGCCGAAACCAGCAGAAGTCCGCCTGCAGGAAAGAAGACAGCCACATTAACCACCTCCAGCCTGATCAATTGGGATCCGATAAGTACAAGTGCAATCAGGCCGCTGGCAATAAATATCCAGGCTGAAATCCTCCTCCATGAGGAGCCATTCCTCATCCGCTCCGTCCGCCTCTGTCCCTTTTGTTCAGGATAATGCTTTTTAAGTTTCCGGTTCAGAGGAAAATAGAGCGCTGAAAAAGCCACTGCAACGGTAATCAGGAGTCCGGTAATCAGGGTAGGCACCCTTACATCCATCTGCATCATATCGGTGCGCACCACATCTTTCCATACTCCATTCAGGGCAATAAATACCAGGTGATTGTATGCCACTGCCAGACCCAAACCGCAAAAGGCCCCCACCCCGGCCACGATCATGCTTTCTGTCAGCATGATTCGGCGGCTGATTCTTATGGGGATACCCAGCACCACCAGGGTTTGTAACTGGCCCTCCCTGCTTTCCAGGTTTAAGAGGAATAATAATACTGTTAGCAGAATCCCTGCCACCAGCAGGAAGAAAGAGAGTCCCCCGAAAAGCTGACTGAAATCCACTCCGCTACCTGCAGCCTCATAGCCCAGGTTCCGGCTTTCTTCAAGGGTGAATCCGAGCATGGCCGGATCTATCTGATCCATCAGGGACTTCTCCAGGGAAACCAGGGACTTCTCCAGGGAAACCAGGGACTTCTCCGGGGAAGCCAGGTCCGGTTCCGGGGAAACCAGGTCCGATTCCAGTGAAGCTTGCTCCCGCTGTCCCGCAGGGTACCTGAAGGCGGTATAAGTTCCAAACCGGTTCTGCCACAACTCTTTTCCTTTGGAAACAGAAACAAAAGCCTTGGGGATGCCTCCGTATTCATCCCAGTAATCTTCATCTGTATCGCGAATGCTTTCCAGGCTTATGGGCACTCCCGTATCCCAGTCGCGACAGTTCCCCGCATCGGATAATCCCGGCAGATCAGGCATCAGCTTCCCGTCGCCAAACCTTCCTTCCATGGAAACAATGGAACGGATCACAAAAGTTTCGGAGGATTCATCCAGTTCCCGCAAAGGTCCCACGATAAAATAACTCATCCTGAGGGTATCGCCCACCTCTGCACCCAGATCGTCCGCCAGCCACTGATTGACAATCACCCCGTCGGGATCCAGAAGTTCATCCGGCAGGGTGGAAACGAAAGAATAGGGCGTGGTTTTCCCGGCGAGCTCCAAGCTATTCACAAAATAGGTCAGGATGCCTTCTGCCTGTCCGGCCGCCTGTCCGGCCTCCTTCCAGGCAGCTTCGATTAAAGGCGTGGCTAAAATGTCATCTATAAATACCCGCTTACTGGTCACCTCCAGTTGCTGAAGTTCCTCAATGACTTTCAGCTCCAGGCCTGCATCGGCGGCAGAGAACTCCTCATTGATCACTGCTTCGATGTTATCAGTGGACAGATCCTGCGATGCCTGGATCAGCATTACATTGATCCTGTCCTTAAAATCCATCAGTTCTTCCAGCCGCGCCCGTGAAATAAAGATATTAAAAGGGGCTGTTTGCGAGACCTTCAGATTGAACTTACCCAGGTTTTCATCCTCAACTACTCCTTTAACGCTTGCCCTCAGGGTAACTATACTTTCAGCATCGGATACAAAGGGAGCATTAGGCGGGATCAGGCTGGCTCTTTGAATTCGCAACAGGACCTCGTCTCCGGGTGCAAGGCTGAGACGGTTTGATAAGTTTTGGCTGATCAGTATGCTATCGCCCGATAAACTGCTGAAAATGCCATCCACCCCGGCCATGAGGTCAAAATCCTCATCCACTCCGATTACCTGCACATGGTTCAGGCGTTTTTGCCCCCCATCTGCCACAGCACTCCCTTCCTGAAGGAGCAGGGATGACACAGGAAGCTCCAGGCGCTTGCCCAGCCTGTCCGATAAGTCCTGTGTAAAGTAGCGGTCTCCCGCTTTTAACACGTGTGTAATTTGCCCCAGGCGCTGTTCCACAATCCGGTTCAGGCTGTAGCTCACCGAATCTCCCACCATGAGGGCACCTGTTAAAACAGCACCACTAATGGCCACTCCCAGGGCCAGCAACAGGTTTTTCCTGAAATAGAAGCTAAGGTTGTTTCTTATAAACCGGGCTATATTCATAGAAGGCTTTTGTGCCACATATTAAACTTGTTCCAGCCGGCCGTTTTTCAACTCCATAATCCTTCCCATTCGTTTGGCCAGAGCCATTGAATGAGTTACCAGCAGGAGAGTTAATCCATCGGCCTGGTTTAATTCAAGCAATAGATCGGCCAGTACATCCACATTTTCCCTGTCCAGGGCTCCGGTAGGTTCATCTGCCAGCAAAAGCGACGGAGCATTGATCATGGCCCTGACCACTGCTGCACGCTGGCACTCTCCACCTGATAACTTTCCGGGCAGCTTATGCCTGTAGTCCCAGATGCCCACTCTTTCTAATAATTCACCTGCTCGATCCAGTTTAAGCTGCCGTTCCGGCCGTGTGTGATTCACCAGGGTGGGAACAAGCACATTTTCAAGCAGTGTGCACTGGGGCAGCAGGTGGTGAAATTGAAATACAAAGCCGATTTCCCGGTTTCTGAAACGATCCATCTCCTCTTTGGAATAGCCTGTAATTTCATTTCCCCGGAATGATACCCTGCCTTTATCCGGATAATCCAGGCCTCCAATCAGGTTCAGCAGGGTAGTTTTTCCCGAGCCTGAAGGCCCAAGTATAGCTATGCTTTCCCCTTCTTCCACCTGCAGAGAAAGAGATTTCAGCACAGGGCGAAACGTGGAATCGGAAGGATTGCCAAATCCTTTACTGATGTTTTCGAGCTTCAGTAGCATATATAAGCTTCAAGTTAAGTTGCATTGAATCTCCTCGGACCAAGCTCCGAGGAATCTTCGGTCTGAGCCGTAGTTCCTAGACTGGCCTGAATGGCACTTTCGTAAAGAGCCACCATATTTCTGGCCTGTATGTCAATGTGGAAATGTTTCTCCACACCTTCCTTTCCCTGCCTGCTCAGATGTTCCAGTTTATCAGTATTGGTCAGCAGTTCCTCAAGGGATGCTGCCAGTGCTTCAGGGGTATTGGATTCATAGATTACACCTCCACCAGTGAGATTTACAATCTCGGGGAAGGCCCCCAGGGCCGGTTGTACCACAGGCACACCCGAGGCCATGCATTCAAGCAGGTAGATCCCAAAGGCCTCTCCGTTGCGAACCGGTACGGAAACCATGGATACTTTTTCAAAGTACTCTCTTAAGCCTTCCTCTTCAAACTCCTCGTGGAACTCTACCTGTTCCTGAAGACCATGTTCCTTTATTTTAGTTCTGATCCCGGACAGGAATTTCCGGTCATCCCCCGTGGATCCCCCGGTAAGTACCAGCCCCACATCCTCGAATTCTTTCTTTTTCTTCAAAAGAATATATGCATCCACAAGTATATCCATTCCGTTATTATGACACATGCGGGACACATACCCGATATTTCGCTTTTTCTCAGTAGCCACACAAAAGGTATAATCCAGCGGATCCACACCTACATGTACCGTACTGAGCTTCTGGTCGGGAATCTCCATTTTCTCCTTCATCACCCCGGCGTAAAAGTCGCTCACCGATATAAAAGAACTCACATGCGCTGCTTTTTTCGACATCAGTTTCCAGACACTGTCCCGGGCCGAAGGCTTCATCACATCCACCCACACATCTTCGTCCTGCAAAGAGCAAACCACCGGTACTTTCAAGCGTTCCGACAGTTGCTGTGCCAGGCCAAGTAGCAATGCATTGGAGAGATGGATCACATCCGGATCACAATTTTCAACGATCCAGTCCACCATGCGCTGCAATTCATCCTTTTGCTGACCCTCTTCCCCGAGCAGCATGGAAACCGTCATCTCTTCCAGTCCCTTGGCCCTGGTGGATCCGGCAAATTTCGAAGCCAGTTTGAGCATGGGTTTGGAGTTCAGCGCATTATCAACCCAGACCGGAGCCTTTCTGAATATGGGGAAGAGCTGTTTCAGGTAAATGCTTATGGCACCATAAAAGACCGGGATTTCGCGGCTCAGATCATGTTCATCTGCAAAAAGCGGAAGATACATGGGCAACTTTCTTACCATGTGATCCGATTTTCTCATGGCCTCCACGTACTTTGCATCCCTCAGGCAATTCCCACAATAAAAGCTTCCTCCCGATCCCGGGATAATATGCATGATATTCATCTCTCTTCTATTTTCAATGTAACAAACTATTTCTTCCCAAAACAATAAAGCCGGCCATCGTCTCCTGCCACATACATGCGATTATTTACCACGGCCGGATTGGCATGCACGGCAGTTCCCAGTTCATAGGTCCAGACCGGTTTTCCGGTTTTCCTGTTCAGTAAAAAAAGATCGCCCCTCATGCTTGCAGCCAGCAATCTGTTGCCAATCACCACCGGAGAAGCATCCACCCTGCCCCCGGTGTTGTATTTCCAGACCAGTTCACCGCTCTTTTTGTTCAGGCAATAGACAAATTTATCCCGGTTTCCGATAAACACATGATCGCCGTAAACGGCCGGTGACCCGATAAAAGGCAAATTGGCCTGCTTGTTTTCAAAGACCCAGCTCACCTTCTGTCCCAGCAGGTCGACCGCCGAAAACATCCCGTCGTAATCACCCACAAAGGCATGAATGCCATCTATGCAGGCCGAGCTTGCCACATAGGTGGAGATTTCCATGCTGGATTTTGCCTTTCCGCTAATCACATCCACCAGGTGTATATACCCGTCACATCCTCCGAAAACAGCCATTCCGCTGTAAAGAGCGCAGGCGCCATTAATAAAATTATAGGTCTCATATTTCCACAATCCATTCCCGGTGGCCGGATCCACTCCATGAAGGTAGTAATCGTAACTCCCGACCATTACCACCTTTTTCTTGCCTTTGGAATAATAGGAAGGCGATCCCATGATTTGGTTTTCGGTAAGGTAGGTCCATTTGATAGCTCCCGAGTGAAGATCCACTGCATAAAGGGTTCCGTCCAGGTTCCCCACGTAAACCACGCCGTCCACGATCAAGGCCGGTGCTTCTATGCTGTTCCCGGTGACAATTTTCCACTTAAGGGTTCCGTCATCCCCAATTCCGTACAGATGCCCTTTTACCGTACCTACTACGACAATCCCGTCACAGGCTACCGGAGAGGCCTTGATCCCTCCCTGGGTATTAAAATTCCATAACATGGCCGGCTGATCGGGCAGGGATGCATTGCTCACACCTGTAAGCCTGGCATCTCCCCTGAAATTTCCCCAGCATTTAGCCGACTGAGCCCGGATACTCACTCCTGAAACCAGAAGGCAAAAAATAATCACCAGAATTCCAGTCTTCATATTTCCTTTCGACTTTTCACTTACGACTTACGACTTATCGCTCCCGTGGGGCAGGCATCCGCCACCTCCAGGGCTGCCTGTTTCAGGCCCGCTCCAAGGGTTTCATTGAAGGGTACTCCCACTACTACTTCAAATCCCCTGCCAATGAAGGTAAGTCCTAAATCATCCTTGTACTTCTCTGTGATCCTTACACAGATACCGCATTTAATACATTTAGAAGGTTCATAGATGATCTGCTTATGCTGATCATGCTTGGTACACACCAGCCTTTCATCGGATCTGAACCGTTTCTGATCGGCTATATAAGCATCTGAATAGATGCGTAATCTGCATTGATGCATATCCCTGCAATCACAATGGAGGCAACGCTTTGCTTCTTCCATCACCTGTTGCGCACTCAGGCCTGCTCCCGGCTTCTCAGGTTCAAGCCTTTTTCCCTCCACCGACTCCTTCAGGTACTCCCCATACTCTGCAGGAAGCAACTTCCCAAACCTGGAATTAAACATTTTTCTCTCTCCTTTTACCGGCTCCTTTCTCAGATACTGATCCACGCTGAATGCAGCTTCTTTGCCCTGTCCAAGCACACGGATGGCCAGTTTAGATGGTTTTAAAGCACTGCCCACCACGAAAACACCTGTATCTCCCACCCTGTAGGTGGTGCTATCTGCATCAATTCCTCTGGCATGCATGGGCAATCCCCACTCAGACACTCCGCTCTGTCCTTTCCCAACAGCCACAAGCACTGCATCGGAAGAGGCCGACAGTTCCTTAAACATCGCTGCATCCACCTCGGTATTCAGGGAAAAGTTCACCCCGGCATCAGCGATCAGGCGGATCTCTTTCTGAAGCACCTCAGGGGCAAGTACGTTTTCATCCACCTCTTTGACCAGGCTTCCACCAGGTAAGCCGTTTCGATCAATCACCTGGCAGGAATGTCCCCTCAGAGCCAGGTAATAAGCAGCAGCCAGTCCGGCCGGACCAGCCCCGATCACTGTAAGCTGCTTCCCGCTATCGGGTGCTTTTTCCGGCATCCATGAGCTATCCGATTCAAGATCCTCATCCCCGGCAAAGCGCTTCAACAGGCAAATGCTTAGCGGTTCATCGATGGATTTCCGGCGACAGGCTCCTTCACAGGGTGCGGGACAGATCCTTCCCAGTACAGAGGGAAGGGCAATATCTTTTTTTACCACCTTCAGGGCTTCTGCGAACCGCCCCTCCGCCAGTAAGCGATTCATCAGGGGTATGTCCATATGAGCCGGGCAGGTCACCTGGCATGGGGCCTCACAATCCCCCACATGCTCACTAAGCAGAAGCTCCAGCGCAGTCTTCCTTGCTTCCCGTATTTCATCATCCATAGAAATAATATCCATGTCCTCCTCGACTTTCAGTGCACAGGAAGGGATGATCTTTCCGCTCTTTCTGTCCTTCACCACACAAACCATGCAGGAGGTGAAGCGCCTGGCATCTTTCAGGTAACACATGGAAGGCACTTCAATCCCGTTACCCCTGATCACCTCAATCAGTACTTCGTCCTTTCCGGCCTGTACTTCCCTGTTATCGATCTTAAGTTTTACCATTAATCCAGTGCTTCTTATTTAGTGATCACTGCATTTTCAGGGCATACCTGTCTGCATCCGTCGCATTTAATACAAAGCTCATTATCCACCTCATGCTTCTCATGGGGCCTGAAGGCAATGGCACCTACCGGGCAGTCCTGAGCGCAAAGTGTACATCCAATGCAATCGTCTGTAATCTCATAACGGATCAAATCCTTACACTTGCCTGCCGGGCATTCTCCCCTGAGATGAGCCTCATACTCATCCCTGAAATACCTTAAGGTGGAAAGGATGGGATTGGGTGCTGTGCTGCACAGTCCGCAAAGGCTTCCCTTGCTGGTCCACCCGGCCAGCTGCTCCAGATTCTCCAGGTCTTCAGCAGTCCCTTTTCCGGCAGTTATTTTATTCAGGATCTCCAGCATTCGCTTGGTCCCGATACGTCCAAAACTGCACTTTCCACACGCTTCACTCTGGGTAAAGGTCAGAAAATACCTGGCAATATCCACCATGCAATCGCTGTCATCCAACACGACCAGTCCACCCGATCCCATCATGGCACCTACCTCCTTCAGTGACTCAAAATCAATGGGTGTATCGGATAACCAGGAGGGAACGCATCCGCCAGAGGGTCCGCCGATCTGAACCGCCTTAAAGGACCTGCCCCCGGCCACTCCTCCGCCGATCTCTTCCACGACCTCCTTGATGGTCATCCCCATGGGGACCTCAATGAGGCCGCCCCGGGCCACTTTACCCGCCAGGGCAAACACTTTGGTTCCTCTTGAGTTGCCTGTACCCACTCCGTTGAATGCTACGGCTGTATTCTTAAGGATGTAAGCTATCTGTGCAAAGGTCTCTGTGTTGTTTACCAGGGTGGGCTTCCCCCACAATCCTTCTGCCGCAGGGAAAGGAGGCCGGAATCTTGGAAATCCCCGTTTCCCTTCTATGGACTCAATCAGAGCAGTCTCCTCCCCGCATACAAATGCCCCGGCACCCTGGTACAGGGTAAGATCAAAATCAAAGCCGGTCTCCAGGATGTTTTTGCCCAGGTAACCCTGTTCCCTGCAAATATCAAGGGCCTGAAGCACCCTGCTCACAGCAAGAGGATACTCCGCTCTGATATATAAGATCCCTTCTTTGGCTCCAACCGCATATCCGGCTGCAACCATGCCTTCGATGATCCTGTAGGGATAGGATTCCAGAAGCATCCGGTCCATAAAGGCCCCCGGATCCCCCTCATCGCCATTGCATATAATGTATTTAACTTCACTCTTACTGCCAGCCACTAATCTCCACTTCTGACCCGATGGAAAACCAGCTCCACCCCTGCCCCTGATTCCACTTTTTGTGATCTCCTCCACCACCTCTCCGGGCGACATTTCCTTCAGCACTCTTTCCAATCCCTTGAAGCCCCTCCGGTCCTTGTATTCCTCCACATCCAGGGGATTGATAATTCCCCTGAACTCAGTAGCCATGGGAACCTGCTTACCCAGGAATGAGGAAACATGTTTTTCACGAACGTCCAGAAAATAGCGGTCCACTCCCCTCCAGTGACTGTCATCCCTGATATTTTCAGCTGCCTTCAGCAGGCGGTTTGCAACTCTTTTAAAAATTCCGTTTGGTTGAAAATGCTCCTCCACGATCTGCTCCACATCAGCAGCTTTCACCTTGGAATAAAGAGTAGGTTCTCCCACAGTTGGAACAATCTCTACCAGGGGCACCTGGTGACACATGCCCACACAGCCCACATGCTTTAGCTTTACATTTAAGCCCTTGCGATCAATGGTGTCTTTTACGGCATCCCTGATCTCATCGCTTCCACTGGCCACACAGCAGGATCCCAGTCCAATGCGAATCTCACCCTTCACCTCGCTGCCATCGGCATATTTATAGCGCTTCTTACCCGAACTCTCTTTATGTTGTTCAAAATCTGCTACAATAGAACCCACCTGTGCGGTGCTTACATGCCCGTAGGTCACCTGGTCGATCTGTACCACCGGGGCCAGGGTACAACAACCCAGGCAATTGACTTTTTCTAAGGTATACTGTCCCGATTTTGTGGTGTCTTCATTTTCATCCAGATCCAGTTCACGTTTCATGGCATCGTAAACCTGTTCAGCACCCTTCACATGACAGGCCGTACCCACACATACCTTAATCATATGCTGCCCCGCAGGAGTAAAGCGGAATTGCGAATAGAAGCTGGCCACACCTACGATCTGTGCAGGAGTGATGTCCGAGATTTCACACACCCTTCTTAATGCTTCCTCGGGCAGGTAGTTATACTTCTCCTGGATGGATTGAAGAATGGGGATCACAGATTTCTGCTGCCTTCCCAGCTCCTCCACCATGGCATCAATATCTCTTATCTCAACTTCCACCATTTCTCTTTTTGTCACCAATCACCATCCACTATTCACCATCCACTATTCACTATTCACCTATACAATACAAATGGTTCCAACCCCTGAGGTAAAGCACCCCATCCGCAAATACTGGCGATGCAGCTCCACCCTCTCCCAGTTCCGGTTCCGCAATTAATGTGCCTTCCCGTCCGGCTTCAATGATGTGGGTAATCCCTCCCATGTCCAGGATGTATAGCTTTCCGTCCGCTATCATGGGCGAGGAATAGAAGCCTTCATTAAATTCTTTTTCCCACTGTTTTTCCCCTGTTTTTGCATCATAACAAACCAGCACACCGTAGGATGTGGCTAAATACAGCAAACCATCATGAGCTACCGGGCTGGATGCCTCTGAAAGGTATTCATCATCCTCCCAGGTATACGCTGTACCGGGTTTTGGCTCCACTGCAACCAGCCTGGCATATTCGTTTGTGGCATAGACCAGACCATCCTCATAGGCCACAGAGGGACCCACCTCTCCCATCATGGCTTCGACCCTCCAGACTTCAGCACCAGTTTCCAGGTCATGTCCCATAACGAAAGGATCGGAGCTAGTAATGATCTGAATCTTACCCTCCACTTCTATTAAGGCAGGTGAAGCCCAGGAAATATGTACCGGGCGGTCCACATCCCATATGGTTTCTCCTGAGGCAGTATTCAGGGCAAGCATCCTTCCCTTTGTATTGGTATCGTACTGAATCACCAGCTTGTTTTCCCATAGCATCAGGGAGGAAGAATGTCCGTAATGGTTGTTGGGAACACCCAGGTTCCTTCCCCAGACCTGACTTCCCTCCAGGTCGAAGGCAGCCACATCGCCCGTGGCAAAAATGGCATACACTCGTTTTCCATCCACTGCCATGGTAGGTGCAGCCAGGCCGGTATCATCCGTGACCCTGGGTAGTGAAGCCGGTGAATTGGGAATGTCCTTTACTTCCTTTTCCCAGATTAACTGTCCGGTATGGCGGTTATAACAGGCTACAATCCTGGACTGTTCATCCCCTCCTGAAATATAGATCCTGTCGCCCCAGATCACCGGTGTATTGAAACCTGGCTTACTGAAAGCCACTTTCCACTTAATATTTTCACCCCTTGAACCATTCCAGCTTACAGGAATATTTTTGTGGAAAGAAACCCCCTGGCCCATATATCCCCTGAATACGGCCTGGTTCTTTTTAAAATCTTCCTTTGAGAATCCGGCACTTTGGGCTACTGCATCCTGCCTGGCAGGCTGAACAGCTGTCTGACCGGCATCAGGTCCAGATTCCACCTCTGCCTCCATGCTTTCCCGTTCCGCCGGAACTTCCCCGGATCCTGCACTGTCCGCAGTTGTGGAGTCAGCTGCTTCCTGAGCTGCCGGAAATACCTCAATCACCTCCACATCACCCTGAGCTTCCCTGGTTTGTTCCACCATCCCCATGGTCTGGTATTCTTTCAGATAATCGTTGCTTAAAAAAGCAGCTACCAGTGAAAAACCCAGGACCAGTCCCCCGGCCAGGAATAACCAGTATTGCGCATTGGACCTGGCCCTAAGCAAATCCTCTGTGATCTCTTCCGGCTGTTCAATCTTAGACCTCAGATCGGTATAAATCTTTAAGGATACGGCCATGATGATACCCCCCACAAGCAGGAGGTAGGTGCCGGTTTTTACCTGCCAGCGGCTTGTAAAATAAGCTTTGCGGGCCAGGAGGTCAAAGCTGCGGATCTCCTGCTTCAGTTCTTCATTGTTTGGCTCGCCGGCCAGTCTCTTCACCAGTGCCTCAATGCTTGCACTTTCGAGGGGCTCATGTTGTTTCATGTGCCAGAAATTCAGGATGAGCAGCAGGGCCACCACTCCACAGAAGATCCCCGAAATCAGGGTCACCCTGTGGGCCAGTTTTATGTTTTTATCCTTATCCATCTTATGATCGTTCAACTTTTTTCACTTTTGACTTTTGACTTTCAACTTTTCACTTTCAACTACCGACTTTCGACTATCGACTATTTCGACTGGACAGTAATCCATACACCGCCCGCACGAGAAACAATCTCCTCTGTGAGGTTCATAATCCTCCCGGCGCCGGAACACCACCTGGTTCATCAGGGTAATGCCCAGGGCCAGGCCAATGAATCCACCAAATGCCCATCCTCCTTTCCTGAATTTCTCCCTGATCACTGAGGCCTCCTCCACCAGTTGCTCAAAGGTGTCGCCTGATTCGAGGAAGGCCTGGATATCCAGGTTATCCTCATCCTCCCGTAGTCCGGGCTGAGTTATCAGCAGCTCGGACAGGTATACATCCGGATGAATCCGGCTCAGGAATATGTGTGATTTGAATCCGATCCATCCCCCCAGAAGGGTCAGGACAGGGATTAAAGCGATATAGAAAATGAATTTTCTGAGGTTTTTCCTGCTTACCTCCGGTTTTCTGTAATCTTCCTTTAGCGGGATCTGAATGGCATCGAAGGGACAGGAATCTTTACAGAGTTTGCATTTAATACACTCTGTGGGAGTAATGGACAAATGCCACTTTGAGAACTTCGACATCCAGCTCAGCAAAACTCCGTAGGGACAAAATACCCTGCAATAGGGCCTGGCATAAAACATGCCCAGCATCAAAAAAGTAATTCCCAGGAAGATCATCAGAAAGGGACCGTCCATTCTGAAGATTCCCACAAAAGGATCGTAACGACAAATGATAAAGTCGCTTCCGGTGGCAGCCAGGAGTACCGACAGGCCCAGGTAAATGACCGGGATAAATCCCAGGGTCTTCCTGATCCAGCTTGGGATGGATATGGGATTGATGACCAGCAGGTCCTGAATGGCTCCCAGCGGACAGGCAGCCGCACAGAAAGTGCGTCCGAAAAAGAGCGCGAATATCAGGGGCAGTATGAAAAAGAGCAGTGCTGTAACGGAAATGGCGTATGTAGGATCGAAAATGGAGAGTGCTACATTTTGAATGGCACCTATGGAACAGATGCACCCATCCCTGTAAAATCCAAAATAGATTAGTGAAAAAACCGATAACCAGAGCAAACCCCGCCGGGACCTCTTCCGGATGGCCAGCCAGGATGCCAGGGAGAGGACAGCCAGCAGTACAAAAACATCGAAATACTCCAGGGCCATGGCCCTGGGTTCGGGAGTGGTGGGACTGGGCTGTACATAGCCGGTTTCAAATTCGGGTTTGGGAAAACGCTGCTGAGCCACTATAAAATCACTGCTCAACAGAGACATCAGAAGTATAATGAAAGTGATTGTCGGGATCCTTTTCAGCATATCAGGCTTCCTCCTCGCTGGTGAAATCACCTTTAATAATGTATGGTGTATCGGCCGGCACCCTGCTGATGGCATGGGATGGACACACCCTGGCAATGGAACACTGATTGCAGTTCAGGCAGAGGTCATGTCTGATCTGGAGTTGCAAAGATCCGTTCCCGAATGAAGAGCAGCCTTTCACGCACTTCGCACAGCCTATGCATAGTTCCTCATCTATGATGTATTCGAAATAGGGCTCTTCAATGAACTTTCGCTGGATAGCTGCAGTGGGACAGAGTTGATTCTCTGCACCGGTTTCCAGCTTTGCCCCAGGCTTAAAGTATCCTCCACACAGATCGCAATATCCGCAAAGATCAAAGGCATGAACACATTTCACAGCCGACTCGGATCGCACACACTCCGTGGCACAACGACCGCACTGTGTACATTTAAAGGGATCAATCTGCCAAACATAGTCTTTAGCCGTGACCGACCGCTTTAATGAAAAAGCTCCTGTACCGACAACAGTAAGTCCCAGGGTAAGCCTTACCCCATTGTTAATGAATAACCTCCTGCTGTATCCTTTATCCTTCTTTTCCATTTTCTCTTGCTTTAAAAGCTTCCGGCAGATTGCATCCGCTCAGCTTCCGGCAATTCCTGCATTGAAATTCAGAAGAACATTCCTGATCCCTTACCACCTGCTGCCTGACAAACAGGGTGCCCACCACGGCTGCCAGTGCGGCCAGCAAGGATCCTCTCCCTGCCTTGTATAAAAAGCTTCTTCTATCCATTTTATCCATGTCACTTATTTCATTCAATTAGCTTGGTTCAAAAACCCGGACAGCACCTTTATCAAAATCCAGGGCATAAACTATCCCTTTTTCATCCACACAGACATCCGGTGCTTTTCCCTCTTTCTTAAACAGGTCGGGAGGGGCAACCACGCTTTTCAATTGTCCGGACTGATCATGGATCTTTATCCTGACAATGCCTTTTTCACTGGTTACAAAGGAACCATCGTCCATGACTGTGATCCGTGCCGGATTACAGCAGCCCATGAAACCATCTATCTTAACAGATGATTTTTCCCAGTAGCCGCGCATGTGGCCGTCGTCGCTGTAATTCTCCAGGGCATGCTTGCCCGGATTTACTACCCATAGCTCTCCAAAACTGTTTACTACCAGGTCGAAATTGGGGCTGGGCACAATAAAACCATGACCGGCTTCTGATTCTGACTTGCCTTCAAATTCTCCCAGAAGCTCCCCCTCATCCGAAAAGATCACTATGCGCCTGTTTCCTGCATCGGCCACATACACCTTCTCTTCTTTGAGTGCCAGGGATGTGATCACTGTGCGATCGCCCAGCGCCTGCCATTCCTGCAGCAGCTTACCCGAGTGATCATACTTCGCCACATGGTCAGAGTAAGCAATGAAGATAAATTTATCATTTACGGCAAGGGTAGTGGATAAGGGCAGGATTTCATCCACACGCTCCGGTGCGCCATCCGGTTTTAGTATCAGCAGGGACGATTTACCGGTAATAAACAGCTTATCATTGTGGTAATACATGCCGGATGGCTTCATATCCCCCAGGGAAAAGTTCCGGGTCTCCTTATGGGAAATCAGTGCCGGATCCACCTCCCTGTATTGTGCCACCTCCAGGGCATAGGGATTCTCACTCCTTCTGTCGGGCCGGTTGTTGATAAAATCTATCACAATAACCCCTACGATTACGCCAAGGATTACCAGCACCACAATTGTCAGACTTCGTTTCTTCATGACTTCCACATTTTAGTCATTGCCTGGCTTTAGCTATGTCCAGGCATACCATTGTTTTTGAATCACGCATCACCAGGTACCCATCGGCAATGGCCAGCGGTCCCCATGAGTCATGACCATCAAGAACCCTGTAACTGTCCAGTTCGATGTATTCACGGGTACTGGGTGTGACAACAGTCAATGTCCCGTCGTCACTCACGATAAAGAGCTTGTTGTCGGCGATCATATAAGGTCCCAGTCCAAACCTTTTATCCTGACCGCTTGACCAGATCACTGAGGTAAAGTCGCCGGGATGAACGCAAACCAGCTGATTCCTCAGGGGACCCGCATCTTTGGGAAGGATTCCTATCAAATGGTCATTAAAGACCACAGGGGTCTGTTGCTCACAGGCCAGACCCTCTTTAGGTGCATATTCGTTCACTACCTCCACATTAAACTGCCCTTCTGTTTTTGACAAGTGCAGGACCATGGCACCGGCGCCATACCCGGCGGTCAGAAAAACCGTGCCATCGGGCATGCAGACCGGCGATGGTGCTACTACCTGGTGGTTCCAGGCTGAAGTCTGCCAGAGGATCTTTCCCTCCTCAGGGCCATCGGCCGCAACCGCGAATACTCCCCCATAAGCACTGTATACATACATGCGGGTACCTTCAAATTCATAGGGCAGTACAGAAGAATGCGACATCAGCCATCCCGGTTCGTTGGGGGTTTCCCAGAGCACTTCTCCACTCTCCATATCTATGGCTACCAGCAATGCTTTTCCCCCTGTAGCAATAATAGCTTTCCCATTGTCTACCAGGGGACACTGACCGGTATACCACAGGGGGATCTCAGACTCATACTCCTTCTCCACATTCAGTCCCCATATAAACTCTCCATCCAGCCGATTTACGCACATCACATGACAACGGGGACCTATGGTTAAAATGTGGTCTTCGGTAACGGCAGGAACCGTACGTGACATGCCGTGATTCCTTTTAAGATTGATCTTGTATCCCCTCTTCCAGATTTCCCTGCCCTCAACCAGTGAGAAACACCTGAGCACATCGGCCCTCTCCTCTTCGTCGTAATCCAGTACATACACCGCACCTTTATAAATAGCAGCTCCGGCATGCCCTTCACCCAGATTCACCTTCCATTTCACAATAGGACCTTCAGCCGGGAATTTATCAATCAGGGGCACCTTCGACCGGCTTATGTTATCAAAATGTGCTCCCCTGAAACGGGGCCAGATCTCCTGCAGATCGCTTTCAAACTCACCCATGGTCGCGAAGTAGGCTCCAATATCAATATCAGCCACCACCGTGTTCTCTCCCCGGTTATCCAATCCGGGCTCAGTGGTGATGAACGCATTCACCGGGTCCCTGGCCAGCCACCACCCAATGGATAGCAGACCGGCCAGAACCAGCAAACCTGTTACCATATTTGTCGTATCCGGCTTCATCTTCTTCTTCACCCGTCACCTATGTCATAGATAAAGAGTACCTCTCCATGCCTGATAAACAACTTCTTTTCATAAATGGACATATGCGCCCACCAGGGTCCGGAACCTCCCTCCGGCTTAAAGGTTGAAATCAACTTAAACCCTTCCGGCGCAGGCTCCACGAGTCCCACATTTCCCTGTTTTTCTTCAAAAATATAAAGCAGCCCATCGGCATAAATGACGGATCCCTTGTTATGCCACTTCTCCTCATACATCACTTTCCCGGTTTCCCATTCCTGGCAAACCCAGTTCCCGTTTCCGTTATTTATCCAGTTGGAGCCATATAAATAACCATCCACCAGAACCACACCTCCGTGATGGGTATCCAGGTTGGCATCATTCCATTTCACTTCCGCCTGCATTCCATCGGGAGACAGTTTTAACATCAGTGCATCCACGTCATAGCCACTGTTGGTAAATATCTCTCCGTTGTGATAGAGGGGGGTGTTTGTATTAATTCGCCGGTTTCTGTCCGAGGAATACCCATTGACGATGTCTTTGGACCATATGATATTTCCGTTTTCCGGGTCAACGGCCATCAGATCTTCATGAGAAGTGACAATGATCATGTTGCGGTCGTTGTGATTAATCATCAGCGGGGATACATAGGATCTGACACCTCCCTGTGATTCTGTCTCCCAGATAAGTGATCCGTCCATCTTATCCAGTGCTACCAGGGCTGTCCGCTCTCCAGTGGGAGAAGAGATCACTGCATTTTCGGTGAGCAAGAGAGATTCAGCCATCCCCCAGCGATGAAACTCCCCTTTATATTCCTGGTGGGTATTCACCTGCCAGATGATCTCTCCGCTATGGATATCCATGCAAACCACATTCCCCAATCCCCCCATGATATAAGCCCTGTCATCCTCAATAGTGGGCGTACTCCTGGATTCGGGAAAGGATTTATCCCAGGCCTTTCCGTAGACTGTTTCCCAGATCAAGTTGCCTTGCATGTCAAGCCTTGTAAGCACTTCCACACTATCCCTGCGTCCACTGATATACACATCCCCTTCATACACTACAGGAGTTGAATATCCATTCCCCAATCCTTCCTTCTTTAAAAGCAATACAGGTCCGCCTTCGGGCCAGTGCTTCAGCAATCCGGTGTCGGAGTACTTTCCATCCCTCTCAGGTCCTCTCCACTGGGCATCCTGGGCCTGAACCTGTACAGCAAACACCAGAACTATAAAAATACAACTCATTAACCCATTAACTTTCCTTTTCATCCGACTTTTGACTTTTAACTTTCAACTTTTAACTTCACATCCTATTTCACTTTATAACTTACCAGTGCTTGTCCGTGCCTCACGTATAAAACACCGTCATAGATCACCGGATGAGCCCAGTGCTGCTCCGAACCCAGGGTAACCTTAGTTTTACTCGCTACACTGAAGCCTGACGGATCTGCCTTTACCAGGGCAAGTTCTCCCCTTTCACTATAACAGTAAAGCATCCCATCGGCATAGATAACTGCTCCTTTTCCAATTTCGGAAGAAGCATAGGTTTCCTTTCCGGAGTTCCAGTCAATACAGCGCCATTCCCGGTTGCTATCGCCTGATACATAAATGTGTCCATTTATCAGGACAGCCCCGCCCATACGAGAATCCACCATGCTGTTATACCACACCTTGGAAATCGAATTTCCATCCTCACTTAATTTCAGCTTACCTCCACCCTTGCCATAGCCACTGAAAAAGAACAGTTCACCCTTATGATAAATAGGTGTATTGGGATGAATGTAATACCTGTTGGGATGCCTGTGCGACCAGAGCAGCTTCCCTGTGGCCGCATCCAGGCCAATCAAATGAGAGGTAGTGTGGGTGGCAAGAATTTTTCTCCCCTTGTGAATAAATAAGAGGGGAGTACAATAAGCCGATAATTCGCCCTTTCCCGGACTGGTCCAGATCAGGTTTCCGGTAAACCTGTCCAGTGCAACTACATTGTTTTTCTTTCCTCCCGGGGTGGCATAAATGATGTTGCCATCCACCACCGGCGTTTCATTCACTCCCCACTGTATGTTGGAGCCATCAAGATCTTTAAAAAGTTCCTTGCTCCAGAGGATCTCACCGTCCTGTTCATTAAAACAGACCAGTTTCCCATGTCCGCTCTCCAGGTAAATTTTATCACCCACTATCACAGGTGTTCCCCTGGTTCCATACCAGCTTTCGGTAAATTCGGGCCCGTAGGCCTTTTTATATATCAGCTTACCCTTCAGATCAAATTTAAAGAGGAAGCCTTTCCCATCTGTCATGCCGGATGTATATACATATCCATTGCTGACAATGGCCGATGAATGGCCCTGCCCAAGTTCCCCATAACTCCATAAGATTTCCGGGCCGGTAGCCGGCCATGTCTGTAGTAATCCCGATTCCGGGTAAATCCCGTCTCCTGAGGGTCCTCTCCAAACGCTTGGCTCCTGGGAATATCCCGTCCCATAGAAAGTCAGAGCCAATACAATGCAAACTAATCTATTCATAATCTATCGCCTATATAGTTAACTATTGCTAATTCTCAAAAATAACACTAATCACCGTGTTGACAGACAGTCTGAGCCTCTCTCTAGGTTATTCAGAATGAATCTAAGCAATTTCCTACAATTATCTTTTTCAACCGTTTATCACACAAAAACGACCGTTCGTCAATTTAGGCATCGCCGATAGTTATGCAATTTCCCCCAGCAATTCTTGGATTATAACCCTTTAATATTATATATTTGGCGTCTAACTAAAATCCCTAATAAAACCCTTAACACCCGGAATTAAATTATTTAAGTGCAAATGACAAAAAAGGCACATTTTGCTGTTGCCATGGGAGAACTTGCCTCTGGTTCCAGGGTCTCTGATGAAAAGTTCAGTAAGATTCCCGATCTGATCAGAGCCTCATTTCAGGCTGTAAACCGCCTGGTTCCAGAGCAGGGACAGCTCAAATATGAGATTATCCGGATGGATGAATTCCTGGCACTCTCTGAATCACCCTTATATTCCATGCGGTCTGTTATTATGTTGTTCAGCGCATTCCGCTTCCTGTCCTATAAAGAGCTTTCCGAGAGACTGGACCTGAAAATCTGTGAAGGGATCGGTCCGGTTGAATTTGCCCAGGAGCACCTGAGGGAATCAGACGGTACTGCTTTCCGGTCTTCCAGCAATGGAAAAGAAAATATGAAACGGAACCAGCGTCTGGCTATACTCACTCCGGAAAAGGCACTGAATGCTGAGTTTGCACTTTCATGCAGCTTCATGGACATACTCATACACGCCTGGTCCGATGAGCAAGCTGAAGCTATGTTCCTGAAGCTTACAGGTAAAAACCAGATGGAAATCAGTCAGCTTCTTGGCATATCCCAGCCGGCTGTGAACCGGCGCCTGAAGGCCGCTCACTCCGATACCATCATTAAGTTTATTAACAGGTTCGAATACTTACTAAAAACGCAGGGATTCTGATGAAAACAATTCACTGGATCATACTCGGCCTTGTTGTCATCGCAGCTACCTGGTTTATTTATAATACCAGGGAGAATCAACCCCGTATCGAAACCTATATCGACTTAAACTGGAAGTTCATCCCAGGCGATCCGGCCGGAGCTGAAAATCAGGATTTTGATGACTCTGGCTGGAAGTATATTTCCCTGCCCCATGACTGGATGATCGAGCAAATTGTTGATGAGGAAAATCCATCTGGAACTGCCGGGGGATATTATCCTGAAGGAATTGCATGGTATCGAAAAATCCTGGATCTGGAAGAATACCAGGACATGGATCAATTTTACCTGCTATTCGAAGGTGTACAAATGAATACCGATATCTATTTAAATGGAACTCATCTGGGAAAACAGATCTATGGTTATTCCAGTTTCTATCACGATATCAGTTCGCTAGTTCGCAAAGACACCCTGAACGTAATCGCTGTCCGGAGCGATTGCAGTAAGTTACCGGTAGACCGCTGGTATTCGGGGGGAGGGATATACCGTCATGTAAGCTTAATTGCATGCAATTCTCTACACATTCCTGTATGGGGAAACACAGTTTCTTCATCCGTTGAGCCTGGTGGCAATGCAGAAGTGGCAGTTTCACTTGATGTGAAAAACAATGGGGAAAAAGCTCAGCGTTTCGATGTCAGATTCGACATAGTCGATCCGCATGGACGTATTGTTGCCGAGGGGCAAACCACCGAATACATTGAATCTTCAGGAACAGGTCTTGCTGAAAAGACCTTTAGCATACCTAATCCCGAGCTATGGTCGCCAGACCAGCCGGGCCTCTATGCAGTGAATTGCTATCTGATGGACAAAAACAAGCTGATCGATCATGTGAGGACCATGCATGGGATCAGATCTGCCAAATTCGATCCGGACAGGGGCTTCGTCCTGAATGGAGAGAAGGTAATGATGAAAGGAGTATGCATTCATCATGATGGAGGGGGGCTGGGTGCAGCTGTACCTGTAGAAAGCTGGAAAAGGAGGTTAATCCTGCTCAAGGAACTCGGGGTAAATGCACTCAGGCTTGCACATAATCCACATGCACCGGAAGTACTTGAGCTGTGCGACCGGATGGGATTCCTGGTTATCGACGAAATGTATGACAAATGGGAAGAAGGCTGGTTGGAAAGTGAGGAGGTCCAGTTTGCATCCACCTGGAAAAACGAGCTCACCAACTTCATCCGGCGGGACCGAAACCATCCTTCCGTCGTATTATGGAGCCTTGGTAATGAGACACTGGAGCAACTCAATGATCCGGCCCTGGGAGTGGCCTGGTATAAGGATCTGAAAGAACTGGTCCTCTCCATCGATTCAACAAGACAGATAACAACAGCACTTCATCCCGGAAAAGCAGAAGAGGATCATGAGATACCTTCCAGGATGATGCATGTATCCCCGGTGGTTTCCTATAATTACAGATCGGACTCATTCCGGGTATGGCATGAGCGCTACCCTGAACTGGTCTTTATTGCATCTGAAACCAAGGCTTATGGCACAAATAAAAAGGAAGACTACCAGGTGATTTCCTATGCAGATAACTCCTGGAACGACATGGATGAGTTTGTGGCAGGGCAGTTTATCTGGGCTGGAATCGATTACCTGGGTGAATCGGCCGGGTGGCCCGACAGGGGTTGGAAACATAGTCTGATGCAAAGCAATGGTTTTATAAAGCCCCAGGCATGGTATATCGGATCGCAATACAGGGAAGACCCCCTTGTAAAGCTTACGGTCAAGGATTCGCTGCTGGCCGATTCATTGAATCACCTTAGCAGCTGGCAGACCAGTTGGGCCGGGGCACCCCTGGTGGACCACTGGAGCTTCGAAGATGATCATACCACAAAGGAGGTGGTGGTCTTTACCAATTGCGAACGCGTAGATATCCAGCTGAATAAGAACCTGATTCACACCCTTAACAGGAAAGACTTCAGCGATGGAGTAATAAAAGCAAAGGTTCCTTTTGAACCTGGTGAGCTGGTGGCACATGCCTACTTCACTGATGAAAGGGGAAAAACCCGGAAAGTTTCAGATACCCTGAGAACTTCATATTCTCCCCATGCACTGGCCATGCATCCCGATCGCAGCAATGTCGATGAAGATAATCGTATCGTACACATTACCACAAAGGTGGTTGACAGCGCCGGAACACTTAATCCCCACAGCTCTCACCTGGTGAATTACCAGTTAGACGGACCTGGTAAAATCAGGGTTGTTGACAACGGTGATCTGGCGGACCATACACCCAATAATGCTAGTTCGAGAGAAGTAAGAAAAGGCAAACAGCTTCTGGTCCTTCAGGCTGGAAGTGAACCAGGTGACCTGATCGTGCATGCCAGTGCAGACGGACTGAAGTCTTCACAGGTCAGAATAAAATCGAAAGATTAAATAAGCAAGTACTATCGGTTCGTTATCTTCAAAAATTCTCCCTCCTTGATGTAGTATTTCTTCACCATATTGCTATCCGTGTCCAGAACTTCAATTACAAACTCATGGTCGGGAAAAGAGGTGCTTCTTTCTTTCACATTATGAATAAGTTCCGAACTGTCCTCCATTACCAGGGTCGCTGAGTAGGTCTGGTCTTCTCTTGGTTTAAAAACATAATCGGTGTAGTGTTCCATTCCAAATGTATGGTGAATCTCGGTTTGCAGGGCTTCGTCCAGCACTTCATTTGATTTGATGGTGATAGCTTTCATAAATAATCAGGATCCTGTTGGTTTCCTTCCGGCTTTTATCCCCAGAAAAATGGTGCTGCCTGTACCTGTCTCAGATTCAATTCGCATCCATCCGTTGTTAGTCTGCATTATATCGTGGCAAATCTTCAACCCCAGCCCCGATCCTTTCTCCCCGCGGGTTCCGTCGGTGGACACGTGAGTCCTGCTATCGAGCAGTTTAAGTATCATGGAATCAGGAATACCAATACCCGTATCCCGTATGGAAAGCACTATCTCCCCTTTCTGCTTTTTTGAAGAAACGTAGATCCTGCCTTTCTCAGGAGTGAATTTCATGGCATTATTCAAAAGGTTCCTGATCACAATATATAATTGATCCCGGTCCACATCCACATAGTGTTCCTCACTTACATAGACCTCCACCTTCAGGTTCTTCTCCTTCAAACCGATATTCACCAGTTCAAGGCTTTCGTCTATCAATTCTTTGAGCTTAAAACGTACAGGTACTGCCTTAAGTTTCCCGGTCTGGGTTCGGCCCCATACCAGCAGGTTGTCCAGTAAGTTATAGGTTACCTCGGATGAGCTGGCCATCATCTTCAAAAGTTCATTGCGTTCATCCTCTGAGATATCCGGATTTTCGAGAATCATTTCCAGGGCCTGACGGGTATAACCAATGGGAGCGCGTACATCATGACCTATAATGGCAAACAAGCGGTTTCGGGCATTCATGGCCTCCATCAGGTCTTTGTTGGTAGATTCGAGCTTCTTTTTTTGACCCTCCAGCTGTTTGGACATGGACTGAAGCTCGGTGGTACGTTCTTCCACCAGGTCTTCCAGGTGATTCTTGACCTGGTTTACTTCCTGAGCCAGCTTCTCGGTTTTCTTCTGAAGGTGATTGGACTTGTCTGCAAAAATATATGCATACACCAGCAGGTAAATGAACATGGTATACTGAACAATATAGACCGTATCAATGGCGTCAATCTCGTTCAACATATCATTGAGAGTACCCACAAATAAAATCAATAAACCCAGGGTAAAAGCCGGCGCATGACTCCTGCCCCTGATCCATGCAAGCAAGACCACATACAAAAACACGGTGCTTTCGGCTATGAAGAATCCAAAAAACCAGGGAAATGAATAGGAGAAAAGGCTGATGGGTGATACTACTACTATGGCAATAAACACTGCAGAGATCCATATAATGCTACGATAGATCAGTTTGGGAAACTCAATGGGAAAAATAGACCGGATCATCGCAGCAAAGAAGGGGGCGAAGAAATAAATATTCAGATAATCCAGCCGGGCCCTGGTAATTCCGTTTAAACTAATATTGCTGAGGATGGGAAGATCCAGGATCATGACAACCCTGGTCGCCATTAAAAGGCAGATTACAGAAAAATAAAGTCTGTACTGCTCCGTACGGATCAGGTATAATCCCAGAAAATAGATCCCGATAATCAGGAATGCGCCTATCAGAAAATGCCCCCTGAAAAGTTCCTTTTGCCGTTGCTCCTTCATCTGTTCAGGTAATCCTACTCTGATCCCTCCTATTATGCCACTCATCCGGTTATCAAAGTTGGCTACCCTGATAAGCAATTCGACCTCCCGGTTAGTCACAGAACCTGTAACCAGGGGACGGTTGTATTTAATTACGGTCTGATATTTATTTACACCCGGGAAACCCAGATAATCTATGGCAGTCCCATTCAGGAAATAACCTGATGAAGAGAATACATCCTCGATCCTGAACGTGATTTCATCCACCTTCTCCGGCAACAACAATATCAGCCTGTAGGTGGCAAATCCATAACGCTCAATTTCGGGATGTTCTTTCCGAAGGCTGTACCATGAGCCCGGAACAGCTGCATAAACCATTTCACCTGTATCTCCCTCAATGGCAGGATTCAGCATCTGGTTCCAGTAAAACTCGTATTCCCCCCGCAGTTCAACGGGTCCGTCGGCTTTGAAATTATAGTTTGTGAGATTAACTACCCCCTTCACTGCCAAAGGTAATTGCTGGGCATGTAAACTCGATAGTGTACTGAGGGCTAACGCAAAGAGGTATGTCCGGAATCGAATTCTCATGGAAGAATTACCGGCTAAGTTAAATTTTTTCTTGAATGATCGGGTGTTTTTTTCGATGAAACAGATTTAATAAAATTAAAGAGGAAGCAATAATCAACATTCCGGTAATGGTGACTGGCTCGGGATGCTCTGCTGGAAGCAGTATCCAGCTTAGCAAAGCGCCAAAAAGGGGGATCAGAAATTTCCACAGGTTCAGATCTGAAACTACAATGCCCGGTCTCTTTAACAAAGTGATCCATACCGAGATGGCTACCGCAGATAATATGCTCAGCCAGGCAAGAGAAAGGTAATACGGTACAGGTTTAGGCTCAAGATTAATCCCTTCGAAGGGTATGGAGAAAAGGAACAGTGCCACACCTCCTATAATCATGGATGCGGAACTAATAACCAGGGGCGGGATCTTCCCCTTTTCGCTGGCCACAATCACATTTGAAAAACCCGAAATCACATTAATGCAAAGCATGAGTATAATACCAAGAATGGCAATATTTCCCGTTAGCGATTCCGGGTCCTTCCCAAAGCTTACCAGTACTACACCCATGATCCCAAACAATATCACCAGGGTCTTAGCCCTGGTCATCCTGTCGTCCGGCATCATAAAATGAGCAACCAGAGCAATAAACAAGGGTTGAGACCCGATGACCACAGCAGCGACTGCCCCGGGGATCATATTTATGCCTGTATAAAACAGGGTATACTGAAGGAAGGTCTGAAGAAATGCAAACAGCAGAAGCAGCTTCAGGTTGCTGCGGATGATCCTGAAGTAGCCCGGATTGATCCTGATGGCCAGGGGCAGAACCATCAAACCCGAAATGAGAAAACGCGTACCCGCAAACTGCAGTGGAGTGGCATATTGCAAGCCAATTTTCACCCCGGCAAAAGCCGATGACCATAACAGACAGGACAGAATGGCCAGCATGGCTGTGTTGTACCGGGGATTCTCCATAAGGCATCTTCTAAAAGATCAAAAGTATAAACTTCCGCCCAGCTAAAGTGAAACCCGCCTGATTTAATTCCGTATATGTTGAAGCTGGCATCCCAACGTATTTCCTATGAAAGTACCAGTAATCCTGGCTTTGCTTTGTGTTTCATTTCCTTGCATTCTTGCATCAGACCCTGATTGTGAGGTCATTGAACATTTCACCGATATCCAGGTGATTGATGGCCAGGTTGTTATCCGTAAAACCAACCTGGTCCAGATTAATAACAGGGATGGGGAATACTTCAACCCTCTGTACATTCATTTCAATAAGAAAAGCCCCGTTTCAGAATTGAAGATTCAGCTGGAATCCATGCAGGGTAAAGCCATAAGAGTCATCAGGAAGAAAGAAATTGAAGTAGAAAGTGCTATCGGGAATTCCTCGTTTTACGAAGATGATCTTGTAAAAAAGATTGAGCTGACACATAACAGTTATCCATACCGAATACGATATAGTTACACCAGGACTCTAACAGAATATCTGTCTATTGTAAGGTGGTATCCATACATCAGAAATTACCTTCCCACAAAGCATTCCAGACTGACAGTCTCCATTCCAGCGGATTTCCCAATGCGGCTTCATCAGCAGAACATCGATTACAAAAAAAAACTAAGCCCGGAAGGAAGGATCAGGTATATTTGGGAGGCAAGAGACATTGATGAGTTTGAGTCAGAAGATTTCGGTCCCCATTATACGGAAGTAATTCCTTACGTACATCTGGTACCAGAGGAGTTCACTTTCGGAGTCTCAGGTTCACAATGCTCCTGGGAAAGCTTCGGGTACTGGGTGTACCGGCTTAACGAAGGCCGAAGCGAGCTGCCGGTTCAGGAACAAGAAAAAGTGGACCAGATCGTTTCCAACGCAGCATCTACCCTGGATACCATTCGGGTATTGTACCATCACCTTCAGGATAAAACCCGGTATATCAATGTAGCTATCGATATTGGAGGACTCCAAACCCACCCGGCATCTTATGTCTGTAAAAATGGATATGGTGATTGCAAATCACTGACCAATTACCTTTATTCACAGCTTAAATACCTGGGGATAGACTCATACTACACCCTGGTAAATTCCGGGAAATCAGCAGCTCCGGTTCTGAGAAACTTTCCTTCAAACCAGTTTAACCATGTTATGTTGTGTGTCCCACTGGCAGGTGATACCCTGTGGCTCGAATGCACTGATAAATCCAATCCCTTCGGATATATAGGCAGCTTCACACAGAACAGATATGCTTTGATCATTGATAAAGAACATAGCAAGCTAGTGAAGATTCCAGCTATGACAAGGGAACAGGTTACTCAGACCCGCTCCATTTCGATGAATGCTTCCGCAGGTCCACAGGCCGTTGCTCAGCTTACCATGCATTTAAAAGGTGACGGATTTGAGTTTGCCCGCTATGTAACCAGGCAGGTTGAAGAACGGGAAAAGGATGACTATGTGAGACGCTACCTGAGAGTACCTGAGACTGAATTGCTGGACTGGTCTATTGACAATCCACACAGGGATTCCTCCACCATGGTGCTGACTTCAACCTTCAAGGCGAGAAAGTACTATTCAAACATGGGGAAGCTCACACTTATTGCTCCTCCTGCCATAAAAATCCCTTCCCTGATGGATCCGGAAGACCGGGTTTGGCCTGTACACATCAAGCGTCCCACGCATCAGGTAGATTCATTGATGATTAATTTGCAGCATCCCATGTTACTTGAATCCCTTCCGCAGGACACCATAATCCAAACCACAATGGGCACCTACTCCCGAAGTATCCGGCTTGAAGAAAATTATATGCTAATGATCAGGGATTTCAGTCTGAATACCTGTATCCTGCCTGCTGAGGATTATGAGCAACTGCACAGCTTTCTTAATGCGGTGAATGACATGGACAAAGAAAAAATATTGATTAAGAAATACTAGGATGAAATACGATGCCCTACTTAGAAAGGTTTGCTTTTTTGGAATAGCCGCTTTAAGCATAACAGCAAGCGCACAATCAAAAAAATGCATTGAAAGTCATAATCAGAATCCTGTACTGAAGAAGCACAAAGATTATGAAGCAGTTATTATAGAAGACCTGGGCAAAATTCGCTTTGAAGAAAACCAGGCAAATGGGGGATTTGATTTTATCTTTGAGCGAACCACCACTACCAAAATATACTCCAACACAGGCCTTGACAGGGCCGAAATTGAAATTCCCCTTTATCACCAGGGCAGGGATAAGGAAACCCTGCTCTATGTAAAGGCCGCAGTGTTCCATGAGGATGATGGAAAAGAGATCCACTTCGATGACTCAAACCTTGACATCTACGACGAAGTGTATTCTGAACGAATAGTACTAAAAAAGTTTGCCATTCCTAATGTGAAAGAAGGCTCAGTAATCCAGGTAAGCTATGGCTACAGGTCACCTTACAAGTTTAACCTCAGGGATTGGGTATTCCAGGATGAGGTCCCTGTGCTCCATAGTAAACTGGAAGTATCCATTATTCCGTTTTATGAATACTCACTGATTAAAAGAGGATCCAGGCCACTTAGCTCCAGATATCATGTGGATTCACCCAAGGTAAAGAATTATGGTCTGACAGAATACAGGGAGCGGACCCATGTTTTTCTGATGACTGATGTTCCGGCTTTTGAAGATGAAAGCTTTATTACCAACCGAAAAGACTACATTGACAGGCTGGAATTCCAGCTTGCCAGAATTACCCGGACAAACGGTATCCAAATAGATATCATGTCCGATTGGCCAACCACATGCAAGGATTTAATCGACCATAAGGATTTCGGGAAATACCTGAATGCGGCAAAAAAGCAATCCAAAAGCATGATCGCTCTGTGCGGGTTAAAAGGGATGGAAAAAGCTGAAGCTGTTGACCAGATAGTAGCATATATTAAAGAGAACTACAAATGGAACGGAAGCCAAGGCAAATTTGCTTCAAAAAAAGTCAAGGAATTCCTGGAGGACAAGGAAGGAGAAGCTTCTGACATTAATCTCTTCCTGGTGGGTATGTTGAATGCAGCAGGGATTGAGGCCTATCCTGTGCTCTTGAGTACCAGAGCCCATGGAAAGGTTTATAAGGATACCCCCATGCATACTCACTTTAATTATGTGATTGCATATATACCCCATCGGTCGGGCTACATGCTAAGAGATGCCACTGATATTCACTATCCCAATGATCAATTGCCCCTGAAGTGCATTAACGACCTCGGACTAGTTGTGGATAAAGAAAATGAGAAATGGGTCGACCTGGGGGAAAATAATTCTTCAAGCTCCATTTGCAAATACACCAGTTTATCCATCGATCCATCCTCTTCAACTGCTTCATTACAAATTGAAATGAATTCTTCCGGATATGATGCCGTAAATCACAACCGTCAGATTGGTATTAATCCAGATGATGCTAAAGAATACTTTGAAAACGATCTAATATCTGACCCCGACAGCGTGCTCTTCTTATACTCAAGTGTCACATGCGACTCATTCGGTATAAAACTGTTTACGGATGTGCCTCTGGAAGTGGTCGGAAGTCACATATTCCTGCATCCTTTTGCCGAGTTAACAGAAAAGGAATGCCCCCTAAAAAGTAAAACCAGATCCTACCCGGTGGATATGGTATACCAGAGATCCAGACATTATCAAACTGAATTCAATATACCGGAAGGTTATACCTTAAGTCACCTGCCTGATCCTTACCTGATCGACAATGATATCATTCAGATCTCCTATGTTCCTGATGTTGGTGATGATGGTATGGTAAGAATCCAGGCTGACCTGGTCTTCAAAAAACGGGTTTATCCCCCAAAAGACTATAAAAAACTCCGTGTATTCTATGCAGAATCGGTAAAACGCTTTAATGAAAAAATAAGTTTCGAAGAAGATGTAGCCGGAAGCATAGCAGGGATCCGGGATACCCACTAAGCACGATCACCCCCAGAGCGACCGGGGATACACCCCATCGGTCACCAGCTTCTGAATAGCAGCCAGCACCTTGGGCTTATCCTCCTGGTAGGTTACTCCAAACCATGATTCAGGAGTCTGAAGCACCGACATACGGGCCTGCCCGGTATTGAGCAGCTTATCGACCACCAGCGGAATATAGAGTTCAGCTTTGGGATTTCCGATATTGTCTTTAATAAACACTTTGAAGGTATCCCCGATATGGCCAAAGAAATCAGGGGTAAATCCGAACAGGTTCATGGATACGGTATCCATGGGATCCAGACCCATTGTCGATCCATCATCATTCTCAAAGACAATTCCTCCATCCTTCAAATAAATCTTGGTACGTTCCATCATTCCCCTCAGGAATCCCAGATCGTCCACCTGGCAAATCCCCCGGGCTACAGATCCATGCTCAGAAACTGTTTTCTGCAATTCAAATCCCACCATACAATACTGACCGGGCACCTCCTGGGTGGTTCTTACCAGGAAATCATTCATAATCTGGTAAGATTCCCGGCCGTAATAATCATCTGCATTGATCACTGCAAAGGGTTCATTGATGGCATCTTTGGCCATAAGCACTGCGTGAGCCGTTCCCCACGGTTTTACCCGGTTGTCAGGCAGAGTGAAACCTTCCGGAATGTTGTCAATGGATTGTATCACATAATCCACCTTAATATGAGCAGGAAACTTCTTCACATAGCTGGTACGGAAATCCTCTTCCATTTTTGGGGAGATCACAAATACAAAACGCCTGAATCCGGCATCGTAGGCATCATATATGGAATAGTCGGTGATGGTTTCTCCGGAAGGGCCAAAAGGATCAACCTGCTTCATCCCGCCATACCGGCTTCCCATTCCTGCGGCTAAAATTAATAGTGTTGTGTTCATGGATCAATGTTGTAGTTTTGAAATCATATGATAAATGTACTTATCCATTATTAGCTTTCCAAGTGTCGATATGCACTTAAATAATTTGAGATAAACAAGAAAAAGTTAATTTTACCTGCTTGTTGCAGCAAAATAACATCTAAATAATCCTATAATGAGTAATTCTACCAACAGAAGAATCGGGCCCGCCATTCCTTTGATGATTGTGGGCATAATATATTTTATTATCGGCTTTGGTATAGGTATCAGTGGTTTCCTGACTCCTGCGCTCCGGTCGGCCTTTAACCTGACCACCGGTCAGTCCTACCTGGTGACAGCCGCAATTTTCTCGGCCTTTGTGATTTTTGGGAGGCCCACAGGGTGGGTAATCAAGAAGATCGGTTACCGCCGGTCCATGATGTTTGCCTTCTTCCTTATGGCAATAGGCATGTGGTTATTTGTCCCCTCGTCAAATGCAGTGAGTTTCCCCCTCTTCCTGGTAGCACTTTTTGTAGGTGGTATTGGTAATACACTCTTGCAGGGTGCGGTTAATCCTTACATTACCATTATCGGGCCCGAGAATACCGCAGCTACCCGCATGAGTATGATGGGGATTATGAATAAACTTGCCTGGTGGATAGCCCCTGTATTTCTGGGTATATTCATCGATCTGAAAAATGTCCGGGTGGATGATATCATCCTGCCATTTTACATTGTAACCGGGATTCTTTTTGTCCTGGGTATCTTCGTTTATTTTTCACCCCTGCCCGAAGTGAAAGCAGCCGGTGAGGATGATGAGGATGGAGAGTCGGCCGAATCTTCTTATGCTGCAGGAAAAACCAGTATATTGCAATTTCCGCACCTGTTGTTAGGAGTATTGGCTCTTTTCTTTTACGTGGGAATTGAAACCCTCCCCATGGCATCCATTATTGATTTTGCACGGACCACCTTCGGCGATGTGGATAACCTGGAATCCTATGCGAAATTCGTAACCCTTGGCCTGGTAGCCGGATATCTGTTCGGAGTAATAGCCATCCCCCGCCTTATTACCCAGACAAAGGCGCTGATCTCATTTGCAATTCTGGGTGTTATTTCCACCCTCCTGCTAATTTACCTTCCTCCCAGGTTTGCCTTTTATGCGCTGCTTCTGGCCAGCTTCTCCAATTCTCTGATGTGGCCGGCCATCTGGCCCCTGGCCATGAAAGATCTGGGAAAATTTACCAAGGCAGGTGCCTCTCTGCTGGTAATGGCCATTGTGGGTGGGGCGGTTATACCCCTGATTTTCGGGACCATTGTGGATGCTATTAAAACCACAGAGGTAGCAGTAGTGGGAAATTACCAGTCTGCCTACTGGATTATGGTCCCCTGTTACCTGTTTATCCTGTATTTTGCTTTATCCGGACATAAAATACGTACTAAGAAATAGAACTATGAAGCGATTGTATATTGGCATTGATATTGGCGGAACATCCATGGTGGCCGCACGGTTTTCTGAAAGTGAGATGTTGGAACGTACTGAGGTACCAACAGGTGCACAGCGACCGGCTGAAGAGATCATGGATTCTTTATTTACAGCCATTGAACGTGTGCTTACAGACGAAGTAAAAGGGATCGGAATTGGAATGCCGGGTTTTATGAATACTCAAACCGGGGAAACCCTGGATTCAAACAACCTGCCTTCTTTCATTGGATTCTCTGTAAAACAGGCCGTTGAAAGAAGATTTAAACTGCCTGCTTTTCAGAATAACGATGCCAACTGTTTTGCTCTGGGCGAAGCTTATTACGGTGCAGGAAAATCCTTTAATAACATGGTGGGTGTCACTATGGGAACAGGTCTTGGCAGCGGGATTATCATTGACCGGAAGATCTATTCCGGAATGGCCGGTGGAGCGGGTGAAATCGGATGTGTTCCCATTCATGATGGAATTGGCGATGATTATTGCAGCAATGCACTCTTTGTAAAAACTTATAATAAGAACGGAATCGACCTGTATAACGAAGCCAAAGCGGGCAATAAGGAATCACAAGATGCTTTTGTGCTACTGGCTAAGAACCTGGGGGAATTATTGCGCACTACCATGTACATACTGGCTCCTGAAGCATTAATTATAGGCGGATCTGTTGCCAAATCATGGGAGTTTCTTGAGGCTCCACTCAAGGAAGAGATTAAAAAATTCCGGGTTAAACTGGTTAGCGACAAGATAAAGCTTTTACCTGCACAGCTGGACAATGCCGGATTATATGGGGCCGCTGCGCTATGCATTTCTCAAATGGATAATTAATGAGGTCTGTTCAGAATATCGCCGGACAATTTGCCACCGAGGGGAAGATCTCCGAAATACTTTCACATGGAGGTGGCCATATCAATGACAGTTACCGCCTGGTCAATGATACAGAAGGGCAAACTGACTATCTCTTGCAGAGAGTAAATCACCATGTGTTTAAAGATGTGGACCTGCTGATGAGGAATATGGTGATTGTAACGGATCATGTCAGAGCCAAAGTCAAAATGACCTACCCCGAAGAGGTAGAAAGACGCTCCCTGACTATTGTACCCACTGCCGACGGAAAATCATATTTCAGGGATCCGGAAGGCAATTTCTGGAGGGTGCTTCACTTTATTGACAATCACCTTGTTTTTGAAAGCACCACTGACCCGGATATAGCCTACCAGGGAGCACATACATTTGGAGCTTTTACCACCATGCTGAACGACCTCCAGGCTGAGAAAATGGGAACCGTTATTCCCGATTTCCATAACATGAATTGGAGGTTGACCCAACTGAAGGAAAGCATCAGGAAGGATGCCGCCGGACGCCTGAAGTTTGTAAAAGAGGAGATAAGCTATGTGGAATCCCGCTCCAAAATGATGCTTACCATACATGAGCTTGGAGAAAAAGGGGCGATTCCGCTCCGGGTTACCCATAATGATACCAAGATCAGCAATGTGCTTTTTGACAATAAAAGGAAAGGACTCTGCGTCATTGACCTGGATACCATTCAACCTGGTTACGTAACCTCTGATTTTGGAGATGGCATCCGTACCCTGACCAATACGGGAGAGGAAGATGATGAGAACCTGGACAGGGTGACTATGGATCTTGAGCTCTATGAGGCTTTTGCCTCCGGCTTCCTGGATTCCACCAGGGAAATCCTCCTGGATACTGAAAAAGATGCTCTGCTCTATGCCGGGCTTCTCTTCCCCTATATGCAAGCGGTCCGTTTCCTGATCGATTACCTGGATGGAGACACCTACTACAAAGTCAAACATCCGGAACATAACCTGGTCAGGACCAGGGCCCAACTCAAGCTAACGAAGGATGGGGAAGACAAAATGGATAAGCTCAAAGCCATTATAAAAAAACTTTCCTGAGAAGCTGATGATTGTTGAGAAAATCGCCGGCCAGACCCTGGCACCCATTAAGGCTGAACACAGCATTTCACATCAAAACTGGGTTGAAGCTGCTCAGGTAAGTGCAGCTTTTTCTATCAGCCATGACGGAAGTTCCATCTATCTCATATATCATGTAACAGAGGATCAAGTAAGAGCTGTAAACACGGAGTATAATTCTGCTGTGTGGGATGACAGCTGTGTAGAGTTCTTTCTTTCGCTTGAAACAGATGGAGAGAACTACTACAATTTTGAATTCAATGCCATTGGTACGGTCCTGGGTGCTTACGGAAAGAACCGGAACCAGAGAGAATGGCTTTCCGAATCACTTCTTTCGCAGGTTCAGACCGCCCCATCCCTTGGCCGGCAAGTCATTGAGAGCCTGGAAGAAACAACTTCATGGACCTTGCAGGTCAGGATTCCTGTACAGGTCCTTAACTTCTCGGGAGTTAAGGATTTATCTGGCATGGATGGGCATGCTAACTTTTACAAATGCGGCGATAAATTAAAGCAGCCTCATTTTCTTTCATGGAAGCCGGTAATCCTTCCCTCTCCGGATTTCCATCAGCCCCGCTTTTTTGGTCAGCTGTCTTTTTTATGATAAAATCCACGGAACAGATCAAATCTGAAAAGCTATTTAAGAAGATTTGCAGGAAAATGGGAACCACCATGAGGGATCACGCTTTTATAAAGGAGGGCGATCATGTACTGGTGGGACTGTCAGGTGGCAAAGATTCAATGATCCTTCTGAAAGCACTGGCCGAAAGAAAAAGAGCACTTCCCTTCCATTTTGAACTGACCGCAGCCCATATTGAGGCATTGGGGATCGGATATGAGATTGACAGGAATAAACTATCCCGCTTTTGTGAGCATCTGAATGTGCCTTTGCACTACAGGACCATAGACCCCGACCTGGAAAAGGATCCGTCAAAAACCGCCTGTTTTATCTGTTCCTGGAACCGGCGAAAAGAATTGTTCAACCTTACCCGAGAACTGAAGTGCAACAAACTTGCTCTGGGTCATCACAGAAATGATGCTGTGGAAACACTCCTACTAAATATGATCTATCACGGATCCATAAGTTCACTGCCCTACTCCCTGAATATGTTTGAGGACCGGGTACAGCTAATCCGCCCTCTTATGGACCTGGATGAACGCATGCTGGAAGAATATTCTGCCCTGAATAAGCTGGTCAAGATTGAAAAGAGCTGTCCTCATGAAGACCGCACACAGAGGGAAACCATCGCTCAACTGATCGGATATATTGAAGAAATCCATGGCAAGGGTCCTTATAATATGTTTAAGTCAATGGATAAGATCTTTGAAGAATACCTTCCCCGGCATAAAAAGATTTGAATTTACCTTTTGTGTGATTATTTGCCTATATTGAACCGGAACAATATATTATTTGGTAGATGAAAGAGCATTTGGATTTTTTAAAACTTATTCGCATTATCGAAATGAACAGGCTTAGCTTTTTCACAACGCATGAGTTGGCAAGCTTAATTAATGCCGAATCCAAATCGATTCAGAATTATCTGGAGACACTTGCAAATAATAAACTTCTTGTGAGACTCGAAAAAGGCAAATACTGCAGAGCCTATATAAAAGATCCCTGGATTATCGGCAGCAATATTATTCAGGATGGAACGATCTCTTATAAGTCTGCTTTGGCTTATCATCAAATGATCCATGCTGACAGTTCAAGTGTTTTTGTATGCTCGACTCATCAGAAAAAGAACAAAACATTTCAAGGCACCTTTTTCAGATTTATTAAGCTTAGTTCACATAAATGTTTTGGTTATTACGAAGAAGACAATCCTGATGGAACAATCAGGGTAAGCGATGAGGAAAAAACCTTATTGGATTGCTTCGATCAACCCGGCTACGCAATTGAATACCCACATCTTATATCCCTATTTGAGGAGAGAAAGACTGACTCAGAAAAAATGCTTCACTATGGCCTGAAAATGCAAAACTTATCTGTTTTGAAAAGGCTGGCCTACCTGAGTGATGTGTTTAATTTACCAGATTATCATAAGTTCAGAAAGTCTGTGGCAAAACTGGTCAATGAGAAATACACTTTGCTGGATCCCTCAGGTCCTGACCAGGGAAAATTTTCATCCAGATGGAAAATCAGGGATAATATGATTAGTATCTCCTCTGTCTAATACATCCTTCAATGAGCACACAACCAGATTCTTCACTTTCGATCAGCTCGCTTAGAACTGAGATCGCACGCTTAGAATCCCTATTTGAGAATTCAAGTTTGAATTATCAGTGCATGGATAGTAAAGGCATCATTATTAAAGTCAATTCTGCCTGGCTCTCAACATTGGGATACTCTGTAGATGAAGTTCTGAATAAATGGTTTGGAGAATTTCTTGAGCCCAAATCGGCTAAGAAGTTTACAAAAGAGTTCCGAAAACTTACCAAAGCAGATGCCTTGACGAGTCTTGAGTTACAGATTAAATGCAAAGATGGCTCGAAAATTTTTGCTGACTTCTCCTGCCTGGGTACGACCATTAACGGGGAGAATAATGAGGGAACTCACTGTGTTTTTCAAAACATAACTAAACTACGACAAACAGAACTTGCCCTGGCAAAAAGCGAGAAGAAATATTCACAGCTGGTCGAGCTTGCATATGTGGGTATTTTCGAACTGGATCCATATGAGAGGAGATTAACCTATGTTAATGATATAATTAAGCAGATATTTGAAATAAACGATGAGGACCTACCCACGTTTAAGATAGAAGACAAGCTTAGCGATGAAGGCAGGGCCATGTATTATGACAGGCTCGAGCGATTAACGAAGGGCGAAAAGATCCCTAAAATATCTGAATACCAGATCATTGCACGTAACAAAGAAAAAATATGGGTCCAGACCAATTACAGCTTTATTGAGACAGAAAATAAGAAGATCAGGATCATAGGAGTTGCACAGGATATTACAAGCAGAAAAAATACGGAGGAAAGATACAAGGCCCTGATAGAGTCTGCAGCATCAGGAATTTCAACCATGTCAAAAAAAGGCATTGTAACCAGTGTGAATCCGCGCTTGTGCGAAATTAGCGGATATACCGAAGCTGAGATGATTGGAAAACACTTTTTGAAGATCCCTGCCTTCCTCCCAAACGATACTCCAAAATACATCAAGCTCTATTACAATGCCCGAAAGGAGATCATTCCCAAGGAACCTGTACCCTTCCAATGGAGACACAAAGACGGCAGCCTGCGATGGGGTGAAGCATTTCTGAGTAGAATTATACAGGATGGCAAAGTAGTTGGTTACCAGTCAGTACTTACTGATATTACCAATAGGGTACATAAGCAGGAGGCCGAGCAAGAGAGAATAAGGATGACTAATCTCTTATACGAATCTGCTGTGGATTTATTAAGTATTGAATCTGAGAAGAAACTTTACGATTTTCTGACAGCAAAAGTATTGGAAATCTTACCTGATGCTCTTTTGGAGATAAGTTCGGCCAGTGAAGATGAAAAGTCAGTCACCATTGAATCTGTAGGAATTCCCGACCAATCCAAATACAGGCAGATTTTAAAAATAATGGGAAACAACCTGGTTGGGAAGACCATGGCCATCCCTGTTTCAGAATTTGACTATGTTGTTCACGAGCGCCTTTTTACGCATCATCAAAACCTTTATGACATTGCACATGGAAGGATACCCAAGGTGATTTGCAATCAGATAGAAAAAATCATGGGTCCGCGTATATATTATGAAATTCCCCTGGGTAATGCTAATAAAATTATGGGAAGTGCCGTGATTTTTGCCAAAAGTGAAATCGAACCTGATAAACAAAAGATCATCGAGATCCTGTTCAGGGAAGCATCCGGCGTGCTTCTCAGTATAAAGGCGGCACAGAAACTGAACAGGAACGAACAACTCTACAGGTCTCTGGCCGAGAGCACAGGGGACTGGATAATCAGGTTCAATCGATCATTTGAACATATTTTCGTAAATCAGGCAACCAGCTCTGCTTTTAAGATGAAGCAGGAAGACTTTATTGGAAAAAAATGCCTTGATCTTGGGTATTCAACTGAGTATTCGAGGCTAATTGAAAGCAAATTAAAACAGACAATTAAAGAGCAGAGACCAACTCAATGTGATATAGAATTATGTATTGATAATCAATCAAATTTCTATGAATGGTGCTTCAATCCTGAACTGGAAGAGGCCGGGATGGTCACTACTGTATTGGTCAATGCCCGGAATATTACCCAGCGAAAAAAGATGGAGGCTGAAATGCTGGACACTCTCTCTAAAAAAAACAGTCTGTATTCCATTATCAGTCACGATCTCAGATCCCCATTTAACAGCGTTTTGGGTTTCCTGAATCTGTTGGATACACATTACCCCGATATAAGTGATGCTAAAAAACAGAAATACATTAAAATTGCACGCGATTCTACAGATGGTTGTTTGTCTCTCCTGAATCAATTGCTTGAATGGTCCACAGATTATAATGAAAAGGAATCCATTAAACCCTTGTATTTTGATTTAAAATCCCTGGTTAATAAGGTCCTTGACCTCCACAGAGCTAACATTCTTGAAAAGAAACTAAGTGTTGCAAATGAGGTTAAAGCTGATATCCTTGTAAATGCTGACTATAACATGATATTCACCGTATTGCGAAACATTGTTTCAAATGCAATACGTTTTTCAAATGAGCATGGAATAATTATTATTTCTGCGCTTGATCAGAAAAGAAATGTGTTATGTAAAGTGCAGGACTTTGGATCCGGTATAAGCAACGAAGACATTTCCAGTATTTTCAGTGAAAGAACCAGTGATTCATCAGCCAGACCGGTAAACAGCCTAAGTTTTGGACTTGGGCTAAAGCTATCAAAGCGGTTTGTGGAAAACAACAATGGAACATTATGGATTGAAGGTGAACCGGGAAAAGGCACAACGGTTCTGTTTACATTGAACAAATAGGATGGCAAATGCTATTTTTGCAAAATGAAGCGATCATTGCGCCTGACCGAAGACGGCTCCCATACCCTGTACCTGAATGACCTGGAAGAGCCTTATCATTCCATGCACGGAGCTATCCAGGAATCAAGACATGTGTTTATAATACAGGGCTTTAAGAGCTTGGCCAAGAGTAAGCTCCACATCCTGGAGATTGGATTGGGAACGGGCCTGAATTTATTACTAAGCTATCAGGAGAGTAAAAAAGAAGGCATTGGAGTGCATTATCATGCAGTGGAAAAATTCCCTTTGATCCCTGCCGAGTTCTCCGGTCTGAACTACGAAACTCTTCTTGAAGGTCTTCCTGAGGGCTTACTGCAACAGATTCATACAGCTCCATGGGAACATGAAATTGACCTGAGCAGTGATTTCAGCCTCTACAAAGAGCAGTCTGACTTCCGGTCCATGAACCCTAAAGGACCTTTTGATCTGGTCTACTTCGACGCTTTTGCTCCTGAAAAGCAACCCGAATTATGGACCTCTGAAGTGTTTTCGGTGCTCGGCAGACTCACAAATCCCGGAGCGATCCTGGTAACTTATTCATCCAAAGGGATCGTCCGCAGAGCACTGAAGGACTGTGGTTTTCAGGTAAAAAAGGTGCCAGGCCCTCCCGGAAAAAGGGAGATGATCAGGGCTGTCAGAATATAATTGTGGGTTCTGAAGTATTTCTTATATCTTCGCAGTCATTATTTTCATAAAAACAATCAAATGAATAACAAACAAATTATTACACTCGTTGTAGTGGCAGTTGCAGCACTGGCAATCGGATACTTCATTGGATCCGGAACTACCGGTCTTAAATCTGAAGGTCAGATCACCATGAAAAACCAGGATGATTCTCTGAACTATTTTCTTGGTTTGAATATGGGTTACAGCCTGGTTGAAGCTCCATGGGAGGTGGATGCAGACCTGATTAATTCAGCCATTGCCCAGGTGATCAACGATTCATCAGCATATGATCCATCGACAGCTCAGAATGTATTCCGGGATCTGAATATTGCACTTTCAGACAAGGAAGCTATGAAGACTGCTGAAGATAATATGGTAAATATGGAAGCAGGAATTGCTTTCCTGGAAGAGAACGGAAAAAAAGAAGGTGTAATATCCACAGAATCGGGATTGCAGTATGAGGTCATTACCCAGGGAGATGGTCCAAAACCAACTGCAGAATCCACTGTATCAGTATTTTATGAAGGTACACTGATAGACGGAACAGTGTTTGACGGAAACTATGATACCAAAGACACTATATCATTCCCCCTGAATGGAGTTATTCCCGGATGGACTGAAGGTCTTCAACTGATGCCTGTTGGTTCAACTTACAATCTTTACATTCCTTCGAATCTGGGATATGGCCCCAGAGATGCCGGCCCCATTCCAGGCAACTCGGTACTTATCTTTAAGATTGAATTACTTAGCGTTGAATAAGACTAAGCACTGGTAAAAAAAAGGCTGTCCGCCAGTGCGAACAGCCTTTTTTTGTAAATCATAGCGATCTTGATCGTAGCTTTTCTTCAATAAAAAAACAATCTTTAAATTTACAGTCTAATAGTAAACAAATCTTTCATTATGAGCTTCGAGATTAACGGCCGTCTGGCAGAAAAATTCGAAATCCAAAAGGTCTCTGATCGCTTTCAGAAAAGAGAGTTTGTCCTTGAAATCAAATCAACCGGTAACACTGGATACGAATATGTTGACTTTATTAAATTCCAGGCCACCCAGGACAGATGTTCACTGCTTGACCAGTTTAATGTGGATGACACAGTAAAAGTATCCTTCAACCTCAGAGGACGCAAATGGGAAAAGGACGGTCAGATATCATACTTCACAAATCTTGAAGCATGGCGCATTGAAAAAGTACAAGATCAAAACGCATCCCCTGAATTTTCAACTCCATCTACGGACAGCTTACCGGATCAGGATGCTCCCTTCCCTTCACAGCCACCTGAGAATGATTCCGGTTTTGATGATCTGCCATTTTGAAAACCTGAAAACAATTAACAAACCCCTTTGTTAAGTTGGCAGAGGCATCAAACCGGTTAACGATCACTCTGGCTGCGGTCGTTCAACCTTTATCCTGTCAGTTTCACCCGAATAATGTTTCGGTGTAACTGTCTTTACTGGAATTGAGAACTCAATGGTTGTACCTTTAAATGTATTGTCTTTCACCGCGATGTCTCCATCCATAGCTTCGATCAGTCCCCTGGCCAGCTTATAGCCAAGCCCGACAGTATCGGAGGTATTGTACCAGTCCTCTTCTTTTACAGTTGTTTCAAAGATCTTCCTGGTTCTGTCCTGCAACAGCAAGCTGCTGCTATCCTTTATGGTAAAAACCAGTGTATTTATGTCAGCGAACGATGCGCCAATTTCAACGACTCCCTTTTTGGTCTGGGTCAGAGCATTCTCGATAAGGCAGCTTAATGCTCTCGACAGGCGCTCCTTATCCGAAATTATTTTTGCCTGCTTAAATGCCTCTCTGACATTCAGAAGCAATGCAATCCTTTCCCCGTTTACCCTGTACCTTTCCATGTTATAGTGATCATACAGTCCTTTCAACATTTTGTAGATCTCTACTTCTTCTTCTTTCAGTTGAAGGTTTCCTGTTTCGATCAGGGTAAGATCAATCAGGTTGTCCATCATGTTTAAGAGCGATGTGCTGTTCCGGGTAATGTGGTTGATGTAAGCATCCCTCTGGTTTCCGTCTACGTCATCTTCACCAAGAAGGTGTGAGAATCCGATAATGGCATTCATTGGGGTCCTGATTTCATGCGAGATGTTTGAGAGGAATCTGGTCTTTACCCTGGTCCCATCAGATTGAAACTGCTTGAGGGTATTTTCCAGCCAGGCAACTCTTTCTTCTAATTGCTTGGAATACTCAAAAAGCTCATTATAATCAGGTTGCTCACTCATCACCCAGTTTTCAACAATAAATCATTATCGCTTCATCCTTTTGAGAATCTTCGCAGCATCATCCTTATAGTAATGATTGGAAGAAGAAGCTATCATTGCCAGCTGCCTGCGGGCACGGTCTGTTTCATCCATGGCCAGCAAACAACCTGCCAGATACCATTCAGCTTTCTGAATATACAGGTTGTCGTTGTGATTAATAACCCGGGTAAATGACTCACTGGCATCTGAATGCTGATCAATTTCCATAAAAGAAACACCCATATAAAAATCAGCTTCCACTTTGTCGGAATTAATTTCCAACACCTCTTCAAAACAATCAATGGCTTCTTCAAATTCATGCTTAAGGAATCTGTCCTGTGCCTTGTTCATCCAAAGCTGAACTGTCTCACTCTCAACAGAACGATTGGTAAGCACCAGCTCGTAAGGCTGCATGTATTTGGCGAAGAGATCGTTATTGGACAAAGGTCGTCCAAGGACTGTGGCAAGTCCAATTGCTACCAGCAATGCCAATGCTGCCGAAGCTGCATAGTGCCATGGCCGGGTAAAACGAAAAACCCGTTTACCGTTTTCAGATTGTCGTGATTCCTCCCGCAGGTCAGTCAATTGTGCCCGAAAATCCAACACCTCGGTGTCGGCAATGGCTTCATCCACCTCTTTATGGAGGTCGAGATCCATTAATAGCTCCGGACTGGCATTGAGCTCCTGCTCGAATCTGTCCAATTCCCTCTCTGAGAGTTCATTGTCCAGATACTTTTGTAAAATGTGCCTGTCGCGTTTCATATCATTAAAATTTAATTGGTTACAAGGATTCAGGCAACTCCGCACAACCACCTATGGTCATGCATTGTTAGGACCTGTACTTCCTGGTAATCACATGCACGCTTGCATGTTTTCCAGAGTGCGCGTACAATTAAGTACACTTCAATATGGGAACTCCCTTCCGGTTGTTCCTTCCGCATTATTATCCAGGGAACTCAATCTCCCCTTCCAACTTCACGGATCAATATCGTGTGCGGCACTAAGCCGTCGTCATTTCTTTTCTAAAACTCAGTTCAAGGTTTTATCTCCTTGGAGGATGAATCAGATC
>JBDLIM010000018.1:0-53269 GCA_039714915.1 Bacteroidota bacterium
ACCCACCAACCACCTGGATATCGATATGATTGAGTGGCTGGAACTCTACCTTTCTCAAAGCAAGCTGACCCTCCTGATGGTGACCCACGATCGCTATTTCCTGGACCGTGTGTGCAACCGTATTATCGAGTTAAGCATGGGGAAACTTTTTCAATACCAGGGGAATTACGAGTATTTCCTGGAAAAGAGGGCTGAAAGGGAGGAGCTTCGCCAGGTGGAGGCACACAGAGCAGGGCAGTTGATGAAACAGGAGCTGGAGTGGTTGCGCCGCATGCCAAAGGCACGGACAGGAAAGTCAAAAGCCCGCATAGATGCCTTCCAGGGAATTAAGGAGAAAGCCATGCAGGTACAGGCTGAATCCGAGCTAAGGCTGAAGGTGAAATCTCCACGTCTGGGAGGGAAGATACTTGAACTGGATCATTTATACAAGAAGTATGGATCGCTGAAAATTCTGGATGATTTCAGCTATAAATTCGCCAGGGGTGAAAGGCTGGGATTGATCGGAAGGAATGGTACAGGGAAGACCACCTTTCTGAATGTGATCTGCGGACTGGAACAAGTCGACACCGGAGAAATTGACCGGGGAGAAACTGTTATTAGCGGGTACTACCGGCAGATGGGTCCTGAATGGAAAAAAGAGCAGCGGGTGATCGACGCTGTGAAGGAGATTGCGGAAGTGGTAGCCATGGAAGATGGGAGGACCATTTCCGCTTCACAATTCCTGGAACATTTTATGTTTTCGCCCGATGCTCAGTACAAGATGATCTCCAAGCTGAGCGGGGGAGAACTCAGGCGCTTGCATCTGCTCACCGTACTCATTAAAAACCCAAATTTTCTCATCCTTGATGAGCCCACCAATGATCTGGATTTGTTTGCCCTTAATAAGCTGGAGGAGTTCCTGCTATCCTTTAAGGGATGCCTGCTGCTTGTGTCTCACGACCGCTATTTTCTGGACAAGCTCACCGAACATATTTTTATTTTTGAAGGAGATGGGGTTATCAGGGATCATTACGGATCCTATTCGGACTACCGTCTTCAGCTGGAAGCAAGCAAAAAACCCGAACATAAGTCTCCCAAAATCCCAAAATCCCCTTCTGGCAGGAAGGCAGAAAAAACAAAGCTTACTTTTAAGGAACAACAGGAATATACTAAGCTGGAACCGGAAATCGAAGCCCTGGAGGAAGAAAAATCAGAGCTGGAGGCAGAGCTCAGTGCCGGTAGTCTGGATTATGAATCCCTGAACCGGATATCGACCCGGGTAGCGGAACTGATCGAACTGATCGATGCGAAAATGCAGCGATGGTCCGAGCTGGGAGAGTATGTGTAAACCCGCCGGATCCTTATCCGTTTTAGAATCAGGGCAGCAGCCCCTTATACTTAATTCCCGTTCTTGGTTCAGCCATCCACTCGGCAACCGTCTCTCTCCATTTCAGGTAGTGAGCAGTAGTCTTATGGGCTGCAGCATTAGCCTCGTTCTCATAGGCTTCGTAAAGTGCAAACTGAGCCGGATTATCAGCCAGTTGAAGCACATCAAAGCGCATATTACCAGGCTCTTTGACAGACTGGTGATGATTTTCTGTGCTTACCCGGATAAAATCTTCGATGTATTCGGGTTTCACTTTCACATGAACAATGGTAACAATCATAATTTATTCTTTTCTTGTTGTAATAAGCACTACGCCATTTCCTCCACGTGTACCATAAATAGCGGCATCACTGTCCTTAAGAATATCAATGGTAGCTATTTCGCAGGGAGAGATCCAGTCAATAGTCATGCTTGGCTGTCCATTAACCACATAAAGAGCTTCTGAGGCGCCAGGAGTAAACGAATTTTTTCCTCCCCTGATGTAAATAGCATTATTAGACACATTTACTCCTGAGAACTGCCCCCTGATCAGATCAAAAATATTAGAGTAGCTACAGAAGTCATTGTTCTTTGATTCAAGATGGGTAACAGCATAGTTGAGATTTTCTTCACTGATGTAGCCGTAACCCACTGCAATCTCCCTGTTCTTCCTGGAATTGATAAAAATGAGGTTGATCTTCAGTGTATCAGTATCTCCCTTAACGGTTTTGTTTACCGACTGGAAAGCTTTTGGCTTAATTCTTATGACATCTTTCTCCATGCATACAACGGCGAAGTTACCCAGCGAATCTGTCATGGTGCTTGCTTTGGCTTTTTTGGAGTTAACTTCAACATTCTGAACAGGAAAGGTCTTGAATACAGTTAGTTTCCCATACACCACCCTGTTCTGCGCGCTGGCTGTGAAAGACAGTAATACCAAGGAAATTGTTGTGATGATGAGTCTCATTGGAGTCTTCTTTAGTTTAAGACAGCTTCAGCACATACAAAGTTGTGCAAGAATTTAGATAATTTATTAAATTTACTAATAAGATAAAAATTTGACAGGATGACAACTACGGAAAAAGTTACAAAACAGGGACATATTTTGTGGGTTACGCTGCTTAAAGGGGTATTGTTGGTGGTGCTTGGTGTCTGGATGCTTAGCATGCCACAAGAGAGTTTTGAAGGGCTGGCCTTTTTGATCGGACTTATTACGCTTATAGGGGGACTCATAGAGACTGCATATTCCTATTATTCCAGGAAAAAGCATGGTGCATGGGGTTGGAATCTGTCCGGTGGTATCATGGATATTATCCTTGGGATATTTCTCATGGTCAATCCAATGGCCATCCTGGCATTGATCGCAATCTTTATCAGTTTCTGGCTTCTGTTTTTCAGTGTGTTGATTATCCGGAAATCCATTATTCTGAAACGGCTTGGTCGAAAGAGCTGGAAAGGAAGTCTTGCCTTTGGCCTTGTCCTGCTGCTTATTGGTATTGTCTTAATCTGGCATCCGCAGGTGGTGGGGATCACCCTGTTATTCTGGCTGGCTTTCTCCTTTATCACCCTTGGATTATTCAGGATCATTCTTGCTTTTCAGGCCCGAAACTTTATGAAAAAAAGCTAATTCCATGAAAATAAGAAGTATCTTAGCCCCCACATCCAATAAACCAAATTAATTATATGGGAAGATCGCAGGAATCATTCAACAAGAAAGAAGTAAGAAAGAAAAAAGAGAAAAAAAGACAGGACAAAGAAAAGAAGAGACTGGCCCGCAAAGATGGGGAAAAGAAGACCAGTCTGGACGACATGATCGCCTATGTGGACGAGAATGGAATGCTTACAGATACTCCGCCCGATCCTGCAAGCAAGAAAAAAACCAAGGCTGAAGACATCGAAATCAGCATTCCCAAACAGGATGATACATTCAAGGCAGATCCCATCCGCAGAGGTAAACTCACCTTTTTCAACGATTCAAAAGGTTACGGCTTTATACGTGACTCAGAAACCCAGGACAGCGTATTCGTGCATATAAATGAATTCCAGGATGATATCATGGAAGGAAATAAGGTCGTTTTTGAAGTGGAAAAAGGCCTGAAAGGACCCGCTGCCGTCAGGGTGAAGCTTGATAAATAAGATATTTTCCATATTTTTAGAGGGTCTGCTAACTGAAACCGGCAAAACTCACTGGAAATGGATCTTTCTGCAAATGGTCTTAAGAAACTTACCTTTACAATAATCAGGGTAGCCATTGGATGGCATTTTCTTTACGAAGGAATATCCAAACTTTTTACTGAGAACTGGACCTCTCAGAGCTACCTGGCCAACGCCTCAGGGCCTTTTTCTGGTTTTTATCACTGGCTTGCGGCAGGAGAAGGTCTGGTAAAGGTGATTGATTTCATGAATGTATACGGGCTGATCCTCATCGGTCTGGCTCTTTTTATCGGAATTTTCATCCGCATCGCTTCTTCAGCCGGGATACTGTTACTGGTGCTTTATTATTTCGCCTATCCTCCTTTTGGCACGTCATTGTTTGGGTCGATGGAAGGGCACTTCTACATTGTAAACCGGAATTTCATTGAAGCATTCCTCCTGCTATGGTTTGTGATCAGCAGGCAGGGAGGGTATGGACTTGATCAGCTTCTGGCACTTCGATCCCGACCGGCAGGAAGGTCCGGAGGAACTGGTTCTGGCGGGACCGATACAGGGGATCAGGCATCTGATGCTGTCCCGATTAATTCACGGAGAGAGGCTTTAAAAAACCTGGCCACTCTTCCCGTGCTGGGAGCCATGGGCTGGGGCGCATTTCGGCATCAGAACAAGGATGTGGATGTGATGTCGGGGGCCACCATCCAGTTGAATTTTTCCTCTCTGGGTGAACTGAAGGGTGAACTTCCCAAAGGAAAGATCGGGGATCATGAGATCAGCAGGCTGGTGGCCGGAGGAAACCTGGTGGGAGGATGGGCTCATGCCCGTGATCTGATTTATGCATCCTCTCTGTTCAAGGCATATAACACCGAGAAAAAGGTCTATGAAACATTGATGCTGGCCGAACAAGCCGGGATCAATACCATTAATATCGGCTTCCCCACCAATGCATTGCTGGCGAAATATAAGAAAGCTACAGGAAGTAAGATCAAGGTGATTTCCCAGGTCCACCCCGACATTGACCATGAAGATTACTTTGTGAATATCGACAAGGCAATCGATTTTGGGGTGGACATAGTACAGATCCAGGGAAACCAGGTGGACTGGCTGGTTCGGGATAAGCGGATCGATGTGGTGGAAAAAATGATAGACCACATACGAAGGCAGGGCTATACAGCAGGTCTGGCTTCACATACGATCGATGCACTGATCGCCACCGAGGAAGCCGGTATCATCCCCGACTACTACATGAAAACCATGCACCACGATCACTACTGGTCAGCACACCCCATCGAGAACCGGGTGCCTTATGAAGTGGATGGAAAGAACCACCTGGACCATAACAAGTTTCATAACAATTGCTTCTGCCTCTTCCCCGACCGTACCGTCGAGTTTGTCAACAGGGCAACGGTCCCGGTGATGGGCTTCAAGGTACTTGCTGCCGGAGCTATCCATCCCGTGGACGGATTTAACTGGGCTTTCCGGAATGGTGCCGACTTTGTCTGTGTGGGCATGTTCGATTTTCAGGTGGTTGAGGATGTAAACATCACCATCGACACCCTGAATAATCTCCAGGGCAGGACCAGGGAGTGGTATGGATAATATGATTTGCTTTATCCAACTTTAATTTGATAACCTGCAATTATGAATTACTTATCCAGAGTTCCGTTTCTTTTTGCTTTCGCAGTTTTTACTTTGCTGAATCTAAGCTTTTCATGCACCACTGATAACTGGCCCCAGTTCAGGGGGCCTGATAATAGCATGATTGTCGAAGGGGATCTTCCCACCGAGTGGGGTAAGGACCATAACGTTGCCTGGACATCGGATGTGGATGGGGATAGCTGGTCCTCACCGGTAATCTGGGGGGATAAAATTTTTATAGTATCAGCTGTAGCCGAGAAAGTCATACCTCCGCCTGAACGACAGGAGGGGCAACCCAGACCTGATCCTTCGGAGGATAAGAGATTTTTGAGTGAGTTTTACCGCTGGGAGGTAAGCTGTGTGGATCTTAATACAGGAGAGGAGTTATGGAAAAAAGTTGCTCATCAGGGAAATCCAAGAATCAAGAAACACAGGCTGCATAATTATGCAGGTGAATCACCGGTGACCGACGGAAAGAGATTGTATGTCTATTTTGGAATGACAGGTGTTTATTGTTATGACCTGGATGGCTCTTTGCTTTGGGAGAAAGATCTGGGTGCTTATGAGACGCTGCGAGGTTGGGGTACGGGCTCATCTCCTGTGCTATTCAAAGACCTGCTCTATGTGCAGGTAGATAATGAAGAGAAATCCTTTCTTGTGGCACTGGATACAAAGACTGGAGATGAAGTCTGGAAAGCGAACAGGGATGAAGCTACCAATTACAGTACACCCATCATTTGGAAGAATAGTATTCGCTCCGAACTGGTTGTTGGCGGGAAGAAGGCTCGGGCTTATGATCCGGCAACAGGTGATTTGATATGGGAACTTCATATGGCCGGTCATTATAATATAGCCTCAGCAGTGGCCGATCCCGAATTTCTATACATTGGAAACTCTGGCTACAGGGATATTCCATCCACCCTGTTTTGTGTGAAAGCCGGAGCCGAGGGGGATATCACTCCGGCTGAAGGAGAGGGAACAAGCAATGGCATAGCCTGGTCTAACCTGGATGCCCCCCTGGGAAGACCATCTCCACTTCTGTATGATGGATTGCTTTATTTGCTTAGCAGCAGGGGAGGGGAGTTCACCTGTGTGGATGCTGCCACAGGGGATCAAATGTACCAGGAGAAGATCGAAAAGGTGGGGATTACCTGGGCCTCACCCTGGGCGCACGGAGATAAGATCTACTTCTATGATGAAAAGGGGGTGACCCAGGTGATAAAAGCAGGCAAAGAATTCGAATTGCTCTATCAGAACAAACTGGAGGACAAATTTTGGGCTTCAGTGGCCGTCAAAGAGGATCACTACATCTTCAAAGGAGTGGAGAAGATGTATTGCGTTAAGAACCTGGAATAGGACTACCTCAGCCTGACCATTTTTATTTGGGTCGTTTCGCCATTCTCATGCAGGGTGCAAATATAAATCCCGGGTTTCAGATCTCCGGTGTTGATCATAACCTGTTTATGGCCTTTGTATTGCCATTCTTTGACAGGCTGGAGAACCAGTCTTCCCTGGAGATCATAAACCTGAATCCTCACCATGGACGATTGCTGTAAATCATATTCCAGGGTGGTGAGTCCTGAGCTGGGATTGGGAAATAGATCCAGCTGAATCTCTGTCGAGGAAGTGTGCAGGGGCATGAATCCCACAGGTCCCCTATCCTCAAAATGGAGGATAGTCCCCCCATCTCCAACTGCCCAACCATACTGATCACCAGTGAACCAGATGGCGTTAAGGGGAAAATCTGTAATGCCATGTTTGAGCCAGGTGCTACCCCCATCGCTGGTATGGATCATACCAAGGGATCCTGTAGCCCAGCCATGATCTGCATCCGAAAAGGAAATGCCGGTCAGCCATTGAGTGCTTCCTGATTCCATCTTCTCCCAATGTGCTCCTCCATTGCTTGTATGAAGGATGTACCCGTTCTGCCCGGCAATCCAGCCTTTATCCTGATTCAGGAAAAACACAGAACTCAGCGTATCTGTGGTGCCGCTGGCCTGCATCACCCAGTCCCCACCGCCGTTTTCAGTATGAAGGATGGTCCCATGATCACCTACTGCATATCCCACTTCAGATTCCGGTATAAAATACAGGCTCCGGATTTCACCTGAAATATTGGTGGGCTGCGGAGCCCATACCCTGCCCGAATCGGAAGTATGCAGGATGGTTCCATTCTGTCCGGCTGCCCAACCAATGGCGGGATCCGTAAAGTGCACCGCCCTCAGCCAACCATCAAAACCTCCGTCCAGATGATCCCAGGTATTTCCACCATCCACGGTTCGCATAATAATACCGGGATACCCGACTGACCAGCCATGCTGCAAATCGGTGAAATATATGTCTTCCAGCCATTCGGCCTCAAACATGGATTGCTCTATCCAGTTTTCACCCCCGTCTTCTGTATGCCAGAGAAGTCCCTCATACCCACAGATCCAGCCGTTTTCATTGTCCGGAAAGACTACTCCTCTCCAGGGATGATGCGTGCCATGGCTCCTGAATTCCCAGTTTTTTCCCCCGTCGCTTGTACTCAACATTTGTCCGGAGTAACCTACTCCAAAAGCATGAAGGGTGTCAATGGCCGAAACTGAAAGGAAGCCTGTGCCGGTCTCCACCTGCTCAGTCCAGGTCATACCTCCGTTTTCTGTGTAAAATATCTCTCCGACATTACTTCCTGTCCATCCCCTGGATTCATCTGCAAAGTGGATTTCAAAAAAGGTCGAGGAGGTGCTGCGGGATCGGTCCTCCCAGTTTACACCTCCGTCTTCTGTGTAAATGATAGCTCCGTTTGAGCCACAGGCCCAGCCCATGGAATCATTAATAAACTGAAGGCCCCACAGGGTTTCATCTGTCGGAATATCCTGGGGAATCCAGGTCTCACCTTCATCCGTAGTCTTTAGAAGTTTGCTCCCCGGTTCAGTTCGCCAGCCGCCACCGCCTGCAATCCATCCCACGCTGTCATTGATAAAACTAATGCCTCGCAGGTGATAGGTAGTGTCCCAATTCTGTTCCTCCCAGTGAACACCCCCGTCATTGCTATGCAGGATGAGGCCCCAGCCGCTCACATTCCAACCATTCAAAGGGTCTCTAAAGTAAATTTCCATAAACCGGGCATCTCTGTTGGTGAACATTTCCTTCCAGGTATCTCCACCGTCTTTGGTCGACATGATCAGCCCTCCCAGCCCACCTGCCCAGCCGGTGAGCGAATCCAGGAAGAATACAGCCCGAAGCCTCAGATCATTCACCATCGGGAGCACCTCCCAGTCCAATCCTCCATTGGATGTGCGCATAAGGGTGCCATAATGACCCACGGCCCATCCATGATTTTTATCCGGGAAATGAAGATCGTAGAGATGATTCCCCTGGGGCTGGGGATTTTGCCAGTTCCACTGGCCGAATATAAAGCAGGAGATTAATAGCAAGCTCCATGAAAACACTGTTCGTTTCATGAGTGAAAAGTTATGAGTTTTCCAGAATCCGTCAGATGCACTTCTCCGGCAGGTGGAGAATCGTTCAGAGTAGTAGCTACAGTCTCAATTTAAGAAATATCCTTCAATTAGGCCACGAGAATTACCTATCTTTAGCAAAATCAAATAAATACAAGATGAGATCCAAATTGTGTCTTTTTCTATGCCTGGCCCTGATCCCCGTCCATTTATCAGCTCAGAACTGGCAGGTAGTCTGGCATGACGAGTTCGACGGAGAAGGACTCGACCTGGAAAAGTGGTCTTACCAGAAAGGGACCGGTTTGGAGTATGGACTGACTGACTGGGGCAACAATGAGCTTCAATACTACCGGGAGAGGAATGTAACTGTGAGTGGAGGGATGCTTCATATCACTGCAAAAAAGGAGAATTATGCCGGCAAAGCCTATACCTCGGGCCGGATCCGGACCGTGAGCAAGGGAGACTGGACCTATTGCAGGATTGAGTTCCGGGCAAAAATGCCCCTGGGCAAAGGTCTCTGGGCTGCTGTATGGATGCTGCCCACCGATGAAGAGTATGGTGGCTGGGCAGCCAGCGGGGAGCTGGATATTATGGAGTACCTGGGACACGAACCTAATATAGTTCATGGCACCCTGCATTTTGGGGATGCATGGCCTGCAAATAAATACAAGGGGACAAACTATACCCTGAGCGAGGGGGACTTTTACTCAGAATTTCACGATTTTGCCCTGGAATGGGTGGAAGGGGAAATTCGCTGGTATGTGGACGGACACCGGTATCAAACCCAGGGAGCAGGAGACTGGTGGAGTGCCGGGGAGCCTTTCCCCGCTCCATTTGACAAGCAGTTTCACCTGCTGGTTAACCTGGCAGTGGGAGGCAACTGGCCCGGCTCCCCGGATGGTTCTACCTCCTTCCCCCAGGAACTTGTTCTGGATTACATCAGGGTATTCCAGGATCTGGAAGTGGGGATAGCACAGGATGAGTCAGATAGTCAGACCGGGTTCGGACTGCAGCAGAATTATCCAAATCCCTTTGATAATTCCACGACCATTAGCTATTCCCTGCAAGAGGCTGCTCATGTGACCCTGGAGGTATTCGATGCCACGGCCCGTCTTGTCGACACCGTGGTGGATGAGTCCCTGGATGCAGGAAGCTATGAAGTGAATTTTGACGGATCGGAACTGGCCCCCGGTCTGTATACCTGTAAACTCCATACCGGAGATAACAAGCAAAGCATGCATATGATTCTGACCAGGAAGTAGGAGAATTCCAGGATCTGTCTATTCAATGCAGGAATGTACCAGGTACATGACCGATTTGTAGTCGATTCCACTGTTTCGTGAGAGCCCGATCTCGCAGGTCCGGCTATTGGAATATCCGGCCTGGTGATCTTCCACCTGAAGCTTCAGGTTCCGGAGGGCCCAGCTGTTGATCTCAGGCTGAGTAAATCCCTTGTCACCGGCAAATCCACAACAACCCACCTCCTCGGGAAAACTGGCTTGCTCACAGCAGGCTTCGGCCACCTTTTCAAATTTTTCACTTAGCCCCATTTTGGTGCTGGTACAGGTTACATGAAATGCCAGCTTCTCGCTTTTGCGTTTCAGACTTAATTTATCCAGCAACTTGTCATGAATAAATTCCACCGGTTCATACAGGTTCAGATTATCTGACATCACCCGCTTCATACGGTGGGTACAGGGACTGGTATCGCACAGCACCGGGATGCGGCCTCCGTCACTGACCTTTAATAGCGCTTCTTCCAGCTCTGAGGATTTAGCATCGGCAAGCTCAAAGAATCCCTTGCTTTCCCAGGGTGTGCCGCAACAGAGCGATCCCATATTTTCCGGATAGAGCACCTGGTAACCCGCCTTCTCGAGCACTTCTCCGGTGATTTGCACCAGGGGTCTGTTCTCACCGTCTTTCACCGAGGTTCCCATGCTCTGGTTGATGCAACTGGGAAAATAAACCACCTTCAGCGGATGATCCCCTGATTTGGAGGAATCCACCGGGCTTGCGGTAGCGGGCACTTGTCTTTTTCTGACCGGCCGGGGCATGTGCCTGTCCCAAATCCAGATCTTCTTAAATGGAAGAATCTTTCCGGCAAGACTGGCTGCACCCAGTCCCAGTTTCACAAAGCCATGCACTGTTTTAAAGTGATTGGCTACCCAGGTGGCCACGGGATTCTCCGGCCGTTTCAAGGTGTTTTCATAGGCCCTGAGGTGCTTGATCATCTGTCCGGTATCAATGTCCAGGGGACAGGAAGTGGCACAGAGTCCATCCCCTGCACAGGTGTCATTTCCTTCATACCTGAAGGCCTTTTCCAGATTTCTTAATCGTCCCGGATCATTGCCCGAGAGACGCAGGCCAGCTATTTCCCTCTGGACCACGATGCGTTGCCGGGCCGAAAGGGTAAGCCCGTTGGTCAGGCAGGAGATTTCGCAGAATCCACACTCAATGCAGGGATCCACCACCTCGTCAATCACCGGCATGGGTTTAAAATCTTTCAGGTGGAGATTAGGATCGTCCGAGATCATCACTTCCGGATTCAGAATGCCGGCCGGATCAAAAGCAGCCTTAATCTCTTTCATGATGGCATATAATTCATCCCCCCATTCATAGGCTACAAAAGGAGCCATGTTGAGGCCCGTGCCATGTTCCGCTTTAAGCGAACCATCGTATTTATCCACAATCAGCCTGGTGAGCTGATAGATCATATTTTCATATTTCTTCAGCTCAGAAGGATCATGAAAATCCTGTGAAAAGATGAAATGAAGATTTCCATCCAGTACATGTCCGTATATAACCGCGTCTTTATAGTCCAGTGCATCCAGCCATTGCCGCATTTCAATTACCGCTCCGGTAAGGTGTTCGGCCGGAACGGCCACATCCTCAATGATCACACTGGTACCAGGTTTACGCATTCCGCCTACCGAAGGGAATACTCCGCTCCTGACATTCCAGTAATCAGCAATCTGGCGGGAATCATTACTTACCTCGAAGTCACGCACCAGTTCAAATCCTGCCAGTGCTTCTTCAGTCCTGGAAATCATGTCTTTGAGCGCCTCCTGGCTTTCGGCTTCCAGGTCGATGAGCAGGGCTGTTACGCCGGGATCCAGCGTTCTGATATAGTCCGGGATGCCTGTGTTCCCTTCTACCGATCTCAAAGCTTCCCGGTCCATGATCTCGATGGCAGGTATCTCTATCTCTCTTAATAAGGGTACTGCGTTGCAGGCCGATTCCAGGTTGTTAAAATAGATAAGTGACGATGCCCTGAAGGGTAGGATGGGAATGGTGCGGAAGCTGGCTTCGGAGATAAAACCCAGGGTCCCTTCAGATCCCACCATCAGGTGCAGCAGGATGTCAACAGGATCATCAAAATCCAGGAAGGAATTAAGGCCGTATCCGGTGGTGTTCTTAATGCGGTATTTCTTTGTGATCTTGTCCGCCAGTTTGGGCTTGGATCTTATGGCTTTTTTCAGCCGGTTCAGGGAGGATACCAGTTCGGGTTTATTTTTCAGGAAGGCCCTGCAGCTTTCAGGATCGCCCGTATCCAGCAGGGTACCGTCGGCAAGTATGATCCGGGCCGATTTGATGGTGGCATAGGTATTGGCATGAATTCCACAGCTCATGCCGCTGGCGTTGTTGGCAATGATCCCGCCTACCATGGCCGAATTGATGGAAGCCGGATCCGGGCCAAATTTCATGCCTGTGGAAGCCAGCAGCTGGTTCAGCCTGGTTCCTGTGATCCCTGGCTGAGTTTTGATGAGCTTACCCTCTTCAAGGATCTCACTGTGGTTCCACTGATCCCCCCTGGCCTGCAGGAGTACCGAATCGGACAGGGATTGCCCGGAGAGGCTGGTCCCTGCTGCACGGAATGTGACAGGGATCCCTTTTTCATGGAGGATGCGAAGAGCTTGAATTACCTGCTCTTCATCCGCAGGCTTCAAAACAATTTTCGGTAATTTCCGGTAACAACTTGCATCGGCTGCTGTGGCTGCAAGTGTCAGATCGTCGATGTAAACCTGTTCATTACCAATTGTTTTAGCCAGTAATTTGTAAAGCTCATTCATTTAGAACCCGGTGTATATAATTTGTATGACGTATTATACTTGTAAAGTTAAATATTATCTTTGTTTATCAAATTTTACCCTTATGATCAGGAGCCTGAAACAAGCATGTTTGCTGTCTTTTATACTGTTCATCCTGACCTGGGGTGAGGTGGATGCCCAGGTGGTAACCGGGATTGAAGTACTCAGGGAAAATAACTTTGACCTGCTCCAGGGCAAAAGAGTGGGACTGGTGACTAATCCCACCGGGGTGGACAGGCACCTTCGATCTACCATTGATATCCTGCATGAGCATGTGAACCTGACCGCGCTTTATGGCCCTGAACATGGGGTGCGTGGCGACTTTTCGGCAGGTGACCATGTGGGCGACCAGGTGGATCCGCAAACAGGAATCCCGGTCTATTCCCTTTATGGAAAGAGCAGAAAGCCTGCACCGGAGGTGCTGGAAAATGTGGATGTGCTTGTCTATGATATTCAGGATATCGGAGTGCGCTCTTACACTTACATCAGTACCATGGGACTGGTCATGGAGGCTGCAGCTGAGCAGGACAAGGAAGTGATTGTGCTTGACCGGCCCAATCCATTGGGAGGAAACCGGGTGGAAGGTCCGCTGGTGGAAGAGGGATACCATTCTTTCGTGAGTGCCTTTAAGATCCCCTATTTGTATGGGCTTACCTGTGGTGAGCTGGCCCTGTTTTTAAATGGGGAAGGGATGCTGAAGGATGGAAGAAAATGTAAGCTTCAGGTAGTGCCCATGAAAGGGTGGACCAGGGATATGACCTTTGACCGGACAGGTCTTCAGTGGGTGGCCACTTCTCCCCACATACCTGATTACAGGGCTGCATTTGGCTATCCGGCCACAGGCATAATCGGAGAGCTTGATCCCAACATGATCGGAATCGGTTATACCCTTCCTTTTCAGATGCTGCTTACCGAATCCATCGATGCAACACACCTGTGCAATGAACTGAATGCACTGGACCTGGAGGGAGTTGTATTCAGGCCTGTGTATATCAAGCCTTACTACATGGCAAAAAAGGGAGTGCCCCTTCAGGGTGTACAGATCCATTTTACCGATCTTTCCAGGGCCAGACTGACCGACATCCAGTTCTGGTTTCTTCAGGAAGCCCGGAAACTGGATGCTTCCTTTGATCCTTTTAAAGGGAAGGAAGACCGGTACCGGATGTTTGACAAGGTGGCAGGCTCGGATCATCTCAGAACTTCCCTGCTGAAAGACTATAATTTTGAATCTCTCCGGGAATTCTGGTCCCGCGATGAAGAAGCCTTCATTCATAAGTCCTCAAACTACTATCTCTACAAATAACACATGAATAAGCCCTTGCAGTTAAGAAAGATTTTCCTGGTGGGAGTGGGGGTACTGCTGACTCTGGGGCTGTCTGCTCAGAAGTCTGAATTTCTGGAGGACTCAGTTGTTTCGGTCCTGGTGAGCCAGCGTGCCGATTCCATCCTGAATGGGGAGTGGTTCAGGGAGGCCACCGGCTATCAGAAAATGGATTCCACCACCATAAACAGGGTGGAAATATCTCTTAAATCCAAACGGATCAGGACCTATGCTGACTCTAAACTGGCCTATACTCCTTTCAGGGAGGACATTGCCGACAGCATTGAGAACGGGCTCAGGACCAGCCTGGGTTCCGCCTATGATAAATTCAGCTTCGAGCTTTACTCCGGAAAAAAGAACATCAGGGAGTATATACCCAATTCTTTCAGGACTAACCCAAAGTCCATTGATAAAAGCCGCTCTCCGGGCAAGCTGAAGAGAAAAACATCTCCCCTGGTGCAGAACCTTTCCAGGCCCTTCAGGTCCGAAAGCAGCCTGTATAACCTGAATATTGCCCTCTGGCACAGCCATGGCTGGTATTATGAGGCCAAACTTAACAGGTGGGAGTGGCAACGGGCACGCTTATTCCAGACAGTTGAGGACATTTATCCCATGTCCTATACCCTCCCTTTCCTGGTGCCCATGCTGGAAAATTCCGGAGCAAATGTTTTTATTCCCAGGGAGCGGGACTGGCAGGTACATGAAGTGATCGTCGATAAGGATGGAAGTACCGGAAACAGTCTCTACCTGGATGCCGGTACTGTAAGCGAGAGTGCGGACAGCACCGGTTTTGCCATGGGGACACCTCCCTATACGGATGAGAATCCTTTTAAGCTGGGGAGGTATACGGAAGTTGAAGCGCAGAAGGAGGCAAGCAGTTTTATACAATGGGTGCCTGATATCCCCGAAGCGGGCATGTATGCAGTATACATTTCCTTTCATGCCGATCCGGAGAATGCCGATGATGCTCATTATAGTGTTTATCATGCGGGCGGGGTGACTGAATTTTCCGTCAATCAGCAGATGGGCGGAGGTACCTGGATTTACCTGGGGAGATTTAAATTCGATGAAGGGATCCATCCCGGTGAATCAAAGGTGGTCCTGAGCAATCAGAGCAATCGGCGCAAAGCAAAAATCACTGCCGATGCAGTCAGGTTTGGGGGAGGCATGGGCAATATTCAGCGAAACGGGCTGACCGGTAAGCGGCCGCGCTACCAGGAAGCTGCCCGCTACTACCTTCAATATGCAGGTGTTCCCGACACCCTGGTCTGGAAACTGAATGAATCCAACGACTATAACGACGACTTTCAGTCCAGGGGCGAATGGGTGAATTACCTGGTGGGTGCTCCCTCGGGCCCTAAAGCCGACCGGGATTCGAAAGGATTGGGTATTCCGGTGGATCTTTCCCTGGGATTTCATACCGATGCAGGGATTTCAGGCAGCGATACAGTGATCGGCACCCTGGGGATCTACAGCACGAATTATGACCGGGGTTATTTCCCGTCGGGACTATCCAGAATGGCATCGAGGGATCTGACCGATCAGATTCAAACGCAGATTGTGGAGGACCTGAGGGCACAGTATGATCCGGAATGGACCCGGAGAGGCATGTGGGACAGGGGATACAGTGAAGCATACAGGCCCAATGTTCCGGCCATGTTGCTGGAGCTTTTTTCCCATCAGAACTTCATAGATATACGCTTCGGACAGGAACCCATGTTCCGCTTTCATGTAAGCCGTGCCATCTATAAGGGAATGCTGAAATTCCTCAGTACCATGTACGGGATTGAATACGTGGTTCAGCCCTTAGCGGTGGATCACCTGCATTCGGAATTCCTGCCCGACGGATCTATCAGGCTGGCCTGGAAAGCACAGTCCGATCCCCTGGAACCTACGGCAGAAGCAGAAAGCTATGTGGTGTATACCCGTACGGGCCAGGGAGGATTTGACAATGGAATTCAGGTGGATAGCTCTGAATTTATTTTCCCGGATCCCGGTAAGGATACCATTTACTCTTTTAAGGTGACAGCTGTAAACAGGGGAGGGGAAAGCTTTCCGTCAGAGGTGCTATCCATTTGTGCTGCCCGGGAATCCAGGGGTACCGTGGCCATTGTCAATGCCTTTGACCGTACATCGGGACCGGCCTGGTTTGATGACGAGAAGCATGCAGGGTTTATGGATATGGTAGATCAGGGCGTGCCTTATGTGGTGGATCTTCATACAGTGGGGGCTCAGTTCGATTTTGTTAAAAGCTCTCCCTGGCTCGATGATGATTCACCCGGACACGGTGCTTCCTATGCCGATCTGGAAACGCATGTGATACCTGGGAATACATTTGACTTCAGCCAGGTGCATGGGGTTTCCCTTCGAAATGCAGGATATTCCTTTGTATCTGTAAGTGATGAAGCAGTGACCGGCAGGCTGACTGATCTGAGGGATTACATCCTGGTGGATTTTATGGCCGGGGAAGAACGAAGCACCTATTTGCCCAAAAATGATTCAGTGCTCCATTACCAGGTTTTCCATGACAGCATGCTCTTCCTGCTTCAGGATTATCTGGAACATGGAGGAAGCCTGTTTATTTCAGGGGCTCATATTGCTTCTGACATGCATCAGTTGGGACAGGATTCGGTACTTGCTGATATATTAAAATATAAATGGAGAAGCAGCAACGCATCGCGACTGGGTAAGTTCTATTTTGTGGAGGAGGAAATAGCGGGAGTGGATTCATACTTTTCGTTTAATACTGGCATCAGCCCTGACATATATACCGTGGAAGGAGCCGATGCACTGGAGCCCGCCGACTCGTCTGCCATCACCCTGCTAAGGTATGCAGAGAACAACATGAGTGCAGGTGTGGCCTACCGGGGCGACTACGGCGTGGTGGTCCTGGGATTTCCCTTCGAGACTATCGGTGATCCGAAGGATCGGGATTTTATAATGAGAAGAACCCTTAAATATTTACTGGAGGCAAAGAAAAATGAGTAAGATAAATTGTTTTATCCCCTTCGGGGGCCAGGTAATATCCCTGGAGAATCTGGAAGAACTTGTTTCACACCCCATGGTAAACCAGGTTTATCTGATGGGCGCACAGAAACCCGAAACAATGATGGAGGCTTGTACTTTTATTAAGACAGGCGGACGATTCAGTACGGACACCATACGATTGATGGCTCAACATGCCGGCGAAGTGGAATATGCATTGGTCTTTACCCTGGACTCCAGGATCAGTTTTGGGATGCTGGCACTGGAGCGCTTTGCAGCTGTTGCGGCCGATACGGGGGCCGGCCTGGTATATTCAGATTACTTTGACAATGTAAACGGCCGGCTAAAGGCACATCCGGTGATTGATTACCAGACAGGAAGCCTGAGGGATGATTTTGATTTTGGGCCGGTCCTTTTTCTGAGAACCAAGACATTGATCTCGGCTGTGGAAGACTACAGCGAATCTTATGAGTTCGCAGGGCTCTACCAGTTAAGGTTGAAGATCTCCGCCAGGAATTTGCCCTTTCGGATCCCTGAATACCTGTATTCGGTGGAGCCTCTGGATACCAGGGTCTCAGGCAAGAAGATGTTCGATTACGTAGATCCGAAGAACAGGAAAGTACAGGTGGAGATGGAACAGGTCGCCACCTCCCATTTGAAAGAAATCGGGGGCTACCTGGCTCCCGAATTTGATCCCATAAGTTTTGACAAGGGGAAGTTTGATGTGGAAGCATCGGTGGTAATACCGGTGCTGAACCGGGAAAAGACAGTGGCTGATGCCATCGCTTCGGTGATGTCGCAGCAAACATCTTTTACATTTAACCTGATCCTGGTTGACAATCACTCCACTGATCAGACTACAGCTATTGTAAGGGATCTGGCAAGGCAATATCCAAACCTGATCCATGTGATCCCCGATCGTCATGATCTGGGCATAGGAGGTTGCTGGAACCTGGGGGTCCATCATCCCCTGTGTGGGAAATTTGCAGTGCAGCTGGACAGTGATGACCTTTACAGCGGACCGGATACCCTGCAGAAAATCGTAAATGCTTTTTATGAACAGAATTGTGCCATGGTCGTTGGATCTTACCGGATGACTAACTTTCAACTGGAGGAGATCCCACCCGGAATCATAGATCACAGGGAATGGACCCCGGAAAACGGAAGGAACAATGCACTTCGCATCAATGGTCTGGGAGCCCCCCGCGCTTTTTACACCCCGGTTCTCCGAAGGACCCATATCCCGAATGTAAGTTATGGAGAAGATTATGGTGTGGGTCTGGCCATCAGCAGGTACCACCAGATAGGCCGGGTTTACGACCCCCTGTACCTGTGCAGGCGCTGGGAGGATAATTCGGATGCTTCGCTGAGTGTGGAGGCACAGAATAAACACAACCTGTATAAAGACAGGTTAAGAAGCATTGAACTGAGAGCCAGGATTAACCTGAACAGAAACAGATCATGACCTATCAGGAGAAGGCCGACGCTCTTTTTGATGAGCAGAAAAGGAACTGGCCCCTGTTGAGTGCCAACTGGGAGAAACTGGATGCGGTCCGTTTCAGGAAGTTTAACTTTGAGGGATATTCCATCCGGGTTCAGTTTAATCCCAAGCGGATCATCTCCTCTGCAGCCAGGGTGGATAAGGATTCCATTAAAAAGAGGGCTTGTTTTCTTTGCCGGGAGAACAGGGATTCTGCTCAGAAAAATGTCTGGTTTGGAGAGGAATATGAGATACTGTGCAATCCATTTCCCATTTTCAGGGAGCATTTTACCATTGCCAGGAACCTTCATACTCCCCAGGTGATAGAATCTGAATTCATGCACTTTCTCGAATTAAGCAAAGCACTACCTGATCTGGTAGTATTCTATAATGCCCCTGCCTGTGGTGCCTCAGCACCCGACCACATGCATTTTCAGGCCGGGAGCAGGGGACTGATGCCTATGGATGAGGAGCTTGAAGTCCTGAAGCAGAGCTACGGGAAAAGCCTGGTCCGGCAAACAGACCTGAATGTGACAGCCGTGGAAGATGGACTGAGAAAGTTCTTAGTGCTCGAATCAGACTCCCGGGAAAAGCTTGGGGAGGCCTTTTCAAGTGTGTTTCATTTTGTCAGGGAACTACAGGGTCAGGAACCCATGATCAATATGCTTTCTTATTACAGGGATCAGTGGCAACTCATCCTTTTTCCACGCAGCAAGCATCGACCCTGGCAGTATTTTGAAGAAGGGGAAAAGAACATATTGCTTAGTCCCGCTTCTGTGGATATGGGAGGAACATTGATCACTCCCATGGAAAAGGATTTCGAAAAGATCAGCAGGGAAGATATTAAGGATATATTCAAGCAGATATCATTTTCATCTATGCATTTTTCAAAGCTCACGGAGCATATGGAATCTGAGCTGAACCGGCATACCGGCTTCATGGAGCCGACAAGCCAGATTCCACAAATAGAAGTGGGGATCCTGTCAGGAAAACGGATTCATTTCCTTATGGAAGGAGCCTTTAAGGTGGCCCATGACAGTGAAATCCTGGAGGGTGCAAGGGAAGCCTTAATTTCCAATGACCGGATTGAAATATTAAAGGACGGGAATTCTGCCGGTTCATGGGATTCGGTGATCCTGGAGCCCGTGGATAAGAACACAGCCAGCTTCGTAATCCATGATGTGGTCATAGGAATCGGTTTTCACTGGGAGCAGAAAGAGGACCAGGAGTTCCGGGGTGCCTTAAAACTCATGGTCTCAGGGGACCGGGTGCAGGTGGTCAACATCATCTCAGTGGAAGAATACCTGATCTCTGTGATTTCCTCTGAAATGAGGGGAGACAGCTCACCGGCTCTTTTGAAAGCACATACCATTATATCCCGAAGCTGGCTGCTGGCCCAGATCGAAAAGCAGGACAGCCTGGAAATGGCTGATCAGAAATATGAAATGATACACCGGAGCGAGGATGAGCTGATTCGCTGGTATGACCGGGAGGATCACGATTCCTACCATGTATGTGCGGACGACCACTGTCAGCGTTACCAGGGAATAACCAGGGCGCATAACCCGGAGGTGGTTCAGGCTGTAAATGAAACTGCAGGCGAGGTGTTGGTTTATGGTGGGAAGATCTGTGATGCCCGCTTTTCAAAGTGTTGCGGCGGTGTAGTGGAGGAATTTCAGCACTGCTGGGAGCAGGTTTCTCATCCCTACCTGAAAAGGGTGGATGATAATCCGGCTGCAAAGCCAGTGAATGTGGCCGACCTGAAGATCGAATCCAATGCCGTAAGTTTTATTAAGAGCGATCCGGATGCCTTTTGCAATACCCGGGACGAAAAACTGTTGCGGCAGGTCCTGAATGATTATGATCAGACTACAAAGGAATTTTACAGGTGGCAGGTTCAGTACAGCCAGGAAGAGCTGGCTTCTCTGATCCGAAGGAAATCAGGGATCGATTTTGGAAAGATCATCGACCTGCAGGCCATAGAACGTGGGGAGTCGGGCAGACTTGTAAGGCTGAAAATAATAGGAGAAAAGAAAACCTTAGTCATAGGTAAGGAGCTGGAAATCAGGCGCTGCCTGAGTGAATCGCATCTATTCAGCTCGGCATTTACTGTAGAGAAACATCAGGTATCTGATGGCATACCCGGCCGCTTTGTCCTTTACGGGGCCGGTTGGGGACATGGAGTGGGACTTTGCCAGATCGGAGCTGCGGTAATGGCAAGCAAAGGCTACTCTCACCGGGAGATACTGGAGCACTATTTTATTAACTCTAAACTGGAAAAACGATATGGGTAAGCCGGAATCAAAGCAAGGAGCTGAACTGAAGAATTCCAGGCCCTGGTTATGGGTCCCTTCCCTCTACTTTGCGGAAGGCATTCCCTATGTACTGGTTATGACCCTGTCGGTGATCTTCTACAAGCGCATGGGGATATCCAATGCCGATATTGCCCTGTATACCAGCTGGCTTTACCTTCCCTGGGTGATCAAACCACTCTGGGGACCGGTAGTGGATATCCTCCGCACCAAGCGCTTCTGGATCCTGATCATGCAGCTTTGCATTGGTGCGGGACTGGCAGGAGTGGCTCTCACCATACCGGTGGCACGTTTCTTCCAGTTTACCCTGGCCTTTTTCTGGCTCCTGGCCTTTAGTTCCGCTACCCATGATATTGCAGCGGACGGATTTTATATGCTGGGTCTGTCCAAGGGCGATCAGGCCTTCTTTGTGGGGATCAGAAGTACTTTTTACCGCCTTGCCATGCTTACAGGTCAGGGACTGCTGGTGATTCTTGCCGGTTTCTTTGAAGCAAAGACAGGACTTCCCCCGGTGGAGCTGGATGTGGTGGCCGTTGAGGGACAAACATCTTTTCGGTTTGATCCTGAGAGTATTAGTATTCAGGCAGGCGAAGGGGATATGTACTTCCTGACACCGGAGGAGATCCGGATAGGCCTGCAGGGCATTGCAGAAACTGATGCTGCAGAATATGTGAATGAGGTGAATGCCTGGAACAGCTCACATGGTTTTTATCCGGCAGAGGACGCACAGGAATTGGTATCCGGAGGCGAAGAACTCACCGGCAACATGGCTTACACCTGGTTTAAACTCAGCAGGAAGCCTGAAGAAGGGGAGAATATCGTTTTGAATTTCAGCTTTGATAAGGGGGATAAAAGCATCAGCCTGGCCAGGAGCTACCGTTTCGAATTCAATGAGCAAAACTGGAACGTGCCTGCCTTTGCCGTAGTCAAACTGGATCCAAAGCTGAAAAAGACCAGCAGTGCCACTTTCTCGGGACTCAGCGGGAACATCAGGTTTGCATGGACCATGGTGTTTGCCATAATTGCCGTGGTTTTCATCGGCTTTAACATCTATCACCGCTTTGCCCTGCCCAGGCCCCTTGCTGACCAGTCCAACCGAAGCAGTGAAGGGAGCTTCCTTAAAGAGTTCCTGACCACATTTGCGGATTTTTTCAGGAAGAAAAACATTGGTGTCATTTTGCTCTTTCTTCTGGTATACAGGCTGGGTGAATCTCAGCTGGTGAAACTGGCTTCCCCCTTCCTGCTTGATTCCAGGGAAGCCGATGGCCTGGGGCTGACCACTGGCGATCTGGGTCTGATTTACGGGACCATTGGAATCATAGCACTGTCTCTGGGTGGAATTATCGGGGGGATTGCTGCATCGAGAAAGGGGCTTAAATTCTGGCTCTGGTGGATGGTGGCTGCCATGAACCTGCCCAACCTTGTCTATGTGTTTCTTTCCTACGTGATGCCTTCCTCACTTTGGGTAGTAGGAGCTTCCGTAGCTGTGGAGCAATTCGGGTACGGATTCGGTTTTACCGCCTACATGCTTTATATGATCTATGTGTCGGAAGGAAAGCATAAAACAGCCCACTTCGCCATTACCACGGGCTTTATGGCTCTGGGCATGATGATCCCGGGTATGATCAGCGGCAAATTGCAGGAGTTGATCGGCTACCAGCACTTCTTCATCTGGGTGATGATCTGTGCCATTCCAAGCATAGCGGTAATCCCCTTCGTAAAAGTTGATCCCGGATTCGGGAAGAAGGAATCCACCAGGTAATTTTGCCCGATCTTAAATCGCCTCCTCACCCAGGATAATCTCCGCTGCCATACGGACTGCGGTCCTGACCACCGCACTGCAGTGCTCGGTGGCACCGGCATTTTGAAACTCCTGCAGTTCATCCGGATCGGTCAGGCGAAAACATTTACCGAATTTGACCTCCTGTACTTCGTGGCAGGTGGTGGCTCCATACTCTTTATCAAATCGCTCACAGAACCTGCCTGCCGGTATAAGAGAACTCTGGTAGGCGTCCCAGTTATCCATCTGGTGCACATCCCTTCCGTAGATCAGACCCAGGGCCATAAGTGGCCCGGTGACGGCCCCGCAGGTTTCACCCCTTTCAGCAATTCCCGGCAATGGAGTCAGGGCCTTGAAAACCCGGTCACCCTCCAGCCCGAAATGCTTGTTCAGGGCCATGAAACTACTCTGGGCACAATGGTGTGAACGCTGCATATATTGATCCACTTTCTGGTCCAGCATTTTCATCACCAGGTCTTCAGGCATCTTGCGGTTCCTGGCTAGTTCCTCTTCAAATCCCGGCACTTTACCCGTTGAGACTTTTGTATCCTTTGTTTTCTCTTTCTCCCCGGTCATGCAGGAGCTCAGAAAAGCACCCGCTAGGGCAAATGCAGAAAGGCGACCTATAAATACACGGCGTTCCGGCTTTCTTTTCATGACTCAAATGACTTGGTAACGGGATTAAAGATATGAAATCTGTCCCATTTTCCCCGTGTATTTTTTTTATCTTGTAAATCCTAAACAGAGATAAGCAATCATGAGGCAAAAGAGCATTATCGTGCTGGCAATGTGGGTATTCGTCCTGATATTACTGGCATGTAATCCGCAAAAAAGGAGGGATCCTGCTTCCCCGGAAGACCTGATTACGGCAAAAACCCTGGGCCTGGCCTACCTGGAAGAGAATCAGCTGGAAGATGCGGAAGCTGAGTTTCTGAAATTGGTGGACATGGATCCGGACGAAGTGATGGCTTATGCAAACCTGGGGATCGTGTATTTGAGGATGGGAGAATTTGATAAGTCGGAAACCTGGCTTCAGAAAGCCATTAAGATGAATCCTAAAGATCCCGATGTACGGCTGATCCTTGCCAAAGTATACGAGATGAGCGGTGCATCAGATAAGGCTGTGGAGGAACTTGAAGAGATCAACCGCTTATCGCCCGGACACGTGAAGGCGCTCTATAACCTTACCGAACTTTACGCTACCTTTTCAGATGATGCATCCCGGTCAAAACGAAATGAATATACCGAAGAACTGGTCAGTCAGTCACCGCGCAACATAGTGCCAAGGTTAAACCTGATTGAGATCCTGCTTACCGCGAATCAGAACGACAGGGCACTGGCGCAAATGGAAGCGCTGGTTCAGATCTTCCCTGCGTTTCCCAAAGAGGCGGTGGAGTATTATAATGCCACCCTGGCAGCTCTGCGTGCATCTGATCAGGAAGAATCCCTTACTTCTTTTATGATTTTCCACAACTATCTGAAGGTTACCTCTTTGTACCAGGCGGGAATGATGGATCTGAAAGGCCCGGGTGGTTCCCTGGTGGGTTCTCCTGTGATCTCCTTTGATCAGCAGAGGAGTAATTTTTTGGCAGGCGACTGGAAGGAAGTCCTTGAAGCCATTTCTTTTGCAGATATCACTGTTTCTACGGGCCTTGATTTCCTGAGCAAGGGGACCGGGCAGGATGCATCGGGATCAGGAGGACGTACCCACATTACTGCCTGCGATTATGACAACGACGGGGATATGGATTTATACGCAGGGCATTTTGATCCGGAGACCAAATCTTACAAGCACTACCTGCTGAACAATGACTGGGGTATTTTTAAAGATGTGGCAGGCGAAGCGGGCATCAGGCATCAGGAAGCCGAGTTATCGGCCAGGTTTGCCGATTACAACAACGATGGCCATCCCGATTTGTTTGTTCTGATGAATGGATCCAATCTCCTTTACCGCAACTCCGGAGAGGGAAGCTTCCATGAGGTTTCTGGTAAGGCCAGTGTGGGAGAGGGTGCCGCTGGTCATGGAACCCTGTTTTTCGATTACGATCACGACGGGGACCTGGATCTCTTTGTTCCCGGTTCGGGGCCAAATGTCCTGCTGAGGAATAACTCGGACGATACTTTTATAGACAGGTCGGGGCCCTCGGAATTGTCAGGTGGAGACCATAACAGCACCGATGCGGGATTTGGGGATTTTGACGAGGACGGGGATATTGACCTGCTGGTGATCAACAGCGATGCGGGCAATATCCTTTTCTCCAATCAGCGGGAAGGGATTTTTAAGGATATCACTGATCAGACCGGTTTGGAAGGAGGGGAGGGATCCAGGGCCCTTGCCATTGGAGATTACAACAACGACGGCTTCCTGGATCTGTTTGTGGCATCCTCGGAGGGAGGTCAGAGCAAGCTGTACCGCAACAAGGGCGACGGTAGTTTCGAGAGGGACAACTCTTCGGAGGAACTGGAGAAGGCAATTCAGTCTGTTCGGGCCCACGATGCCACCTTGTTTGATTTCGATAACGATGGTTACCTGGATCTGCTGGTAGTCGGTGAATCCGGGGATGAAGGAGGAAGCGGTGTGATTCTTTTCCACAACGATGGTTCCGGAAAGTTCTGGCTTGCTCCCGGGCTATTGCCCGACGATCTCACTTCAGGAAGCAAGATCCTTAAATTCGATTACAACGACGACGGAGATCTGGACCTGGCAGTGACAGGACTGGACGGAAGCATCAGCTTGTTGCGAAACGACGGGGGAAACAACCATCATTTCATTAAAATGAAGCTGGTGGGCCTTAGGGCGGGTAGTGCAAAGAACAACTATTACGGGATCGGGGCCAAGGTGGAGGTCCGCTCAGGGAGCCTTTACCAGTCCATGGTTGTAAGCGAACCCAATATACATATTGGCCTGGGACCCAGGGCAAAGGCCGAGGTGATACGGATCGTGTGGACCAATGGGGTCCCCCAGAATATGTTTTTCCCGGTGACAGGTCAGGACCTGGTGGAGGAACAGTTGCTGAAAGGATCCTGTCCCTTCCTTTATACATGGAATGGGGAGGAATATACCTTCGTGAAGGATGTAATGTGGCGAAGTGCGCTGGGTATGCCCCTGGGCATCATGGGGGGAGCAAAAGCTTATGCCCCTTCGGATGCATCGGTGGATTACATCAAGATCCCCGGAGAGATGCTGAAAGAGGACGACCGGAAATATTCCTTGCAGATTACATGCGAGTTGTGGGAAACCATATACATGGATAAGCTCCGACTGGTGGTGGTAGACCATCCTGCATCTGTGGAAGTTATTGTGGATGAACAGCTGGCACCCCCGGCATCTCCAGGCTACCACCTTTACCGGGTGGAGGAGAAGCAGCTGCCGGTGTCGGCCTATGATCACAACGGGAATCCGGTCCTTTCTCTGATCACACATACAGATGATAAGTACGTATCGGATCTCAGCTATGGAAAATACCAGGGCATTACGGAAATGAGTGAGCTGCTACTGGATTTGGGCGACATCGATGAATCCAGGGACCTGATCCTCTTCCTCAGAGGGTGGATATTCCCCACCGATGCCAGTATAAATGCCTCCATATCCCAATCGGATGCACTGGAAATGATTGCCCCGTCGGTAGAGGCAGTCAATGAGAAGGGTGAATGGGTAACAATTATCGAAAAGCTGGGCATCCCCATGGGGAAAGACAAAACCGTAGTTGCGGATCTTTCCGGCAAGGTCTCTGCTTCAGATCCCAGGATCAGGATACGGACCAATATGCAGTTGTACTGGGACCAGGTTTTCTTTGTCCAGGACCAGCCTGAAATTCCCCTTCAGACCTATGTACTCAATCCCTCTATGGCCGATCTGCATCACAGGGGCTTCTCCCGGACCTACCGGAAGGGGGGAAGGTACGGACCCCACTGGTTTGATTACAGTACGGTTGTTACCACCGGGCAGTTATGGCGTGACCTGGTAGGGAATTATACCCGCTATGGGGATGTAACGCCTCTCCTGACGGAAGCTGATGACATGTATGTAATTAAAAATGCAGGCGATGAAACCACGGTTGAGTTCGATGCACAGGGGATCCCTGACCTCCGTGAAGGCTGGCAAAGGGATTACCTGATTCACAGCGTGGGCTGGGTGAAGGACGGGGATCTGAATACAGCTATGGGACAGACTGTGGAACCTCTTCCCTTCCATGGCATGTCAGGCTACCCATACGGTCCTGATGAATCCTATCCTTCAGATCCGGAGCACAAGGAATACATCCGGAAGTACAATACCCGGAAAGTCACTGCCGACCAGTTCAGAAGGACCCTGCTGGAGGCAAAAAAGCTTTCCGACTAGGCTGTTCTACCTGATTACTCTGTGGACAATCACACTATCGCGGTTAGTCCCGGCAATCAGTAAGGAGGTATCGCCCTCGAGAAGGAACAGGGATTCCACCATGCCATTCAGCAACAATCCGGTCTGTTCAGGGGCCTTCAGGTCAGCCAGCGGGTCTCCGTCCCTGCTGAGAAGGACCAAACCCTTATTTGCATCGTAATAACCCGTACCCACATCGTAGGTATGATCGTTCCCGGCCAGGATCGCATCGGGCAGTTCATCGCCGTTCAGATCCTTGACAATGATCTTTGTAATGGGAGATACCTGGGCTGCCGCTGGTAACTTTTGCCAGTGGAAGCCTTTTTCCCCGTTCCATAGTATTTGACTTGAACCCGTATGGGTATAGCAGGTGTAATCAATTCTATCCCTGATTTCACTATCAAACAGATCATCCATAGTCGCGTAGCTAAAGGATGTATAAGTCTTGTATTTCTCCATGAAAAACTGGGATTGTCCTATCAGTTCATCCATGTAGTTGATGGGGAATTCTCTCATCACATCATTCCTGTCCTTCCAGTAAGCAGTTGAGATGGGGTCAACCGTCCCATTCAGGTCCAGATCGAATGCATAGATCCGCATGGGGTATTCCCGGCTTATGGTGAAGCGATGATTATCCCCCAGGTTCCCGACGATAAAATCCGTATCGCCATCCTGGTCAAAATCTCCCGGCGCAATGGAATACCATATGCCGTGAAGATCATCAATAACCGGAATTTCCTGGCTGACAAGCCTGCTGCCTTCAAGGTTTTTCAGGATTGTAAGGGAATTCCATTCGCGTGCCACTACCAGGTCCTCCCAGCCATCTCCGTCGTAATCGGCCCAGACGGCATCTGTAACCATCCCAAGGTTAAAATTCAGGACATGTTCTGTGGTGTAGGTCCCGCCTTCATTGATCAGGATCCAGGAATCATCTGCGAAAGGGAACATGTCCTTTTTAACACGGGATCCAATAAACAGGTCCATATCACCATCGTGATCAAAATCCTTTGGTCTTATAACAGATGACATGAATATACCCACGGGAAGGGGAATCCTTTGGAATGCCCCCTCTTCATTAAGGTAGAGGTAATGGATGTGTTCCCCCTGATACTTATCATACCAGCCGGCCACTACAAGCACATCGTTGTCCCCGTCCAGATCCACATCGAATATGGAGATATCGCCCTCGGAATATTCTTTCAGGCCTGTTAATCCGCTGATCTCCTCCTGTATGAACCTGTTACCCTTATTCAGGAAGACACTGGTGGGCAATAAACTGGTTGCCCCGACTATAATATCCTCTCTTCCGTCACCGTTGATATCTCCCTTTTGCATCCGGGGACCTATCTGGGAAAACTTATGAGGCAGTGTTACCTGTGAATAAAAAAAATCAATGTAGTCCTGTTCCTGGTGCTTGTAATTCACCATATCCCTGACTTGCATAAACAGATATTCTTCATCAGCCGGGGCAGCTTCTTTTGCAGTAAAAGGTTTCGCCTCTTCTGCACTGACCTCAATCACCTGGTTAACGGGAATGTTGTACAGGACCGAAAAATTCTGATCACCAGGCCAGGTGATCCTGATGGAATCAACCAACTCTTGTTCCTTCAATCCAAAATGTACCACTGGTTCCATGGATGAGATATATCCCCTGGAAAGAAAGTTCTCCTGGAACTGGTATCCGTCCGGACTCCAGATCTCAATCTTGGCACCATAGGCGCATCGGTTGTTTTTTGGTCCATTGAGTTTGATCCGTATGTATTTTGATGTTTTTCCCGATCTTTCAATAGTACGGTTTCTGTAAATAAAAGCTTCGTCATTCAGGTTGTTTGTTACGTAGTCCAGGTCTCCGTCTTTGTCAAGATCCACATATGCAGCACCATAGGAGAATGATGAAACTTGCTCAAACCAGTCGTCAGATACCTTTCCAAATTCCACGCCATTCTTATTCTCGAATGCAAAATTAGGGATCTTAAGCACGGGTAACCGACTGATCACGTGACGGTCCGATGCCACGGACCCATACAGCTCTACCTTGTACATGGTCCAGTCCTTATCGGTCATATCAACGGGATAACCGTTGGCAATGAGCAGGTCCTTGTCCCCGTCATTATCAAAATCGGCGAATAAGGGTGACCAGCTCCATTCTGAGCTGTAGACTCCCATCATCTGCCCCACTTCAGAGAAGGGATTCATCTCTCCTCCGGTGAATCCACCATGCAGATGCAGCATGTTCCGCAGGTACTGGTGCTCATATCCGTATTTTTCATCGTTGATGTAATAGATGTAACCGAAACCGTTGATGGTTTGTTTTTTCTTATGGTAGTACTCCGGGAACATATCCAGGGTAAACATGTCCGGATATCCGTCATTGTTCACATCAGCCATGTCGTTACCCATGGACGACTTGGTCTGATAGGAAAGGTAGGTATCTATCTCGTTGCTGAAGGTTCCGTCCCCCTGGTTGATATACAACAGGTCATTGGACACATAGTCATTGGACACATAGATGTCGGGGTATCCGTCCTTGTTTACATCCCCCATGGCAAGTCCCAGTCCAAATCCTTCGTATACGATACCGGCTTCGATAGTTACATTGGAAAAGGTTCCGTCACCATTATTCCTGTAAAGGTCGTCATTGCTGGCAGCAGTCCCGTCAAGGATCTTTGGCCTGTAGCTGGCGGACAGGCGGTCGTTCACAAAATTATTCATCAGGTAGAGGTCCAGGTCCCCATCCAGGTCATAATCAAAAAAGGAGGCATGTACAGTATAGCTATCGTCTGCCAGGCCATATTCCTCCGCCAGGTCAATAAAAGAGAGCTTCCCGTCAGGACCGGGTCCCTGGTTTATGAATAACCTGTTCCTGCGCACCGTGGAATCATCGTATGCCGTACAGGTGAGGTATACATCATTCCATCCATCCCCGTTGATGTCTGCAATGGCGATACCGCTGTACCACTGTCCGTTATCAATTCCCTCGAAGGCGGAACTTATATTCGAGAACCTGAAATTTCCCTGGTTGAGATACACTTGCGGGGATACCTGGTTGCCCGTGAAAAACAGGTCCTGCATGCCGTCGTTGTTCAGATCGGCCACGCCAACTCCGGCTCCGTTATATATATATTCAAAAGACAGTACATTCAGGCTGTCTGATTGCTCCACACGGTTATTGAAATAGATTCCTGTTCTTTCTGCGTCCAGAAGTTCGAACCTTGGTTTCTGGGAACAGGAAAGCAGGAGGAGGGACACAACTGGCAGCAGGTAATATCGCATAACTTTAAATACCATAAGTGTGTGTTTGACAAAGCTCAAAGAAAAAAAAAAAAGAGGTTGCCTGCAAGGACAACCTCTTTTTCAATATAAAATGTATAAAACTTAATTCCTGTTCTGAATCAGGTTACCGTTGGTTAGGTCAATCTGACGCTGAGGTACCGGGAAATTAACATCTTCAGGGCCAATAGTTGCAGATCCATAAAGAAGATCACCCCATGGCATCTGCTTTTCGTGGGCAAGGATGCGGCTAAGGTCGGTCTGAACATCACCCCATCTTTGCAGGTCGTAATACCTGTGGCCTTCCTGTCCCAGCTCGAGCTTTCTCTCAAATTTAATACGAAGCATGGCCTCATTGGCATCGGCTGGAGCAGCCGGGTATTCATTGATCACATAGTTGGCGGCAGGTGTAACCCCGTCTTCTTCCAGCACAAAGCCCTCAGGATTAGCAGCTCTTGCTCTGATCATATTCACCTCTCCAAATCCAAGGTCATCGGAACCTGTCATCGCTTCGCACTCAGCTTTAAGCAGGATTACATCTGCGTAGCGGATCATGCGATAGCCATTGGCGGTATAACCTGAAGTCCAGTTACCAACCTCCGTAAGGGTACCTTCCTGAGATTTTTTATACACCTGTTTCTTCGGGCTGTAAGGTCCTGAATAGGTTTGATCACGGATCCAGTCTGCTCCTGTGTGATCGCCCCAGTCCCAATAAGGAATACCCCTGCGGCCAGCTGACCAGTCAAGCCTTGGATCGAGCTGGCCTGCATATTCGGTATAGTCAGACTCAACAGCAATTCCCTGGTCATTGCTTACCTCCTCATCATTGTATGTATTGTCAAGGAAGGGCAATCCACTGGCATCCGTGCGGAACGAATTCACAAAATCCTGTGTGGGATTGAAGAATCCACAGCAACCACCCGGTGATGCGCCACCTCCTTTATAAGGAAAGTTCAGCACTTCGCCACCGCCAGCATTAATTCCCCCGGAATTATCGTTTACAGAATACTGAACTGTATAGACTGATTCTATGTCATTTCGCATGGAAGCATCAAAAATATCACCATACCTGTCCATCAGGCCGATCTCTCCGCCGGCTGGTTGGGTTCCACTGGATTCAACCTCTTCCAGCAGATCCAGGGCAGCTCCGTAATCGCCGAACATCTGCATCTGGGCTTTGGCCAGGAATACCTGGGATACGGTTTTGTTGAAACGTCCAATTTGCCCCACATTAGTGGGAAGATGTGTTCCGGCAGTAAGATCTTCAATGATCTTCGCCCTGATATCCTCAGTATTGGTCAGGGTGGCCTGGTCCGTAGTCTCATCCACATAGGGAACGAACGTATTGGAACTTCTGTCAGCCCACATTTTCCAGGCCCAGAAATGATACACTCCGCGCAGTGCCCTTGCCTGGTTGACCAGAAGATCATGTTCATCCTGAGTAATGGCACTTGCTTCCAGGGCTGCTGCTGCTGTAACTACGGTAGCATTACAACGCGAAATGCCCTCATAAGTAACCCTCCATTTGGCACTCAGATATGGATTCGTTGCTGTTTCAGAATAGGTCTGAATGGGATTGATATCCGGCTGGTCACCGGAGTCGGTACCCTTATTGGCATCCATTCCCCTGATACTGCCGAATACCCATCCGGAACTTGCAGCAGTCCAGGTAAAACCAGACTGAACTCCATCAATCAGAGCGTAAGCACCTATAAGAAGCGCATCAACTCCCTCATAGGTGGCCAGTACAGATTCATCTAATGAACCATTTGGAGTAATCTCCAAAAAGCTTTCATTACAGGAATGCATGAGCAGCAGACCCGTGATGACCGCTATTACTGATAAAAATTTTATCTTTTTCATATCTATTATTTCTTATCTTTTAATTAGAATCCCAGACTTACACCAACCAGGAATTGCTTCACAGCTGGCAGGCTTCCCTGGTCCACTCCGAAAGCCAGATCACTTCTGTGGTACAGTTCAGGATCCAACCCGGTGTATTTGGTGATTGTAAACAGATTGGTGCCCTGTACATAAACCCTTGCACTGGAAAATACATTTCCAATAACGGATCTGTCGAAGGTGTAGCCGATCTGAAGGTTCTTCAGCCTGAAGAAGGATCCATCCTCAATGTAATAACTGTTCCATTCATTGTTGGTGGAGAAGTTCGACTTATTGGAAGCCTTGGGTGTGGTTGCACTTGTATTTGTGGGTGTCCAGCTGTCGTACAAAAGAGTTGTACTTCTCTGTCCCTGGAAAGATTGCCAGAAATCGAGCCACCACAGGTTCTGGTTAAGGATGTCGTTACCCTGGGATCCATAGAAGAAAGCAGTCACATCCAGACCTTTCCATCCCAATACAAAGTTCAGGCCATAGGTAAAATCGGGATTCGGATTACCAATGAAAGTTCTGTCGTCAGGGTCAATGACGCCGTTTCCATCGATGTCTTCATACTGGAAGAACCCTTCTTCTGCACCATCCTGAACAGCGGCGGCATCTACGTCTCCCTGACTCTGGAAAAGACCGAGCACATTATAACCATAAAATGCACCAACTGCTTCACCAACCTGGTTCCTGGATGTAGTTCCGATCCTGTCACCACCCGGCTGTACCTCATCAAAGAATTCATACCCTTCGGCAATCTTGATGATCTGGTTGTTGTAAGTGGTAAACGTGGCATTGGCTTCTACACTGAAATCGCCCCAGATCTGACGATAGATCAACTGAAGGTCAATCCCTGTGTTTTTCATTTCGGCCACATTCACATAGGGCCTGTCAGCAAGTCCTGCGGTACCCGGTAATTCCGGGTCAAAGAGAAGGTCAACGTTCTGCTTCATATACCAGTCAAAGACGACTTCGAATTTGCGGTCGAACAATACTGCATCGAAACCCACATTCGAGGTTATATTTGTCTCCCATTTGGCATCCGGATTGCCAATCCGGGTGGGACGGAAACCCTGAAGGGAACTATTAAAGGTTCCGTTCACGTCGTAGAAAGAAGTGTTTGGGCTGCCCCCATATAAGTAGAACTGGTTGGCTGTTGATACGGCCAGCTGGTTCCCCATGGTACCGTATCCACCCCTGATCTTCAGATCGGAAATAAAGTCGGATCCTGCAAGGAAGGACTCTTCACTGATCCTCCAGCCGGCAGAAACGGATGGGAATACACCAAAGCGTGTATCGGCTCCGAATACGGAAGATCCATCCCGGCGGACAGTTCCACTTACATAATACTTGGAGCGGAAATTGTAGTCAGCCCTCAGGAATTGTGAAACCAGGGTTCTGGGTGTATCGAACCAGGAATGGGCCTGTTGTAAACTTGATGCGGAATTTACCGTTCTGTACGTGAATACGTCGGAGAAGTATCCGGTGCCTGTGGCATTTACTCCGCGGCCCAGGCCCAGCTTATTTGCTTCATAACCGGCTACTGCCAGGATGCTGTGGTCTCCGAATTGTCTTGTAAAGGTCAGGGTATTGGTCCATGTCCAGAATCCACCTATCGTAGCCTGCTCCCGGTAGGTTGGAGTAGCTGTGTTTTCTGCTTCTTCATAGGTAGCCGAGGTCCAGTCGGTCTGATAAGAATTGTTGATGGATCCCCCGAAAGAGGTCCTGATATTCAGACCCTCAAAGATCTCAACATCTGCATAAACATTACCCAGGATCCTGAGGTCCTGCCATTTGTCATCCTTATCCCTGGTGCGTAAGGCCACAAAGTTACTTCCCTGACCCAGTCTGGGTGCAATACCGGTGCCTCCCCAGTCGCCATCTTCGGGGTTATAGTTATTCCCCTCGTAAGGACCCGAATCCCAGACCACCGGAACAATGGGCTGCATGCGATAAACTCCCCCCATGATGATGCTTTGTTCTGCCTGGTTTTGTACACCATTATCAGACCGGTGAACCACATTGATGTTCTCACCGATGGTCACCCTGTCCTTGATCTTGAATTCAGAGTTAAAGCGGGCACTGAAACGCTTGTACCAGTTCTCCAGGCTTACTCCTTTCTGGTCAAAATATCCGAAACTCCCGTAGAATTTGGAATTTTCAGTACCGCCTGACATGGAGAGGTCATGGTTCATCATAAAAGCATTATTTACCACCTCGTCATACCAGTCGGTATCTGCAGCCCAGGAGGGCAGGGTGGGTGAAGCATTGGAAGAGGGTCCGTAAAAGGGATGTTCCTCTTCGGTACCATCATTGCGATACACAAGCCATTGAAGGTCTGCATATTCCTGGGTATTAACCAGGAAGTCAGGTCCTGAACCCGGACTCTGGGTACCGGCATACATGTTGTAATTCACATTCATGCCCGATGTGCCTTTCTTGGTGGTAATCACAATCACCCCATTGGAAGCCCTTGATCCGTAGATGGAAGCAGCTCCGGCGTCCTTCAGCACGGACATGGACTCCACATCGTCAGGGTTGATGGTATTCACATCCGTTGTCGGCACACCATCCACAATATACAAAGGTTCGTTGTTCTGAAAGGAACTGTAGCCCCTGATCCTTACTGTTGCAGTCTGGCCTGGCCTGGCATCCTGTGTAACATTTACACCGGCCACACGGCCCTGCATCTGCTGGGTAATGTTGCCCTGGGGCATCTGGGTCAGTTCGTCGGCATTCACAACACCGACGGATCCTGTCAGGTCCTTCTTTTTCTGGGTGGCATAGGCCGTCACCACAATTTCATCCAGAGTGGTTACATCAGGTGCCAGCACCACGTTGATGGTGGCCTGACTACCTACAGTCACGGCCTGGGTCGAGAAACCGATAAAAGAGAAGACCAGGATGGCGTCCGGACCGGGAACAGAAATACTGTAGTTCCCCTGAACATCGGTCACGGCACCCTGTGTGGTACCCTGAATAACGATGTTCACTCCGGGAAGCGCTCCTTGATCCTCAGAAGTCACCGTACCGGTAACTGTTCTTTGCTGAGCAAAAACTGAGCTCACAGCAAAACTAAGCAAGAATAGCAACGTAACGCCGCTCTTCCATGGAGAAGAATTTCGCATAATAGAAGTAGTTTAAGGTTAGAAATAAATACAAATTGGTGTTTTACAGTTATATATATGATTTAGTCTGGTGTTAGCATTACCCGTGATGCGAAAACATCACTACACAATTATAAAGTATTTTTCATTCAATCCCATACTAACAGGCAATTTATATTTTTTAAAAATAGATTTATAAGTCACTGTTCATCTTCATTCCGGACTTTAAGGATCTGCAATTCGTCATCGTTATTGCCACTAATTATAAACTCATTTTCACCCACATTCAGACTCCGGATTTTCCTGGAATCTCCTCTGATTCTGAGTCCGCTTTCAATGGGTAGAAGGACTTCATAATCATTTGAACGGGAACCCGGTAAAAACCAGCCAAAACTGGCATCCTGTCTTCCAAGTGAGGGTCTGATGGAATAGGTATTTCCTGCCAGAATAAGATCGGGGATCCCATCCCGGTTAAAATCCCCTGCCAGCAGGTCCCGTACAGGGGAGAACTGGGCTTCCCGGGGAAGCCTGATGCATTCAAATGTCCCCTCTCCCTGATTGATGAACAGGCAGGATTCGAAAAGTACAGCTGATTTTTTTATGGATCTGTTCACCAGGTCCGGTCCGAAGATGTTGGTGACAGATTTACCCCCAAAGGCTGAATAACTGGGGTATTGCTGTTTCAGGCCGGGGATTTGAGCCCTCATTTCATCCAGGGAGGCAATGGGGTAACTAAACCCGTCATTGTAGGAACAAATGATCTGGTCGGGAGTCCCATTGCCATCAAAGTCATTCACATACATATCCACGGGTTCGTCTGTGGAGGCTTTGAGCATGGAGTTCAGCCCGTAATTTCCGGCCACCAGGTCCAGGTCCCCGTCCTGATCCAGGTCCACAGTGCTGATGCAGTTCCACCATCCGGATGTGGTATCCAGGCCGGCCTGTTCTGTGACTTCAGTGAAAGAATTCCGGTTATTTCTGAACAAACTTACCCTCATCCATTCCCCAACCACCACCAGGTCCGGGTCCCCGTCCCCGTCCATATCTCCCCAGCTGGCATCTGTAAGCATACCCACGTGCTGAAATCCGCCGGTCTGCTCTTCAGGCAGGGGTGTGAACCTGCCCTTCCCCTTATTTACCAGCAGAACCTGTACGGGACTTAATCCATAGGCCCCGGGAATGGACCTTGAACCCAGGAAAAGATCCATATCGCCGTCCCCGTCAAAATCAGCGGGTCTTACACAGGAACCATTATAGCTCAAATAGGGCAGGGCATCCCTGTGGCATGACTTAAAACTGCCGGATCCATCATTGATCAGCAAACGGTCCGCCAGGAAGGGACTTCCGGGCAATTCCTCGTTCCCGCCCCTGACCACATACAGATCCAGGTCCCCGTCTTCATCCGCATCAAAGAAGGCAGCATCCACATCCTCCGAAAACCTGTCCATGCCCAGCTGTGGAATTTGCAGCTTTTGAAATTCTCCCCGCGAATCCTGGATAAACAAGCGGCCCGACTGGCCCCTGGCTCCACCCACAAACAGGTCATCCCGCCCGTCTCCGTTTACATCACCCACTGCCAGTGCAGGGCCTTCGGTGGAGAGATTATGTGGAATCAGTTTTTCCCTGTCCAGGTCCATATATGCATCTTCCTGATGCCGGAATTCCAGCCCGGTGATCTGGGCGGATGAGAAAAGGGTAAAAATTACACTGTCTGATTTTGAGTCCGGGGTCAAATGGATTGCATTGATTTGATCCAGAATAAGTTGCTGATTGGCCTGGACATTGTACAGAGTCTCCCGGGCTTGATCTGGCCATTTGACTACAAGGGTATCGATTACGCTTATCTCTCCCAGGCCAAAATGCAGGACAGGTTCGGAGGAAGAGCTAAATCCCCGGGTGGGAAACTGTTCGGCTACCTGTTGCCGGCCCCTGTAATATAAAGTCACCCTGCTTCCGGTACCGTGTGAATTCAAATCCTTCCCCCTGAGCTTAACCGATATATGGTGGTGGCCAGGGTTAATCTCTGCATTGTTCCTGTAAATTGAAGCGGGACCATTGATATTGTTTACCACCAGGTCCAGGTCCCCGTCATTGTCCAGGTCGGCATAAGCGGAACCATTAGAGAAGTCAGGTGTTTCGTCACTCCATTGACTGGTCACATCTGTAAATGTCAGGTCCCCGTTGTTTTTAAGGAGGTGATTGACATCGGGCTGCAGGGGCATCTTTTCGAATAAAGTACGGTTGGGAAGAGCGCTGTTGTCCCTGGTGGGAAAATAGCGATTGTCACCTGTTAAATATTTAATGTAATCCAGGTCATTGGCCCTTCGATAGATGCCACTGGTGATAAACAGATCCTTCCACCCGTCGTTATCCAGGTCGCAAAAGAGGGGTGACCAGCTCCAATCGGTGGAATAGACGCCTGCCATACGGCCGATTTCGCTAAACATCCCGTCACCCATGTTCAGCTGGAGGGTATTACGCACAAACTGATGAGAATACCCATAATACAATTTTAAGCTGAATAGCTCCGGGTCATCTTCCCCTCCCGATTGCATCCTGATCTTCTGGTCATCGGGAAGCATGTCCAGTACGAAAATATCCATCAGGCCGTCGTTATTGAAATCGGCCACATCATTTCCCATGGAGGATCGGCTGGTATGTGCGATCATCTGGTTCAGCCTTTCCGTATAGCTACCGTCTCCATTGTTGATGTAGAGGTAGTCATTTTCATGAAAGTCATTTGAAATATAGATATCGGGATATCCGTCGTTATTCAGGTCACTTACATTGATTCCCAGTCCATATCCGATCTGACTGCTGTAAATTCCCGATTCGCGTGTAATATCTGTAAATTCAGCTATTCCTTCGGACAGATTATTTCTGAACAGGCGGTCCCCGGCACGCGCATCGGTCTCATTGCGCAGGTCTGCCGATCCGTAACTGCGTGATGTATGCACCGAGTGGTTCAGCAGGTACATGTCCAGATCCCCGTCCAGGTCATGATCAAAAAAAGCGGCCTGGGTGGAGAAGCCCCTGAAATCGATGCCATAGTGTGCGGCCTCTTCCACAAAGCTCAGATCGCCCTGGTTGATGTAGAGCTGGTTATGGCCCTCCAGGCCTTTGTATCCTTCAACCTGGCAAAGGTAGATGTCCAGAAATCCGTCTCCATTCACATCAGCCATGCTAACACCGGTACTCCAGTCTCCTACTCCGCTCACACCTGCACGTTCCGTGATGTCCTCAAATTGCAGATTGCCCTTATTCAGGTAAAGCTTGTTGGAGTTTTGATTTGATGTGAAATAGAGGTCCTGCAGCCCGTCATTGTTAATATCTCCTGCAGCTACCCCTGCTCCGTTATTGAAATAGAGGTACTCAATAATATTGAATTCTTCGGTCTCTTCCAAGTGGTTGATAAATTCCACCCCGGTGAAGGAGGGGGGGAGCAGGGTAAGTAATACATCATGTGTTCTGTTAATTCGCTGACAGGAGACTCCTGCCAGAATAATCGTCACGATGCATACCAGGATTCTCATCTGCTTGGTTCAGTGCTTGTGAATTTAAACTGCTGGATGGAATTATTGCTGCGGGCTATCATCAGTAATTCTCCATCTGATGTGGATATACGCAGCATATCCCTTACCTCCCCCCGGAGGCGGAGTCCCGAATGTTTTGGAAGGACCGCACTGAATCCCCCTTTTCCATCTCCCAGAAGCAGAATCCCATAACTTGCATCGTAGCGCCCAACTTCAGGTTTCACATGATGCAGGTTTCCTCCCAAAAGCAGGTCCATATGGCCATCGCTGTTGATATCGCCCGGTTCGATGGCCATTACAGATGAAAATTGCACTTCTAAGGGAAGCTTCCCCCTTGAGAAACGACCCGATCCATCATTTAAAAACAGGGATGTTTCCAGCAAACCTGCATCCAGCCGAATGGCATTTTCCAGTTGTTTTGCTTCGAAAATATCTGTGATCTGCTGCTCTTTATACAGCTGGTAATTAGGGTACTTTTTTGCCAGGCGGGGGAGTTGAGCGATCAGGTCATGTTTCAGAGCCAGCGGGTAGCTACGGTCTCCTTCATATTGGCAAATGACATGCTCAGCTGAGCCATTCATGTCAAAATCGTTCACATACATGCTTACCGGTCTTTCCTGACTGGCCTTAAACTTCGAATTCTGACCGTGATTCCCGGCCACAAAATCCATGTCTCCATCGCCATCATAGTCTCCTGCAGCGAGGCAGTTCCACCAGCCTGAAGTGCTGTCGCCTCCAAAAGCGTCCCGGGCTTCGGCGAATGTACCCCGATCATTGATAAATACCTTTATGGGCATCCAGTCACCTGCCAGGATCATATCCTGATCGCCATCGCCATCCACATCCTCCCACAACATATCCCGAAGCATGCCAACCTCTTTTAGTCCGGGTGCCACTTGTTCCGAGACATCCGTAAACCTCCCCTGGCCGTCATTCTCCAAGAGGTGCCCGTCTACAGGTACACCATATAGAAATGGCCTGAGACGCTGTCCCACGAAAAGCTCCATGATGCCATCCTGATCGTAATCACAGGCACGTACACAGCCCGTACTCACATATCTTCCGGCGGGCAGGATCTGGGGCGATTTTTCAAAGCGACCTCTTCCATCATTCATGTATAAGCGATCGGCAAGGGCTGAAGAGCTGTTGGGTAATTCATTGCCGCCGCTGGCCACATAAAGGTCCAGGTCGCCGTCGCCGTCAGCATCAAACAGGACACAATCGGTATCTTCCGATGTTTTATCCATTTCAAAAAGGCTGTTTTGTGACAAGGTGAACCTGTCATTGCTTTGCTGAAGAAACAATGCACCGGCCTGATCCTTGGCACCTCCCACATAGAAATCATCCAATCCGTCTCCGTTTACGTCTCCTTTGCACATGGCCGGACCTTCGGTGGACATCATGTGATAGATCAGGCGGTCCCGTTTGAAATCATCAAATTGATTTTCATGGTGCATAAATTCAGCGGGTTTATCTGCACTAATTTCTGCAAACCACCTGTTCACCGAATGAAACGGAGATGCCAGATGAAGGTCCGTTTCCATACCCTCTTCCTGGTATAAGGTCAGGCTCTGATCCGTGGGCACATCTCTCATAACTGTAACCCTTCCATCGGGCCACTGCACCACCAGCGAGTCGACCATGGTCAGTGATCCCACTCCCAGGTGGGGACGGGGGTCCATGGTTGATTTAAAACCCCGCATGGGCATCTGTTCAATGTAGAATGACTGGCCCTGGTGCCTGGCCGTTACCTTGGCTCCGATGGCATCGGTATTTCCCGGCTTTCCTTTCAGAATCACTTTCAGGTAGTGGTGGTCAGATAGTTTGGCCGTAGACTCGTTGCGGTAAAGGAACATGGGCATATTCACATTGTTCACCACCAGGTCGAGGTCCCCATCATTATCAAGGTCCCCGTAAGCAGAGCCATTGGAGTGGCTCGGATCGGCCAGTCCCCACGCTACGGCCCGGTTCTCAAATTTGTATTCTCCCATGTTCTTAAACGCATAACTGGGTATCTTTACCGACGGGATGGCGTCGATCAGGGTCTTGTAGTCCACGTTATTCCCCGATACGATGGTCATAACCATGTCGCGGTTGGAGAAATACTGGATATAATCCTGGTCGGTCAGGTCCTGGTAGATCCCGTTAGCCACAAATATATCTTTCATACCATCGTTGTCCAGGTCCATGATCAGGGCTCCCCAACTCCAGTCGGTGGCTGAAACTCCGCTCAGTCTGCCTATCTCGCTGAATGTGCCATCTGCATTATTGAGATGAAGCATATTACGGGTAAACTGGTGATGGTAGCCGTTTTCATAATTGGATTTATAGCTGTCCCAGCTATCGAAGGTGGTTTTGGTCTTCAGGCGTGCATCATCCTCCGGGATCATATCGGTCACAAAAATCTCGGGATAGTGGTCGTTATTGATATCGGCCATATCGGCTCCCATGGAAGCAGCGGAAATGCATCGCATCATATCCGTGAGGGTTTCCCGGAAAGTACCATTCCCGTTATTAAGGTAGATATAGTCCCGCTCGAAAAAATCATTGGACACATAGATATCCATCCATCCGTCCTGATCAATATCTCCCACCGTAACACCCAGTCCGAACCCGATGAGGCTGGCATAGATCCCGGCTTCTTCACTTACATCGGTAAAATGGTTGTTATCGTTGCGAAAGAGTTTGTCCCCCCCGATGGAGTCTCTTACCAGCCGCTGATTATCGGAGAGTTTAAAACTTCCGATGGCCTTGAATGAGTTATTGAGCAGGTAGAGGTCCAGGTCGCCGTCCCGGTCGTAATCAAAAAAAGCACCGTGGGTCGAATAGCCTGGATCACCGATCCCATAGTCAGAGGCACTTTCTTTAAAAGTGAGGTCCCCCTTGTTAATATAAAGTTCATTGTGCCGCTCGTCTCCCTCCACATTCCCCGAATTGCAGACGTAGATATCGGTCCACCCGTCCCCATTCACATCTGCCATACTGGCCCCGGTGGACCATTCACCATGTCCGCCGATCCCCGCACGGTCGGAAATATCCTCGAATTTGAAATCCCCCTTGTTCAGGTAGAGTACATTGGGACCCATGTTGGCGGTGAGGAAGATGTCAATCAGACCATCCTTGTTTATATCACCCAGGGCCACCCCTCCGCCATTGTAAAAGTTCCGGTAAGTGTAGATATTGAATTTCTTCTTTAACTGTTCATCATAATCCAGGTGGTTGATAAAACCGGCATGGGTGTGGGATTCAGGCATCAGGGTGAACAGCGTGCTTCCTGCAACATCTTTCGATCCGTTTCCACATGCCATAAAGATGAGCGGTAGAAAGAACAGACCTCTATTGAGCAATATTTTTTGTAGTTTCTTCATCTGCAGATATCCCTTCAGCCAGCATGTCGGTGAATACGGCCCATACATGCATGTCATTTTCTGTATAAATGGTGATGCGCCGGTTTCCGTCGATTTTTGTAAAGGCTTTTCCCCGCTCAGGATGTGTCACCTTAATAAAACCATTGCCATATATCTTTTGATACCAGTTCAGGACATCCAGGCTCAGGCTCTCTGCAGAATATTCCTTATTCCAGGGGGCCCACCCGTTGTAGATAAACCGTACCGGCATCTCTACAATCCTGCCCTGGCCAAACACCGGGTAGAAATTCATGGTGGCAGGATGTTTCAGTTCTTCCTCTACCTGGTATTCCACGCTTAGATTGCTCGTTCCCTGTCTGATCACTCCTTTGCGGTTGAGATTCCAGCAATGGGTGTAAAAATCCTTGTCTGTCATTCCGAAGTAGATGCCCATAAAGAGGGAATCATGCCTGATGCCACTGGCCAGTTCACGATCTAGCCTGCGTTCATACCTCTCTCCGGGCGAGCATGCGCTTACCATCAGTCCGGCTACTATCCACATTATGATCCATCTATACTTTTGCTTCATCTGCACCTCTTAATAATTATAGAACTCTAATATATCATTGTTTCTGACAACAGCCATAATTCTCTTTCCATTTATATCCATGAATTGAATATCCCTCATCTCGCCCCGTGTGGAGATACCCGATTGTTCTGCAGGTAAAGCTGACCAGCTTCCGGTGGAATTACTTTTCAGAAAGAGTCCGAAACTGGCCGCATAGATCCCTGTTTCAGGTTTGGCCCTGAACTGGTTGCCACCGATCACCATGTCACTCCGGCCATCCTTATCGATATCTTTACATGCGATGGCATACACCGGCGAGAATTGTGCCTCCACGGGAAGGGGCAACAGGGTAAAGGATCCGGATCCGGAATTGTTCATTACACAGCTCTCCAGTATGTGGGCATTTAGCTTAACGGAGCGCTGCAAAACCTCTTCGGAGAAGATATCTTCGATGGTCTGGGTTTTATAAGCCCCGAAGGTGGCATATTTTTCTTGAAGTGCGGGGATCTGTTTAACCAGGTCATCTTTCATTACCAGGGGGTATGATCTCTTCCCATTATAGGTACAGATGATCTGTTCTGCCTTGCCGCTCAAATCAAAATCATTCACATACATGGTCACCGGCCGTTCTGCTGAAGCTTTAAACCTGGAGTTAAGTCCATGATTCCCCAGGACAAAATCCGGGTATCCGTCATCATTCAGGTCATGTGCCCGGATCGTGTTCCACCATCCTTCGCTTCCTGACAAACCAAAGGCATCCGACTGATCCGAAAAGTCCCCGTTGTCATTAATAAAGATCTTTACCGGCATCCAGTCACCCACAATCACCATGTCGGGGTCCCTGTCCCTGTCCACATCTGCCCAGACCATATCAGTGATCATTCCCACATTTAATAAAGCGGGAGCCTTTTTGCTTGTAATATTGGTAAAGCGGCCCTGACCGTCATTCTCCAGCAGGTAGCCATTGACCGGCACCCCATATAAAAAGGGTCGTAAGCGGATTCCCACGAAAAGATCCAGATCCCCGTCCCTGTCGTAATCGGCCGGCTGTACACAGGAGCTGCTTTCATATTTTCCTGCCGGAAGCAATTGATCTGACTTTGTGAAATTTCCCTGTCCGTCATTCATATACAGGCGATCCAGCAGAGCCGATGAACTGGATGGAAATTCGTTACCTCCACTGGCCACATAGAGATCCAGGTCCCCATCCCCGTCTGCATCAAAAAATTCACAATCGCTATCTTCCGATATTTTGTCAGCTTCAAAGAGTATATTATTGCTGGCACTGAACTCGCCTTTCTTATCCTGAACAAAGAGTTGTCCCGGAAATCCTTTGGCTCCTCCCACAAACAGATCATCCATGTTATCGCTGTTTACATCCCCCACTGCCATTTGAGGGCCTTCATTGGAAAGCATATGAAACAGCAGGGGGTCGCGATGGAAGTCCACAAAAGCATTTTCAGTATGAGCAAACTCCAGTCCCCTGATATGCTCAAGCTTTGAAAACAGAGGGACGGGTGCATTTGCAGCAAGCCTGTTGCAGTTTTCCATGGGCTCGTCCTGCTCTAAGACCAGTGCCTGATTCACCGCAATATCATGCAGGGTGGAGCAAGAGCCATCCGGCCAGGTTAGTTCCAGGGAATCAATGGTTTCGGATACTCCCAGACCGAAATGCAGTTTTTGCTCCATACATGACTTAAACCCACGCATTGGGAACAGCTCCTGGAAGTACATGGTGTCTCCACAGTAGAGGGTAACAGCAGTACCAATGGCGAAGGTATTTGCCCCGCTTCCTTTAAATGATAGCGATAGATAATTGCTGCCTGGACTTTCCCTGGTTTCATTTCTGAAAACAAAAGAGGGCATATTTACATTGTTGACCACCAGGTCCAGGTCCCCGTCATTGTCCAGGTCCCCGTAAGCAGCACCATTGGAAAAGGAGGGGATGCCCAGTCCCCACGCCTCAGAAAGATTGGTAAAGGAAAGATCCCTGTTGTTGTGGAAGACATAATTGGGGACTTTTTCCGAAGGGATCTGATCAATCAGGCCCAGGATGGCCTGTTCTTCGCTTTCTATCAAGGAACGCATGATGGCCGGATTAGTATAGAGGTCCAGGTAGTCCCGGTCAAGCAGGTCCTTGAAGATCCCGTTGGCTACAAAGAGGTCTTTCCAGCCATCGTTATCCAGGTCCATGATCAGCGCTCCCCAACTCCAGTCCGTGGCACAGACGCCGCTCAGCCTTCCGATCTCGCTGAAGGTCCCGTTCCGGTTATTCAGCTGCAATACATTCCTGGCAAACTGGTGATGATATCCCTGGTCCACCTTATTCCTGTAGCTTTCCCAATCTTCAAACAGGACCTTTGTTTTATAACGTGCATCCCCCTCAGCAGTCATTTCGGTTACAAAGATCTCCGGCCAGCCATCGTTATTAATATCCCCCACATCGGCACCCATGGCGCCCAGGCTGATCTCGCCAAGCTGATCTTCAAGTGATTCCGTAAAGGTTCCGTTTCCCTGATTCAGATAGAGGTAATCGCGTTCGAAAAAATCATTGGAGACATAGATATCCGGCCATCCATCGCGGTTCATATCGGCCACACTGACCCCCAGCCCAAAACCAATCTTGCTGCCATAGATGCCGGCTTCCCAGCTGACATCTGTAAAATATCCGCCTTCATTCCTGTAAAGCTTATTGCCTCCCAGGGTATCCCTGATCTCCCGCTGCCCGGGTGTCAGATCAAATTCGGTAACCGACTGAAAGGAATTGTTCAGAAGGTAGCAGTCCAGGTCCCCGTCCCGGTCGTAATCAAAAAAGGTGGCATGAGTGGATAAGCCCATATCCGCTATGCCGTATTCAACAGCTTTTTCCGTAAAGCTCAGATCCCCGTTGTTGATAAACAGCTCATTGTACCTGTTGGGCGTATCCGGATCGCCCGATTTGCATATGTAAATATCGAGCCATCCGTCCCCGTTCACATCGGCTATGCTTACTCCGGTAGACCATACCCCCGGACAGGCCACCCCGGCATGATTCGTGACGTCTTCAAAGGTGAAATCCCCCCTGTTGATGTAGAGCTTATTGTCTGCAATATTGCCGCAAAAATAGATGTCGGTTCGACCATCGTTGTTGAAGTCACCCAGTCCCACCCCGGCACCATTGTAAAAATTCCGGTAGGTATAGGTATTGTACTCCTCGGTATACTCCACCTCGTTCACAAAATCTACTCCGGTGTGCCTGGGATCCAGGAGTGTAAAAAGGGTAGGGGGCTGGCTATCCTGATCACTCCGCTTGCATGAGCAAAGCAGGAGGGAAATCAGCAATAGTGCAGCTGCAAACCAACCCGTTGTGCTTCGAAATTCCATCCCGACAAAGTAAAAAAAGAAAGCAAGCAATTTCTTAATTGCCTGCTTTCCAAATATACTAATTATTATACGTATCTGCTATTGGCTGTATCCAGGATTCTGTTCCAGGTTTGGATTGGCGTCCAGTTTATCCCTGTGCACCGGGTAGATGGTGGTATACTCATCTGTTACTACTTTGTCTCCAGCATTGTAGAAGGGAAGCAGCCACTTCTCCACATCCGTAAAGTATCCCCAGCGGATCAGGGTCTGCCGCCTGTTATTCTCAGAGAACATTTCGCGTCCGATCTCATTGAACAGCTCTCCTCCCGGAACCTCTGCCGCTGTTTCATCATCGATATCAAAGCTTAGCACGCCGTCCAGGGTGGTCAGATCTGCCACACCGGCCCTGGCCCTGATCTCATTTACCAGGGGAAGAGCTTCAGCTGCCTGACCCTTCCGGAACAGTGCCTCAGCCTTCATCAGCATTACATCGGCATAGCGGAACACCGGGTAATCATTGCTCATATTATTGGGCATACTCCCCATGGCAATCTCATATTTCCCGATCCTGACCCCGGCCTGACGAAGCGCCTGCGGGCCCAGCTCATTCAGCTGTGGCTGTGGTGGGTCATGGAAGAAGCTTCCAAAATTCAATGGTTCCTGATCCATGTCTGGAACCAGAGGGGCCGGCTGACGATCCGGATTGCCAGCTTCAAAACCATCATCCATCACCAAAGTTCCATCTGATTTGTACTGATAACCGGCTATAAAATTACCCCGTACGGTGGAAGGGCCATCAAGTGTTCCCGGCTCTCCTTTACGCAGGTCACCGTCCTCGTAGGAGTTGTAGAACTCCTCCAGTGTACAGAAACCATTCCAGGGCTGGGCAGTCAGGTTATAGGTGTCCTGGCTTCCGTAGTGCAATGTACGCACCGCCAGGTTAAAATTCTGGAAGAATACCTGGTCGTAGGGAATGGCAAAGATAAACTCGCTGGATCCGGAGTTATCTACATTGAAATTAGCAAAGTAGTTACCTTCCAGCGAATATGCACCCGAGTTGATGATCTCATCACAGGCTGCAATGGTTTTGTCCCACTGTGCAGTACCGCTATACACCTCAGCATTCAGGTATAGTTTGGCCAGCAACATCTGTCCCGCATAGTAGTTCATCCGTCCATAAGTGGAACCGTCTACCAATTCGGATAGTTTTGGCACAGCTTCCTCGAGGTCAGATACAATGGCTGCATATACATCGGCTCTGGGAACCGTGGAAGGAGAAGCTTCTGCTGTGGCAAAATCAAGTACCAGAGGTACATTGCCATAGAGATCGATCAGCTGCCAGTAAAAGAATCCCCTCACTGCTTTTAGCTCGGCAATAAAGGCATCGGCAGTGGCCTGCTCCACCTGTCCGTCCGCAACCAGGGTTTCAAACTGGAAGATCAGTCGGTTGGCCGTATTTACCCCGCCAAAACCAAAATTCCATCCACCCCCGTAGAAACCGTCTTCATAGGTCCAGGAGTGCAGGTGGAAGCGTCTCCAGTGTCCTCCGTCATCCCAGTCCTGTCCCCTCGTGGGGACAACCATCTCATCGGTACACACTTCCTGCAATGCCTGAGGATCGTTGGAGGCATAGTCGCCGAATGCCGTATAGGCGGCACCAAGTGCCGAAACATACTCCTCTTCAGATTTAAAGAAATCATCCGGTGTTACCTCGCTATAGAGCTCTTCGTCCAGGTTGGTACATGCCTGGTTCACCCAGGACATGACCAGCACAATCAATATTCCTTTAACCAGGAACAGTGATATTCTTATGATTTTATTTTCTTTTGTTTTCATATCGTCTTCTATTTCTGGATTATAAACCAAGGTTTACACCAAGTGAAACCGATCTTACCGGGAACCAGGTATTCCTTCGGTCTATTCCGGGTACAAGCTTATTGTCACCATCCGCAAATCTCGGGTTGGGATCCGCTCCTTTATAACCTGTAATATATAAGAGGTTATTGCCGGTTATAAAGACCCGGATGCTTCTGAATGCCGAAGAGTTGGACATATCAAAGTTATATCCAATGCTCAGATTATCCAGGGAAACAAAGGAGGCATTCTCCACATGCAAGCTGGAGAGAACACCTGATGAGTTATTATACAGCGTTCCCGTATCATCATTCCTCTGATCAACAGATGTTGCAGGCAGGTTATAGGATCCGATCATATTGGGGACCTCATAGAAACCCCGGAAGGTATTAAGCAGATCATGACCCAGCACACTTCGCAGGGTGATGTTCGCATCAAAGTTTCTGAAGCGGAAATTATTGGCAAAACCAAATTCAGCATCCGGTAATCCGTTCCCGACCACCACACGGTCGGCGGGATCGACGGTACCATCCTCATTGGTATCCTGCAGGATCAGGTTTCCATCCGCATCATACTCTATAAATGTATGGGTATAGATCTGTCCGATGGGATAACCCTCTTCGGCCTTCACCAGCGGTACATCACTCTGTCCGGGTGCACCCATGGCCCCCAGGGTGCGAACCCCGTAAGAGAGCTCTGCACCATTAAACTCTCCCGACAGGGAGACCAGTTCATTTTGTAGATACACGGTGGGTGTAATGGAAAAGCTATAGGAGAAATCCCCCGATTCAACCGCATTCCAGTTCAGTGCCAGCTCAATTCCGCTGCTCTTGATCTCTCCCAGGTTCATCCATGCCTCGCTGTAAAGGTTGGGAGGTACGGGAACCTCATAGGTGAAAAGCAGGTCGGTGGTGGTCCGGGTATAGAAATCCAGGGAACCATAGAGGGAACCGTCGAAGAAGGAGAAATCCAGACCTACATCAAACTCTCCCTTCTTTTCCCAGGCCAGGTCCTCATTGGCATTACTTACCGGGGCATAACCGGGAACAAACTCCCCGTTATAGAAGAAGTTCCCGCCGGGACCCAGGCGTAATATGGAGAGATAAGGATCGGGGGGCAGGGCCCCGGTGATCCCGTAACTGGCTCTCAGTTTCAGGTTATCCATGGAAGCTATATCCAGGAAGTTGGCCAGCTCCACACCGGCACCTACAGCGGGGAAGAGCCCCCACTTATTGCCGGCACCAAACAGGCTTGATCCTTCATACCTGGCACTGGCCATCAGGAACCAGCTGTCGGTTACATTCACATTTACACGCCCGAAAAAGGCAATCAACCTGGCTGAACTCTTGTAGCTTTCCACTTCACCGATCCCGTTGTTAAAGTCCAGGGCGGCATTCAGGTTGTTATAGGTAAAGGCGTCGTTGATAAAATCACCCCCGAATGCATGGAATCCTTCATACATAAACTCCTGGTAGGAGTATCCCCCCAGCACAGTCATGTTGACCGTTCCCACATTGCCTGTATAGTTCACAGTGGATTCAAAAAGCTGGTTCTGATTCCCATCCAGTTCTCTTTCAGCCAGGCCATTGCGGTCCATACCGGTCCAGAAGCTGTTTTTATCATAGTACCGTCCCCGGGTGAAGGATTCACTCTGCAGGGAGTAGAAGGCATCGACTTTCAGTCCTTCCACAATTTCGAATGCACCCCTCAGGGCCACATTCAATCGCTTGTCAGTCCCGTCATTTTTATTCTGTTCCATGATCGCCACCGGGTTGTAGTAGTTGTACAACACCTGCTGGAAGTAGCCGTCATATTTATCATAGGCCGCATCGTCGCTCATTACAGGCGCAGTGGGATTGTAGATGGCAGCCTGCCGGAATGCATTTGTGAACCCATACTGGGCCTTCCTCTGTGTGGCACCGATATTCAGATTCACGGTAAGCCGGTCATCGATCGCCTTCTGCTGCAGGTTCAGCCGGCCGTTCAATTGGGTAAAACCAGTGTTCAGGGCAACCCCATTTGCATCGCGGAAGTTGATGGAAGCCCTGTACTTGGTCTTCTCATTTCCTCCCGACATACTCAGGTTGTGCACCTGTGAAAGGGCGGGATTGGTGGTCTCCTTGAACCAGTCGGTATTTCCACCGAAATCGGTTCCCAGTCCGGTTTCGGAAGATAGTTCCCTCCACTCATCGGCACTTAGTACATTGGGGTACTTGGCCACCGATTCGTGAGTAACCAGGCCGCTGTAATCGATGTATGAGGTTCCGCGCCTTCCCTGTTTGGTGGTGACAATGATCACACCGCTGGAACCCCTGGTTCCGTAAATGGCAGCGGCAGAACCGTCCTTCAGCACATCAATGGATTCAATATCATTGGGATCCACATTGTCGAGCGATCCGCCGATCACTCCGTCAATCACTACCAGTGGCGAGCTGTTGGCGCCAATGGTACTAAGGCCCCTCAGTCGCATGGTGAAGCCCTCGTTGGGATTGCCACCCGGTTTTGAGATGGAGAGGCCGGCCACCTTACCCTGGATCAACTGGGCAGGGTTGTTTACGGCACCTTTGACAAAATCGTCCGATTTGACATTGGAAACAGCACTGGTCAGTTCTTTCTTCTTCTGTGTACCGTAGCCGATCACCACAATTTCATCCAGTGAAGTAACGTCCGGTTCCAGAACCACGTTAATTGTACTTTGGTTACCTACAGTCACCGAATGGGTGGAGTAACCAATGGAAGAGAATACCAGCACTGCGTCTGGTCCGGGAACATTAATGGAGTAGTTCCCGTCAACATCTGTCACAGCTCCGGTGGTGGTTCCCTGGATCACAATGTTTACCCCGGGAATGGTGCCTTCCTCCTCGGAAGATACCTGTCCAGTTACCGTTCTTTGCTGTGCATAGGTTAAGCTGATCGCAAAACCAAATAGGAAAAGTGCCAATATGCCACTTTTCCGCCATGCAGAGTTACGCATAATTGAAGTAGTTTAAGGTTAGGAATGAATACTTAATATGTGTTGTAATAGTTATCGTTTAGTTTAGGTTATGGATTAGTAGTTCTAGTGTTAAGGGTCTAATTTAGGATTTTTTAACTCTTTATTCGGATTATGCAGGCTATTTAGAATATGTCTAAATAAATAAAATCGCCTTTATTTTCCTAACTTAGCAGGCGGGAAAAGCCATATCTAAATACATTTATTTAAGATACAAACAGATAGAATATGAATCATCAATATGTAAACCAGGTGGTGGATCTGTGTGATCCTGAAAAAGATCTTATATACAACATGTCCAGGGATGAGGCCTTAGACCTGGTACGTATGGGCGACGCACAGGCTGTAAGGAAGATTGACGGCCAGTTTGCCCTGGTAACCGTGGAGGGAAAAACCATCCGGATGGCACGTTCCATTGGACGGCCCCTTCGTTTTTTTATTGCCAAATTAAAGGACGGGCCCTGCCTGGTGCTGGCAGAACGGATCGATACCATATATAAGTATCTGAAGCAGGAGGGGCTGGAGGATCAGTTTCATCCTTCCTATACCCGCATGGCACCGGCCCACCACCTGACCACCATCGAATTGCTGGGTTGTCCCGATCCCAGCCCGGTCTACGAGCGGTTTTTCACACCCAAAAGGAATAAGTACAAAGGCACAGAGGTGGAGCAGATTGGAAGACAATATATGGGTGCGCTTTATGAAGAAATTAAGAAATGGCTGACATACAGGGCGAAATCAGGCCCGGTGGGAGTTACTTTTTCTGCCGGCGTGGATAGCGGTTCGGTTTTCCTGCTTACCTACCATGCCCTGCTGGAACTGGGTGAAAGCCCTTCCAGATTAAAGGCTTTTACTTTGAGTGTGGATGATAGCGGGGAGGACCTGAAGCAGGCCAGGGAGTTTTTAAAAGTACTTGGACTGGAGCTTTTCCTGGAGCCCATCGAAGTTAAGGCCTCGGGCCTGGACTGGAAAAAGACCATCAAGGTGGTGGAAGACTACAAGTCCCTGGATATCCAGGCAGCTACCATGAACCTGGCCCTGCTGGAAGGGATCCGAAAGCGCTATCCTGACTGGAAATTTATGCTTGACGGGGATGGAGGAGATGAGAATTTGAAGGATTATCCCATTGAGGAGAATCCCGAACTGACCATCCGCAGCGTTCTGAATAACCTGATGCTGTATCACGAAGGCTGGGGTGTGGGTAAAATGAAGCATTCGCTCACCTATTCGGGCGGATTAAGCAGGGGCTATATGCGCACCTATACTACGGCCGACACCCTTGGATTTGATTGTTTTAGCCCCTATACGCTGGAAAATGTTATTGAGATTGCGGAAGGAATTCCCTTTATCGATCTCACAAACTGGGACCATGAAAAACTTTATGACCTGAAGGGACAGATAGCGGCAAGCGGGATTAAGGCCATCACAGGAATGGATATGCCTGTGTTTGAAAAGAGACGCTTTCAGCATGGGGCCACTTCCGCCAGTACCTTTAACAGGCATTTCCCGGAAAAGGAGATCGATTACCGGAAGGAGTTCCTCTCTATTTATGAGTAGATACCCCGACTTCAGAATTGACAGCCGCTGGATCACTTCTCTGCGCGGGGAGAAGATCCCTGTCGATCCCTACATCCCTTATGGATATTTCAATGAGCCGGAGCGCAGTTCGCAGGGGACCATTGAAGAAGTAACGACTGTTCTGCTTACAAATAAGGAATGTCCCTACCGCTGCCTGATGTGTGACCTGTGGAAGCACACCACCAGTGAAACGGTGCCGGCAGGAGCCATACCGGCTCAGATCCAATATGCGCTTTCCGCACTGCCTTCCACGAAGCACCTGAAGCTTTACAACAGCGGCAGCTTTTTTGACCGGGATGCCATTCCCCCGGAGGACTATAAGGCTATAGCCGAAAGGATAAGCTTATTTGAAACCCTGGTAGTGGAGAGTCATACTGCATTTATTGGAGAAGAAGTGCTGTATTTTAAGGAGTTAATTAAACCCAGAATGGAAGTGGCCATCGGGCTGGAGACCGTTCATCCGGAGGTATTGCCCAGGCTCAATAAACGGATGACCCTGTCCGATTTTGAGCAGGCCGTCAGGTATTTGAATTCAGCCGGGATCTCCACCCGGGCATTTATCCTGCTCCGGCCACCTTTCCTGTCGGAAGAAGAAGGAGTGCTGTGGGCCAAAAAGTCCCTTGATTTTGCATTTTCGACGGGTGTAAGCACCTGTGTGGTGATTCCGGTACGGGCCGGAAATGGCTCTATGGATGCGCTTCTTGCGGAGGGTTACTTTTCTGAACCTTCCATCGATTCTCTGGAAGAGGTAGTTGCTTACGGGATTGGATTGAAGGCCGGGATGGTGCTGGCCGATCTGTGGGACCTGGAGCACTTCTCAACCTGCCCGCGCTGTTATACTCGTCGCAGCGAAAGGCTGCATCAGATGAATTTGTACCAGGAAGTTGTGCC
>JBDLIM010000019.1:0-53002 GCA_039714915.1 Bacteroidota bacterium
GAGTGCCACATCAAGGTATTAAGCCTGACCGGTCAGATCGTTTCCAGCCGTAAAGCTTTCACAAATGGAGGAGAACTGTATGAAGTTATGGATCTCAGTCATATGGCCAGCGGTATGTATATGTTGCAGGTTAATGGGCAGACTTTAAGGTCTGGTATTATTGTGAAATAAACTCAGTGCAACTAATCAAAATTATTAAGAGACTGTTTTTCACGAGCAGTCTCTTTTTTTATCTGGATTTACACAGAATTTGACAGAGCCAATCCGCTGATTTAGAATATATTTATACCTGGAATTGGTGAACAGTTTCATTATTGCCACAGGAAAGAATAACCATTATAGTTCTTAACACGTAAAGATTAAGGAAGGGAACAAATTAACCGTATTATGAAAAGGGCGACTTTACTGCTGTTAATATTTGCATGTGGTCTGAATATGATTCATGCGCAGTCATGGATTTCCTCAAACATGGTTTCTTCTTCCGGTTCCTGGAAAGAATTAGATTCCAGGATTAGCCTGAACGATGGTTTGCTGACATATGGCTATTTCGATGGTACTCTTAATTCTGCCGGTGGTAAATCGATTACATCGAATGGTGACCGGGACTACTATCTTATTAATTTCTCACAGGATGGTAATGTTGAATGGATGAAGAGTTTTGGGAGCAGTATTTCTGAATATATAACTGGAGGACTATGCATAGACACATCAGGTAACATATTTATTAGCGGCGGATTCCAAGGATTGCTAAAAGCATCTGAGTCTGATTCTCTTAAGAGCACTGGTTCTTATGACATATTTATCATTAAACTGAATGATTCAGGAAACACGCTCTGGGCTAGAAATGCAGGTACAGGGGCTAAACTTCAAGCTTCAACAGCACTGGAAATTGATTCCGCCGGGGATTTGATCCTGGCTGGAATTTTTAATGATAGCATTAGCATCTATAATCAGAAAACCCTCTATTCTGAGAATGAAACTGCCGATTATTTTTACGGGAAATTTAAGTCATCTGATGGTAACCTTCTGTGGGTAAAACAAGGGAAATCGCTACATACTTTGGGAGGAAGAATTGAAAATATTTACACTGATAATACCTCGTACCTGTTTACGGGTAACTATAATGACTCGATCAGTTTCGGAACAGATACTCTCCTTTCCATAGGTATTAATTCTGATGTTCATTTAATTTCCACTGATCTTAAGGGTAAAATCTCCTGGATCAGGAAATTAAGAGGTGTGGGCAGCGAATTCAGTTATTCCGTTACAAAGGATGATGAAGGCAGTATCTACATATCAGGTTTTTATGCAAGTGATACACTTATTATTGATAATAACAATACAGAATACATAAAAATTGGCGGTAACAGGGGCAGTTCTGACCTTTTTATTGCAAAGTACAGTGCAACAGGAAATTTAGAGTGGATGCGAACAAATGGAAGTAAAGGTACTGATAAAACCTATTACATGGAATTTTTCGGGGACCAGATCCATGTATCCGGATCTTTTGCAGATACCTTGATATGGGGAGAAGATACACTGATCTCCAAAAGATTAAGTGATACTGATATGTTTGTTGGCGCTGTTGATAAGGAAGGGATCTACCAGGATGCCATTCAATACAGGGGAAGTAGCAACAGCAATGAAACGGGTAAGGAATTTTTCAAAACCGAAGAAGAAATATATACCCTGATGAGAACCGATGCTGACCGGATAATAATTGGTGATAGTACATATAACTCGGTTGGAAATCCCTTTTATATGATCCTCGGTGTCAAAGGATGCTTGCCAATCTCCATAGATAATGTGATCACACAGGACGTATCAACTTGTTATGGAGATAGTAAAGGAGCAATACGGATATTCTCGACAGGTGGATTTGGAGAGCCATTCACTTATTCTATCGATAATGGGATGACATTTTCGAATAACTCTTATCTGGATAAATTACCAGCAGGGGATTACCAGGTCGTAGTGAAGGATAAAGAGAACTGTAAAAAATATGGAGGTGTAGAAACGATTAAGCAACCCGATTCATTGATGATTGAGCTTGTTAGTACATCTGGTATTGCTGAGGATGATTATGGAGTAATCGTTGTAGCTGCCCTGGGAGGGCTTCCTCCCTATACTTTTACACTTCAACCAGGAGGTGTGATCCAGGATTTTGGTACCTATACCTTTGCACCGGGTGAAGAAGGAGAGTACGTAGTTGAAGTGAATGACGCTCAGAATTGTGGGCCGGTTTCTACAGATACCATTGCCATTATTGTACTATCAGACGGTGTTGATTTATCAGAACTAGGTGTGAAACTATATCCAAATCCATCCTCAGGAGCAATTACCCTGGAAATGCCATTCGAAGGAGTTGAGTGCACTATAGAGGTACTTAGTCTCACCGGCCAGATTATGCTTAGCCGTCAGGCCTTTTCAAATGGAGGTATGATTAATGAGAACATTGATTTGACGAATCTCTCAAAAGGCATGTATATGATACGTGTTGATGGCCAGACCTTAAAATCAGGGGTGGTTCTGAACTAAGATCAGAATATTAATAGATATTAAAGCCCTGCATATCCTGCGGGGCTTTTTCATTTGGTGCATTACACTTACCTTTACTGGCATTGGTAAAATATAATAGAACATGAAGATCTTATTAATCGGTGGCGGTGGCCGCGAGCATGCTCTGGCCTGGAAAATGGCTCAGAGTCCGCAACTTGAGAAGCTTTTTATTGCACCCGGAAATGCCGGTACGGCTGAGGTGGGGACCAATGTCCCCATTGGGGTGGAGGATTTTGAGGGCATGAAGGAGTTGGTGCTTAAAGAGGGCATTGACCTTGTGGTGGTTGGTCCGGAAGCGCCGCTGGTGGCCGGGGTGACTGATTTCTTCCAGGAGGATCCGGAGTTAAAGGATGTGCCTGTAATCGGGCCTTCCAAAGCCGGGGCTGAGTTGGAGGGAAGCAAGGATTTTGCCAAGATCTTTATGCACGACAACGACATTCCCACCGGTAAGTTCAGGACTTTTATCGAGTACTCGCTGGATGAAGGGAAAGAATACCTGGCTACCCTGGAACCACCCTATGTATTGAAGGCGGATGGACTGGCTGCAGGTAAAGGGGTACTGATTATCGATAAGCTGGAGGAGGCCCAACAGGAACTGGAGAATATGCTGAAGGGAAAGTTTGGTGCTGCTTCAAAAAAGGTGGTAGTGGAAGAGTTTCTTTCAGGCATTGAGCTATCGGTATTTGTGATCACCGATGGGGAGGGCTATGTGATCCTTCCCGAGGCCAAGGACTACAAGCGGATTGGGGAAGGGGATACCGGACTGAATACCGGGGGTATGGGAGCTATCTCACCAGTGCCTTTTGCGGGAGAGGAATTTCTGAATAAGGTGGAGGATCGTATTGTAAAACCCACCATCAGGGGACTGAATGGCATCGATTTCAAGGGATTTATCTTTCTGGGCCTGATGAATAAGGGCGGTGATCCCTATGTGATTGAATACAATGTAAGGATGGGCGACCCCGAGTCGGAAGTGGTGCTTCCCAGGATCAAGACAGATTTTGTGGAGATAATGAAGGCCACTGCGGAAGGTCGCCTCTCGGAGATCGATATAGAACTTGATGAGCGCACAGTGACAACAGTAATGCTGGTATCGGGGGGATATCCGGGAAGCTACGAAAAGGGCAAGGAAATATCAGGGTTGGATCATGTGGAGGAAAGCGTGGTTTTCCATGCAGGAACCAAACCCGAGGGTGATAAAGTCCTTACCAACGGAGGCCGGGTAATCGCAGTTAGTTCTTATGGGGATAGCATGGAGGAAGCGCTGAAGAAGTCCTATAAGAATGCGGAGAAAATAAACTTTGAGGGCAAGTATTACCGCAAGGACATTGGATTTGATCTTTAGAGAATGATCCTGCTAAATCTATTTAAGGACAACCGGCTGGCCGGAATCGGGGGATTATTTATCCTGACAATTGCCATATTCCTGAGGGCATTTATACAGGGGGCTGAGCCTGGTTCAGCCAGCGAGATCATAGCCTACACCGGCATGCCGTTTTATCAGCTGATATTCGGGGGCATTCATACTACTCCGGTTCTGAACCGCATCGTAGCCCTGTTGATCCTTACGTTTATCTCCTACATGATAATCCGGATTGCGGTCCGCTATGTACTCCTGCAGTTTCGCTCTCTGATGCCGGCCGTATTCTTTATCCTGTTTTCGGTGGTGCTTCCTGGAACACAGCAGGTGAGCCCTGCATTGGTGGGATCGCTGTTCTTTTTCTTATGTTTTGCCATTCTTTTCGATACCCACGATAAAGCACCTGATACCTATCTGGTATTTAACGCATCTGTGGCCCTGGTAATGGGAAGTATGTTTTATCTGAAACTGATCTGGTTTATACCCTTAATCTGGGCCGGACTGTTTACCCTGCGAACTGTTACCTGGCGGGAGATCCTTTATCCTGTCCTGGCTTATCTGTTGTTGGGATTGTTACTGCTTACCTGGTACTGGGGAGTGAAAGACAACATGAGTGCTTTAGGCGCACTTTTAAAAGACAACCTGGCTTTTGAAGGATCCTTCAGGACCTACCACCGGAGTACCTACTTCTATTATGGATTTTTTGTGCTTTTGATAGGCTTTGCAAGTGCGTATATGGTAAATCGCTTCCAGACCCGGAAAACAGTGACCCAGAATATTTACCAGGTATTGTTTTTTATATTTGTGGCCGGGATTCTCTTCTTTGTGCTTATAGCCAGGTTCGATCCCTCAACACTGGTCTTCATGGCCATGCCCATATCCTATATCCTTACCAATTATTTTCATCAGAAAAAGAATCACTGGACCCACGAAGCTGCCATGTGGATCCTGCTCGGATTCCTGCTTTTTGTTCAGTTAACGGTATAGCCGGTGCCGGGAAAGTCTGTGCCGGGAAGGCCCGCGTTGGGAAGACCGGTTCCGGGGAGACCGGTGCTGGGGATGGAGTTCATGCTATAACCCTCTTCCTGCAGGAATTCCAGGGTACGGGGCAGTGCGTAAAACAAATTATCCCCTGCCTTATCCGAATCGTGGAAGACAATAATGGAACCGGGCTTCACATTCCTGATCACATTCTTCAATACGCGTTCACCCGAAAGGCTGCTGTTGTAATCGATGCTAAGCACATCCCACATGATAATATCATACTCCGTAAGTACTGCTTTTACCTGTCCGGGAAGAATGCGTCCGTAGGGAGGACGGAATAGCTTTGAGTCGATCATATTTGAGGCCAGGTGTATATCTTCCATATAGCGCTTGACACTGGAACGGAATCCTTTCAGGTGACTGTAGCTGTGGTTCCCCACCGAATGATCTGCACTGAGGATCTGCTTGTATAGCTCGGGATGCTTATCCACGTTTCGGCCCAGACAGAAAAAGGTGGCCCTGGCTTTCGCTTCTTCCAGCCGGTCCAGCACCCAGGGAGTAATTACCGGGGTGGGACCGTCGTCAAAGGTAAGATAGACTTCCCGCTGATCCCCCTGCAGGTCCCAGGTCATCCGTTTTAACGCACGGGTAAGTAAAGAAGGTGGCCTTACAATAAGCATAAATAACTAGTATCGGAACAGCCGGTCGTAATCCTGACCGTATACCGAAAGCTTCTCCTCCAGCCTTCGGGCTGCATCCATTTCACCATATCCAAGGCACATGCTCCTGAGTTGGTTAATATCCCTGACCGCAGCCAGGAAATCATTGCCGGTCTTGCTGAATCTGAACTTCTTACCAAGTGATAAGACCTTATAGTATTCCAGTTCTGATTCAAGCTTCTGCTCGTACTTATCTACCATGGCCAGTGCCGTTGCTGTATCCCCTACAGAAAAATAGCCCTGAATAACCGGGGTGATGCCTGGGTTATAAGGGACAGTTTCTTCCGGCATATGTTGCATGCATTCGTCCAAAACAGCTTTTGCGCTATCCAGTTTTCCTTCATCATGAAGGGCACCGGCCAGCACGGAGAAGGCATAACGGTAATGAATGGTCATCCTCAGGTTGTTTTCATCCATATAGATTCCCGGAGTATCCAGTCCGCCCCAGTCAAAGTCTTCCATAAGTTTCTTGTACATCTCACCGGTACTTACCTTGCCCAGGTAATTGGAATTATTGTAGCGAACCGGGGCTACCCTCAGGGCCAGGCCCTCACGCAGGAAATAATCCTCCAGGTTCAGGTAGTTCTCCGACGAAACAGTGGTGGAATAATAGATGGGACGCTCCCAGTCGTTGTTTCCGAACAGATCAATCACCGTCAGCAGGTTCTTGTAAAGCACGGTCTCAGAAAGGGTGAAACGCACTTCGTCCACACGGGCATCTTCAAATACTGCAGGAACCACCCAATCGGCCAGTTCAGCCGAATCGGCAGGAACCACAAACTTCTTTGCAGGAAGGAAATACTGTCCCTGCCTGAAGCGGGGATCTTCCGTCATCAAAAAGGCCAGTGCTTCCTTCAGTGGAGCAAATTCGGCATCGATGGCCTTCACCATGCGATCCATTTTTGCAATCTCGGTCTTCATGGCATCCTCATCCAGCTTGATCCTGCCGGCCACTTCTGCCGAAGAGACGGTACGCATGTAGCCATAAAGGCGAAGGGGATCCATGTTATTCTCCAGTGCCACGATGGCATTGTAGTCCTTAGGATGGTTCTGGCGCAGCAGGGAGGCATCCAGAATATCCACCACATTAGTAAATATTCCGCTCAGTTCTTCCTCAAACTTTGGCTTGTTCAGCTCATACTTCTCCCTGATAAGCACTCCGGCATTATCAACCAGGTAGGCATAATCGCGCTTGCCCTGTATGTATTGTTCTTTAGTCATGCTGATGGGCAGTGCCTTTGAATCGTAAAAGGTCTGCTTCATCTGCTCGATGTACCAGTCGGCGGTCAGGTAGCTCAGGTTTACGATCCGCACATCGGTCCGCACCCCTTCCACCTCCTGGATGTACCACAAGGGGAAGGTATCGTTATCACCGTTGGTGAACATGATTCCTCCGGGCAGACAGGAATTAAGGAAGTTTCGTGCAAAGGCCGGGGCCGTATAACGGTGTGAACGATCGTGATCGTCCCAGTTTTCTTTGGCCATGATCCCGGGTACCAGGATCAGGGATATGCCCACCATTGCACCGGCTGTCACCACGCTTTTCTTACGTTTCGAGATCCATTCGATCAGTCCGGCCACGCCAATGCCAATCCAGATTGCAAAGGCATAGAAGGAACCGGCGTAGGCATAGTCACGTTCCCTTGGCTGAATGGGATACTGGTTCAGGTACACCAGGATGGCCAAACCGGTAAGTACGAAGAGCAGGGCTACCACCCAGAAATCCCTGTTCCTTTTCTTATAATGATAAAAGGCTCCTGCCAGTCCCAGCAAGAGAGGCAGAAGGTAATATTTATTATGGGCCTTGTTGTCCACAATGGAAGCCGGCATGTTCTGCTGCGACCCCAGCCTGGTCTGGTCAATAAATTTGATCCCGCTGATCCAGTTTCCCTTGGTCAGTTCCCCATGACCCTGGATATCATTCTGCCTTCCGGCAAAATTCCACATAAAGTAGCGCAGGTACATATATCCGATCTGATAACGGAAAAAGAAGCGCATATTTTCTGTGAAAGTGGGAATGGCTATGGGCTTGGAACGATCGTAGGAATAACCACCCATCTGGTTGGGTACGGGGTTCCCTTCGGCATCGCGCCTCACATCATAGAGTTTCGACTCATCCATTTTGGCCCAGTACAAGTATTCATTGGCGTGCCTGGCCTGCGTGCTCCACATCCGGGGGAATACTCCCTTTGAATTGCTGTCGTACTGATACTCACGGTTCTTGTCTACCGGGTAGTATTCGTCCTCGCCCTTGTAATAGCTGGGTTTTGCATTCTCCACTCCGGTAGGTCTGGAATTAAAAAATGCACCATACACCAGGGGATTGTCCCCGTACTGCTCCCGGTTCAGGTAACTCAGCAGGGAGAAGACCGTATCGGGATTGCTCTCATCCAGCGGAGTATTGGCAGCCGACCTGATTACAATGATGGTGTAAGAGGAATAACCGATAACTATCACAAAGAGGCTTAGGATAATGGTATTCCAAAGGACCTGTCCTTTTTGATGGGTATAGTAGATCCCGAATATCAGTGCCCCGAACAGCAGGATGGCATACACGACCACGCCGGAGTTAAAAGGCATTCCAAAGGAGTTCACAAACAAGAGCTCAAACTTGCCGGCAATGGCTGTCAAGCCGGGAATCAGCATGTAATTAACTATGCCAAGAATGGCTACAGCAACTGCCATGGCTCCCACCAGTCCTCTGGCGGTGGGCTTATACTTCCTGAAATAATAGACCATGATAATGGCCGGAATGGCCAGCAGGTTCAGCAGGTGAACGCCGATGGAAAGGCCCATCAGGTAGGCGATCAGGATCAGCCAGCGGTTGGAACCGGGCTCATCAGCCACATTTTCCCATTTCAGGATGGCCCAGAATACCACAGCTGTAAACAGCGATGAGGTGGAATACACTTCGGCCTCCACGGCAGAGAACCAGAAGGAATCGGAAAAGGTATAGGCCAGGGATCCCACTAAGGCTGATCCAAAGATGGTGATCATAGCCACCGGGCTGGTGGTCTCTTCAGCAGCAAAGAATTTTTTTACCAGGTGGGTGATGGTCCAGAAGAGGAACAAAATGGTGAACGCACTGGCTGTACCCGACAATATATTCATTGTTACGGCCACCTTGGTTACATCTCCTCCTGCAAAAAGGGTAAAGAAGCGACCCAGCAACATGAAGAAAGGAGCTCCCGGAGGATGCCCCACCTCCATTTTATAAGCCGTTGCAATGAACTCACCACAATCCCAGAAACTGGCGGTAGGCTCAATGGTAAGCAGGTAAACGATAAGGGAGATCAGGAAAACACCCCATCCAAGAATGAGGTTATATTGACGGTACTTTTCCATGTATTCAGAATGTATTTCAATTAAAAAGTAAGCAAAAATCAGGGCAAAGATAAACTATTTATCATTTTAAGGCCATTCCCCCTGTAGCAGCGACTGTTAAAGAATCATAAGATACCTCCATGGCATGTTCTTCCAGGGATCCCCTGCATAATCTATCCCAACGCGGGGACCGGTGCTATATTGTGCCTCGATTCCGCTTTCTTCTATCCAGATGCGATCCGAGTGAACCAGGTCCTCGCCGTAAAAGCCCTTATCCACCTGGATCAGCCGGGTGAGGCGCCCCGGACCACCGGCTTCACTAAGTCCCCTGAACAGCACGGCCTGGGGCACCCCTTCCACCTCTGTAACCACATTCATCATCCAGTACATGCCGTAGATTAAATACATATATATATGTCCCCCTTCGCCAAACATGACTTTGGTACGTGGGGTTCTCCCCTTGCTGGCATGACAGGCCCGGTCGGCTTCTCCGCGATAGGCTTCCGTTTCTGAAATCACGTATTTTGAAACACTCCCGTCGGGCCATGCCCTTACCAGGTGCTTGCCAAGGAGGGATGGAGCCACCTCAAGTACATCCCGGGTGTAAAAATTCCTGCCCAGTCGCTTACTCATTACTCTTAAACAATCTTCTGTGCAGCCACGGAAAGTCCGGGCCAAATACAAACAGGGAATAGAAAAAGGCCACAAAGGCTGCTCCGCAGGCTGTTTCCAGGGTGTCCTCATTCAGCATGGAGAGGAGAAAAAGGATCATAAAACCCATTGCCAGGAAAGAGCGCCCCCTGCCGGCCAGGAAAACAGGGGCCACCAGTGCAAAGATGCTGATAAGCAGGCCCGGAATCCCAAAGGAGATCAGAAAGGTAAGGAACTGGTTGTGTGCCCTTCTTCGCCATTTCTCATAGAGTGGAGAATCGGTGGACTCATAGTAGTTCCTGAATGCGACCTTCACATCGCCGTTCCCCACCCCGAACAGTAGATGCTCCCGGGCAATTTTCCAGCCCGCATCCAGGTAGAGGAAGCGTTGTACAACCGATTTCTCATTGGGATCAAATCCCATTTTGTAGCGGTCAATTTCCCAGATCACTTCATAAATCCTCGGGTATAAAAGAAAACGCTGCATGTAGATGTGATTCGCAGTGCCATGTTCAATGGCCTTAATCTCTTCCGGGGTCAGCTTTTTGAACCCCGCTGCATCCTTTCTGTAACCCCTGGAGGTGAGAAACCTGATCAATGTGCCCCTGATGGAGTTTCCGTTGGTGGTGTGTCCGCTGTAATCAATATCACTTACCTTGTTCCATTCGCGTTCCAGCTCCACATCACAGATATGCAGCCAGATGTAGTGGCCGTTTTCCACCTCCCTGAGCTCTGTAAAGTTTTTATAGCGATTGCCTTCCACAGTATGTGTATCCACCTGGTCGGGATTGAACTCATCAAAGTTGTAGAACTTATTGACGGAGTGTCCCAGGTAGATAATGGCAAATAGGGGGATCATGATTACCGGCACAAATACCATAAAGCGTATGGTCTGGTCCCGGATCTCAAATACCAGCCTGACCAGGATGAAGAAGGCCAGAAGACCTGCTATGATAATGCCCGAAAGGGATTTCAGCAGGACCAGGAATATGGGGAACCAGATGAGTCCCATCAGGTAAAAGATGCGTTCCGCCCTTGTAATTGAATTCCTGAGTACAAACAGGAAATAGACCACAATCAGAATGGTAAGCACGATCATCAGCGAAAAGCGAATGTGGCTCATAAAAATGGACAGGTCGCGATACCCGTCTATTTCTCCGGGAATCCACCCCAGCAATTTCATCACTGAAGCAAGAGATGCCACAAAGACCGACAGGGAGAAGAAAAGCAGGATGCGATGCACATGCTTTCTCTCCAGGGGCCGTGAGGTGGCCAGGATTACAGGCAGGATGAGAAGGGGGAGTTTGATCTTCATATCCTTCAGGCCATAGGCCATATCTTCCGACCAGAGCAGTCCCACCACGTGCAGCAGGTACAGCATAAGGATCACCATCAGCGCCCTGTTTCCGGCAGCCCTGCTCCATTTCTCACGGAACCGGCCTTCAATAAGCCAGTTCAGAAGCAATACGATCTGAAACATGGAGGTGGAGAAAATAGATAAAGGAAGACTGGCAGCAATGGCAATCAGGGTATAGAAATACACCTGCTCATGTATTTGTTCTCGGGTTAGTTGCATGAGATGAACAGCAGTCCTATATATGATAACTGCCGGCGGCTTATTCTATTGTGTAAAATCTGCGAATTTCTAGCCATAACCTGATGTTGTATAACTACCTTTGCAGGAAGTTGGGTCAGGCTCCCATTTTTCAAACCTTGGCTCTCTCTATCTGTCTGATTTTCAATGCTTCTGGTTTTCAACAAATTTATTGTTGATATCTTCTTGTTTTAAAAAAAATAATTGTATTTTTGCGAACCACAAAATTAGGCACAAAACTGGAGCAAAAGAATTCGATATAATGAATACATTAAGTTACAAAACAGTTTCAGCAAATAAAACCAGCGTCCAGAAGGAATGGTATGTTGTTGATGCGAAGGATGAAGTACTTGGACGTCTGGCTTCTAGAGTAGCATATATCCTCAGGGGAAAGCATAAACCAAGCTTCACTCCCCACGTGGATTGCGGCGATTACGTGATTGTGATCAATGCCGAGCAGGTGAAACTGACAGGAAATAAGCTGACCGAAAAGCAGTACATACGCCATACCGGTTACCCGGGCGGACAGCGTACCCAGACTCCTGAAGATCTTCTGGCCAAGAAGCCCCAGGCAGTTGTAGAAAAAGCGGTAAAAGGAATGCTTCCAAAAAGCAGGCTCGGAAACGCGATCTTTAATAACCTTCATGTTTTTGTGGGAGAAAGCCATCCGCATGAAGCTCAGCAACCAAAGAAACTGGATTTAAATACTATTAAATAAGTACCATGGAAGTTATCAATACGATAGGAAGAAGAAAAGCAGCCATTGCCAGGGTATATATGAGTGAAGGCAAAGGCCAGATTATCGTAAACAACAGAGATTTTAAAGACTATTTTCCTGATAAACAACTTCATTACGTTGTTGAGCAACCATTGAACCTTCTTGAGGTCAGGGAAAACTACGACATCAAAGTGAATCTTGACGGTGGTGGAATGACCGGACAGGCTGAAGCACTTCGCCTCGGTATTTCCAGGGCACTTATCAAGGTAAATCCTGAGTACAAACCTGCCCTCAGGGCCGAAGGTTTTGTAACCAGGGATCCACGCGTTGTTGAACGTAAGAAACCCGGACAACCCAAAGCAAGGAAGCGGTTCCAGTTCAGCAAGCGTTAGACGAGATTTTCTATTCTTAATCATTGCGAAACCGGCGGGACTCCCAGAAGGGGCTACCTGTTAGTTGACCAGCAAAAATTAAAAAAATGCCAGAAACAAGTTTTAAAGAATTATTGGATGCAGGTGTACATTTCGGCCACCTGAAGAGAAAGTGGAATCCCGCCATGGCTCCTTATATATTTATGGAGAAGAACGGAATTCACATCATTGACCTCAACAAGACTGAAATCAAATTGAACGAGGCTGCTTCCGCTATGAAGCAGATTGCAAAGAGTGGCCGTAAGATCCTGTTTGTTGCCACCAAGAAGCAGGCCAAAGATATTGTAGCCGAGAAAGTGAAGGAGATCAACATGCCTTACGTTACTGAGCGTTGGCCAGGTGGAATGCTCACCAACTTCCCTACCATCAGGAAAGCTGTAAAGAAAATGTCAGCCATTGATAAGATGGGTACCGACGGAACCTTTGATACCCTTTCCAAGCGTGAAAGGCTTCAGATCACACGTCAGCGTGCCAAGCTGGAGAAGAACCTTGGATCCATTGCCGACCTTACGCGTCTTCCGGCTGCCATGTTTATTGTGGATGTACATAAGGAATACATTGCCGTGCGCGAAGCCAACAGGCTCAACATTCCTGTGTTCGCCATGGTAGATACCAATTCCGATCCCCGCGATATTGATTTCCCCATCCCCTCCAATGACGATGCCTCCAAGTCCATCTCACTGATTATTGACTTTGTAACCGAAGCTGTTGCTGAAGGTTTGAACGAAAGAAAAATGGAGAAGGAAAAAGACGCAGCCGAAACCAAGGCCAAAAAGGCAAAAGCTGCCGCCAAGGAAGAGGAGAAAAAAGCTGCCGCCAAAGAGGAGAGACCTAAGGCTGAAGCTAAAAAGGAGAAGCCACAGACTGAAGCCAAGAAAGCTGCAGGACAAGCGAAGGATCTGAAGCCGGAGGCGAAGAACGTTGAAGTTCCCAAGGCAAAGGAAGAGAGCGAAGTGAAGAAGGAAGAAGCTTCTAAGGATAGCGCCGAGTAATTCGCGTTTGACTGATTTAAGATTGATTAACTCATTAAAGAAAATATAAAATGGCTGATATAAAAGCTGTAGATGTTGCAAAATTGAGAAAAACCACCGGGGCTGGTATGATGGACTGCAAAAAAGCTTTGCAGGAAGCTGAAGGTGATTTTGATAAGGCAATTGACCTGATACGTAAGAAAGGCCAGGCCATTGCAAGCAAGCGTGCAGATCGCGAAGCCAGTGAAGGCAATGTGCAGGCAAAAGTGGATGGTTCTTACGGAGCTATGATTTCATTGAACTGTGAGACTGACTTTGTGGCCAAGAACGATAATTTCGTGAAATTTGCCACTTCCATCCTGGATCTGGCGGTTGCTGAAAAACCTGCCGACCTGGAGGCCCTGAAAGCTCTTCCTTTTGAAGGAAAAACAGTGGCTGAGGTAGTAACTGAACAATCAGGTACCATTGGCGAAAAGCTGGAACTGGCTTATTTCGATTCTATTCAGGCTGAAAAGGTTCAGGCTTACAATCACTTTGGAAACAACCTGGCCACACTGGTAGGATTCAGCAAAGCCGATGTAGTTGAGCAGGTTGCCAAGGATGTTGCCATGCAAATTGCTGCCATGTCTCCTGTTGCAGTAGATGAAAGCGACGTTTCCCCCGATGTAATTGCCAAGGAAAAGGAAATTGGACGCGAAAAAGCCCTGCAGGAAGGAAAACCTGAGAACATTGTGGATCGCATTGCCGAGGGAATGGTTAAGAAATTCCTCAAGGAGAACACGCTTCTGAACCAGGAATTCACCAAAGATTCCAAGAAGACTGTGGCCCAGTACATCAAGGAAGCTGATAAAGATCTTCAGGTAACCGGCTTTAAAAGGTTTGCCGTGAAATAAATACGTCTAACATTATTTTGGCCAGAGGTTATCTCAAAAGGATAACCTCTTTTTTTGTGAATTAATTCGCCTGATCCCGGCTGGATTCCCCGGTCCTTTTTCATACTTTTGATTAAGAAGCAAATTTGTAAATACCTGAGGAATGACAGCATACAAACGCATACTCCTGAAACTTAGCGGTGAAGCCCTGATGGCTGACCGTAGCCATGGTATTGATCCGGTCCGCCTGGAAAACTACATTAAGGAAATTATCGAAGTTTCCAACATGGGCACCCAGGTGGGGATAGTTATTGGCGGCGGGAATATCTTCCGGGGTATATCGGGTGTGGAAGCCGGATTCGACCGGGTGAAGGGAGATTATATGGGCATGCTTGCCACGGCGATCAACGGACTGGCACTGCAGTCGGCTTTTGAATCTAAAGGAGCGAAAGCCAGGCTCTTCACGGCCATCCGCATGGAGCCCGTGGCCGAGTTCTATTACAAACCAAAAGTGATCCAGGCCCTGGAGGATGGCGAGATCGTGATCTTTTCCGGGGGAACAGGGAATCCTTACTTCACCACCGATACTGCCTCCACCCTGCGTGCAGTGGAAATGGAAGCCGATGTGATGCTAAAGGGAACCCGGGTGGATGGGGTGTATACGGCCGATCCCGAGAAGGATCCGGATGCGGTGAAGTATGAGGAGCTCACCTTCGACGAGGCCTTGCAGAAGGAGCTTCGCATCCTTGACCTGACTGCCTTCACCATGTGTAAGGAGAACAAAATGCCCATCATCGTATTCGATATGAACGAGAAGGGAAACCTGAAGCGACTTATTTCGGGAGAAAAAGTTGGCACTTTAGTCAAAATTTAGATAAATTACGCTCGCCTAACGGAAGCTACCGAGACATGAACGAAGAAGTCCAACTGGTATTTGAGATGACCAAGGAGCGAATGGAGAAATCCATTGAGCACCTTGACAGCGAATTAATGCGCATCAGGGCAGGCAAAGCCAATGTGCATATCCTGGATGGGATCATGGTGGAGTATTACGGTACCCCTACACCATTGAACCAGGTGTCGAACATCAGTACACCTGATGCAAAGACCATCATGATTCAACCCTGGGAAAAAACCATGATCGATCCCATCGAGAAGGCCCTGATGAATTCAAATGTGGGTATTACACCTGCAAATAACGGGGAAGTTATCCGTCTGGCCATCCCCCAGCTTACCGAGGAGCGCCGTCGGGATTTGGTGAAACAGGTAAAAAATGAAGGGGAGAATGCCAGGGTCAGCGTTCGAAACAGCCGCCGGGATGCCAATGACGAGTACAAGCAGATGCAGAAAGACGGACTGTCAGAAGATGAAGCCAAATCGGCTGAAGACAGCATCCAGAAACTCACTGACGAGTACACCGAGAAGGTAGAAAAGATTGTTGAGGCCAAGGAAGAAGACATCATGACCATCTAGAAAGCCGGGCCATGAAGCCGGCAGCTTTCCCACTTAAGACATCCTTAACTGCTTTTGCAGTCATCCTGCTGGTGCATCTGCTTTTCTTTGCAATTGCCCAACTCAATCCACCAGCTCACCTGAGCGATTCGGACGACTACCTGAATGCCTCCGAAAATCTGTACAAAAAGGGAGTGCTATATTGCGGCGATCTTTCAGAGCCCATCATTAAAGAGCAGTTCACCAGGCGTCCCCCGCTCTATCCCTTGCTTCTGGGTACCGTTACCCTTACCGGATCAAAAATACCGGCACTTCTGATCCAGATCCTGATCTCCATGACCTCCATATTCGTGGTATTCAGCATATTTCTTCAGAATCATTCCTCCCAAAACCCGGGAAAGCAGGCTGTGATTTTTGCCACCATCCTTTTACTGGCTACCCCGGCCCAGTTTATCTACTCAAACCGCATCATGGCCGAGCTTTTGTTTCAACTCATACTGGTGGGGATGGCATGGAGCGTATACAGGCATTTCGAAAGCAGGGAATCGCGCTATATATGGATGTTTCATCTTTTTCTTAGCCTGGGAGTGGCCACCAAACCGGTGCTGTATCCCTTTGCGCTTTTAAGCATAATCCTGTCCCTTGCTCTGTTTCTGAGGACAAAAAAGAAGGCCTTCATCCTGGCCATTTGTCTCCCCGTCGTCTGGATCGGCTTGTACAGCATAGGAAATTACAAACGGACCGGATCGGCCCAGTATTCCAGCATCCAGACTGCCAACCTGGTGAATTACAACCTCCGCTACTTTTTAATGGGACAGGAGGGCAGCGAATATGCAGCTGCAGAGGTGGACCTCCTTTATGAAGTTTGCGGGGATGAATCCGGATACCGGGAGAAGAATAAATGCCTGGAAAAAGGAGTGAGAAACATCGTGCTCGACCGTCCGCTGCAATACGGATTGTACCACCTGAAAGGCAGCCTGCGCTATTTCATCGATCCGGGACGTTTCGATCTTGTCACCTACTTCAACCTGGAGGAGCCTGATTCTCCGGGGATTCTTTATTCGCTGAACCAGGAGGGAATCAGAGGAGTATTTAAATTCATCAGGCAGGAAGGCTGGGCACTCATAGCTGTCCTTGTGCTGATAGCCCTGTTCAAGCTGGTTAAGATCACCGGCTTTATTCTGTACCTGCTAAGGGAAAAAAGCCGCCTCCCGTTCCGGATCTTTCTGGCCATCCTGGTGGGCTACCTGGCACTGGTTACAGGTCCCCTGGGCGCATCCAGGTTTCTGCTTCCCGCAGAGTTATTTCTGATAGGAGGAGCTGTGCTTGGATGGAGCTCCCTGATTCTCAAAAATCCTAAAGCTCAAGAATCTTAAATACTTCCGAAAGGTCGGGTGAGAGGATGATCTCGGTTCTCCTGTTTTTTCTCCTGGCTTCAGAAGTTTTGGCCGGGTCCACGGGCAGAAATTCACCCCTTCCGGCTACGGTCAGACGAGTAGGTTCAATCCCTGAACCATCCAGCAATATCCGTACAATAGAAGTAGCCCTCAACACACTCAGGTCCCAGTTATCCTTGATGGATGATCCCTTCCTGAAGGGTACATCATCGGTATGGCCTTCAATCATGATGTCAATTTCAGGATTACCTGCCAGCACCACTGCCAATTGCTGTAAGGCGCGTACTCCATTGGGATCCACCACGGTACTTCCCGATTTAAACAACAGTTTTTCATCCAGTGAAACGTAAACCTTTCCATCTTTCCGGGTTACAGTAAGGCCCTGTCCTTCAAATCCCATCAGGGCCTCTGCTACCTTCTCCCTCAAATCATCCAGCACCTTGTCTTTCTGGTATAACATCTCCTCCATCTCCATCAATCTGGCATTCCTTGCCTCAAGCTCGGCCTGAAGCTGGCTCACATCCTGGCGCTGAGCAGCCACATTGGCTTCCAGCTCCTTTAACAGCTGTTCCTTCCTGCTCAGGTCTTCCTGTGTGGTCTGCAATTCGTTCAGCAATCTGCGGGTTTCCCGGGCATTCCCCCGCAGGAGAGCATCATGAGTCGATTCCAGATCCGCATACTGACGCTCCAGCTGAGACACTTCCTTTTCAAGCGCAGTTACCCTGTTATGAATTCTGATGCTGTCTTCTATGATTTTCTGTTGCTGTTCCTCAACATGGTCAATCCTGGCCTTCATCTCACGGTTCTCAACCGTAAGCTTCTCGTTCTCTGCCATTAAATTATCCCTGTCGTTCTGAAGGTTATTGCTTTTGTTGGAAAGCTGGGTGAACTCACCCATGGGGACACAGGATCCCAGCAGGACTGCTCCGACTAAAATATATACGATCTTCCTCATAATTACATAACGGTTCAATCCTGACAAAATACATAAAATAGAAGGGTGTTGGAGGGCATTTTTTCACCATGGCTCTTTAAGATATTAACATGTCAAATAATTTGTACCTTTGCACCAGAAAAATCGGTTGATGGCTGTTCCCGGGGATGCATATAATTTGCTGAATACCATAGAGGGTCCGGACGACATGAAGTCTCTGGGTCCTGAACAACTCCGTCAGCTCAGCTCAGAGCTCCGTCAATACATTATCGAAATTGTCTCTTCCAATCCAGGTCATTTTGGTGCCAGCCTGGGGGTGGTGGAACTCAGCGTAGCTTTGCATCATGTATTTAATGCCCCCCGTGACCAGATCATCTGGGATGTGGGTCACCAGGCATACGGACATAAGATACTTACGGGACGAAGGGATGTTTTTCACACCAACCGGAAGTACGGAGGGATCAGCGGATTCCCGAAACCTTCTGAGAGCATATACGATGCTTTCGGAGTAGGGCACTCTTCCACTTCCATCTCAGCTGCACTGGGAATGGCTGCTGGTAACGATTACCAGGATCAGTCGGACCGCCAGGTGGTGGCCATCATCGGGGACGGGTCGCTGAGCGCAGGAATGGCCTATGAAGCCCTGAACAATGCCGGCGATGCCAGGAAAAATCTGCTGGTCATCCTCAACGACAATCACATTTCCATCGATCCCAGTGTAGGTGCCATGAAGGAATACCTGCTGGATATCACCACTTCAAAAGCTTATAACAAGGTAAAGGGGGATGTATGGAACCTGCTGGGATTCCTCTCTAAGATCGCCCCTAATGCGAGACACTATGCCCAGAAGATCGAAAATGCAGTAAAGTCCATCGTTCTGAAGCAGAGTAACCTGTTTGAATCCTTGAACTTCCGCTACTTTGGCCCGGTGGACGGACATGATGTAATACACCTGGCGGAGGTACTCAGGGATATGAAAGATATCCCGGGTCCCAAACTGCTGCATGTGATTACCCAGAAGGGGAAAGGATTTGCCAAAGCTGAAGAGAACCAGACTGCCTTTCACTCCCCGGGTAAATTCAATATGCATACCGGGGAGATGATCCAGAAAGTGGCGGAAGGACCACAGCCTCCGCTTTACCAGGATGTATTTGGTGAAACCATCCTTGAACTGGCTAGGTCCAATCCAAAAATTGTGGGCATTACCCCGGCCATGTCCACCGGATCGTCCCTTAAAATCATGATGGACGAGATGCCCGAAAGAACTTATGATGTAGGCATTGCCGAACAGCATGCGGTAACATTTTCGGCCGGACTGGCCGCCTCGGGGATGACTCCCTTCTGTACCATCTACTCTACCTTCATGCAAAGGGCTTACGACCAGGTAATTCATGATGTGGCCATACAGAACCTTCCCGTGGTCTTCTTCCTGGACAGGGCCGGACTGGTGGGATCGGATGGTGCTACTCACCATGGGGCTTATGACCTGGCCTATTTCAGGTGCATCCCCAACATGACCATCTCTTCCCCCCTGAATGAGATTGAGATGCGCAACCTGATGTACACGGCCCAGCTCGATCCCTCAGGTCCTTTTGTAATACGCTATCCCAGGGGTAAAGGGGTAGTGGCTGACTGGAAACAGGCCTTCAGTAAAGTGGAGATCGGTAAAGGACAACAACTGAAGGATGGAAATGACCTGGCCATTCTGTCCTTTGGCCCCATTGGTCACGAAGCCACCCGGGCCATTGAGATTCTCGAAAAGGAACACATCAGCGTGGCTCACTACGACATGCGTTTCCTTAAGCCGCTTGACAACAAGCTCCTGAAGAGCGTGTTCTCCAGATTCGACAAAATTATCACCCTGGAAGATGCTTCCATTATCGGGGGACTTGGATCTGCGGTGATTGAGTACATGAACGACAACAGCTACAAAGCCAAGGTACTCCGCCTGGGCATCCCCGACAGGTTTGTGGATCACGGCTCCCAGGAAGAACTCTACAGGGAGTGCGGTTATGATGCAGACGGAATCGCCAGAGCAGCCCGTAACATGGTGCTATCCAAGATTATGACAAGGGCTATCTAAAGGTCAAATTTAATACCCTGTGCTAAGGGTAGATCTGCGCCGTAGTTGATGGTGTTGGTCTGCCTTCGCATATAGGCTTTCCATGCATCGGAACCTGATTCGCGCCCGCCGCCTGTCTCCTTCTCACCTCCAAATGCTCCGCCAATCTCAGCACCTGAGGTGCCAATATTTACATTGGCAATGCCGCAATCGGAGCCCATTCCTGAAAGAAACTGTTCGGCTTCCCTCAGGTTCAGGGTGAAGATGGCCGATGAAAGGCCCTGGGGCACATCGTTATTCAGCGCAATGGCTTCATCAATGTCTTTATATTTGATCAGGTAGAGCAAGGGAGCAAAGGTCTCATCCTGCACTATCTGATAATGGTTTTCCACTTCTGCCAGGGCAGGTACCACATAGGTGCCTGTTTCATATCCCGGTCCTTCCAGAATTTCCCCGCCAAAAAGAATCTTTCCCCCCTCCTGTTTTACCTTTTCAATGGCATTTGTAAACAGATCCACAGCAATGGTATCCACCACCGGACCTACCAGGACCTGTTCATTCAGCGGATTGCCAATCCGTGTGGATACCTGCTGGTAAATCTTGACCAGCCTGGATCTCAGCTCCTTGTATACCTTCTCATGAATAATCACACGGCGGGTGGACGTGCAGCGCTGACCAGCCGTTCCCACGGCACCAAATACAATGGCCGGTATGGCCATTTCCAGGTCGGCATGTTCCGACACAATCAAGGCATTGTTTCCTCCAAGCTCCATTATGGAATTGCCCAGGCGTTCCCCCACAATCCCTGAAATATGCTTTCCAACCAGGGTGGACCCGGTCACTGAAAAGAGCGGAATTCGTTTGTCAGCTGCAAAATTATCTCCCATCACGGAAGACCTGGCAACCACCAGGTTAAATACACCTTCCGGAACGCCATTAGCCTGCAGCACCTTGCTGATAATATTCTGGATGGCTATGGCGGTAAGGGGCGTTTTCGAACTGGGTTTCCAGACTACCACATCGCCTGCAACTGCGGCAATCATCGCATTCCAGGCCCAGACAGCCACGGGGAAATTAAAAGAGGTAACCAGGCCTACAATCCCCATGGGATGATACTGATCGTACATCCGGTGTTGCGGCCTTTCACTCTGCATGGTGAATCCGTAAAGCTGCCGGGACTGACCTACTGCAAAATCACATATATCAATCATCTCCTGGACCTCACCAAGTCCCTCCTGGTAGATCTTTCCCATCTCCAGGGTAACCAGGAAACCCAGATCCTCCTTGGATTCTCTCAGGGCCAGCCCAATCTGGCGAACCACCTCACCTCTGACCGGAGCAGGTATGTTTTTCCAGGCAGAGAAAGCCTTTTCCGCCTGGCTAATCACTGCTTCATATTCTTCTGCGCTTGCATTTGTCACTTTAGCTATAACTTCTCCATCAATTGGAGAGACAGATGCCGTAACATCGCCTGAAGTCTCCATCCATTCCACTCCGGTGCTTGCACCTGGATTCACATTCTGGATCCCCAGCCTGTTCAGCATACTGATCACTTTGTCTTTATATTCTTTTTCCATGAGATAAGATTTAGCATTTGATTTTGCGATTAACAAAATTAATAATGGATTCTTGCATAAAAGATATTTAAGAACATACTCCCTAATTATCCCGAAAAGCATTAACTTCGCAAGCCGTGCAAAGATCACACTTTGCACTATGTACTTTTGACTTTATGACTAGCAGCGAAGCTGCGTATGCCCAGGTGGCGGAATTGGTAGACGCGCTGGTCTCAAACACCAGTGATAGCAATATCGTGCCGGTTCGATCCCGGCCCTGGGCACAATCCTGGATCAAATATGTCCGAGCAAAACACATTCAATGGAGAGAAGCAAGAGGCCATTGATAAACGATATCTGAAAATGGCCCGCATCTGGGCCTCCAACTCCTATTGCATCCGGAAGCAGGTTGGGGCGCTTTTGGTCAAGGATAAGATGATCATCTCGGATGGATACAATGGCACACCTTCCGGTTTCGAAAACAAGTGTGAGGACGAGAACGACAACACCAAATCCTATGTACTTCACGCCGAAGCCAATGCCATAACCAAGGTGGCCAAATCCAACAACAGCAGTGAAGGTTCGACCCTGTATATAACAACCTCACCCTGTATGGAATGTGCAAAACTGATTATTCAGGCCGGGATTACCCGGGTGGTTTTTGAGGAAAAATACAGGATTACGGATGGGCTCGACCTGTTGGACAGAGCCAGGATCGCACTGGTGCACATCCCGGAGATCGAAGATCAGGATAAGTAAGGAGCGATTGTAAGGATAAAGAGCAATGAAGAGCAAGAGAGACAAACTGATAGTTTTTTTACCGGTGATCATAAGCCTTACCCTGGTAGTAGGGATCCTGGCGGGAAACTGGATCACTGGAATCCGGGTCAGGAGCATTGTGACAGACGAGGTGAACAAACAGAGGTTCTCCATTCGTCCCGGCAGCGGTGGAGGACTTTCACTGGCACCCAAAGGGAATAAGATCTCATCAGCCCTTCAGTACATTGTTAATGAGTATGTGGACACCGTAACCATGTCCAGCATGAATGAAACTGTCATGCCTGCTCTACTGGAAAACCTTGATCCCCATTCCTTATATATCCCTGCCAGTGATTTTCAGAAGTTTTCCGAACCTCTGGTCGGGAACTTCAGCGGGATCGGAGTTGCCTTTAATATGACTGACGATACGGTAGCCATTATCAATACCATACCTAACGGCCCCTCCGAAATGGTGGGTGTCATGGCCGGCGACCGGATCATAATGGTAGACGATTCACTGGTGGCCGGGGTAAATATGCCAAGTGACGATATTGTTAAAATGCTGAAGGGGCCAAAGAATACCGTAGTCAAGGTTACGATCTACCGCAGGGAAGAACCAGAACCAATGAACTTCGAAATCACCCGCGACGACATTCCCATTTACAGTGTGGATGTAGCCTATATGCTAAATGATAATACGGGCTACATCAAGATCAGTCAGTTTGCACAGACCACCTACCGCGAATTCATGGAGGGAGTTGAAAAGCTTAAGTCCCAGGGTGTGGAGAAACTGATAATTGACCTGAGAAGAAATGGCGGGGGCATCATGGAAGCTGCTACCATGATCGTCGATCAGTTTCTGAAAGAAGGTCAGTTAATTGTGTATACAGAAGGACGAAGCAGGCCCAGGGAAAATGATTACGCCACTTCCAGGGGGATACTGAAAGACGATAAAGTAGTGGTTCTTATTGATGAGTCCAGTGCGTCAGCCAGTGAAATCCTTGCAGGTGCCATTCAGGATAACGACCGGGGCCTGGTGATCGGACGAAGATCTTTCGGGAAAGGACTGGTGCAGGAGGAGATGCGTTTTAACGATGGATCTGCTTTGCGACTTACGGTTGCCCGCTACTATACACCTACCGGCCGGAGCATTCAGCGCTCCTACGAAAATGGGAAAGAAGACTATTACCATGATTTTGCAGAACGCTTTATGCGGGGTGAGTTTGAACACCAGGACAGCATCAAATTTGACGATTCCCAGAGATTTATAACCCCGGGAGGAAAGATAGTCTATGGCGGCGGCGGCATCATGCCGGATGTATTTGTTCCTGTGGACACCACGGGCGCCTCCGAATATTACAACAAAGTCAGGTCCCTTGGCCTGATGTACAGGTTTGCCTTCTACTATACAGACCTGAACAGAGACGCACTTGAACCATTCAATACTGCAGCTGATATTGAAGGATACCTGGATGACAGGGATATTATGCCCCAGTTTATCAATTATGCAAAATCAAAGGGAGTGGATCCCGATTACAATGATATCAGGACCTCGGAGTTAATCCTGAAAAAAACCATCAAGGCCTATGTGGCCAGAAACCTGATTGACAACATGGGCTTTTATCCCATCATTGCAGAAATTGACCAGACCCTTCAGGTGGCCATTGATACCATCTCCTCATTTTAAACTCTCTTCATTAAACCTTTTCCTGTTTGCATCATCAAAGAGGCAGATTTAAACATAATTTGCAACTTAAAAAACGATTTAAAATGAAAACAAATTGGATAAAAACAGCAGGTCTGATTATTCTGGCCACTTTACTGGCAACAGGATTGAATGCACAGTCACCCAGGCAAGGTGGCAGGGGATCCGGACCTTACGGACAGGGGAATGAAAGAATGGCCGGATATTACGCTCTGGACCTTACTGAAGATCAGCAGGAAGCTATGCTTAGCCTTCGGACCGAAAACTACAAGACCATGAAACCTCTCCGAAACAAGATGAATGAGCTAAAGGCCAGAGAACGCACCCTTGTTTCTGAAGAAACAGTGGATATGAAAGCGGTCCATAAGATAATTGATGAGCAGACCGAGCTGATGAACAAGATGAGGAAAATTCAGCTTGATCATAGATTGGAGGTGAGAGAAATCCTTAGCGATGAGCAAATCATGAAACTTGATCAACGAAGGAATTTCAGCAAAAACAGACGAAATAAGGGCAATGGTCCCTTCCAGGGACAGGGCGTACAACGTGGCCAGCGTGGCCAGCGCAATGCCAGGCCCTATTGCAGGAATTTGGGTTAGTTATACAGGTGTTGAAATGAAGACCCACCCGGATTCCATATGGAACCCGGGTGGCTTTTTTTAAAATAACATCTCCACCATCGCCCGGACCACCTTGTCTGCTTCCTCTATGAATCCCATATGACCGCTATTACCCAGCTTCAGGACCGAAGCATGAGGCGCCATTAAAACAAGTTGTTCAAATACTTCCACCGGGATATAATTATCTTTCATTCCCCCTATCAATAGGAGGGGCAGTGAAGGATCCTTCAGTACATGGCTTCGATCGGGACGCTCTTTCATCCCATTCAAAATAGCCACCACACCTTCATCAGGATTTGACTGGGCGATCTGCCTTACCCTTTCCACCTCTCCGGACATCCTGTCCACATTGTCTGTAGCAAAACCTTTTGGAATATTCACGTTGATGATCTGTCCTTTCTTACCACAGCGCACCAGGCTGATCTCCCTGTCCCGGTTCTTTTTCTTCTCCTCAGTATCCGCATAGCAGGTGGAGTGTACCAGGGAATAAGCCAGTAAGCGTTCCGGAAAGAGTTCGACGAAAGCCATGGTCACATAGCCCCCCATGGAATGCCCAGCCAGGAATACCTTTTCCACCTGTTCAGCCTCAAGCACGGCCAGCACCGAAGCTGCCAGATCATCCATTTGGTGGCTTGGTCCCCAGGTTCCCGAGGCCCCATGACCCGGAAGATCGATGCTTATAAGCCTGATCCCTTCGGGAAACTTCTGCACAAAATCCTCCCAGATCCTGCTGGTCTCAAGGTATCCGTGTAATAACACCACGCAGGGGCCCTGGCCATGATCGGTATAGACCACATTTATGTTCTTATAACTGGTTTTCTTCATAGGTTTTGATTACGGGATACTCATAAGCTCCTCAATGTGGGCGGCCTCCATGGGGACATCCTCCAGGAGGTCCACCGGACCACTATCGGTGATCAGGATGTCATTCTCCAGCCTGATGCCGGTGCCCTCTTCAGGAATATATATGGCAGGTTCGCAGGTAAGCACCATACCGGGTTCAAAGGGGACAGAACGATCGAAAGGATCGTGCACATCCAGACCCAGGGAATGGGTGGTTCCGTGCATAAAGTACTTTTTCCAGAGAGGTTCTGTATCTGCCTGTTTCTTTACCTCCGACAGGGTATACAGGCCCAGGCGGAGATGCTCCTCCTCCCACAACTTTCCCACATTATTATGAAAATCATCCATCACCACTCCCGGATGCATCATGTCCCTTGCCTGTTTGAATACCCTGTGAACGGCCTCATACAATTCCTGCTGCCTCCCGGAAAATTGCCCGTTTACAGGTATGGTGCGGGAACAGTCGGCGGCATAATTGTTCAGCTCAGCCCCAAAATCCATCAGTAGCAACTCACCTTCCCGACAGGTGCTGCAGTTATGAATGTAGTGAAGCACCAGGGCATTCTTCCCTGAAGCCACAATGGGATCATAGGCATGTCCCCGGGCTCCCCGCCTGATAAACTCGCCAATGATTTCTGCTTCCACCTGGTATTCAGTCATCCCGGGCTTAAGCATTTTTAAGACCTTCAGAAAAGCGGAATGAGTGATTCGGGCAGCTTTCTTAATCTCCTCTATTTCCTCAGTCTCCTTCACCATTCTCAAACGGCTAAGCATGGGTGAAAGAGTTAAAATCTTCTGCTCAGGTTCAAATTTCTCTTTCTGATCGGCATACACCAGGGAGGCCCCGGGAATCAGCAATTCCAGAATGGCATCTGCCTCATCCATCCATCTTACCTCGCTTATTCCCGACAGTTTAGCTGCCTCTTTGGTGCTAAGGACCGGACCGGACCATAAATCTGATTTCAGAGTAGGTTTCCGGATAAACAGGATTTCTCTCAGAGCCGGATCGCCATGATCGGGGTAGAGGATCAGCATACTGTCTTCCTGATTGATCCCTGTGAGGTAAAAAAAATCTGAATGCTGCCGGTAAGGGTAAAACTGATCTCCATTCCTGGGCATTCGTTCCGCCGAGACAGCCACGGCCATGGATCCCGAATCCATTAATCCCGTCAGTTTTACTCTGTTCCGGGAAAAAAGGGAGGATGGGATGGGAGTCAACTTCATAAATACCCTGGGGTTTCAATCCGACAAACTTACTTACCTTTTGCAGGAAAAATATTTACAGAAATACGGAGAAAAAAAATGCTATATTTGTTATAAGCCCTATGCAATTTAAGTAACTTATTTTAATTGTACTCATATGTCCGGAATTTTCACTTCTTCCATTGGGAAGAAACTAATGATGTCCCTGGCAGGGATTTTTTTAATGACTTTCCTGCTGGTGCACTTGGGAATCAACCTCCTTGTGATCATCTTTGACGATCCCATGGTGTTCAACAAAGCTGCTCATTTCATGAGTTCCAATATCCTGATCAAGGTCTTTGAAATCGTGCTGTTTGGAGGTATCCTTTTACATGTAATCTATGCCCTGATTCTCCAGGTTCAGAACTGGATTGCACGGCCACAGCGGTACAGCAAAACCAATTATTCGAATACCTCTTTCTTTTCAAAGTTTATGATCCACACTGCCGTGATCACGCTTGTCTTCCTGGTGATTCATATTGCCGATTTCTACATTAAGGCCAAGTTCGGACACGCAGCTGAGATTGATGTGGATGGGGTATTGTACCACGATTTCGCCACCGAAATTGTGGACAAATTTAAGATGCTGCCTTTCGTGGTGTTCTATATCGCGGCCTTTATTTTCCTGGGATTTCACCTGATCCATGGATTTCAATCGGCATTTAAAACCCTGGGGCTGGATAATAAAAAATACACCCCGATCATTACGGCCCTGGCCAACATCTATACAGTGGTTATTGTAGGTGGTTTTACAATTATCCCTCTGCTCATCTACTTCATGTAAAAAAACAACAATTATTGAATATGGCTAAGATTCAATCAAAGATACCGGACGGACCCCTGGCAGAAAAATGGTCTGCGTACAAATCAAATCAGAACCTGGTTAACCCGGCTAACAAACGAAAACTGGATGTGATCGTGGTGGGTACCGGTCTTGCCGGAGCTGCTGCAGCTGCCTCCATGGCTGAAATGGGCTTTAAAGTAAAATCATTCTGTTACCAGGACAGCCCCAGAAGGGCACACAGCATTGCAGCCCAGGGAGGAATCAATGCAGCTAAGAACTATCAGAATGACGGCGACAGCATCTACCGTCTTTTCTTCGATACCGTCAAGGGAGGGGACTATCGTTCCAGGGAAGCCAATGTATACAGGCTTGCCGAAGTCAGCAACAAGATCATTGACCAGTGTGTGGCGCAGGGAGTTCCTTTCGCCAGGGAATACGGAGGAACACTCGACAACCGTTCCTTTGGGGGAGCCCTGGTTTCCAGAACCTTTTATGCAAGGGGACAGACCGGTCAGCAATTGCTCCTGGGTGCATACCAGGCACTGAGCCGGCAGATTAAGAAAGGAAATGTGGAGATGTATCCCCGGATGGAGATGCAGAACCTGGTGCTTGTGGATGGAAAAGCACGGGGTATCATTGGCCGGGATGTGATTTCAGGCAAGCTGGAACGCTTCAGTGCGCATGCGGTAGTACTTGCCTCAGGGGGTTACGGGAATGTATTCTTCCTATCCACCATGGCCATGGGTGCCAATGCCAGTGCAGCCTGGCAATGTTATAAGAAGGGTGCTCTGTTCGGAAATCCCTGCTATGTCCAGATCCATCCCACCTGCATTCCCGTCCACGGAGAGGCCCAGTCCAAACTGACCCTGATGAGTGAAAGCCTGAGAAACGACGGACGTATCTGGGTCCCAAAAAAGAAAGAAGATGCGGAGAAACTTCAAAAGGGTGAACTGAGGGGAGTGGATATTCCGGAAGAGGACCGGGACTATTACCTGGAGCGCCGCTACCCGGCCTTTGGAAACCTGGTACCCAGGGATGTGGCCTCCAGGGCAGCCAAGGAAAGGTGCGATGCCGGTTTCGGGGTAAATAACTCCGGCCTTGCTGTTTTCCTGGATTTTAAGGATGCCATCGAACGCCTGGGAAAGGATGTGATCGAAGCAAAATACGGGAACCTGTTCCAGATGTATGAAAAGATCACCGATGATAATCCATATGAAGTGCCCATGATGATCTACCCGGCTATTCACTATTCCATGGGTGGAATATGGGTGGATTATGAACTTCAGACCACGGTCCCCGGCCTGTTTGCTACCGGAGAATCGAACTTCTCCGATCATGGGGCAAACCGCCTGGGTGCTTCGGCACTGATGCAGGGATTGGCTGATGGTTACTTTGTCCTGCCTTACACCATACAGAGCTTCCTGGCCGGAGAAATTAACACCCCGCGTTTTAAGACAGATTCTCCTGAGTTTGATGCCGCTGAAAAGGAGGTGAAGGACCAGCTGGAGAAACTCATGTCTGTAAAAGGAAACCATAGCGTGGATACCCTGCACAAAAAACTGGGGAAAATCATGTGGGAAAATGTGGGCATGGCCAGGAACAAGGAGGGGCTTATCAATGCACGCGAAGAGATCAGGGACCTGAAGGAAGATTTCTGGAACAATGTGAAGATTCCCGGGGAATTGAATGACCTGAATCCGGAGCTACAGAAAGCCAGCAGGCTTGCCGATTTCCTGGAACTGGGAGAACTGATGGCCATTGATGCACTCAACAGGGAAGAATCGTGCGGGGGGCACTTCAGGGAAGAGTATCAAACCGGAGAGGGTGAAGCCTTGCGGAATGATACCGATTTCACCTATGTGGCTGCATGGGAATATACAGGAGAGGAAAAGGATCCAAAACTTCACAAGGAAGCCCTGGACTTTAAATACATTGAAGTAAAACAAAGAAATTACAAATAACAGAAGATTTGCCATGAACCTGAAACTGAAAATCTGGCGTCAGAAGGATCCCAATACCCGGGGCAAGTTTGTCAATTATAAACTGACCGATATCTCACCCGACAGCTCATTTCTTGAGATGCTTGATGTCCTTAATGAAGAGCTGGTTGCCAATAATGAAGAACCTGTTGTATTTGATCACGACTGCAGGGAAGGGATTTGCGGCACCTGTGGAATGTATATCAATGGCCGGCCTCATGGCCCTGATTCACTAATTACGGTATGCCAGTTGCACATGCGGAAATTTGAAGATGGGGATACCATTGTTATTGAACCCTGGCGCGCCCGTGCATTCCCTGTGATCAGGGACCTGATGGTGGACAGGTCGGCTTTCGATACCCTGATCCAGGAGAGCGGTTATGTATCAGTGAATACCGGTAGTGCACCCGATGCAAACAGCATTCCGGTAGCTAAGGTGTATGCAGACCTCTCCATGGATGCAGCCGCATGTATTGGTTGTGGTGCTTGTGTGGCTGCCTGCAAGAATGCTTCGGCCATGCTCTTTGTTGGAGCCAAAGTTTCACACCTTAGCCTTCTTCCCCAGGGACGGGTGGAAGCTGAAGATCGGGTCAATAAGATGGTAGTAAAAATGGATGAACTGGGATTTGGCAATTGCACCAACACCGGTGCCTGTGAAGCAGAATGCCCCAAAGGAATCACCCTGAGTAACATCGCACGTTTGAACCGGGAATATTATAAGGCAAGTGTATAAATTAGCATTTCCAAACAGGGGGAGGAGTTAAGATATCCCTCAGTAGTTTTAAACCTTCATTGCCTCCTCCACCTCTTCCACGGTCTTAGGTATAGGTGTGCCTAAAACCCGGCTTCCTGTGTCTGTGATCAGTACGTCATCTTCGATTCTGATTCCGCCAAAGTCCAGGTAGCTTTCTACCTTGTCGTAGTTAATGAATTGCCCGTGTTTCTTTTCAGCTTTCCATTGTTCAATCAGTGCGGGAATAAAATAGCAGCCCGGCTCATTGGTCATCACAAATCCGGGCTCCAGCTCTCTGCCCATCCTGAGATAGGCCAGGCCAAACTGGTCGCTCCTCTTCAGGGTATCGGTATAGCCCACATAATTTTCACCCAGCCCTTCCAGATCATGAACATCCAGACCCAGCATATGTCCCAGGCCATGCGGGAAAAAGAGGGCATGGGCACCGGCAGCCACCGCTTCATCCACATCCCCTTTCATGATGCCCAGGTCTTTTAAGCCTGAAGCAATGATTTTAGCGGCCATCAGGTGTACCTCCAGGTAAGTCCTGCCGGGAAGAGACTCCTTGATGGTCGTTGTATTGGCTTCCAACACGATGTTGTAGATCTCTTTCTGCCTTGGGGAATACTTCCCGCCCACCGGAAAGGTTCTGGTGATATCACTGGCATAAGCCATGGCTGTTTCTGCCCCCGCGTCACATACTATCATCCGGCCTTCCACCAGTTCATTCCCATGGTAATGATTATGAAGGATTTGTCCGTTCATGCTCAGGATGACCGGAAAGGAAACAGGTCCTCCATGTGAAAGAGCGATTCCCTCAATAGCACCGGCAAGTTCTCGTTCAAAGTTTCCGGGGAATGCCATCTTCATGGCGGTGGTATGCATGATCCCTGCCACTTCCACTGCTTTTTCAATTTCAGCAATCTCATAAAGATCCTTCGCAGCTCTCAGTTTTATGACGGCTCCGATCAGGGTTTGCGACACATAAGAAGGAAGCTCTTCGCATTTCACTCCCATGAGGCCTGACAGGGTGATCACCTGATCGCCCCTGTAGGTAGGAAGCATATGGATCTTACGGCCCGTCTGAATTGCTTTTTGTAACTCACCGGAGAGAGCAGTCAGCGTATCGCTTGTATCAACAGCCACGTTATCTGCCAGTTCGCTTACTTTAGGCTGATCACCCATCCATATAATGTCATCCACAGTAAAGTTGTCCCCATACAGCGTATCCATGTCTGAATCGACATCACACAATCCGTAAAAACCGGGTTTATTAATTCCGAAAAAATAAAGAAAACTACTATCCTGTCTGAAATGGTATGTATTTGCCTTATAATTCATGGAACTCTCTTCATTTCCGACAAACAAAATCAATCCTTCGCCTAGGGATTCACGAAGGAGTTTTCTTCTCTGCCAGTAGACTTCTTTTGGGAACATAAGCGTGCTATTTAATTGTTAATGATTTGTTTTAGAGCTTCTAAATGTAAGTCCATTTTTTGACAAACAGCCAAAAATAGCCCTTTCTTTCTATGTTGTTTTGTATGTTTTTAACCATCTTACAGGCTTAGTTAATAAAAGTTTCATCAAATAGGATCAATTATGTAACCTTTTCATACACAAAGCGTAAAAAAATGCGAATGGAGTTGCACAATAAAATATTATTCTTATATTCGCACCTATAGCCACAATTATCAACCTTTTATCAACAATTTTACCAACATGCCCTATCGCCGCCTTCCTAATACTGACTCTGCCCGTCTAAAATCCCTCAAGTCAGCACACCAAAAGGGTAAGGATCTGCCTCCTTTCAAACTGGCCTTCAGTGCAAATTCATTTATGAAGATGCAATCGGTCCTTCCCCTGTTTGAAAACGCCATCTTCGAGCATAAACACTCGTTGAACATCCAGGCAGAAAAAAACAAGGAATATCAGAAGCGACTCAAAAAGGTCAGGCTTTATATATCCCACTTTATCCAGGTGGTGAATATGGCTATTTCAAGGGGCGAGTTGATGCCCGAATGCAGGGCAGATTTCGGATTGGAAGAGGAAGAGAAGAAGGTGCCTTCCCTGAACTCAGAAGAGGAAATCATTGATTGGGGAAATAAGCTGATTGAAGGGGAACGGAAAAGGCGTATGAAAGGATTAAACCCTGTCACTAATCCAACCATTGCCGTGGTCAAGGTACACTATGACAAATTCATGGAGTACTACAATTATCAGAAAAGTCTCAAGAACAGGAGTCAGCGCGCCCAGGATCAGCTTAATGAAATGCGTGCTCAGGTGGATGGCGTCATCCAACAGGTCTGGAACGAGGTTGAAACAACCTACAGTGATCTTCCCGAAGAGATGCGCAGGGAAAAAGCATCAAACTATGGATTAGTCTACGTGTTCAGAAAAAGCGAGTTAAGCAACGTCAATATTTTTCAGACGTCCAGGGTGGAGGGGATTGGTTAGCATAGCCTCTGATCAGGTAATACCATATCAATCCAAAAAACACAAACAGCAGCAGGCTTATCAGGGCCGCCATGGGCATCATGGCACTGGTGCCAATTTCTTCCAGCATATCGTCTGCACTCCCTCTTGAATAAAAATAGTAGTAAATCACACCCATGGCGTTATTCACAAAATGAGCCAGGATGGGATACCAAATGGATCGTCCGTAGTACATCAGATAGCCCAGTACAATCCCAAGCATGAAGCGGGGCAGAAATGAGAAAAACTGAAAGTGGAAAGCAGAGAACAGAATGGCGGTAATGAAAACAGCCAGGTGTATGTTTTTTACCATTTCATGGAGCAAACGCTGAATCAGCCCCCTGAAAATTAATTCCTCTCCCACAGCGGCAATCACTCCTATCATCAGCAGATTTACCATCAGACTCCACAGATTTCGTGTGGCTGTGAAGGCCTGCATGACTTTTTCTGCTTCTCCTTCCAGAAGCCTCAGGAACTGATCCACTGCCCTGATTGGAAATGTCATCCTCAGGTTGATCTCTGCCATGTAATTAATAAATGGAATCACCGAAACCATCATTAAAATCGTTAGCAAAAACGGCCCTCCCCCGGTGGGATCACGAAAGCGGTAATAGGAAAACAGATCTCCTTCAAAGAGGTAAGAAAAAAGAAAAGCCGGGATGATAAAGGTACCAATGGATCCAAGAATCTGAATCAGCTTGGATGCGGCCACATAGTCCGGATCATCGAAAGCACCCAGGGACAGGATCTCGGAAAAACGAAAGCCATAGATCCATCCTGCCACGAATGCTCCGAAAAACTGGGAGATCAATCCCAGGATAAACAGGAGCACCACTACAAAGAGGAATTTCTCCGAAGGTTTCAATCCGGCAAGTAATGCTTTCCTGGGCACGATTTTTTGTATTTTTACAGCGAATTAGAAGGACAAAGAAAGCAATTTGCACGCTTAGTTCCTACATTAATCAGTCAATATGCAAATAGACGGACTTGAGCTTGGTCACCAGCCCCTTTTCCTGGCACCCATGGAAGATATCACCGATCCTTCCTTCAGGTACCTGTGTAAAAAGTACGGGGCAGATGTGATGTATACCGAGTTTATTTCTTCTGACGGCCTGATCAGGGACGGGGCAAAAAGTGTGAAGAAGCTTGAAATTTTCGATTACGAAAGGCCCATGGGGATACAGCTCTACGGTCACCTTATTGAGTCGATGGTGGAAGCCACCTGCAGGGCACTGGAATCGAAACCCGAGATGATCGACATCAACTATGGCTGTCCGGTCCGAAAAATTGCCAACAGGGGCGCCGGGGCCGGAATGCTGGCCAATATTCCCCTGATGATGGAAATGACCAGGGCCATTGTGGAAGCCTCCACGGTGCCGGTTACGGTGAAAACCAGGCTGGGATGGGATGAGCAGAGCAAGGTAATTGTGGAAGTGGCTGAAGAATTACAGGATCAGGGAATTGCAGCACTGACCATCCATGGACGAACCAGGGCCCAGATGTACAAAGGAGTGGCCGACTGGACCCTCATTGGAAAAGTAAAGGAGAATCCAAGGATGCAGATCCCCATCATCGGAAACGGGGATATTTGCACCCCGGTGGAAGCCGGGAACGCCTTTGAGCGTTACGGGGTGGACGGGATCATGATTGGCAGGGCCGCAGTTGGAAAACCCTGGCTGTTCAATCATGTGAAACATTACCTGAGCACGGGGGAGCTCCTGCCTGAACCCAGCGTATCGGAGAAAGTTGATATGGCCAAACTTCAGTTTTCAAAATCTTTGGAAATAAAAGCCGAACCCGTGGGCGTGTATGAAATGCGGCGTCACTTTTCCAACTATTTCAAAGGACTGCCTCATTTCAAGGAGATGCGCCTTAAGCTCCTGACCACCCTGGAGGTGGATGAGATCTATATGCAACTGGAACAGATCAGGGAAACTTATGGGGATTACCGGCCCACGGTAGACGGGGGATTCTGGGATAAGGGATAATCCAGGTTATAATGCAGCCCCCTGCTTTCCTTTCTGGCATGGGCCATTTTAATGACCAGGTAACCCACATTAATCAGGTTGCGCAACTGGCAGATCCTAAGGGATAGATTTGATTTTTTATAAAGGGCTTCGGTCTCCCGGTAAATTATCTCCAGGCGCGCAGTGGCACGCTCCAGACGAAGGTCTGAACGCACTATCCCCACATAGTTGCTCATAATCTGTTTAAGCTCTTTCAGGTTCTGGGTGATCAGTACCATCTCTTCCGGGTGCGTGGTCCCTGTATCGTCCCAATCCGGAATCCGGCCGGCAAACTCATACCCGGGCGCATGTTTCACTGCATGCTTAGCGGCCCGGTCGGCAAATACAATGGCTTCAATCAGCGAATTGGAAGCAAGCCGGTTGGCCCCATGAAGTCCGGTGGAAGAGACTTCTCCCACTGCATAGAGTCTTTTTATCCAGGTCTGCGCATCCATATCCACCTTGATCCCTCCACATATATAATGTGCCGCCGGTACCACCGGGATCATATCCTTTGCAATATCGATGCCCAGGGAAAGGCACTTTGCAGTGATGTTAGGGAAATGCTCTTTTAACTCCTTCTCCTCAAGGTGAGTGGCATCCAGGTATACAAATTCATGACCATGTATCTTCATCTCGTTATCGATAGCCCTGGCTACAATATCCCTCGGGGCCAGGCTGCCTCGCTCATCGTACTTATTCATGAATTTCTCGCCCAGCTGGTTCTTCAGTATGCCTCCATACCCTCTCATGGCTTCGGTGATAAGAAAGGAGGGTGTCTCACCGGGATTATACAGCGAAGTAGGATGAAACTGCACAAACTCCATGTTTTCAATGATCCCTTTTGCACGGTAAACCATGGCAATCCCATCGCCTGTTGCTACGGCCGGATTGGTGGTGGTCGAATACAGATGACCTGCTCCCCCGGATGCCAACAGGGTTGTTTTCGAAAGGATCCGGATCACCTCCTCGGTCTCCAGGTTAAGTACGTAGGCCCCGTAACACTCAATATCGGTCATGTGCCGCTTAACCAGCATGCCCAGGTGATGCTGGGTAATCAGGTCCACCGCAAAATGATTTTCCAGTAAATCGATGTTCGGGTGCTGCCGAACCTGGGCGGAGAGTGCCCGCTGAATCTCCTCTCCGGTGTTGTCCTTGTGATGAAGTATCCTGTGTTCTGAATGTCCGCCCTCCCTGGCCAGGTCGTATTTCCCGCTGGATTGTTTGTCAAAATTTGTACCCCACTGTATCAGCTCCCTGATCTGGGCAGGGCCTTCTTTCACCACCAGCTTCACCACTTCCTCATTGCAAAGGTGGTCCCCGGCAATCAGCGTATCCTGAACATGTTTCTCCAGGCTGTCTGGTTCATAAGTAACTGCAGCGATCCCTCCCTGTGCATACCTGGTATTGGTTTCTTCCAGTTCCGATTTGCTAATCAGGCAGACTTTCCCGTGCCGTGCTGCCTTAAGTGCAAAACTCAATCCACCCAATCCCGATCCAATCACCAGGAAATCATACTTTTTCTCCATAAGACTCGTAGTGAGATCAATGACAAAGATAGAAAAACCTTTTTTTAATCGGTTTATAGCTCTATTTACATTTGACTGATGTACTTTTGTGTTTCTTTTGTTTTTAATTAATAGTTGAGTTTATGGCCCAGGAGGATCTTTTTAAAAAGCTGGTAGCGCATTGCAAAGAATACGGTTTTGTTTTCCCTTCCAGTGAAATCTATGACGGACTCGCAGCAGTATATGATTACGGTCAGTATGGCGCGGAATTAAAAAATAACATTAAGAAATACTGGTGGGATGCACATGTTTTGCTTCATGAAAATGTGGTTGGGATCGATTCTGCCATCTTTATGCACCCCACCATATGGAAGGCCTCGGGACATGTGGATGCTTTCAATGATCCGCTGATCGACAATAAGGATTCAAAGAAAAGATACCGTGCCGATGTGCTTATCGAGGACCAGATGGCAAAATATGAGGGCAAGGTAAATAAGGAGGTGGAAAAGGCCAGGAAGCGTTTCGGGGATGCCTTTGATGAGAATCAGTTCCGGGCAACCAACCAGAGGGTACTGGCCAACCAGGAGAAACAGGATGCCCTGCATGGCCGTTTCGTAAAAGCCCTCAATGATTCTGATCTGGACGAACTGAAGCAGATCATTATAGATGAGGAGATCGTATGTCCCGTTTCGGGTTCCAGGAACTGGACCGATGTAAGGCAGTTCAACCTGATGTTTTCCACCGGGATGGGATCCACTTCGGAAAGTGCCAACAAGATCTACCTGCGCCCTGAAACCGCCCAGGGTATTTTCGTAAACTACCTCAACGTACAGAAGTCAGGCCGCATGAAGATTCCCTTTGGGATTGCACAGATTGGCAAAGCCTTCCGTAATGAAATCGTGGCCAGGCAGTTCATTTTCCGCATGAGGGAATTTGAGCAGATGGAGATGCAGTTCTTTGTTCCGCCCGGTACCGAGCTTGAATGGTTTGAGCACTGGAAAGAATTCAGGATGAGATGGCACCGCGCCCTGGGTTTCGGTGATGAAAATTACCGCTTCCATGACCATGATAAGCTGGCCCATTATGCCAATGCAGCCAGCGACATAGAATATAAGTTTCCCTTCGGATTCAAAGAGGTGGAAGGCATCCATTCCAGAACTGATTTTGACCTGGGCAGTCACCAGGAATATTCAGGAAAGAAACTTCAGTATTTCGATCCGGAAACCAATAAGAATTATGTTCCCTTTGTGGTGGAAACCTCCATCGGCCTGGACCGGATGTTCCTGCAGATTATTTCTGCGGCATATACGGAAGAAACTCTCACCAAGGAGAACGGATCCACCGACTCGCGGGTAGTAATGAAGCTGCCCCCGGTGCTGGCCCCGGTAAAACTGGCTGTATTCCCGCTTACCAAAAAAGAGGGACTTCCTGATAAAGCCAGAACCATTGTGAACGAACTGAAGTTTGATTTCAATTGTCAGTATGAAGAGAAAGATTCCATAGGAAAACGCTACAGAAGGCAGGATGCCATTGGTACACCTTATTGCATCACGGTAGATCACCAGACCCTGGAGGACGATACGGTGACCATCCGCTACAGGGATACCATGGAACAGGAGAGGGTGGGTATTTCCAGCCTGAAAGAGATCATTAAAGAGAAGGTGGATATTAGTAATCTGCTCAAGCAACTCTAAGCCAGGTGAAAAGGGTATTAATCATCACATATTACTGGCCTCCCAGCGGAGGAGCTGGAGTGCAGCGCTGGTTAAAATTCAGCAAATACCTGCCGGAATATGGCTGGCAACCTGTGATCTATACCCCCGAAAACCCGGAGGCCCCGGTAGATGATCCCTCCCTGCTGGAGGATATTCACCCCGATACATTGGTGATAAAGCGTCCTATCTGGGAACCTTATCATCTGTATAAACGCTTTGTTGGGATGGGATCGGGAGAACGCATCAATGCAGGATTCCTGAAGGAGAACGAAAAATCGGAGAAAAAAGAGGGACTATCTGTCTGGATCAGGGGAAACCTTTTTATCCCTGATGCACGAAAATTCTGGATTAAACCCTCTGCCAGATTTCTTAAAAAATACCTGAAAGACAAGCCGGTTGATGCCATCATTTCCACCGGACCGCCTCACAGCATGCACCTGATAGCACTCAGTCTTAAACGTAGCCTGGGCCTGCCCTGGATTGCTGACTTTCGCGATCCGTGGACTGAGATTGATTTCTACGATCAGCTCCGGCTTAGCCGCCGTTCAGATCGAAAGCATAAAATCCAGGAGAATGCAGTTCTTCATGGAGCCGACAGGGTGGTGGTGATCGGACAGCAGATGGCCGAACGTTTTAAGAGCAGAAATAATGCGGATGCCCGGGTCATACCAAATGGATATGATGAGGCTGATTTTTCTGATCTGCCAGTGAAGAATGATACCTGCTTCACCATCGTGCATGTGGGTGCTCTAAATGCCGACAGGAATCATCCCATATTCTGGCAGGTGATCGCCGAACTCATTGCTGAAGATCCTGAGCTTGCTGAATTGCTCAAAGTAAAGCTGGTGGGTAAAACAGATGTATCGGTGCAGCAGGACATCGCCAGGTATGGACTTGAGGACAGTGTGGAGATTCAAGCCTACCTTCCTCACAAGCAAATCATCCCCCTGTTGCAGTCGGCCGACCTGCTGTACCTTTCCATCAATAATACACCCAATGCGCGATCCATTCGTACAGGAAAAATCTTCGAGTACCTGGCCGCCCGCAGACCCATACTGGGTATCGGACCCGAGGACGGGGATGCGGCCACAGTAATCAGAGAGTGCAAGGCAGGTGAAATGGTAGGATTCGGGGATTCTGATAAGCTGAAAACTGTGCTTCTGAACTGGCTGGAGCTTCACCGAAAAGGAGAATTTAAACACCTGGATACCAATGCCTCCAAATACTCCAGGAAACATCTTAGCTCTCAACTGTCGGATCTGCTTAATGCAATTTCCTGAGGGGATCAATCTTCAGAATCCCGGTAATAGGCCACCAGTTCTTTGATGGTTTCTTCCCAGTAAAAGGTGTTGATCACTTTCAGGGCATTGTCAGACATCTGCCCGGACAAAGCTGGATTACGGTACAGCTTTCGAATGGCATCTGCAAAAGACTCGGGTTGCTGCTCATCAACGGTCAAACCGATCTTGTACTTTTCCACAAATGTTTTCATATACCTGGCCGAGCCAACAATAACCGGTTTCCCACGGGCCATGTATTGATATATTTTCGTAGCTATTGTATTGTGAATCTCCTCTCTGTCGGCCGGAGGTGTAAAAAAACAAAGGTCACTTCTGTCAATTTCATGAGGCAGCTCCCTGTAGTCGACCCATCCACGAAAATCCAGAAGATCTCCCACACCTAACGAATCAGCCAATACCATTGGATCGAAATGTTTACTCTTCCTGCCTACCAGTATCAACCTGATCTCCGGAATATCTTCACGCAGAAGCGGCAGGGCCCTGATCACGGTGTCCAGTCCCCTGAGTATATCCATTCCGCCACAGTAGAAGAGATTATAACCCTCCCGGGCTTCCTGTTTCGATGCCACCTGGTACATGGTCCTCAAAGGAGTATTTGGAATTACGATGATCTTCTCCGGATCCAGACCGTATTTATCAAGATAGATGGCTCTCAGAGGCTCTTCAACCGTACATACCAGGTCTGCCTGCCTAAGGGAATTTCTTTCATAAGCATCCCAGTTACTTAGCATACTTACCAGCTTCCCGATTAGTGTGTTATAATGAGCATTCTTTACAATCCAGCTGCTGTAAAGCTCATGTTGATCTGCCACAAAGCGCACTCCATACTTCTTCTTATATGCAACTCCCAGTTTGGCCAGAGGAAGGTCATGAATATGGATGGCATCAAATTTCCATTGCCTGTAGATGCGATCCAGGTAACGCTTCCAGAAACCAAAATAAAAGGGCAGGAACAGAATGGCTGCCCCGAATTTATACATCAGGGGACTGATCCTTTTGCGATAGATGGTATAACCTGAAAAGGATTCTTCAAATTCGCTTTCTGAAAAAGAATAGGTGGCAATCCTTAGCTCATGCCCAGCGTCCAACAGGGAGGCAATTTCCTTTTCCACCCGCTCATCCTCGGGAAAAACCCTTTCCAATAGCATTAAGATCTTCATTTGTTCAGTCCTGTATGTTCTATTATATATCTGAAGAATCCATGGATTGCTTCCTGGATATTTCAGTCAGGTTATCGTACCAGTGCCTTGGATTTCTCCATTTTTTCCAAAGTCCTTTTAATCGCTCTATCTCCACCGCTTCATAAAATCCCACCAGGTATAAAGCAGCCGGAAAGATAAGCGTCAGCAATGCTTTCACTACAATCCTCAGGGAAATGTGCCAGTTGCTAAAAAGCAGGGAAACGATCACAAGCAGGATGGACACTGCAATGATGATGCCTACTTTCTTTAATTCAAAGCGTATGGGGTAGTATTTCTGGGACTGGAAGAAATTAAGCAGGGTATAAAGCAATCCCGACAGAATGGAGGTGATGGCCGCACCATACAGGCCAATCCACGGGATAAGCAAGAGGTTCAGGCCCATGCTGAATCCCAGTACAATCAGGGTGATTAACGCGATCCGCTTTGTCTTTTTCGCATAATGCAATCCGATGATGAAGAAGTTCTGCATTCCAAAAAAGCAGACCGAAAGCACCAGCCAGGGAATGTATTTATAGGATTCGTAGTAGGTCTCACTTGAAGACAGCAGCAGGATAAGTTCTTTGGAAAAGAGCGCGATAACCAAACCTGACCAGAACAGGATGAATACGTAATAGGTAAAGATCTTGGAAAAAAACCTGGGTGCATCCGCTTTGTTATACATGTTAAAAGCAATGGGTAGGAATCCCAGTTGAAAAGCCTGGACCAGCACCATCTTTAACACATTGCTGATTTTATAACTGAGCGAATAGATCCCTACCTCGTGATAATCCATGAAGATCTTAAGCAGGTAACGATCCCCCGCAGTCAGGGCAAAGGCCGAAATACCGGAGAAAATAAGAGGAAATCCGTATCTGAACATCTCATGAAAAAGAACCCGGTCCAGGGACCACTTCATCTCACGCAACAGAAACGGGAGCGCGAAAAGAAAAATAAATATACTTCCCACCAACTGACCAAGGATGATCCCCTTGATCCCCATGCCCCGGTATACGATGAAATAGATATTCAGGGAGAGGACGATTACAAACTTGATGATGGTCAGGGTGATGTAAAATCCCGGCCGCTCTTTAATGCGAATCAGGTCCAGCACAAGCCGGTTCAGGATCTCAAAAGAGATCCATATAATCAGGAAGGTGAAATAATCCGCAAACTGAGGCGTGTCGAAAAATAACTCTGAGAAGGTCCGGACAAAAGGATGCGTACCCGCATTAAATATGAAAATACTCACCAGGCTGGCCAGAAGAGCTGTAAATACAATTTTTGCTCTGCCTGAGCCTTCCTGCTCATCCGAATAGAAGCGGATCATGGCCGTAGACAAGCGCAATCCAAAGGTGATGACCAGGATCTGGCTGGTCACTTCAAGGAGGGACCACATTCCGAACTGATCGGTAGTCAGTTGATCGGTATAGATGGGCAGGAGTATTAAACCTATCAGTTTCAGGCTGATACTGCCCAGGGAATAGATCAGGGTGGAACGGGCCGTAAATTTTAATCTGGTTAACACCTGCTAGTCTCTTTGGTTCTGTAGAGAGTAAAAATACAAGGAAGAAACTTTCCGGCAATCTTCCACCGAAAACTTATGATCCCGGAAGGTCTGCTCAAGCATCTTTTTGGTATAGGGAGAAAAATCCACCTCCCAGTGGTGATGTGTAGAAATGACCTTTCGCCTCAATGTGGTAATACGAAATCCATAGGTCTTTCTTCCCGGAAGTTCAGCGGTCAGTTTGAGCCATTGCTTTTCATTGCGTGGCAAACTGATCAGCAAATTCTTCCTGCATATGGGATGGATTTTAGCTAGCACTTTCACAAAGTCTTCAAAAGGTATATGTTCAAATACTTCAAAAGCAAGCACAAAATCGAATTCTTCTTTCAGCTCATCCTCCACAATGTTCCCGACTATATCAGGCTTTTTGTCGGGATCAATGTCCATGGTGACCACCTCAAAACCTTTGCTCCGTAAATAATCTGAGGTAAACTTCGTACCCACACCTATCTCCAGGATCCGGTCCCCTTCCTTAATTCTCGACCTGACCAGGTTTATCTGGTGCCAGTAATACATCCAGTGGTGAATATTCTCTTGCTTATGTATCCACCCGGAAGCGTATGTATAAATGCTATTCGTGTTTTTCATTGTCAAGTCGTTTAATAATCTCCGGTCCCAACAGGTTCTCCGGCTCCCGTTCAGCGATGGTCCTCATCACTTCCATATAAAAATCCGTAATTCCGGGCAGAAGGAACTCATCGTTCTGCCCGTTATGCCACAGTAGAACGAATACTCCCTTAAATTTATTGACCTCTTCCAATAAATCCCTGACTGAATCCAGTGCTTGCGGGAAGGACAGTTTCCTGTAATCAAACAGGGTGACATCCATGACGGTAAGAGGAATCTCCCAGGTGTCATACATGCCATCCTTTTCGTGGTCGTAAGGCCGGAAAGGCAGGCAATAGGAGTTTCTGAAGCCTTCATGATCGGCATAAGCCAGGGAGCTGTCATACAATAGTCCGGCCTGATGATGAATGGCATGCGTAAGGCTGCGGTCAAACATCAGTCTATGTTGCCTGATCCCGTGAATCGGTTGATCCACATGTTTTTCCAATTCCTTTATCTCTGCTGTCAGGGCCTCCGGGGAGGTGGAAGAGCGGACTGTTCCGTGAATTCCCAATTCACAGCCCTGCTCCTTTAGGGACTTGAAAAGCTTCCTTACCCTGGGTTCGTTAAAGGAATAATAAGCATCCACGTGTAGCTGATCTTTGGGCAGGAAGAAAAATGCCGATTTAAAGCCATGCTTCTCTTCGGCCTGCCTGAGGAATTCAAAGTCCCAGCTGGGATTCTTTCGATTAAACCCGTTCATGCTCTGGACCAGGTAACGAAGGGCTATCCGGGCCGTTCTGGCTTTTGATTCTGTGGAAGGGGCCAGTCCAAGTACCTGCTTCACCCTGTAGCCTGCTTCATTCAGCGTATAGGTATCCAGGCTGTCCACATCGTGGGTTAGAAAAAAGGCAAAATTCCGGAAGATGGAATGCTTCTGAAAGGGAATGCCATGCAGCTTACAGAATTCCGAAATCCCCTGAATAACAATGCTGAAATAATAATTGACTACGGGCCTGCCCATTATCCCCAGGGACTTCTGGATAGATTCTTCGTAAGCATAACGCCCCAGCGAATCCAGCTTACCTGGTTTGAGTTCCTGGTATCCGGAAAGCAGGTAAAAGGATGATTTCAACAGGTCGTGGTGAAAGAGCAGATTGTTCCCCTGCATTTCGTAGAACCCGGACTTTTCTGGTGAAGGGAAAAGCAGGGGAATCTGGTCCTCCCACCGAATTTTGTCCCGGGATAAAGATTCATCGGTCAGCTGAAAAATAATTTTCCCATCCCCCTCCTCAACGTTTTCCCGTTTACATACAATCTTCTGCCTCACGTCGCTGGTAAGGGTACAGGAATGGTTCAGATGGAAGAAGACGTATTCAACTTGATTTTGTGTGAGAAATCCTTTCATCTGTCTGTTGCTTGTTTTATAAACCTTTTAATAGACATCATCTGGTGCGCACCCCGGCCTGTTTCTTTCGATACTCCATGGTAGGATACCAGGTTGAAATTATATCCCGACTTATATTTGGAGATACTGGGGGTGTTGGCCCCTATAAAATCAAAGCTATGGATCCCCAGTTCCGGCATCCTCCGGATGAGCTGCCACAGCAAGACCTGGTTCAGCCCCGTATTGGAAAACTGATGATCCACGCCGGCCAGCCAGTAATACCCGATACCTCTGTCAATCAGCAGTGCGATGGCTGCAACTGCCTGTTCTTTATACCATATGGAATAGACTTTCAGGTGCTCATCCAGGGCCGGATTTGCCATGAAGTCCCTGAACTGCTTTTTATCAAACCGGAAAGGATGCATCTGACGGCTGTAAGAAGTTTCTATGAGTTCATACACCGTATCCATCTCCTCCTTTTTGTTCAGCTCACGTATCCGGTATTCCAGTTTCTCACCCTTTTTGATCTGTCTCCGCAGGGCAGGGAGAAATTTATCGAAAAGAAGATCCGCTTGGGCAGTATCCACCATGTAAGTATATTTCTCCACACTCTGGTAATCCCGCTGGTTGAAACTCCTGATATCTTTAAATCCGGGAGGAAAGGAGAAGTTGATGATCTGGTATTCCTTTTCGATGAATCCGAGAAACTCATCCATGACCTGATGCCTGTAGCTCTCCTGTTTGGAAAGCATTTTGGAATCCCTCTCTTTAATCAGTGGCCCGTAAAAGGGAGAGGCATATGGGGGAACCATGGTCCGGATTAAACCAAACTTCTTCAAACTGCCTGTGATCAGGCCTGCCACGATCCGCTCTTCCTTAAAACAGGCCACCACCTGGATGGAGACAGAGGGATCAAGTGCAAAAATGGCCTGATTCCAGTAGGTTTTGTGAAATACCGTGCCGTATTCTGACTGATCCACAAAAGTATCCCAGGCATCATATTCCTCCTCAGTCAGGTATCGGACTTGAAACTCACTCATGGTCTATATCATTTTTAACAGCAAAGCAACGGTCCAGTTCATTTTGCAGGCGCTCGAACACCTGATCATCTACCCTCTGATCATTGGACGGTTTAAGATCCAGGCTGGCCTGATCGAGTCCCTCCCTGTAGCCGCTGTCCAGGAATTCCGCCAGGGGTCCGCGTATCAGCTCATTATCTAAGGACTCATAAGCTATTTCGAACAGGCTCTCCTTTTCCACCCCGACCAGATCCTTCTTTAACAGGGTGTCCAGCTCATACACCTGCCTGGCCACCTGTTCCTCCAGGGGTTTTCCAAGGAAGCCTTCGTATCCTGGAAACCTTACGGACCACCATTCGGATTCAGGCTCTTTGCAGTTCTTCAGACGACTGAGATAAATAGACTGAGCAATATAGACGGGATCCCTCCGTACCAGGATAAATTTTGCCTCCGGAAAAAGAGAACGGATCAAGCTGATCCGAGTGGAAAAATACAGGTTTTTAATAAGCAGCGGCTTCCTGTACCTGTTTATCAATGCCCATATATTCCGGGTCATGGATAACTTATTCTTTTCCGTCAGGCTGTTTTCATCCACATACACAAGCTCCCGGGGGATCCACCTGTACCAGAGTGCTCCCGCTTCAGATGGGGCATGAAGTCCGCTTTCCCATGTGTTCCCGTATGCAGAGGTAAAACTGCCATGTGCCCTATCCCTGAAAAAGAGCTGGCTAAGCCAGGCACTAAAAAAAAGCGTCTCTCTCCCCAGAGTCATCAGATTATCAATATAAGTTACATTAAACATATGGGTCAACACCTGGTACACTAATGTAGAACCTGACCGGGGTAATCCGACAATAAACAGCGGTGCTGATCCCGGGGCCATCTGGCCGTATTTCCTGAGCTTCTTCACTTCTAACAGGCGGTTCAGGGGAGCGCTGTACTTAAGCATCCTTCTTAAAATCCAGAAAAATACAGATTGCATGGGCCGGAAATGGATTTTATCTCTTGTATTAAGAACAAATGTAACTATAAGTTTAAGATTGATCTTTCAGCATGAACCAAAAAGGAGTATCTTAGGTGCTTGATTTAACAAAAACTATTCTCATAACCATATCATGGCCAGCACATTTCAATTCAATAAACTCATTCCCTACATTTCGGCAGTTGTACTGTTTCTAATCATCTCCTTTGCCTACTTTCCGGATGTCCTGGATGGCAAACAACTGGGCGGGCACGACAATGCCAACTTCAAAGGCATGGCCAAAGAAATAAAAGACTTCCGAGAAGAAACAGGAAAAGAAGCTCTTTGGACCAATTCCATGTTTGTGGGGATGCCCGGTTACCTGGTGAGCCTCAAGTACAAGGGAAATGTCCTTATGTACCTGGACCGGCTGTTACAGGCTGGTCCCAGACCCGTAAGCTTTGTATTTCTATACCTGATTGGCTTTTATATTTTGATGCTGGCTTTGCGGGTAAATCCCTGGTTAGCCATTGCAGGGGCTATCGCATTTGCATTCTCGTCCTACAACTTTGTGATCATTGCAGCAGGTCATAATTCCAAGGCCATTGCCATTGGCTATATGGCCCCGGTCATTGCCGGGATGCTGCTTGCCTTCAGGGGAAAGAGGTTCCTCGGCACTGTGCTGACAGGAATTGCCATGGCCCTTCAGATCAGGGCAGGACACCTTCAGATCACCTATTATACCTTAATCATTGTCTTTGTTTTTGGTCTGTTTCAGCTCTATTATGCCTTCAAAGAAAAATATGTAAAGGATCTTCTAATCACCATTGCCTTTCTTCTTGTGGCTGTGGGCTTCAGCGTGGGCAGCAATGCGGCCAGGTTATGGACAACCTCAGAATATGGCAAATATTCCATGCGGGCTCCATCCGAACTCACCATGGAAGAAGCGGATAAAACATCCGGGCTGACCAAAAGCTATGCCACCAGCTGGAGTTACGGCATCGATGAAACCTTAAGCTTATTGGTCCCGGGAATTAAAGGAGGTAGCAGTGACGGGTCCCTTTCAGAAAAATCGGAAACCTATGCCCTTTTTGCCCGGAGCAATCCGGCCCAGGCAAAAGAAGTGATCAAACACCTCCCTCTGTATTGGGGCGAACAGGTCTCCACCGCAGGAAATGTATATGTGGGTGCTATTGTGGTATTCCTGTTTGTGCTGGGTATGTTTATAGTGGACCGCAAAGTGAAATGGTGGCTCCTGGCAGTCTCCGTTCTGGGAATCACCCTGGCCTGGGGGAAAAACCTGATGTTCCTGACTGAGTTCTTTCTGGACCATGTGCCCGGATACAATAAATTCCGGACCGTAAGTATGACCCTGGTGATACCGGCCCTGGCCATGCCCATGCTGGGAATGCTCGCTCTTAACAAGGTGCTGTTCGGAGAGATAGAAAAAAAGAAGCTCTACTATGCCCTGAAATGGTCAGCAGGCATTACCGGGGGAGTGGCCTTGTTGTTTGCCCTTCTGCCCGATTTGGCAGGTAATTTTGTATCCGCCAGGGACAGCTCTTACCAGGAAGCCCTTGCGGATGCCCTTCAGGCCGACCGCAGAATCCTGCTTCGTACCGATGCCTTTCGTTCTTTCATTTTCATTGGACTAAGCGTCGGGCTTATTCTGCTTTACAAAATGCAAAAGATCAAGGTGAATGTGGTCATTGCCCTTATGGCTGTCTTATTCCTGGCCGATATGTGGCCCGTGAATAAGCGTTACCTGAATAAAGAAGACTTTTCAAACAAGCGCCAGGCCCAGCAGCCTTTTACACCTTCGGCAGCCGACCAGTTTATTATGAACGATCCCGGCCACAACAACCGGGTACTGAACCTGACCGTATCCATGTTCCAGGATGCTTCCACCTCCTTCTTCCATCCTTCCCTGGGAGGGTACCACGGAGCCAAGATGCGTCGCTACCAGGATATCATTGAAACAGGGATGATGAACGATCTTAATGCCCTGTTCGCTGCAGTGCAAAGCCAGAATTATGAAACCGTTGACAGCACCCTGGCACGTACCAATATTTTGAATATGGTCAATACCAAATACATCATTCTGAATCCGGAAACCCAGCCCATTGTGAACCGGCATGCCCGGGGAAATGCCTGGTTCGTAAACAGGGTTAGGATGGTGAAAAATGCAGATGCAGATATGGCTGCCCTGGCAAGCATCGATCTGATCAATGAAGTCACCCTGGATAAACGCTTTGAAGGATCATTGGACAAAAAAACCTTTCCGGCAGATCCATCGGCTTCCATCGGACTTACCGAATACCAGCCCAACCGGATGGTCTATTTAAGCGAATCAGGAAGCGAACAGCTGGCCGTATTCTCCGAGATGTATTACGAGGAAGGCTGGCAGGCAACTATTGATGGTGAGAAAGCCGATCACCTGAGGGTTAATTACTTGTTGCGCGGAATGCTAATCCCCGAAGGATCTCATGAGATTGTATTTGAGTTTCATCCCAGGTCCTACTATACAGGTACAACAATATCCCTGATCAGCTCCTTGCTATTACTGCTCCTTTGCATTGGAGCTATATATATGCAATACGAGAAGAAAACGGGGGATGGGGAAGCACTGATCGAGCTCAATTAAAAACGATTCAGCCATTTATACCTTCGGGCATCGTCTCCCAGTTTCACCGAAAGGGTAATCTCATGGGACCCATAGTTAAAATGCCCGATTTCGGAAAGGGCCCAGTCGAATGAGTAGCCAAAAAAGAGGCTTTCAATTCTCACTCCCAACAAGGCAATAATGCTATTGTTGGTACGGTAGGAAATACCCCCCCAGAACAGGTCCATATAATGCAACTTGAGTCCCAGGTCACCCTGCGGATTCCAGTTTTCGGAGCTTTTGAGAAGCACGCCGGGTTCCAGTTCAAATTCCTTATTCAGCTCAAATTTATAGCCTCCCATCAACCAGTAGTGCCTGTAAGTTATAAAATCGGGCAATTCATTGGCCCCGATCAGTACCGAGGTCTGAAGCAGGTTGCTCACCGAAAATCCCACAAAATATTCCTTGCTTCGAAACAAAACTCCCACATCGGCATCGGGACTGTAAGCCACCGTATTGAAGTTTCCGTTCAATACCGGGTCACCGCCCTCCCCGAAGGTCAGGGCTTCCTTATATATCCTGTATTGGAATGCCTTTGCAGCCAGACCAAAAGACAGCTGCTGGTTATTCATAATGATGTGGTAGGCATAGGTAAAGGACAAACCGGTTCGTGCAATATTGGCATTTACATCATTAATGATATAAGTACCCAGCCCAACCCTGCCCCTGGTGCTGGAAATAAGCCTGTTCTCGCGGTGGGCGGGTTTGTTTACAATTTTATAGGACTTCCTTAACAGGCGAGTCTGCCAGGATGCCGAATAGGTCCGGGGAGCCTCCTTAAAGCCCAGCCATTGTTGACGTGCGGTAGTGTTGAATGAGGAATAGCCATCATGTCCGGCCATGGCCGGATTAATCATAAAACCATTTTGTATATACTGTGTATATATAGGCAACTGCTGGCCCACCAGGTCCATGGATCCCAGTCCGGCAAGTATAAGTGCTATATAAACTATGTGTCTTCTCACTGCGCTCTCTCTTACGTATTTATCTCACAATGGTTATGTTCCCCGTAATGGGAGGTTCATCGTTATTCAGGTCAATTATGTAATGATAAGAATCAATAGGCAGGTGCCGTCCGTTAAAGGAACCGTCCCACAGGTCGCCCTCTGCAAAAGATGTATAGAAGACCTGGCTTCCCCAGCGGTCGAATATTCTTAATTCCACATTGGAGTACAGCTCCAGTCCCTCAATAACCCAGAGGTCGTTGAATCCGTCGCTGTTGGGTGAGAAGGCATTGGGGATCACCAGGCAGGATGCATAGGTGTAATCCACAAAGGCCGTATCGATGGTCACACAGTTATTGAAATCAGTAACCGTAGCCACATATTCACCCCAATAAACCTCATTGAAATAATTTTCATTCTCATACAAGCCCCTGTCCCATAAAATATTGTATGGCGGCGTTCCTCCTTCTACATACAGGCTGAGTTCTCCATCGGGCTTATCCTTGCAGAAAGCATTCTCCGTGTCAAATTCCAGCTCCAGCAATGGAGGATCTACCAACTCTGTTTCTGTCTCCACAAAGCAATCATTCAGATCCTCCATTCTGATGGCATAGGTGCCGGCTGGAAGATTTCCAGTGAAGGGACCGCTTAGCTTCCCATTCAGCCAGACTTCGTAATCACTTACTCCAAATACAGTACCTCCCGTCAGCAATAGATTGATCCTTCCGGTGGAATCATGGTAACACAGGGGATCCTCATCCTGCAGGGTGTAAGAGATCGGATCGGGTTCGCCAATCTCTACTTCGGTGGAGTCCACACACCCATAATAATCAGTTACCACAACCCGGTATACACCTGCGGGTACACCATCCAGATCCTGAGTACTTCCTCCGTTGCTCCAGGCAAAAGTATAAGGACCCTTTCCTCCCAGATTAGCTGTATCCATCAGGATGATCCCGTCCGAATAACCCGCACAGGAGACCGGTACCCCGTTATAGTCACTGCCCACTAATACATTTACTTCAAACCAGTCGGCCTCAAATACAGCTATGCTATCTTCCACCATACACCCGTTCTCATCTGTCAGCGTAAGAATATAAACTCCGGCCGGGATGCTATCCAGATCGCTTGTGTTTCCAACTGTTGCTCCTCCGCTTATCCAGCTATAGGTAAATTCTCCATGGCCTCCGTGGGCATCCAGATCGATGCTTCCTGAAGAAGAACCCGCACAATAGGCACTATCCGAACTCAGATTGTCGATGACAATGGGAGGTGGATCTTGCATGATGAAGATTGAATCCAGCTCGCAGCCACTAATATCAGTCACATGAACCGTGTAAGTTCCGGCGGACAGGTCCTCCTGGTCCATGGAAGCGGGATTTTCAATGTAGCCTCCAACAGAGGACCATTCGTAAAGATTCTGAGTTGAGTCAGCACCTCCAAATGGAGTCAGGGAGATGGCCCCGCTTGAATCTCCTGCACAGGCAATCTGCCATCCATTGATGTCTGTTATCAAAGGTTCAACTACCAACGGATTGGGCTGACGCAGGCGGAAGGTATCCCGACGCACGCAATTGATGTCATCGGTAATGGTCAGATAATAGGTACCGGCCACCATGTTCTGCTGATCCTGGGCAGAAGGATCCGCGAATACCATTTGATCTGATTCCCATGCATAGTGGTGGGTGGATATACCCCCTGAAGATTCGATATCAATGAAGCCATCGCTCTCTCCATAACAGGTGATGTTCCAGGAATTCGTATCGCTCAGAATGGCAGCATCCAGAACAATCTCATCAGGCTCGATTAACGTAAACTGAGCCGTATCTGTGCAGCCATGAGGATCTGTAACTTTCACGGTATACAAACCGGGACCTAAAGTCGAATCCACCTGTATACTGTCGGTAAGATTCAGATCGGGATCCGGTCCCCACCACTGGAATTCATTATCCAGGTAATCGGTATGACCTCCTGTAACCTGTATGTCTATAGCCCCGTCACCGGCACCGAAACAGCTGATATCCACCGTATCGTAATAAGGCGCATTTACCTTGGTAATGGATATGGGATCTGGCTCATCGATGATGATTGTATCGTTGTAGTATACATTCGGACATCCTACATCATCGAAGGCCACAAGAAAATAATTCCCGCTAGGCAGGTTTTGAATGGTGGTGGAGTAGGGTCCGGGGGTGTTCAGGATTTCGCTGTACACATTCGGACTGGTTTCTATTTCATACAGATCAATTACATCTTCCTCATTGTACAAATTAAGCGTATATCCCGGGAAACCTCCTTCAATTTGAGAAACGGAAATTTCTCCCGTATTTTCGCCATAACATGTGACTTTGAACCTGTTAAATTCCTTCTGATGGTAGGTGATGCGTATCTGGTCTACCGTGTGTACTTCATAACTACTATCATAAGTACACCCATTCACATCTGTAATTAATAGCTCATAGGGTCCGCTAGGTATATTCAACAGATCCTGGGTAGTAGCATCCCAGCCAATCGATCTCCAATAATATTCATAAGCCGGAGTGCTCCCAGAAGGTGTAATATCAATGGCTCCAGACCAATCCTCACATGTGGCAGGCTCAGTTATATCGACCTCAACACTATATGGAGGAGGTTCCTCAATCTCAAGAGTGTCGGTAACTGGTCCGCAACCGAGTACATCCTCCGCGGTAAACCAGTATTTACCTATTGTGAGGTCATATTGAATTGAATCATTCTGATCCAGGGAACCATACGAACCTCCATCCGTATCCCAGTTAAAGTCGTAGGGCTGCTCGTAGAAGCCACCCTCGATGTTGGAATGAATGGTATCAGATAAGTCCCCGTTACACCAGATCTCCCAACCACCAATGGCCGTATCAGCTTCCAGGAATCCCTTTAGTTCCGGAGCTACTCTGACAATTACAGGCTCTTTTACCACCCCATAACAATGACCCGAGGATCTTGCATTTTCTATGAATGGAGTGAACAGATAAGTTACATCCTCAATTGAATCTCCGTTGTTGATCACACTGTCCTGTCCCAGGTTCACAATATCTGAAAAATAGTTATTTGGCACCCCGCTCACTGCGCCCACATCATAACCTTCAGTCATCAGGCTGTATTGCAGCTGTCCGGTAGTTGAACTTATTTCCGAAGACATTGGAAGCGAATAACCCCAGTCAAAGCATACCGCCGTATCACTCTGGGATACATCCATTCTTGGCTCCGGATTAACCTTGATAATAATGGTAGTGTCGCTACCGGGGCAATTCTTGATTGAAATATAGGGGTGAATCTGATAAATAATCGTTTCCACTGAATCACTGGGATTATAAGGATTCTCAATATCATATTCATCCCAAAGGGTATTTGCCCTTAAGCTATCTGGTTCATCATTGATATTCAATACACTTCCATATTCATACCTGGAGAAACTGTAGTACAGACCATGTGTGGTGGAACTAATCGAGTCAATATTAATTGCAAA
>JBDLIM010000020.1:0-52772 GCA_039714915.1 Bacteroidota bacterium
CGTTTTAATTAATTCAGATCATGTCCAATAAGATTTTAGATGTAATTAAGCCTGGTGTTGTAACCGGCGAAGACCTTCAGAAGTTGTTTGGCATTGCCAAGCAAAACGAATATGCCATTCCTGCTGTAAATGTGGTGGGAACTAACTCTGTAAATGCAGTGATCGAGTCTGCCAAAGAGGTAAACTCCCCTGTAATGATCCAGTTCTCCAACGGAGGTGCGGTCTTTTTCGCAGGAAAAGGACTCTCCAATGAGAATCAGAAAGCTGCCATTGCCGGTGCGGTTAGCGGAGCAAAGCATGTTCATTACATGGCTGAAGAGTATGGGGTAGCTGTTGTGCTGCATACCGACCATGCAGCCAAGAAACTCCTTCCCTGGATCGACGGTTTACTTGACGCCGGTGAAAAGCATTTTGAAAGGTGGGGGAAGCCGCTTTTCAGCTCCCATATGCTTGACCTGTCGGAGGAGCCTCTGGAGGAAAATATAGCCATCTCCAAGAAATACCTGGAGCGCATGAGCAAGATCGGGATGACCCTGGAAATTGAGCTTGGTGTAACCGGTGGTGAAGAAGACGGTGTGGACAATACGGATGTGGATAATTCACTGCTTTATACCCAGCCCGAAGACGTGGCTTATGCTTATGAAGAGCTTTCTAAAGTAAGTGACAACTTTACCATTGCGGCTTCCTTCGGAAATGTTCATGGCGTTTATAAGCCGGGTAATGTGAAACTGACTCCCAAGATCCTTGATAATTCACAGAAGTATGTGGAGGAGAAGTACGGACTGGATAAGAAGCCCCTGTTCTTTGTATTTCACGGTGGATCCGGATCCACCCAGGAAGAAATTCGTGAAGCCATTGGTTACGGTGTGATTAAAATGAATATAGATACGGATACTCAGTGGGCCGCATGGGATGGCGTTCGTAGGTTTGAGGCCAAAAATCATGACTATCTGCAGGGACAGATCGGCAATCCCGGGGGAGCAGATAAACCTAACAAGAAGTTCTATGATCCCAGGGCCTGGCTCAGAGAAGGTGAAAAATCCATGATTGAGCGCATGAAGGTGGCTTTTGAAGATCTGAACTGTATTGACAGACTTTAATAGTCGTTAGTCGAAAGATGATACAGGGCGGAAGCGCTGAACGGGACAGCTTCAGCAGCAAGTTCGGGGTAATTGCGGCAGCAGCCGGATCGGCCATCGGACTTGGAAATATCTGGAGGTTTCCCTATGTGGCGGGACAGAATGGGGGAGGAGCGTTTTTGCTTATCTACCTTGTTTTCATTGCAGCCATAGGAATCCCGGTGATGATGTCTGAATTTGTGATTGGAAGATCTGCCCAGCTGAACCCTGTAGGCGCTTTCAAGAAAATAGCTCCCGGTAAAAAATGGCACCTGATTGGCCTGCTGGGAGTTGTTTCTGCTTTTATCATATTAGCATTTTATACGGTGGTGGCAGGCTGGACCCTGGAATACCTGGTTCAGTCGGTGAAATGGATGCTCACCTCCGGCAAGATTGGCTTCAGTGAAATGTCCACCGAGGAGACAATGAACTTCTTCAGCGGACATTATAATTCCTTTGTGGAAGGAATGTGGAGACCGATCATCTGGTTTGTGGTTATGATGTTCTTTACCGGATACATTGTGATCTCCGGAGTGAAGAACGGGATTGAAAAATATGCGAAAATCCTGATGCCCATTTTGCTGGTTCTGTTACTTGTCCTGGTAGTCAGGTCCGTAACCCTTGATGGGGCAAGGGAAGGATTGGTCTTCCTGTTGAAACCCGATTTCTCCACCATTAAGGGGGCTCCGGTCAAAATCATTATCGAAGCCCTGGGACAGGCCTTCTTTTCACTTTCCATTGGAATGGGAACCCTGATCACCTACGGATCCTATATCCAGAAAAAAGAAAACCTGGCCAACACAGCTGTTAACGTGGCTTTTGCCGACACTTTCATTGCTATTATTGCCGGACTTGCAATCTTCCCGGCTGTATTTGCCTTTGGGATCAATCCCGGTGAAGGCCCCGAACTGGTTTATATCACACTGCCAGTGATCTTTCAGAATATGTCTGGCGGACTCATCTGGGCATTTATGTTTTTTCTGCTGCTCTGTTTTGCCGCCATCACTTCAACCATTTCGGTACTGGAAGTGATCGTAGCTTACTTTTCGGAGCAACTTAATATGACAAGGAAACGTGCTGCCATCCTGGCCATGATCTCTGTGGGCTTTCTGGGAATTCTCTGTACCATATCACCAAAGGTATTCGGAGTCTTTAACTCTTCTCCGGATCTTCTGCTCCCGCTGGGAGGATTCTTCATTGTTATTTTCATTGGCTGGTTTCTTGCCAAAGACACATGCACAAAGGAACTTTCAAGCGATGGATCTTATAAGACAGGGTATTACAGACTTTTTATGTTCTTGGTAAAATTTGTGGCCCCCCTGGCCATTGCCCTGCTCTTTGCACTGGGCGTTTACAGCAAAGTGATCACTCTTTTTCCATCCATCGGAGGATGAGCTCTCTCAATTAACAATAGATTTCAGGGCGATATGTGGCTGCCTGTCACATTAAACCCTGGATGATCAAAAAACTTTTACGGGAGATTTATATGTTGCCCCGCGGTGAGCAGCGGGCCCTGATTGTGCTTTCCTTTTTACTGATCCTGTCTGTTTTGATCAGGATCGGGGTCCAGCTTCTTCCCGGCAGAGAGCCGGCTGGCATGGAAGAGTTCGAAAAGGAATATAATGCCCTGATGGCCGCCCTGGCCAGGGCCGATTCCATAGCAGATGCTGCTTCCGGATCACACCGTTCCCCAATCACTGTTCCCCAATCCCCAATCACTGTTCCCCAATCCCCGATCACTGTTCCCCAATCCCCAATTAACATTAACCGGGCCGACTCAGCTCAGCTGCTTCCCCTTCCCGGAATCGGGCCCGTATTTGCAGGACGTATTATAAAATACAGGAACCTGTTGGGGGGATTTGTCATGGTGGAACAGTTGAGTGAGGTTTACGGTATGAAGCCGGAGACCCTGGATCTGATCAGTGACAGGATCGTTATAGACACAAGTGTTGTCAGGAAAATCCGCATCGACAGTGCCTCCTTTCGTGATTTGCTGCGTCATCCTTACCTGGATCTGGATGAGGTAAAAACCCTGGTGGAATACCGGGATTTTAAGAAAGATATTACCTCCCTAGGGGAATTGCGGGAGAACCATATTCTGGAGGATTCTACGCTTGAGCGGATAGGTCCCTATTTTGAATTAGGTAAATAATTATTTACTTTTGTATGCGCAGCAAATCTCACATATGAAGTGTTCTGAACTGCTCAGGATTCTTAAAAGAGATGGCTGGTATGTGGTATCTCAGAAAGGATCACATATGAAACTTAATCATAATGTCAAAACTGGAACTATAATCTTCCCAAACCATGGAAGCCAGGAGATGGGAAAAGGACTTGAAAACAGAATATTAAAAGATGCTGGGCTGAAATGAAGACGCTTAAGAAGAAAACCAAATTGATCGTGGAAAAAACAGATACAGGTTTTTCTGCATATAGTGAGAATTACCCGGTTTTTACAACAGGGGTATCTTTCACCGAATTGCTTCACAACTCAGTTGAGGCGATGAATCTTTATTTGGTAGATCAGAAAAGCTTGGTTACGGAGAGTAATATTGAATTTGAAATAGACCTTAAACAGTTCTTCCAGTACTATCGGGTTATTAATGCTAAGTTTTTGGCTAAGAGAATAGGGATGAATGAAACACTGCTGTCTCAATATGTCCATGGCAGGAAAAAACCATCCGCAGCTCAAGTTAAAAGAATATTCATGGGAATTCAGGAGATAGGAAGAGAATTATCAAATATAAATCTCTTCACCTGATGAGACATGGAAATTGTTAATTCAAATCATAAAAATTGTTAAGCCTGAGGGGTAATTCTGTTTTGGTGTTGCCATTCACTTCTTTTTTTTCTATTTTTATTGAAGAGATAGAGAAAAATTTGCCAATACTCCAGGAAAATAGATATAAGATTACTGCTGTCATTTCCAGTCTACTTAAAAAAGTATCGGGTTTAGTTGAATATTAGGATATGAATTTCTAAATTTGCGGCTCAAAATTTAAAACAGATTGAAATGATTGTAATTCCCATTAAAGAGGGTGAGAATATTGAGAGGGCTATTAAAAAATTCAAGCGTAAGTTTGAGAAGACAGGTGTGGTGAAGGAACTCAGAAGCCGTCAGGCCTATGCAAAACCTTCTGTAACTAAGCGCCAGCAAAAACTCAAGGCCATCTATATTCAGCAATTGCAGCAGCAAGAGGATTAATATCCGGGAGTTTTGGCAGATATATGAATGCTGCCCATGACCAGGATTAATGATTTTTTAGAATACCTGCAGGCCGAGCTTAGGTATGCCAGCCATACCATCAAAGCTTACCAGAACGACTTAAATCAATTCCATGCTTTCTGTCAGGACAATGACAAAGAGGGCATGGATTTGCAATATAAGACCATTCGGTCCTGGGTGGTCTACCTCATGGATGCCGGTTACAGTTCCAGATCTGTGCATCGAAAACTAACTTCACTCAGAACTTACTGTAAATACCTGATCCGGCTTGGAGAGCTGGACTCAAATCCTCTGGACAGGGTCCTCAAACCCAAACTCAATAAGCGGGTTCCTGCCTTTGTGGAAGAAGCAAAGATGGATCAGCTGCTGGATGATTTTGATTTCGGAGACGATTTTGAAGGGATCAGGAACAGGCTGGTGCTGGATTTGCTTTATCAGACCGGAATGCGCAGGAGTGAGTTAATCGGGCTGACCACTATGGCGGTAAATCTTCCTGGAAAAAGTCTGAAAGTGGAAGGCAAGAGGAGCAAGGAACGCATCATTCCTCTTAATGAGAATCTGACCCGATCCATTGAGCAATATCTGCTCCTCAGGAAGGATGTGGTGAAGGATCCGGGGGAAGACCGTCTGATTGTTACAGGAAAGGGAAGGCCGGTGTATGAGAAACTGGTTTACAGGATCGTCAACAGCTACCTGGCCATGGTAACCACCCTGGATAAGAAAAGCCCCCATGTGCTTCGGCATACCTTTGCCACACATATGCTGAACAGTGGGGCAGACCTGAATGCCATCAAAGAATTGCTTGGACATGCGAACCTTTCCGCTACCCAGGTATACACTCATAATACGTTTAAGAAGTTGAAGTCTATTTATAATCAGGCCCATCCAAGGGCCTAAAAAGAAGGAGGTGCCTATGAATATCAAAATGCATTCGATTCGATTTGACGCTGATCAGAAACTCGTGGAATTCGTAAACTCGAAAGTGAAGAAACTGCCAAATGTTTATGATGACATTTTGGGCGCGGAAGTCTTCCTCAGGCTCAATAAAGATACGGCTGATAGGGAGAATAAGCTCGTGGAGATTAAACTTGATGTGAAAGGACAGTCTGTTTTTGCAAAAAAACAGTGTAAAACCTTTGAAGAAGCAACCGATCTGTCAATCGATGCTTTGAAGAGACAATTGGTAAAACGAAAGGAGAAAATCAGGAAGAAATAGCCCTTTAAAAAACTGGTAAAAAAGGCTGCTTCGGCAGCTTTTTTTATGCCATATAAAAAAGAGATATTATTTTTTGTGATCTAATTAAAATATTCATACATTTGCGAACCGATTTTGGAGGGTATAATTCATTGACGTTCTTACTATGCCGATGTAGCTCAGTTGGTCAGAGCAGCTGATTTGTAATCAGCAGGTCGGGGGTTCGAATCCCTCCATCGGCTCTGATCTTTATAATAGTTCATTTACATATTGAATTGTCGGGGAGATACCAAAGTGGCCAACTGGGGTAGACTGTAAATCTACTGTCGTACGACTTCGGAGGTTCGAATCCTTCTCTCCCCACCATTACTAATCGTAATGGAGGGAGTTCTTGTTAGCAAGTGTATAAGGTTCGAACCGAGCCTGAAAGGCGAGCTCACGAGAAACAGAAGGTTTCGAGTAATCCTTCTCTCCCCACGAACTTACTCCCTGGAGTAAATAAGCGGGAATAGCTCAGTTGGTAGAGCACAACCCTTCCAAGGTTGGGGTCGCGAGTTCGAGCCTCGTTTCCCGCTCAAACCTTGAGTAAGCCGATGTAGCTCAGGGGTAGAGCGTTTCCTTGGTAAGGAAGAGGTCCCGGGTTCAATTCCCGGCATTGGCTCAATAAATGTTAAAAAAGTAATAAAGTAAACAAGTAGCAAATTAATTAAAGAAGTTATGGCTAAGGAAAAATTTGATAGGTCCAAACCGCACGTCAATATTGGAACTATTGGTCACGTTGACCACGGTAAAACCACATTGACCGCTGCTATTACTCAGGTTCTTGCAAAAAAGGGTCTCTCTGAAATCAGGGATTTTGACTCTATTGACAATGCGCCGGAAGAAAAAGAGCGTGGTATTACAATCAACACCGCTCACGTTGAATATCAGACAGCAAACCGCCACTATGCGCACGTTGACTGTCCCGGACACGCTGACTATGTGAAGAACATGGTTACGGGTGCTGCTCAGATGGACGGAGCAATCATCGTAGTAGCAGGAACTGATGGTCCTATGCCTCAGACCAGGGAGCACATCCTTCTGGCCCGCCAGGTAAACGTACCTAAAATCGTTGTATTCCTGAACAAAGTTGACATGGTTGATGATGATGAACTCCTCGAGCTTGTTGAAATGGAAATACGTGAATTGCTTGACTTCTATGAATTTGACGGTGACAATGCTCCCGTAATTCATGGTTCTGCTCTTGGAGCACTGAACGGTGAAGACAAGTGGGAAGACAAGGTAATGGAACTGATGGAAGCTGTGGATGAGTATATCCCCATCCCTCCCCGTGAAATTGAAAAAGATTTCCTTATGCCCGTTGAGGACGTATTCTCAATCACCGGACGTGGTACTGTAGCAACAGGTAGGATAGAAACTGGTGTGGTAAATACTGGTGACGAGATGAACCTGATCGGTCTTGGTGCAGAAGGTAAGAAAACAGTTGTAACTGGTGTGGAGATGTTCCGCAAGATCCTTGACAGGGGAGAAGCTGGTGACAACGTTGGCCTGCTGCTTCGTGGTATTGATAAGAAGGAGATCAAAAGGGGAATGGTTATTGCCAAACCCGGTTCGATCACTCCTCATACCGAGTTCAAAGCACAGGTTTATGTGCTTAAGAAAGAAGAAGGTGGACGCCATACTCCTTTCCACAATAACTATCGTCCCCAGTTTTACCTGAGAACATTGGACGTTACCGGTGAAATCCAGCTTCCTGAAGGAACTGAAATGGTTATGCCCGGGGATGATGTGGAAATCACAGTTAAGTTGATCTACCCCGTGGCCATCAACGTAGGCCTCCGTTTTGCAATTCGCGAAGGTGGAAGGACTGTAGGTGCCGGTCAGGTAATTAAGATTGACGAATAGCTTTACCATACTTAATATAATAGAGAGCTCGGGTCGTATAATATGAACCCGGCTTCTCTATTTTGATATATAAGTACACGGGTGTAGCTCAGTTGGTAGAGCACTGGTCTCCAAAACCAGGTGTCGGGCGTTCGAGTCGCTCCTCCCGTGCCAAATAGAAAATGAGATGAAGAAAATTATTAGCTATCTGAAGGAATCCTATAATGAGTTGGTCCATAAGGTAACCTGGCCAACCTGGAAAGATTTACAGAGCAGTGCACTGGTTGTCATGGTTGCATCTCTGATTTTTGCCTTGATAGTCTTCGCCATGGATATTTCATTTCAGAAAATCCTTGAAGGCATCTATAAATTAGTGTAATCCATGAGTAGTTTGGAAAAGAAGTGGTACGTTCTCAGGGCCATAGGTGGTAAGGAGAGGAAAGCCAAAGAGTACCTTGAAAGTGAAATTAGCAGGTTAAACCTGCAGGACTATATCGAACAGGTGTTGATTCCGACGGAGAAGGTGTACCAGATCCGTAACGGCAAAAAAATCAGCAAAGAGCGTAATTATTTTCCCGGGTATGTGCTGGTTGAGGCTGCATTGACAGGAGAGATTCCGCACATCCTTAGAAACATCCCCAATATTATCGGTTTTCTGGGCTCTGAAAAAGACCAGATGCCAACACCACTAAGGCCCGCAGAAGTGAACAGAATCCTTGGTAAGGTGGATGAACTGACTGCCAGTGATGAGGAGATCACCGTACCGTTTTTCGTGGGTGAATCTGTGAAGGTGATTGACGGTCCGTTCAATAGTTTTACCGGCATCATCGAAGAGGTGAATGATGAGAAGAAAAAGCTTAAAGTGATGGTGAAGATTTTTGGTCGCAAGACCCCGCTGGAATTGAGCTTTATGCAGGTGGAAAAAGATGGGTAATAGTCGAAAGTCGAAAGTTGAAAGTAGAAAATAAAAAGATTACAATTTCCAGGCAATGATATATCCATGAATGCTTCCTGTATGGTTGTCGAAGGTTGTTGTAAGCGGTAAGTATATAAATAGTTAAATAAAATGGCAAAAGAAGTAGAAGGCTTAATCAAGTTGCAAATCAGGGGTGGAGCTGCTAATCCATCCCCTCCGGTAGGACCCGCACTGGGTGCTAAAGGTGTCAACATTATGGAGTTCTGCAAGCAGTTTAATGGCAGAACCCAGGAGCAGGCCGGGAAGCTCTTGCCAGTGATCATTACCGTGTATTCCGATAAATCTTTTGATTTTATCGTGAAAACTCCCCCGGTGGCAGTTCAGCTGCTGGAAATGGCCAGGATCAAAAAAGGATCGGCCGAATCCAACCGGGAAAAGGTAGCCAGCGTTTCCTGGGATCAGGTACGCCAGATTGCTGAAGCAAAGATGCCCGACCTCAATGCGTTTACAGTAGAGTCTGCTATGAGAATGGTTGCCGGTACCGCAAGGAGTATGGGAATTACTATTCAAGGTGAATTTCCGTCTAACAATTAATTCGTTTTAAAAATGAGTAAACTTACTAAAAACAGGAAGTTAGCTTTAGAAAAGTTAGATAAGGACCGTCAATATACAATTGGTGAGGCTGCAGGATTAGTGAAGGAGATGACCAGTGCCAAATTTGATGCATCGGTGGATATCGATGTTCGTTTGGGTGTGGATCCGAGGAAAGCCAACCAGATGGTACGTGGTGTTGTTACCCTTCCCCATGGAACGGGTAAAGAGATCAAAGTACTGGTTCTATGTACTCCGGATAAGGAAGATGAGGCAAAAGAAGCCGGAGCCGATTATGTGGGGCTTGATGACTATGTCGAGAAAATCCAGGGTGGTTGGACCGATGTAGATGTAATCATCACCATGCCTCCGGTAATGGCTAAGGTTGGTAAACTCGGTCGTGTACTGGGTCCCAGGGGTCTGATGCCTAATCCTAAAAGCGGTACGGTTACCATGGAAATCGGTAAAGCGGTGAAAGATGTGAAGATGGGTAAAATCGATTTCAAAGTAGACAAATACGGTATCATCCATACCTCTATTGGTAAAGTATCCTTTACTGCAGAGAAGTTGGCTGAGAATGCTCGTGAGTTTGTACAAACGATCATCAAGCTAAAACCAAGTGCAGCAAAGGGAACCTATATCAAAAGTATCTATCTGTCCAGTACCATGAGTCCCGGAGTTAAGATAGATTCTAAAGCTATCGAAGAATAATAATCGCTAAAGTGTCTCAATACGATGAGAAGAGAAGAAAAGGATGTAATCATTGCTAACCTTGCAGAAAGGCTGAACGACACAAAGCATTTCTATCTTACTGATATTTCTGAGCTTAACGCAGAAGAAACATCAAACCTTAGAAGGAAGTGTTTTGAGAAGGAGGTCTCATTGCTGGTTGTCAAGAATACATTACTCCGAAAAGCAATGGAGAAATCAGAAGGCGATTTTAATGATCTTTACGATGTATTGAAGGATTCAACTTCTATTATGTTCTGCGAGACAGGTAATGCACCTGCCAAGCTGATCAAGGAGTTCAGAAAAACCATGGAGAAGCCGGTCCTTAAGGCCGCTTTCGTGGAGGAATCCATCTATATCGGAGATGATCAGCTGGAAGCACTCTCCAATATTAAATCGAAAGATGAGTTGCTTGGCGATCTGGCCATGTTGCTACAGTCACCTGCAATAAACCTGGTGTCTGCACTGGCATCGGGAGGTTCCAGATTAGCTGGCGCTCTGCAAACTTTATCAGAAAAAGAAAATTAAACACATTAAAAATTAATAGAAATGGCTGACGTTAAAAAAATTGCTGATCAGTTGGTCGAACTGACCGTTAAAGAAGTTAATGAATTGCTCGATGTTCTTAAAGAAGAGCATGGTATCGAGCCTGCTGCTGCAGCAGTTGCTGTTGCTGGTCCCGCTGCTGGCGGAGAAGGCGCTGGCGCTGAAGAAAAGACCGAATTTGATGTGATCCTTAAAGCTCCCGGCGGAGCCAAGTTGCAGATTGTAAAACTTGTTAAGGAACTGACCGGACTCGGACTGAAAGAAGCTAAAGCAGTTGTTGATTCCTCACCTGCACCTGTAAAAGAAGGTGTAAGCAAGGATGAGGCAGAGTCTCTCAAAACCCAATTAGAAGAAGCTGGAGCAGAAGTTGAGCTTAAATAATAGGGCAATCGCATTATCCACTTACAGGTTTAGATCCTTGCAATCAAGGGTCTAAGCCTTTTTGCAGTTTAATAATTCATACCTTAATCCACGGATTAAAACGCGATGTCAATGCCACATACAAATCAAGACCGAATTAGTTTTGCTTCCATTAAGAATCAGCTGGAATACCCTGATTTTCTGGAAGTTCAACTGAAATCATTTCGTGATTTCTTTCAACTGGAAACCACACCTGAATTCAGAAAAGTGGAAGGACTCTTCCAGGTTTTTCAGGATAATTTTCCAATAACAGATACCAGGAACAATTTTGTTCTGGAGTTTATCGATTACACGATCGATCCACCTCGTTACTCCATTGACGAGTGTATCGAAAGGGGCCTCACTTTCAGTGTACCCCTTAAAGCTAAATTGAAACTCTACTGTACGGATCCCGAGCACGAGGATTTTGATACGGTAATCCAGGATGTATACCTGGGTACTGTGCCCTACATGACAGAAAGGGGAGTATTCATTATTAATGGAGCAGAAAGAGTTGTTGTTTCACAGTTGCACCGTTCTCCCGGAGTCTTTTTCGGCCAGAGTGTTCATGCCAACGGGACCAAGCTCTATTCCGCACGGATTATTCCCTTTAAGGGATCCTGGATCGAATTTGCCACCGACATCAACAATGTGATGTACGCTTATATCGATCGTAAGAAAAAATTACCTGTTACTACACTCCTCAGGGCTATTGGCTATGAGAGTGACAAGGACGTGCTGGAGATTTTCGGCCTTGCCGACGAGGTGAAGGTTTCGAAAACCGGATTGAAAAAACTCGTGGGCCGCAAACTGGCTGCAAGGGTTCTGAAAAGCTGGATTGAGGATTTTGTGGATGAAGATACTGGGGAGGTAGTATCCATTGAGCGGAACGAGGTCATCATTGACAGGGAGACCGTCCTGGAGAACGAGCATGTGGAAGAGATCATCGATTCAGGTGCCAAGACCATTCTCCTTCATAAGGAGACAGCAAATATTTCCGATTTTGCCATTATATATAATACGCTTCAGAAAGACCCGTGTAACTCGGAGAAGGAAGCGGTGATGCATATTTACAGGCAGCTGAGGAATGCTGAACCACCGGACGAGCCCACCGCCAGGGACGTAATCGATAAACTCTTCTTCTCCGATAAGAGGTATGACCTGGGAGAAGTTGGGCGTTACAGGTTGAATAAAAAGCTACAGCTTGATACAGATGTAGAGCAGAGGGTATTAACCCGTGAAGATATCATCCAGATCATCAAATATCTCATAGAACTGATCAACTCAAAAACCGATGTGGACGATATCGACCACCTGAGTAACCGGAGGGTACGGACCGTTGGAGAGCAGTTGATGAACCAGTTCAGCGTAGGTCTTGCCCGTATGGCCAGAACCATCCGTGAGCGCATGAATGTTCGTGATAACGAGGTATTTACCCCTACCGACCTGATTAATTCGAAGACTCTTTCTTCAGTGATCAATTCATTCTTTGGTACCAACCAGCTGTCTCAGTTCATGGATCAGACCAATCCACTGGCCGAGATGACCCATAAGCGTCGGATGTCGGCACTCGGACCGGGTGGTCTTTCCAGGGAAAGGGCTGGTTTCGAGGTACGTGACGTACACTATACACATTATGGAAGACTCTGTCCCATTGAGACCCCTGAGGGTCCGAACATTGGCCTGATTTCCTCCCTGTGCGTATTTGCACGTATCAGCGACCTTGGATTTATTGAGACTCCTTACAGAAAAACTGAAGCCGGAAAGGTAGAGCTTTCCAACAAGGGTGTCATTTACCTGAGTGCTGAAGAAGAGGAAGACAAGCTTATTGCACAGGCAAATGCACCTCTGAATGCCGATGGAACCTTCGTGAATCCCAAGGTAAAGGCCAGGTATGAGGCTGATTATCCCCTGGCAGAGAAGGATGATGTGGTCCTGATGGACGTTGCTCCAAACCAGATCGCTTCCATTGCTGCTTCGCTGATTCCCTTCCTGGAGCACGATGATGCCAACAGGGCACTGATGGGATCGAACATGATGCGCCAGGCAGTTCCGCTGATCTACCCCGAATCTCCCATTGTGGGAACCGGGATCGAGAGAAATGTGGTTCGCGATTCCAGGCTGCAGGTGAGGGCTGAGGAGAACGGAGTGGTTGAATTTGTGGATGCCAACGAAATTGTAGTCAGATATGAGCGTGGTGAAGAAGAGAAATTTGTGCGTTTTGACGATGACATCAAACGTTACAAACTTCCCAAATTCAGGAAGACCAATCAGAATACCTGTGTAAACCTGAATCCCATTGTTCGCAGAGGACAAAAACTCAATAAGGGGGACATTCTTACTCAGGGATATGCCACTCAGCAGGGTGAACTTGCTCTTGGCCGGAACCTGATGGTGGCTTTCATGCCCTGGAAAGGATATAACTTTGAGGATGCCATTGTGGTATCGGATCGTTTGGTGAGAGAAGATGTTTTCACCTCCATTCACGTGGATGAGTATGTACTCGAAGTGAGGGATACAAAGAGGGGTCTGGAAGAACTTACATCTGACATTCCCAATGTGAGTGAAGAGGCCACCAAAAACCTGGATGAGAACGGCCTGATCAGGATTGGAGCCGAGGTGACCCCCGGAGATATCCTTATTGGAAAGATCACTCCCAAGGGTGAATCGGATCCTTCACCGGAAGAAAAATTGCTCAGGGCTATCTTCGGAGATAAGGCCGGGGACGTGAAGGATGCATCTCTGAAAGCAGGACCTTCTCTCTATGGGGTTGTGATTGATAAGAAGCTGTTCTCCCGCACCATGAAGGAGCGGAAATCAAGGCCGGCTACTAAGCAGATTCTTGAGAAAATCGAGGAAAACTATAACAGAGATATTGCTGAAATAAAAGCTCAGCTTATTGAAAAGCTTTTTGAACTGGTCAATGGAAAAACTTCGCAGGGAGTGAAGGACTTCCTGAGTGTGGATGTGATTCCCAAGGGAACCAAATTCACCCAGAAGCAGCTTATAGAGTTGGATTACATGAATGTGAATCCACTGAAATGGACCACCGATAAGCATAAGAATGATCTGATCAGGGATCTTCTGCATAACTATATTATTAAGTTCAAGGAGATAGACGGACTGTACAAGCGGAAAAAGCACAGCATTACCAGTGGGGATGAATTGCCCACCGGTATTATCCAGCTTGCCAAGGTATATGTGGCCAAGAAGCGTAAGATAACTGTTGGAGATAAGATGGCCGGCCGTCATGGTAACAAGGGTATAGTAGCTAAGATCGTGCGTTCGGAAGATATGCCTTTCCTGGAAGACGGAACTCCAGTGGATATTGTATTGAATCCGCTGGGTGTGCCCTCCAGGATGAACCTTGGTCAGATTTACGAGACGGTTCTTGGTTGGGCCGGATTGAAGCTGGATAAGAAATTTGCAACTCCCATTTTTGACGGAGCCAAAATCGACCAGATCAATGAGCTCACTGATGAAGCAAGAGTTCCCAGATATGGCAAGACCTTCCTTTTTGACGGTGGTACCGGTGAACGTTTTGACCAGCCGGCTACGGTAGGTGTGATTTACATGCTGAAGCTCGGACACATGGTCGAAGATAAGATGCATGCAAGGAGCATCGGTCCGTACTCGCTCATTACGCAACAGCCCCTGGGTGGTAAGGCCCAGTTTGGAGGACAGCGATTTGGTGAGATGGAAGTATGGGCATTGGAGGCATTTGGAGCTGCCAATATCCTTCAGGAGATCCTGACCGTTAAGTCAGACGATGTGATTGGCAGGGCTAAGGCTTATGAAGCCATTGTAAAAGGCGAGCCCATGCCCACACCCGGAATTCCGGAATCGCTGAATGTGCTCCTGCATGAATTGCGTGGACTCGGACTCAGCATGAACCTGGTTTAATCTGCTCTTACAGGCTTCGGCCTGATCAGAAAAAGTATTTGAAACGATAAATAATAGCATATATGTCATTCAGGAAAGACAGCAAAATAAAAAGCAGTAGTTTTACCAAGATTTCCATCGGATTGGCATCTCCCGAAGAAATCCTGGAACGGTCCAGTGGAGAAGTCCTTAAGCCTGAAACCATCAATTACCGGACCTATAAGCCGGAAAGAGATGGCCTGTTTTGTGAAAGGATTTTCGGACCCGTGAAGGATTACGAGTGTCATTGCGGTAAATACAAGCGCATCCGTTACAAGGGAATTGTCTGTGACCGTTGTGGTGTTGAAGTGACTGAGAAAAAGGTACGTCGCGAAAGGATGGGACACATCTCACTGGTGGTCCCCGTGGCTCATATCTGGTATTTCCGTTCACTTCCCAATAAGATAGGCTATCTGCTTGGATTGCCCACAAAAAAGCTCGATTCGATCATATACTACGAAAGGTACGTGGTGATCAATCCGGGTATCAAGCAAGCCGACGGGGTAAATTACCTGGATTTTCTTACAGAAGATGAATACCTGGATATCCTGGCAAGTTTGCCCAAGGAGAACCAGCTGCTTGAAGATGATCATCCGGATAAGTTTATTGCAGGTATGGGTGCGGAAGGTTTGCATTCACTGCTTTCGAGACTTAACCTGGATGAACTTTCTTATTCCTTAAGACACAAGGCCAGTACAGAGACTTCACAACAACGTAAGAACGAAGCTTTGAAGCGCCTTCAGGTAGTTGAGGCTTTCCGTGCATCCAAGGGGGTAAACCGCCCGGAATGGATGATCGTAAAGGTAGTGCCTGTGATTCCACCAGAATTGAGGCCTCTGGTGCCTCTGGATGGGGGACGTTTTGCCACTTCCGATCTGAACGACCTGTACCGCCGGGTAATTATCCGGAACAACCGTTTGAAACGACTGATCGAGATTAAAGCTCCCGAGGTTATTTTGAGGAATGAGAAACGCATGCTTCAGGAAGCAGTTGATTCTCTTTTCGATAACTCACGGAAGGCAAATGCGGTGAAGACAGATGCGAACCGCCCGCTTAAATCACTTTCAGACAGTTTAAAAGGAAAGCAGGGACGTTTCCGTCAGAACCTGCTTGGTAAACGTGTGGATTATTCTGCCCGTTCGGTGATTGTAGTTGGTCCCGAATTGCAACTGCACGAGTGCGGGCTTCCAAAAGATATGGCTGCAGAACTTTACAAACCCTTTATCATCCGAAAACTGATCGAACGTGGTATTGTAAAGACAGTGAAATCGGCCAAGAAAATTGTGGATCGCAAGGATCCGGTAGTCTGGGATATTCTGGAGAATGTACTGAAGGGACACCCGGTGCTGCTCAACCGTGCTCCAACCCTGCACAGACTGGGTATCCAGGCTTTTCAGCCTAAATTGATTGAAGGAAAAGCTATTCAGCTGCATCCGCTGGTATGTACTGCATTTAACGCTGACTTCGATGGCGACCAGATGGCTGTTCACCTGCCTCTTGGAAATGCGGCTGTACTTGAAGCACAGATCCTGATGCTGGCTTCGCATAACATTCTGAATCCTGCTAACGGTGCACCTATTGCAGTACCATCACAGGACATGGTTCTGGGTCTTTATTACATTACCAAGGCCAAGCGGTCCATGAAAAACGATCCGGTGAAAGGTGAGGGAATGCTTTTCTATTCTGCCGAAGAGGTGACTATCGCCTATAACGAGAAGGGTGTGGACCTGCATACAATTATTAAGGTAAGGATACCTAAACTTGGAACTGAGAACGGAGAAACCGAACTCATAGAAACCACAGTGGGCCGTGTACTGTTCAATGAATTTGTACCCGAGGAGATCGGTTTCATCAATGAACTTCTTACCAAGAAATCGCTTCGTGACATCATTGGCCGCGTTTTGAAAATTACAGGTACTGCCAAGACAGCCAAGTTCCTGGATGATATCAAGAGCCTGGGTTATGGCATGGCCTTTAAAGGAGGACTCTCCTTTAACCTGGACGATGTAATCATTCCCACTGAGAAGGAAACGTTTGTGGTCGATGGCTACTCACAGGTGGATGATGTGGTTGGAAGTTACAACATGGGTGTGATTACAAACAACGAACGCTATAACCAGATCATTGATATCTGGACGCACACCAATGCGAGGCTGACCCAAACACTCATGAAGCAGTTGAGCTCCGACAAACAGGGATTCAACCCGGTATACATGATGCTTGACTCGGGTGCGAGGGGTTCCAAGGAGCAAATTCGTCAGCTCTCAGGAATGCGTGGTCTGATGGCCAAACCGCAGAAATCCGGTTCCACAGGATCTGAAATTATTGAGAACCCGATTCTCTCGAACTTTAAAGAGGGATTGTCGGTACTTGAATATTTTATCTCTACTCACGGTGCCCGTAAAGGTCTGGCTGACACGGCTCTGAAAACTGCTGATGCCGGTTACCTTACACGTCGTCTGGTGGATGTATCACAGGATGTGATCATTCAGGAGCCCGATTGCGGAACACTTCGCGGATTGGTGGCCTCGGCCATTAAGAAGAATGAAGAGGTGGTAGAGACCCTGTACGAGCGGGTCCTGGGACGCACTACAGTTCATGATGTCTATCATCCGCTTACCGGGGATCTGATTATTCCCTCGGGAGAAGAAATCACCGAGGAGATCGCTGCGGTTATTGAAGAGTCTCCCATCGAACAGGTGGAGATTCGTTCGGTACTGACCTGCGAATCCAAAAAGGGTGTCTGCGCCAAGTGTTACGGACGTAACCTGGCAACCGGTAAAATGGTTCAGATGGGTGAGGCCACAGGTGTAATTGCAGCCCAGTCCATTGGTGAACCAGGAACACAGCTTACACTGCGAACCTTCCACGTAGGGGGTACTGCATCCAATATCACTTCTGAATCCAATGTGGTTTCCAAGTATGATGGTATTGCAGAGATTGAGGAGCTCCGTACCGTGGCTGCCACCGATCCGGAAACCGGAAAGAAGGTAGATATCGTCATCGGTCGTCTGGCCGAACTGAGGATAGTGGATGAGAATACGGGCATTGCCCTGACCACTCATACCATTCCTTATGGATCCAAACTTTATATTAAGGATGGAGCCAAGGTGAAGAAGAACAGTCTGATATGCGAGTGGGATCCCTATAACGCACTTATCATAAGTGAAGTAGCTGGTACTGTAAGCTTCGATAATGTGATTGAAGGTATTACCTTCAGGGAAGAATCCGATGAACAAACCGGATTCAAGGAGAAAGTGATTGTGGAGACCCGTGACCGTACCAAAAATCCCCTGATTAAGATTCTTAATACCAAGGGTGAACTGGTGAAGAACTATAACCTGCCAGTAGGTGCTCACATTGCAGTGGGTGAAGGTGACAAGGTAAAAGCAGGTGAAGTGCTGGTAAAGATTCCCAGGGCTGTTGGTAAGTCGGGTGACATCACGGGTGGTTTGCCACGTGTAACCGAGCTGTTTGAAGCAAGGAATCCATCCAATCCTGCAGTTGTTTCTGAGATTGACGGCGAAGTTGAATTTGGAAAGATCAAGCGGGGGAACCGTGAAATCATCATTACCTCCAAAGCAGGTGAAGTGAAAAAATACCTGGTTCCGCTTTCAAAGCAGATACTGGTGCAGGAGAACGACTATGTTAGAGCAGGTATTCCCCTTTCGGATGGCGCCATTACTCCGGCCGACATTCTGGCTATCAAAGGACCTACCAAGGTCCAGGAATATATTGTGAACGAGGTTCAGGAAGTATACAGGATGCAGGGTGTAAAGATCAACGACAAGCACTTTGAGATCATCGTTCGTCAGATGATGCGCAAGGTGGAGATTGTGGATCCGGGAGATACCAAATTCCTTGAGAAGCAGGTGGTTGACAAGTGGGAATTTATGAACGAGAATGACTGGATCTATGGCAAGAAGGTAGTGGTAGAATCGGGTGATGCTGTTGATTATAAGTCAGGCCAGATTATTACGGCCCGTAAGCTGAGGGACGATAATTCGGTACTGAAACGTAAGGACCTGAAGCCAATCGAAGCAAGGGAGGCAGTACCTGCAACCTCTTCTCAGGTGCTCCAGGGTATAACCAAGGCTGCCTTGCAGACCAACAGTTTTATCTCTGCAGCCTCCTTCCAGGAAACAACCAAGGTGCTCAATGAAGCAGCTATCTTTGGAAAAGTGGATATTCTGGACGGATTGAAAGAGAATGTGATCGTTGGGCATCAGATTCCGGCAGGAACAGGCTCCAGGATATACAATAACCTGGTAGTAGGATCCAGGGAGGAATTCGAAAGACTTACCTCCGGACAGAGTGTCCCCGAATCCTCCGAGGAGAAAGAGGTAACTGAACCGGCACAGGATTAAATCTGAAAGCTATGGACGATAATGCCAAGATTGAAAAAGCTAAGAAAAACCAGATCAACATCGAGTTGAAGGAAGATGTTGCCCAGGGTACTTATTCCAACCTGGCCATTATTACCCATTCATCGTCGGAGTTTGTTCTGGACTTTGTAAGGGTGATGCCGGGCATTCCTAAAGCGGAGGTGAAATCCAGGGTAATCCTTACTCCGGAGCACGCCAAACGCCTCTTGCATGCACTTACCGATAACATCGAGAAGTTCGAGAAAATGCACGGACCCGTGAAGAACATTGAGCCAGCCGGAGGACCGGCTGTGCCCATGAACTTTGGGGGACCTACGGGGCAGGCCTAAAGAGCTAATCCTTAGTCAATATATTGAATAAGCCACCCAGCAACATGTGTGTTGGGTGGCTTTTTTTTGGTGCGGTGCGCCCGGCAGGGCACTGAAACTTTCATATACAAGGTCGGTCCCTCCAAAACTGGCGATAAGATTCATGCATTCAAAACGTGCTGCTTTTCTTCTCTAAAACTTAGGTAATACTCAAAATTAATGTATCATTGCATCACAAGAGAATGCAATTCTTACTTGACTGATAAATATAAGCTCTTATCCTTTGTTGTGTCAGACATAAATATAGAAAATAAGCTCATTAAGAATTTGATCAGAGGAGATGCCTATTCCTTTGATCAAATCTTTGATAAGTACAACAAGAGAGTCTATGCCTTTTCTTTGAGTAATTTAAAGAACAAGGAAGATGCTGAAGGAGTGGTTCAGGAGGTCTTTCTAAGTCTCTGGAAGGACCGGAAGAAACTGAAAGAGCTGAAAAACCTGGAAGCCTGGATATTCTCCATTTGTTTTAATGTGATCCGAAAGCGATTCAGAAAACTGGCCAGGGAGCGAAAACATCTTGAAAAATTTGCTGAAACCATTCTAACGGCTGATAATTCGACCCTTACCGAGGTTGAGTATAATGACCTGCAGGAAAAGGCAAACACAATTATTGAGAAGCTGTCACCTCGTCAGAAAACCATCTTTCTAATGAGTAGGAACAAAGGATTGTCAAACGCGGAAATCTCCAATCAACTGAATATTTCAAAAAAGACAGTCGAGAATCATCTTACCAACGCAAAGGCATTTCTAAAAGAAACTTTTCTGGATGAACACCTGCTAACCATTTTGTTCTTCTGGCTGTTTCTTAAATAATACATACACAGCATTCTACGCTGAAATAGACCTTATTGCATTATTCGTAACAAATATAAATAACGCTCTTTTTTGGGTGTTTTTATTGTATACGGGAACTAACATAATAAGCAGCATAATAGATCTGATGGTTTAAGATGTTGTTTAGGTTTGGTTTTAGGTTAGTGCTGGATGGTGTGGATCTGGGAGTACTATAGAAGTGTGCTTCCGGGTTCATACCTCAGCTTTTGAAAGAGATAAGAATGGATTTTGATAAACAGCTGCTAAGGAGATTCCTGGAAGGGAAGGCAAAGAAAGGGGATAAGGAGACGATATTGGCTTGGTTCTCAGACTTGCGAATTGAAAATGACTTACGAAAAGAGTACCGGCAAATTTGGACTGAGTTACCTGAAAAACCTGATATTAAGGAATATGATGGTTCTGTGATTCTGGACCGGATCTATCATACACTGAAGCTTGAAGAATCAGCTACCTTTTCCGGAAGAAGTGGATTGACCAGGATAATTAATATTTTATCAAAAGTAGCCGCAGTCCTGTTCATAGCACTGGTCACTTTCCTGTTTATAAATAGAAATAATGTGATTCCAACAGGGGACAAAACTGCCTATTCAGAGATATTTTCTCCGCTTGGAACCCGTACGATGTTCTACCTGTCAGACGGATCAAGTGGCTGGCTGAATGGAGGTTCAACTCTGAAATTTCCGATCGAATTTAAAGGGCGAACAAGAGAGGTCATTCTCAGGGGCGAAGGTTATTTTGATGTCCTATCCGATAACAAGAAACCTTTCGTCGTTTCAGGAGAGCAGATTGAAGTGGTGGCATACGGAACTTCATTCAATGTCATGGCATATCCGGAAGATCACATTTCCACTGTAACTCTGGTTAGCGGTTCTGTGGAAGTATTGGGAAAACGAGGTGGCGATGCGCATAGTTTCGGATTGCTGGAACCTAACCAAATGTGCACTTATGTAGCTGGGGCCTCAAGCCCTAATATTACTAGCGTTGATGTCGATAAAATTACTGCATGGAAGGAAGGGAAACTAATTTTCCGAAATGAACCTTTTTCTGAGGTAGTAAAGAAGATTAACAGGTGGTATAATGTGGAGATTGTTATTAAAGATGAAATATTGGATTCATATGTATATATGGCCACTTTTCAGGACGAAACACTGGATGAAGTCTTAAAGCTGATCACCCTTTCAGCACCTATCAGATTCGAGGATTTTGACCGGGAATTAAAACCAGATCGTACGTTTACAAAAAGAAAAATTGAACTCTATTACAAACCTTAACAAAGCTAGTACCTATATAAATCTCCAACTAACCTAAAAACCAATGCCTATGCAACCGGAAACCTAACTATCAAAAAAGAGGAAAACGCTGCAACGCTTTCCTCTAGTATTTAGCAAGTACCTCAAAGTTAAGAAATAGAGTATGAACAAGCTAAACATTACAAATCTATGAAAAAAACATTTTTGTCTTGGGAGTACATAAAATTAATATGCTCCTTAAAAGCCTTTAAAATCATGAGAAATAGTCTAATTTTAATGTTTCTCACTGTTTTCCAGCTTTTTGCGAATGAATCCTATTCGCAGGATACGCGGTTAACGCTGAACCTGGATGATGTAACTGTTCAGAAGGTTCTGGATGAAATTGAGACCCAGAGCGAGTTCTTTTTTCTTTGTAATAAGAATCTTGTGGATATTGAAAGAAAAATCAGTATCAACAAGGTAGATGAGACCATTGAAGAGATCCTGCCAGCGGTTTTTTATGGGACCAATGTGGATTATGTGGTTCTTGACCGTCAAATAGTCCTTTCCCCAGGCAAGTTCCTGAAAGAGGTTAAAACAAAACTACAGCCCAGGACGGTCACCGGGCAGGTTGTGGATACAGAGGGTGTGCCACAGATTGGTGTGACCATTACCGTAAAGGGCACCCAAATCGGGGTAATTACCGACAGAGATGGGTACTATTCATTTGAGCTTCCTGAAGGTGCGCAGACACTTGTATTCTCCTCAATGGGAATGAAAAACCAGGAGATTGAAGTGGGTAATCAGACCACCATCAATGTAACTATGGAGACCGATGTGATCGGCCTGGATGAGCTGGTTGTTATCGGTTATGGCCGGACTAAAAAAAGTGACCTGACCGGTTCGGTTGAAAGGGTTAACAAAGCTGTCTTTGCAACCCAGGCAGGAACACAGATCGCAGACATGCTCGCCGGTACCGTGGCAGGATTAAATGTGCTGCAAAGTACCAATGCCGACGGAAGTGCCGCATTCGAGGTAAGGGGACCTACTTCATTGTCCGGTGCAACAAATCCCCTTCTGGTGGTAGATGGTTCCATTTTCCATGGCGATATGGGAGATATCAATCCCAATGACGTGGAGAGCATTGACGTATTGAAAGATGCAAGTGCCGCTGCTGTTTACGGGGCGAAAGCTGCTTCGGGTGTGATTATCATCACCACCACCAAGGGAAGAGAAGGCAGACCCACCATCAACTTCTCCACCAAGATTGGTCTGACAAGTGTAACCAATAACAGTTTCAAGCCACACGGACCCGGGGATTATGAGGAATTCCGAAAGAATTTCTTCAGGTCGGTGAATGACGTTGAACAACTGTATGAGGATTATTACTGGGACAATCCAAATAGCCTGCCTTCTGGTGTAACCATTGATCAGTGGCGCAGTGCCAATCCAAATCCAAATGCAGACGATACTGAGGAGTACATGTCCCGGCTTAATTTCTTCGAGGTGGAGAAAGAGCAGTACAGGAATGGTGAGACTACAGATTGGTGGGATGAGATGATGCAGACAGGTGTTCGACAGGAGTATGATCTGAGTATTGGTGGAGGATCCAAGGATTACCACTATTACTGGTCCATAGGCCATGTGAACAATGAAGGAATTATTGTTGGGGATGGATTTTCATCACTTCGCTCCCGTTTGAATGTGGACTTCAATGTGACCGATTGGCTGAAGGTGGGGGTAAATACCCAGTTTGCCAACAGGGACATGACCTCGACACCTGCCTCTCTGGCCGATGCGAGGCTTGCAAGCCCCTATGGCCGGATCTATGATGATGACGGATCCATCAGGTTTGACGCACACGGTTTGGAATTTGGTAAGAATCCCATGCTGAACCCTCTTACCCAGAAGCAGGATTACAAAGGAACGACCGTGTTTGCCACCATGTTTGCTGAAGTTGCCCTTCCTTTAGGGATTAAATATAAGCTTTCTTATCAGCCCCATTTAAGGTTCAATCATGAATTTAATTACTGGGGAACCGATTCCTGGGTAGGTGCGATGGACCATGACAAGGGGTATGGTGAAAGAAATGAATATTCGTCATATAACTATCTGGTGGATAATATATTAACCTGGAATAAAGAGATTGATATTCACCATTTTGATGTGACCCTGCTCTATAACTTTGAGAACTTTACCAGTTCCTATTCCATGAACAGCAGCGAAAACTTTGTTCCAAACGGCGACCTTGGATATCATGCTTTACAATTTGGCACAAAGCCTAACATTGCAACAGAAGATACCGAAGCGGGGGGTAATGCCCTGATGGGCCGCTTGAATTATACCCTTTCCAATAAATATCTGGTGACCCTGTCAGCAAGGAGAGACGGCTATTCTGCTTTTGGACAGGAGAATCCCACTGCCATATTCCCTGCTGCTGCAGTAGCATGGAAATTGTCAGAGGAGGATTTCTTTAATGTGGACGCAATCAACCGTGTGAAGCTGAGGGTTTCATGGGGTGTAAATGGAAACCGTGATATCGGGATGTATTCGGCGCTTGCACAGATTGGAAGCACTTACTATTACGATGGTTCAAATGTACAGGTGGGTCTGTTCAACAGTTCACTAAGCAATCCGGGGCTGCGCTGGGAAAGGACCCAATCGCTTAACTTCGGTTTGAATATGGGCCTGTATAACGACCGGATCGATGTTTCTGTGGATTATTATGATATGACCACCACCGATCTGCTGATGGAACGCTTACTGCCCGAGATTACAGGATTTAAGAGGATTACCACCAATCTGGGGGAGTTGGCCAACAAAGGTGTTGAAATTACCCTGAACACGGTGAATATGAGCAGTGAGAACTTTGCATGGAGATCAGGTCTTACTTATTCAGCCAACCGGAATGAGATTGTGAGCCTGTTTGGCGATGTGGATGAAGAGGGCAATGAATTGCCCGATTACTCCAATGAGTGGTTCCCTGGGCACGCCATTGATGCGGTATGGGAGTACGATGTGACCGGTATCTGGCAAACCGATGAGGCAGCTGAAGCAGCTGAGAAGGGATTCCTTCCCGGCGACTTTAAAGCTGAGGATGTAAATGGTGATGACCTCTACACCATTGCGGATGACAAGCAGTTTGTTGGAAATAGCACACCGCAGCACCGGATCGGATTCAGGAACGAGTTTACATTCCTGAAGAATTTTTCTGCCATGATTTTTATTCGGGCAGACCTGGGTCACCTGGGAGATTTTAGTGAGTATGGAACCCATTCGGGTAATTACGACCGTCACAACATATACAATGTGCCTTACTGGACCAAGGAAAACGGAAACAATGAATTTGCCAAGCTTACTGAAAACAGGGGGCCTTACGAGGGCGGACTACGGTTCTACAAGTCCAGATCATTTGTAAGGGTACAGGATATCTCACTCTCCTATAATCTGCCAGCCTCCGTGGCTCAGCGGATCGGGTTGCAGGGTGTGAAAGTGTTTGTCTCCGGACGAAACCTCCTGACATTTACAAAATGGCCGGGATTTGACCCTGAGTCGGGATTTGAGGCAGGAAGCAACTATATGCCACTGGCCGATCTGTCCGCAGTGATGCCCAAGACAATTACATTTGGGTTAAATGTATCTCTGTAGTATCAACTTTAAAACAAAGAAGATGAAACGAATCATATATATATTTCTGATTGCTATCATCCTGCTACCCATGTCCTGCACGGATGACCTGTTGGAACCAAAACCAAAATCCTTTTACGCACCTGAAAATGTGTATAACTCACCGGAAGGGCTGGAATCGGTCCTGGTTACCCTGAGAAAAAGAATCGCTCAATCTGTTACCGGTGAGGGTCAGATCAGCCATACACATATGGTGGCAGAATGGTCCTCCACAGAGGTTGGCATTCCTGTGATCATGTATGACTGGACCACCTTAACCCCAACACCGGGGAACGGGGCCTGGAATCTATATGTACATTACCACAGTCTGTTAACTCATGGCTATTCCTATATCAAGGATGCCAATGTAATTATCAGCAGAATAGATAATATCGAGTGGGATGATCAGGAGCGGCATGACGCTCTTCTGGCAGAGGCTTATTTTCACCGTTCATTCTGGTATTACTGGATGGTGAATACCTATGGCGATATTCCTTTTGTAGGTGAAGAGGTGACAGAGGCCAAACTTGATTACTATTCACACAGCCGCTGGGCGATCCTTGAAAAGATACAGGCCGATATGGAGGCTAATGTGGAATACCTGCCGGAATATACAATTCCCGGTGCAATCACAAAAGGGGCCGGACTGCACCTGCTGACCAAGATTCACCTGGCCAACCTCGATTATGATAAGGCCATCGCCACTTCAACTACCGTGATTGATGAGATGGGGTATGCCTTAATGACCGAGAGGTTTGGTTCCACAGCAAGTGACCCGGTCCGGAACCTGTTATGGGATCTTCACCGTTCGGAGAATAAGCAAATTCCTGAAAATACGGAGAATATATTTTCCGTTGTAGACAGGTATGATGCCCCCACTGATGCGAAATCAACAGGTCTTTGGTCCATGCGCCACTACCTGCCCGGTTGGTATGCCAGGGTAAGGGACAGCCAGGGTGAGCAGGGTACTATTGATAAGTTTCCTGATACCGGAGAAAATACGCCCATGTATGACAGTTTGGGCAGGGGTAACCCTGATGTGGTTCCTTCCGAGTACGGATACTATGAGATCTGGGAAGAGGCAGGCAATACATGGCAGGATACCCCTGACCTGAGAAGGGCCGATATCAACTGGATCGATAAGCATGAGTATCATTACAACAACCCGCAGTCCGTTGACTATGGAAAGCCCATTGACGCTCAGTATATCGATCCGCAGCAGGATTCTGTACTGGTGCTCTTCCCGGGATGTTACTACAAGGCCTATGCGCCACAGCAAGACCCGGCTGTCAGACCGGTTGGAGGGAATGGTGACTGGTATATCTACCGCCTGTCTGAGACCTATCTCTTAAGGGCCGAAGCCTATTTCTGGAAAGGTCAGACTGGTGATGCAGCAGCCAATATTAATACGGTCAGGGAACGTGCCAGTGCTATACCCATCACAGCTGGAGATGTTACCATTGACTATATCTTCGATGAGAGGGCACGGGAGTTGATGTATGAAACTCCCAGGCATTGCGAAATGGTCAGGGTATCCTACATCATGGCCCATGATAATATAAATGGATACACCCTGGACGGTTTCAGTGATGACAGCTGGTGGTTTGATCGGGTAATGGAGCATAATTGTCTCTATAATACCACCGATCCTCCCCTGACACCTCCTACACTGTTTGGATTGACTGCTATTATACACTCTCATAATGTACTGTGGCCCATTGATATCAATGTGATTGTGGCCAATACGCAGGGAGTGATCAACCAGAACAAAGGGTATACAGGAGCTGAAAACAACGTTCCACCCCTGGATATAATCGAATAATAGTCATATTAGGTAATACAGGAGGGTGTCTCACTTGAGGCACCCTCCTGTTTAAACATGCACCGGCCCTACCGCGGAACCTGGGTGCTTGAGATCTGATACTATGAGAAAAACATTTGACTGTTGAATCGCTGTGTTGCTATAATTATCACCTTACTATTATTCTCTGTATCATGTACGGATGATAAGAAATATAAGCAGCAGGACCTGTCTGACAGAGAGAGAGCTGCCGATCTGACTTCTCACCTGACCCTGGAAGAGAAGATCTCACTGCTTGGAGGCCTGGATGGAATGCGGACCAATCCCATTCCACGTTTAGGAATTCCCTCCCTGAACCTGGTTAACGGGCCTAATGGCGTTGGGGACAAACCGGGAACCGCTTTCCCGGCCGGGGTGGGAATGGCCGCCAGCTGGAATGAAGAGCTGATCCATCAGATCGGGATAGCCATAGGAGAGGAGGCCCGGGCAAAAAAGGTGGATATATTGCTAGGCCCATGCGTAAACATCCATCGGATTCCACTGGGTGGCCGTAATTTTGAGAGCTACTCAGAAGATCCTTTCCTGGCAGGGAGGATGGGTGTAAATTTTGTTAGAGGAGTGCAGTCCCTGGGGGTGGCTGCCTCCCTGAAACATTTCGCCCTTAATAACCAGGAGAGCTCCCGTTCAAGTTATGATGCCGAGTTGGATGAAAGAACCTTGAGGGAGATTTATCTGCCGGCTTTCGAAATGACTGTTAAAGAGGCACAGCCCATGACCGTTATGGCAGCCTACAATCTTTTCCGGGGAGAGCATTGCACCCAGAACAGATATCTGCTGACCGATATCCTGAGGGATGAATGGGGCTTCGAAGGATTTGTGATGTCTGACTGGGATGCCACTCACTCCACGATCCCCGCGGCTAAAGGAGGATTAGACCTGGAGATGCCTGGAAGGCCGAAATTTTTCAATAATAAACTTCTGGATGCTGTCAGAGAGGGAAGGGTTAGTGACGCTGAGATTGATAAAATGGTAGTGAATGTGCTGAGTGTCTACTTCAAAATGGGGATTTTTAATCCCAGGGACTCTCTGCCGGAAGGCGAACTGGATACTCCCGCACACCGGGTCCTGGCAGTACAGGCGGCCCGCGAGGCCATTGTTCTTTTGAAAAACCAGGGTTCACTGTTGCCGCTGGATAAAAGTAAAATCAAAACCATAGCGCTGATTGGTCCCAATGCAACCATAAACCGTGTGGGCGGAGGTGGTAGTTCTGAAGTGAAACCTTTTTATTCTGTCACACCCCTTGAGGCCTTCAGGAACAAGCTGGGTGATGAAGTGAAGCTTTTCTTTCATGAAGGACTTGTACCGGAACAGGAAGAGATGCCCGTAATTGGAATGGAATACCTGATTCCTCCTGATGCCTGGGCTGGTGAGCATGGTTTGAAGGCGGAATTTTTCAATAATGAAAAGATGCATGGTGATCCGGTGGTCACCCGGATTGATGATAAGATCGATTTTGACTGGGGACAGGGTTCGCCTGACCAGGCCATACGGGTGGACAGGTTTTCCGCCCGGTGGACCGGCAAGCTGATTGCTCCTGTAACCGGTCGGATCAGGATCGGCATCACCAGCAATGATGGAAGTTACCTCTATATCAATGACCGGCTTGTGGTCAATAACTGGGGCATGCATGGTCCGCTGCTCAGAAGCGCTGAAGTAGAGGTTGAAGCAGGTAAGGAATATGATATCAAGGTGGAGTATAACGATGCAGGTAACAATGCCATGGTGTCCTTAACCTGGCAACTGGAACCGAGAAAAAATGAGTATGAACCCAAAGCTGTGAAACTGGCAAGGGAGACCGATGTGGCCATAGTATTTGCCGGACTGAACTCAAAAATTGAAAGCGAAGGGTATGACAGGGAAACAATGGATTTGCCAGGCGCCCAGGCTGAACTGATCCGTGCTGTGGCAAAAGCCAATAAGAATACCATTGTGGTTATCAACAGTGGCACACCGGTCACCATGACAGAGTGGCTTGACCAGGTCCCGGCAGTGGTCCAGGCCTGGTATCTGGGACAGGAGACTGGGAATGCTGTTGCAGATGTCCTGTTTGGAGATTATAATCCATCGGGAAAGCTTCCTGTTACCTTCCCGAAACAGTATGAGGATCACCCGGCTTATGGCTCCTACCTGAAAGAGATCGATAAAGCGATATATGAAGAGGGTTTGTTCGTCGGGTACCGCTATTACGACTCAAAACATGTGGAACCCCTCTTCCCTTTTGGACACGGACTATCATACACTACCTTTGAATACTCGGATCTGAAAACAGACCTGGATGGTAATTTGCCGGTCACCGTGACCCTCACGGTAACAAACAGTGGCAAAGTGAAAGGAAGTGAAGTGGTACAACTTTATGTGCACGATGTGGAGGCCAGCGTGATAAGGCCCTTTAAGGAACTTAAGGGATTTTCTAAAGTCGACCTGGAAGCAGGCGAAAGCAAAAGAGTAACCATTTATCTGGACAGACGCGTTTTCTCATTTTATGATGATATTTCAAAAAAATGGGTATTGGAGCCGGGTGCATTTGAGATCCTGGCGGGCGCTTCATCAAAGGATATCAGACTTAAGCAAAAAATTCAATTATAGCTATGAATAAAACAAGATTATTAGCCGTAAGTATCATTACATCTCTTTTAACCCTTCCTGTGGTAACAGTTTCCAGCCAGGCACAGGAGCATCAGGTAAAGGTTTATGAGATTGAGGAGGATATATTGGAACACAACCAGCTGCCCCTGGATCCCTATCCGCCTTTTGGATTGCTGACCGGCTACATTACCTATCCATATCAGTTCTACGGGAGCAAGAATTTTCAAATCGATAAAAAGAAAATCAAGATCCTTGTGGCTGAAAATGAGTACCTGAAAATTGGGATTGCACCTGAATATGGGGGCAGGCTCTGGTTTATTTATGATAAGATCAGGCAGAAAGAGGTGATCCACCGGATCTATAAAGAGGCAAAGCTCTACAACTCAGGGATGGGTTACCAGTACCTGGGCGGGGGTATGGAGCTGAATATTCCAAATGCGCACTCTCATACCAATGCCCGTCCCAGGGAGTGTATGATGAGGGAGAATGAGGATGGTTCCGTTTCCCTGGTCATGAGCAATACCGAAAAGATCGGAAGGCTGCATTGGAGCGTAGTTTTCACACTGGTTCCGGGCGAAGCCAGGATCAGGCAGGATGTCCGTCTCTCCAATGAGACCCATTTCGAAGAGCGGTATCTCTATTGGTCAAACTGCGCTATTCCGGTTAACGGAAATACAGAATATATTTTCCCCGAGAATAGCGGCCTTCTCCACGGCTTATACGCAAATGAGATTTCGTGGCCTATCTATGCAAATAAAGATATCTCCATGATTAAAAATGTGGATGAGGCTGTGGGATTTTATATGCTGAATGCCCGGGAGGGTTACATGGGATATTACAACCATGATGAAGATTTCGGACTGGTACACTATGCCGATGTAAATGATCTTCATGGCAAAAAAACCTGGACCTGGGGCTGGCACGTAACTGCACTCAATAAACGGTTCTCCCATGCCGAAGCTCTGAATTACGGGGAGATTCAGAGTGGCAGGATCATCATCCAGGAGAAGTTCGACAGGATCGACCCCATGAGTGCCATCGAGTTTACACACTACTGGTATCCGGTGGGTGCCATCGGTTCTTTTAACGGTGCTTCGGAAAATGCAGCCATCCGTTTTACCATCGGGCAAACAACGGCCCAGATGGCAGTAGCCACTGTCAATATCCAGGTAACCCGGGAGTATAAAAGTCCCAGGCTCATCTTCACGAGACAGGGGGAGGAAATCAAAGAGATCAAACTCTCTTCCCTCTCCCCGGAAACGCCTCTATCGCTGAATGAAGAATTGAAATTGGAGAAACCCGGCGTTGAAGGGATCGGCCTGATCTTGGTTGACAATGAAGGTAAACCGATCTCCGGGGTCTGGTCCGCCGAAGAGAAACCAGCTTCATCCGACAGCTACCTGAGCCCACGGAACTTTACAGAAAAGAAAAAGGAAGACTTTACAGCAGAAGGTTTGTTTGCCAGTGCAGAATGGCTGTTAAATGACTGGTTCTACCATCTTCCCGAGATCAAGGAGTTGTTAGACGAGGTCCTTGTCGTGGATCCCGGTTTTTCGAGGGCCCATACCGAACTGGGGATCATGGATCTCAGGGGAGGGAAACTGGATAATGCACTGAAGCACTTTAACAGATCACTGGAAAGGATTCCCGACGATGGCCGCACACTCTATTACAAGGGACTTACGTTGATGTATATGGGCGATCTTTCGGAGGCCGTCTACTATTTGCGCTACTCAGGAAGATTTGGCTATGAATACCCTGAAAGGATTGCCGAAGCAGAAATAGCCATGGCCCTGGGTGACCCGGAAGAGGCCAGACTTCAGCTGAAAAAAGCCACAGCTGTCAACGGGACAATACTTAAAGGGCATATCTATACAGCGCTTCTTGAAACCAGGCTGGGAAACAATCACGGGGCCGAAGAGGCACTGGCAAAAGCTTCAGTGCTTGATCCTGAGAATCCTTTTATCTCCTGTACCAGGTATGTGATGCAAAAGCAGGATAAAACCCTGGCAGCTTCCATTGCAAGCCGGTATGAAGATTATCCTGAGGAGCTCCTGGAAGTGGTGGTGACCCTCTACGGAGCAGGTTTTACCGAAGAGGCATTTCAAAGCATGAAACTGATCCGGAAAACCAACTCCATGGTGGAGCTTTACAAAACTGAACTGGAAGCGTTGACCAGCAACAAGATCTCCTCCATTAAGAGTCAATCTAAAGCCGATGGATTTGCCTGGCGGCTGGAGGAGTATTTTATGCTGAAACGCAGAATAGCAGAGAATCCAGATCTGGCCGGACCCTGGTACCACCTGGGGAACTTTATGTATGCCCACGATTTTGAAACAGAGGGTATCGCTCACTGGGAGAAGGCGTATGAACTGGGGTACCGTGACAAAGTGATGCTGGTTTCACTCTATCGTGCGAAGAGAAAGCTGGGCCAACGCGATGCAGCTTATCCCTACCTGGCCGAAGTGTACAGGATGGATCAGAACGACCCCTATATCCTTGATTATTATTTGAATGAAGTTCAAAGGCGGGAAGGAATTGAGCAGGCCATTACCCTGATGGAAGAGAAGTACGATGAACTGGAGAACAATTATGCCCTTAAGGCCAGACTGATGAATACCTATATGCGCCTGGGCCGGTATGACCAGCTGGAGGAGTTGCTGCTGAATGCCGATCTGCACGATACCCACCGTCTCTCTTTTGGTGAATTCTGGAAAAACCTGAAAATGGCCAAAGGATATAAGCTCCTTAAAGAGGAGAGATACTCCGAAGCTCTGACACTCTTCACCGAATCGACAGATGTGCCTGAAAATATTGCTCAGCACTATATGCCGCGCTTTTCCGGACAGGCAAGGCGATTATTTTATATGGGGTACTGCAACGACAAGCTGGGCAACCGGGACGAAGCTGAGAAACTCTGGAACGAGGCCCTGAAACTAAAGAGGAATGTGAAATACCAGGACAAGTACAAGTTCTATGAACTGAAAACCATTTACTACCAGGCCTTCTGCCTCAAGGGGCTGGGCAGACCCGATGAGGCAGAGAGGTACATCCAGTTGCTGGCCGATTATGTAAAATCAACCACACTTGAAAACAATCCGGATGCACAGCAATTCTTGCTTGCACTCTCCATCAAAGGCCTGGAAGATATGGATGATTTTGAGAAATGGGATACAGACCTGGGCCTGGTCAAGATGAATGCTAACTTTAACTCCCCCGAAGAGTAGGAGATTTATAAAACAGTGAGCGAATCTATCTAATGAAAAAAGTAATTCTATCCTGGACCCTGTTATTTGCCTGTAATTTGATGTGGTCTCTGCAGTTTACATCTATTAAACTAACTCAGGATCAAATAGGGCCTTACTTTACTGTTTGGGGTCCGATGCTTCTGGCAACCATTTTTTTAGCTCCTTTCGCGCTCAAGAGCTTTAAAAGTGGAGGAAAAGGGTTTAAAGATATTCTGATTTTTGGTCAACTCGCATTGCTTGGCGCTTTTCCAGCCCAGGTTTTAATGACCTGGGGCACACAGTACTCTCTTGCGAGTAACGCTGCAATTCTCACACTCATTTTGCCGGTGATTACAGCTATATTTGCTTTCCTCATGTTAAAAGAGAAGATGAACAGCGTACGATGGATAAGTTTTATTATTGCCATCGTTGGTGTTATATTTATCTCTACAGGCGATATTAGACAACTGGATTTCGGATCAAAATACGCCATAGGAAATCTCCTTATTTTCATGGCAATTGTGGGTAATTCATATTTCAATGTAGGGATAAAAAAAATCGCGGACAGGTATACTGAGATGGAGATGATATTTTACACATATGTTGTTATTATCATCTTGCTAACACCCCTTGTATTTATTTATGAAAAAGATGTATTTGCACGAATCCCTTCATTTACTGGCCAGACATGGACAGGGTTAATTTTACTTACTTTTTTTCATAATTTTCTTTCGATGGTGCTGTTTTTCAGGGCACTTAAAATGCTTGATGCAATACAGGTGGCTTTATCAAACTACCTCATTGCATTCTTTGGTCTGCCAATTGCTGCCATCTGGCTTGGAGAGACACTAAACAGTCAGGCCATTACAGGGGGTATTCTCGTTCTGACCTCGACCCTGCTCATTACAGTAATTGACCATAGAATGAAGAAAAAACAGCTCTAAGATACTTAGATCAATAAGATTAATAGAAATACTAAAACAAAATGAAGAACGTTGGTCCGGTAATAGATGGCAAAGAGTTAGATTTCACAGGAGGCGATGCGGTGGATGTAATCAATCCGGCCACCGGGAAGCCAGTTGCGAGTCAGTTATGTTGTGATTCCAAATGTGTGGATGAAATTGTTGCGTCAGGTAAAAAAGCATTTCATTCCAAGCAGTGGCAGCAGATGACACCCTCCCGGAGGGGCCACTGCCTGATGAAACTGGCCGATTTGATGGAGGTTCATGCCGAAGAGCTGGCTGATCTTGAACTGCAGGACACCGGGAAGCCTGTTTCACAATTGCTCCACGCGGAGATCCCGCTATGCGCTTCCATCCTGCGGTTCTATGCAGGGGCTGCCGATAAAATAGAGGGGCGTGTTAAATCATCCTCCACCGGCACCTTTCAGTTTACCATGTTTGAGCCCTACGGAGTGGTAGTTGGAATTCTGCCATGGAACTATCCGCTGGTGAATGTGGCCATGAAGGTAGCACCGGCCCTGGCCGCAGGGAATGCCATCGTGATCAAACCTTCGGTAGATACCCCTTTGTCGGCTGTGAAGTTTGCAAAGCTTTGCATTGATGCCGGCATCCCCGGAGGCATTGTCAATGTGGCCCTTGGGAAAGGCTCCAGAACAGGTGAATACCTTATTCAGCATCCCGATGTGAAGAAGATCTCCTTTACCGGTTCCACCTCCATTGGTCAGCACATCCAGCGGGAAGCAGTTGAGCAGATGAAAGCGGTAAACCTTGAACTGGGCGGGAAAAATGCCTTGCTCGTATTTGAAGATGCCGATCTGGAGAAAGCAGCCGATGCGGCCCTGATCAGTGCATTTGTAAATGCGGGACAGCTGTGTGTATCGTGTTCACGTTTGCTGGTCCAGGAGTCTGTGCTTCCAAAGTTCCAGTCCATTTTGAAAAAGAAGCTCCATAAGCTAAAGGTGGGTGATCCATCGAATAGCGATACCCAGGTGGGTCCCATGATCACAAAGGCCCAGTATGATACAGCGCTGGAGTACATTGAGATTGCCACCGGTGAAGGGTGCAGTCTCCTGGCAGGGGGAAAGAAGATCACTCTGTCAGGTGCTTTGGCGGATGGATTCTGGATTGAGCCCACCATTATGACCGGTGTGAAAGCAGATATGCGGGTGGCCACCGAAGAGATCTTTGGTCCGGTGCTGAGCCTGATCTCGTTTAAGACCGAAGCAGAAGCGGTTGAGATATCAAACAGCGTGCAATACGGTTTGGCCGGTTCGGTCTGGACCACCGACAGCAGCCGCTCCATGCGGATGACCCGGGCACTCAATACAGGCATTATCTGGGTCAACTGCATGATGGAGGGTTACCCACAGATCCCTGTTCCCCCGCACAAAATGAGCGGTACGGGTGTGGAGCTGGGCATGGAGGGTTTGATGGCCTATTGTAAGCAAAAGAGTGCTGTTGTGGCATATGATGATAAAGCACCGGTGGGATGGGATCTGTAACAGATAGAAAAAAAATGCTGCAAAAATTCAAAGGAAGGCTTGTGACAGCACTTCCCACCCCCTGCATTGTTGCTGATCTGGAGGCACTGGAGGCCAACCTGGAAAAGATGGATGGTTTCTTTTCCGGTTCCACTTGCAATTTACGGCCCCATTTCAAATCCCATAAGTGTGTAACCCTGGCCAGACGGCAGATGGAATTTCCCAACACCACAGGGATTACCTGCGCCAAACTTTCCGAGGCCGAACAACTGGTGGCCGGCGGCATTGGGGATGTGCTCATCGCAAACCAGGTGATCGGTACCGATAAGACAGACCGTATTGCAAAGATGAACCGCACCGCTGTGGTTCGTGTGGCGGTCGATTCACAGCCCGGAATTGAACAGCTCGGTATCTCTGCACTGAAAGCCGGGGTGGAGATCGGGGTACTGGTGGAGGTGGATATCGGCATGAACCGTGGTGGGGTGAAGCCGGGCAGGCCTGTGTTGGAGCTTGCGAAGCTTATCACCTCGACCGATGGGGTGCGCTTGGACGGATTGCAGAGCTACGAGGGGCATGTGGTTACACTGCCAGACTATGGAGAGCGGAAAAGTAGGGTGAAGAAGGATATGCATCCCCTGCTCGAAACCAGGGCCCTGCTGGAACAGAATGGATTCTCAGTGCTTGTTTCATCTGGAGGAACCGGTACCTATGACATTACCGGGAAGCTGGAGGGTATTGATGAGATGCAGGTAGGCAGTTATGCCCTGATGGATGCGGCCTATAAAACCATTCGTCCCGAATTCCTCAATGCCAGGCATATTCTTGCCACGGTGATCTCAAAACGGGGTGATGTCATCTCCACCGATGTGGGATTGAAAGGAATGGGGACTGAATACGGCAGCCCTGCGGCCATTGGATATCCCGATGCCGAAAACCTCTATGTGGCCGAGGAGCATACCGTATTTAAAAACCTGGAAGCTCAGATCGGTGACAAGATCAGGATCATTCCTCCTCACGGATGTACCACCAACAATTTTTATCCTTACATGTGGATTTCCCGCGATGATGTAATCATAGATATTTGGCCCATTGAGGGCCGCGGATGTATTGAATAAAGTATTTAAAACCGAGACCAATATGGCAAGATTTATTGAACTAAGATTTGTGGAGCAGGATATTGCAGTCAGGGCAAGGCTGCTTGAAGAGGAAATGCCCGTAACATGCAGAGAACTGGTGAAGTACCTGCCGCTGGAGAGCATCGGGACACATGCCCGCTATTCAGGCAGTGAGGTGGCCATGCTGCTCTCCACAGATATAAAGATCGGAAGGGAAAAAGCCACCAGTGCCGTGGCAACCGGAGATATAGCTTATGTATGGCTCAACCGGGATGACCATTACGGGCTGGATGACGATGTCTCGGAGATCTGCTGGTTCTATGACAAGGACAGTACCCCAACCATGGCAGAAGGTCCGGTCAGGGTCAACGTTTTTGCACGTATTGAAGGAGATGCAGAAGCATTCTACAAGGCATCGGCCAACACCCGGATTACAGGTGTTAGAAATGTACGTATTAGCATCATTGAGGAGTAAAAAGAGAAGACTATGAAAAATGGAGCAGAAATAGATACCATCGGCCTGGTGGGACTGGGACTGATGGGACAGGGCATTGCCACCTGCCTGGTCGCCTATGGTTTTAACGTGGTGGCATACAGCCGCACCGCATCCAGGGAACAGGAAGCCATCTCTCATATCAGAGAGAGCCTGAAAAAACTGGTGGACCGGGGCACCATTTCCGAAAATGATATGGTGGAATGGGAGAAACGATTCAGGTATGTGGATGCCATTGAGAAGATGGGCGAGAGCCGGTTTGTGATCGAGACGGTGGGCGAGTCGCTGGAATTAAAGTACAATATCTACAAAGCGATCGAGTCGACAGTGGGGAAAGAGGTGGTGATTGCCACCAACACATCGGGCATATCCATTTCACTGCTCCAGGAGGGGATTGAGCATAAGGAGCGCTTTATAGCCATGCACTGGGCAGAACCGGCTGAGATCACCCGTTACCTTGAAATATCTCCCGGACCGGCCACCGCCAAATTTGCCACAGAGACAGGGCGGCATATTGGAGAGCGCTGCGGGAAGCATCCCACAGTGCTTAATTTTGATCTTCCGGGGCTGATCTCCAACAGGATGATGTATGCCATCATACGGGAGGCCATCCACCTGGTGGAATCTGGTGTGGCCGATGTGGAGACCGTCGACCGCTCATTCCGCAATGATATTGGCTGGTGGGCCACCCTTGCCGGACCGTTCCGCTGGATGGACCTGACAGGCCTGCCCATTTATGCTGATGTAATGAAAGGGATCTTCCCTGAACTCTCCAATAATAAGGAGTTGCCGGAGCTGATGAAGGAACGGGTGGCTACCAAAACAAAGCACTACCACTACACAGAAGAGGAGGAGAAGGATTGGGATGCGATGTGGACAGAGTTCACACATGATGTGGATGCACTGGTTAAGAAATACGAAAAGAGAGCAAATCTTTAGCAAGTGTTTCAGATAACTGATATCGATCTTGCCATCGCTGAGGCCATGGATGAATTGGTGGAAATCCGGCACCACTTGCATGCCCACCCGGAGCTGTCCCTGAAAGAGTACAGAACCTCAGCATTTATCAGGGATAGACTGTTGAAGCTGGAGATGGAGCTTCTCCCGCCCTTTTTGGAAACCGATGTGGTAGCAGTGATAAATAGTAAAAAAAGAGGGAGGAACATCACACTAAGGGCTGATATGGATGCTTTACCGATAGAGGAGATCAATACAGTGTCATACCACTCCACCAGTAAAGGAGTGATGCACGCCTGCGGTCACGATGGCCATACAGCCATGCTGCTCGGGGCAGCCATGATCCTGGAGAAATTCAGCGATCACCTGGAGGGTTCTGTGCGTTTTGTGTTCCAACCCGGTGAAGAGGTGGTGGCTGCCGGAAAGGAGCTGATAGAAAAAGGGGTGTTGGCCGATCCCAAACCTGATGTGGTGCTGGCATTGCATGGATGGCCCGGTTACCCGGCCGGGACGATCTGTTCAAGGCCCGGTGAGATGATGGCGGCAGCAGATTTCTTTAAGATCACAATCACCGGAAAGGGAGGACATGGTGCTGGTACTGATCAAAGTCTTAATCCTATTGTTGTTGCCAGCAAAACCGTGGAAAGTTTAAGCTCCATCCCCGAAAGAGAGTTTGGCAAAGAGGACCGGATTGTCGTAAGCATTAGCAAGTTATTAGGGGGAAATACATCCAATGTGATTCCCCGGGAGGTGGTGATTGAGGGTTCGGCCAGGTATTTTGATACCGCAGCAGGAAAGAGGATCCCGGCTCTTTTTGAAGAGGTGATGGAAACCGAATGTGGCTCCGCAGGTCTCGATTATACACTCGATTATAAAAGACCCTACATTGCCACAGTCAATGACGCAGAGATTGTCGGTCAGTGTAAGACCATCACCAAACACTGGATGGGCGAATCGGCATGGATCGATATGGATGATCCGGTGATGAGCTCGGAAGATTTCTCCTACTACATCCACGGCAATCCGGGGGCCATGTTCTTTCTCGGCATGGGAGCAAATAGCCCGGGACTTCATACAAACACATATGATTTCAATGACCAGGCACTGAGAAATGGCATCCGGTTCCTGGTCCTTTCCACACTCACCTTTTTATCCAGGAATAGCATGTTGTATATTGAAAAGAACTGGATAAACATTTAGAAAGAGATATTATGAGCGCACAAAATAACAAATTGGCATTTTTCGGCGGTGAAGCGGCCATAACAGAAAAGAATGAAGCGTTGTTCCACTGGCCCATTATTACCACAAAGCATGAAGAGGCGGTGCTGGAGGTGCTCCGTTCAGGCTCCATGTCCGGACTGGGGATCACCATTGAATTTGAGGAGAAGTATGCAAAGAACCTGGGGAGAAAGTACGGCCTGGCCAGTCCCAACGGAACGGCCTCTATCCTGACGGCCCTTTACGGATTGGGAGTGGGTGTTGGAGATGAGGTGATCGTCCCCAGCTATACCTACTGGGCCTCCGTGATGCAGATATACAGCCTTGGGGCCACGCCCGTTTTTGCCGATATCGAGGCAGAGACACTGGGCATGGACCCATCCGACATTGAGCACCGGATTACCCCCCGCACCAAAGCCATCGTGGTGGTTCATTTCAGCGGAATGCCTGCCGAAATGGATGCCATCATGGATATTGCCGAAAGAAACAACATCAAAGTGATGGAGGACTGCTCCCATGCCCATGGAACACGCTACAAAGGTAAAGAGGTTGGTACCTTTGGAGATGTGGCCGCCTTCTCTCTGATGAGTGTCAAATCATTCGCCATTGGCGAAGGGGGGATCCTCTTTACCGATGACCAGCTTATTCACGAGCGGGCCATCCTTTTCGGCCACTACCGCAAACATGGAAAAATCAAATTGGAAGAGTTGAAGAGATATGCCGGGGTGCCGGTTGGCGGCCTCAAGAACCGCATGAACCAGATCAGCTCGGCCATCGGACTGATCCACCTGGATATGTATCCCGGATGGATGGCCGAAATCGATAAAGCCATGAACTACTTTTGTGACCAGTTGGAGGCCACACCCGGTATCAGAACCATCAGGCCGGAAAAGGGATCAGGAAGCACCAAAGGCGGCTGGTACTTTCCGCTATTCAAATATGTGCCAGAGGAGCTGGAGGGTCTATCACTTACCCGTTTCTCCGAGGCGCTGCAGGCAGAAGGAACGGCCTGTAACCCGGGTGCCTATTCTCCACTCCATAAGCATCCTGCATTTACTGAAATGGATATCTACGGACACGGAAAACCCACCAGGATTGCCCATTACAAAGGGGATGATCCCGATGCTTTGCTGAACCAGTCCCTGCCAGTTACTGAAAAAATGAACCAGTTCGTCTTTGAGGCCCCCTGGTTCAAGCACTTTAGGAAGGAGGAGATTGATCTTCATGTGGTCGCTTATAGGAAAGTAGTTGCCGGCTACAATGAGCTGCTTGCCGGTGACGATAAAACGAAGGACAAGGATATAGGCTCCTTCAGCAGCGCTTTTGGCAAAGATGATTTATAGGTCTAATCATATAAGTTAAAACAAAGAGAAAATAATATGCTGACTTCTGCTGATTATAGCGTGATCCTGGTCTACATCGGAATCCTGGTGATCCTGAGCATCGTGGCGAAACGGATGGTAAAAAATGTGGAGGATTATTTTTCCGGGGGAAAAAGGGTGCCCTGGTGGCTGGCGGCCATTTCACACCACATGTCCGGTTACAGCGCCTATGTATTTGTGGTGCTGGCCCCGCTGGCCTATAAAAGCGGTTTTACCGCCTGGATGTTTTACAGCCCGGGGCTCTTTATCGCCATGGTGATCGGGGCCTGGGTCTGGGCGCCCCGGTGGGCAAAGATGAAGATCCTTACACCCATCGAGTTCCTGGAGAAGCGCTACAACAATGTGGTACGCCAGCTCTTCGCATGGAGCGGGATCGGACTTAAGTTCATTGATGAGGGGGTCAAATTGTATGCACTCTCCGTGGTGATCTACGTAGTAACCGGATGGCCGCTTCCGGAAATCATCATAGGTGTAGGTATTGTTACGGTGCTCTACCTTTTTTTCGGGGGACTATGGGCCACCATCCTGACCGATTTCATGCAGTTCCTGGTACAGTTTGCCATTACCCTGGTCATTATCCCATTTGTCTTTAAACTGACCGGCGGGGTGGGTGGAATGGTGGAGCAGATGAGGCCCGAAAGCCGGATCTTTTTCGATGCAGAGATTACCCCGTGGTTCCTGGTTGTTTACTTTTTCGTTATGCTTTTGCTCTACAACGGTGGAACGTGGGGACTGGCGCAGCGTTTCTACAGCATCGGGAAGCCAAAAGATGCAAAGAAAGCAGCCCTGCTCTCTGCATCCCTTTTCCTGATATACCCGCTTGCCGTATTCATTCCCATCTGGGCCTCCCCCTCCATTGTAGGAGCGGTTGCCAACAGTGAGCACATCTATATTGAAGTGGCTCAGAAGATCCTCTCATCCATCTCACCCGGACTGATGGGGCTTTTTGTGGCATCCATGTTTGCAGCCACCATGTCGATGATCGACAGCGACCTGAACTCCCTGGCGGCTGTATTTACCAAGGATATCTACCAGCGGAACTTCAGGCCCAACAGCAGTGATAAAATGTTGCTGCGTGTTGGGATGATTGCCACTGCAGTATTTGGCTTTTTCACCATTGCCTTTGCGCTGATCACCATTGAAGCGGAAAGTGCGCTTTCACTTGTGATTGAATGGTATTCTGCCATCTCCGGACCCATTGTATTGCCGACCATGCTGGGTATCGTCTTTATCAAACCCACCTGGCGGGGTGCCATCTTTTCATGGGTGGCAGGTTTTGCAGCCTTTATCTTCTTTAAATACGGGATTCCGGCCATCTGGGGCATCGAAACCAAATATGCCCTCTACGTGGGGATGGAGCTGCTGGTAAGCTTTACAGTGTTTATGCTGGATGGGAAACTAAGCAGACGCAGCAAAGAAAAGGAGGCTGAGGTGCAGGAGTTTTTTGAACAGTTTGATGAACTAAATAAATGAAGATAACATGAACCCTAATAAGAAGCTTAAAATAGGTGTAATCGGATGCGGTACAATTGCCGATATTCATGCACAGGCCATCAGGGCATCCAAAAATACAGAGCTGGTGGCTGCCTTCGACCAGTGGGAACCATCAGCAAAGGCATTTGGTGAGAAGTATGAGATTCCTTACAGTACGGATTGGGATCAGTTCATTTCTGATGCACAGATGGATGCAGTATCAATCTGCACACCCAGCGGCAACCACCTTGACGTTGGAGAGAAGGCGGCCGGGGCCGGCAAACATGTGATCGTTGAGAAGCCTATAGAGGTTACCCTCGAACGCGCCAACCAGCTTGTTAATTTTTGCAGGCAGGAGGGTGTGCAACTGGCGGTGATTTTCCAGACCCGCTTCATACCGCAGATCAGGGATCTTAAGCAGCAGCTTGATAACAATGTGATAGGAAAGACATTTATGGGCGATGCTTATGTGAAGTGGTACCGGTCGCAGGCGTATTATGACAGCGGAGTTTGGCGCGGAACCATGAAACTGGATGGCGGCGGGGCCCTGATCAACCAGGCCATCCATACCATCGACCTGCTGCAATGGCTGATGGGCGGTGTGGAATCGCTCTATGGCCAGATCGGAACTTTTACCCATAAGAACCTGGAGGGAGAGGACAATGCCGTAGCCACCCTTCGCTTTAAGAGCGGTGCTATCGGGGTGATCGAGGGATCCACCTCCATACAACCCAGCCAGCCAAGGCGGGTGGAGCTGCACGGGGAGAAAGGCAGTGCGATACTGGTGGACGATGAGGTTAAAATTGAGCTTGCCGGGACAGATGCCAGTAAGGAGGAAAAGAGTGATGGCGAAGAGAAGGAGGCCACCGGGACGAGCAGTCCACTGGCAGGATTCTCCATTGAGCCGCACAGGGATCAGTTCGATGCCATTGCTGAAGCGATTACAAAGGGAGAGACCCCTCCCATTAGCGGCGAGGAGGCGATGAAAGCGCTGGCCATCATCATGGCCATCTACGAATCATCAAAAACAAACATGCCGGTAAACCTAAACGATTTTATCAATAAGGCGTTTTGATATGGAAATATTTGATGCGAACACCCTGTTTGGCTTTTGGCCCAAGAAGAAAGCGGATATTTCGCTGGAAAGCTTGTTAAGCCTGATGGATGAGAATGGAATCAGCAAGGCTATGACCTGTTCGGCCAGGGGTATTTTCTATGATTTTATTGAAGGCAACAGCGAAACCCTGGAAGTATGCAAACAGCATCCGCAATTAAACCCTGTTGGAACTGTAAATCCTTGCAGATGGCTTGGTTGTGCAGATGAACTTGAAAGCCTTATAAATGATGGCATCAAAATGATCCGGTTCTTTCCCCAATTTCAGGAATGGCATATAGGAGAGGCACACTTCCGGAAATTGCTGGATGATATTCTATCGAAATCCGGTACCATATTAATGGTTCCTGCTGTAGAGGGTATCACCGCTATAGGTGAACTTGCAAAAAATACAGATAACCCGATTATTATTGAAGGATGCCGCTACGATCGACTTGCTGAAGCCATTGTAGTGATGGGGCAGTCATCCAACATTTATCTGGAAACCCAATTAATTAATTCGCCTAATTTTTTGGAATTACTCAAGGCCGAAGGTTGTATTGAAAAATTGATATATGGCTCCAGCGCTCCATTAAAATATATTGGCGCAGCAATTGCGCCAGTCTCTTATTCCAGGATTACAGAAAAAGAAAAGACCATGGTTTTTAGCAGCAACTTAAAACAACTCATGGAGGACATAAAATGAAAAGTATTGACGTGCACTGTTATTATGGTAAGTGGGGTTTCCCGATTTGGGATATGAGTATCAAAGATATCCAGGAATATATGCATGCATGTGAAATAGAGGCGAGCATCATGATGAGCGCGCTGAGTATTAGCTATGATTTTGTGGCGGGCAACGCTGAAATAGCTGAGCTTGTAGATTCAAATCCAAACCTTTATGGATATGTATATGTCAATATGCACTATCCTGAAGAGTCTGTTAAAGAGGTGAAAAAATATTTAGGTTCAGATAAATTCCTGGGGATCAAATATAATGGCGAATATTCTCAATCTCCGGTAAGTGCAGATTCCAATGACATTATATTTGAACTTGTAGAAAAAGAGTATGGTAAGCCTTTGCTGTTGCATACATGGGGAGTGCCAGAGCACGGCAACGCCATGGCGTATAGCCTGCCTTCGCAGGCACTGAAACTTGCCCGTAAGTTTCCCAAAATGGACATAGTGATGGGGCATATGGGAGGACCGTCCTGGATGTCAGCCATTGAAGCGGCCATGCAAGAGGAGAATCTGTTCCTTGATACATGTTCTTCATATGTCGACAGAGACAAAGTCAGGGTCGCGGTTGATATGCTCGGAGCAGATAGAATAATGTTTGGTTCCGGTATGACCGAAAACAATCCATTTGGTCAGAAACGTGTAATAATGGATGCGGAGATATCCGAGAGCGATAAAAAGAAAATTCTTTATGAGAATGCATGTAGCGTTTTCAAGATCTGAGCAGATAAAAGTTGGGGTATTAATGTTTTTATGAACTGTTTAAATAGGGTATCAGAATGAGATTTGAATACGTAGTATTAGAAGAGAAGGAGATTTTACAGATACATGAGAGTTCACTTCGTGTATTAAAAGATATCGGGATGAAAGTCCTGGATCCAAAGCTCTGCCAGGAACTGGCTAAAAAGGGTCTTATCGTTAATGAAAAAGAGCAGCTGATTAAGTTTCCATCTGACATCGTGGAGTGGGCTATTAAGGTCAGTCCTAAATCTTTTTCTATGTATGATCATAAAGGCGGTGAAATAGAATTAAAAACAGGTAATACGCTGCCCGCTGTCTATTCCGGAGGCATAAAAGTATGGGATTGGCAAACCGGAGAGATAAGATCCTCTACTTTGACCGACCTTAATACTTGCTTAAAGCTGGCGGATGCGATGGATGAGATCAAAGTTAACTGCCCGGTATGTATTCCAAATGACTCACCTGAAGAAGATAAGACCATATACGCTGCTTCACTAACCTTACAAAATTCAGCAAAATTGACAGAGGCTGCTCCACATGATGTGAAAGAGGCTAAATTCTGGATTGAGGCATCTGCCATTGCAGGCCAGGGCCGGGATTTTAGTAAAGGCCCGAGTGTGCTGTTTACCGTGTCACCGACCAGTCCGTTACAGATATGCCAGCCGGTTTCTCAAATTATCAGTTATCTGACCCGGCAGAATAGTGCTCTTTTAATTAGCTCCTGTCCATTGGCGGGTGTATCATCACCCTTTACAATGGCTGGAAATGCTGTCCAGACGCATGCAGAGTTTTTAGGGATATTAACCATTGCCCAGTTATTAAAAGAGGGCATACCTTGTGTTTACGGAGGTTCAGCTGGCCCGGTAGACCTTAGAACCGGCGGCTTATCTTATGGAGTGGCTGAACGCAATAACATGCTTAGTGCAAATATTGATATAGCGAATTACTTCGGATTTTCTCATTTCTCTGCTGCCGGCAGTGTTGACAGCTGGAGCCCTGATTGGCAGGCAGGACAATCAAAAGCTTTAACCTGGATGACACGGTTAATGAAAGGATCAACTTTGGGCTTGTGGTTTGGAAGTTTGATGACAGGAACTACGGTTTCGCCTGAACAGATCATTCTTGATGCGGACCTGTACAGATCGGTAGCTTCAATGTTGGGTGGTTTTACCGTAGATGAAGACAAATTAGCTTACGAAGCAATAAAGCGTGTTGGTCCCGGTGGTAGTTATTTAATGGATGAGCATACCTTACAATTCATGAATGGTAACGAAATATTCCATTCTCCAATTGTCAACAATGAAGGATTACTTGGAAAAAGCATGGTGGATAGGGCGCATGACAGCGTAGAACAAATAATTAATAACCATGAATCAAGTGTGTCGGAAGAGATCAGAGATCAGATAGAAAAGTTCTATAAAGATTACACAAAAGCAAGAGGCTAAGAGGGACTGTTCCGAATGTGGAAACAATTAATCTATAAATTTTAATCCAAATATCATGAGAAATGTAGTTGTTTTAACGATTATCGCAGTCATTGCAATTCTCTCTATTTCGTGCAACCAGCGTAATAATCGGACATCCTCAAAGGATGAGAATGTAGTTATCAATAACCCGTATGCCATGTCAGACACACTATACACTCCTGAAAGTCTGGGCTATGAACTATTCTGGGAAGATCAATTTGATGGGAATATGCTTGATTCTGCAAAATGGGCGGTCAGGGGTACCGGCCCTCGTCGAATAGGATATATCACCCCCGAAGCAGTAGTAGTAAAAGATGGAAATCTGGAATTATCCACATTTATAAGAAATGATACGATTTTCACAGGAGCTGTGGGCACCCAGGATCTCTTAATGACAAAATATGGTTATTATGAATGCCGTGCTGAGCTTAACAAATCAGTGGGGCCCTGGTCAGCATTCTGGATCCAGTCCACCAAGATCCGTGATGGAGAGGATCCGGGAGAATATGGTGCGGAGATAGATATCATGGAGTATATCAGAGAATTTGGGGATGATACCGTTACCCATCGTGTCCACTGGGCTTACGGACCAAATTTACAGAGTCTGGAGAGATTGAACTCCAGACGGGAGGGATTAGGCGTAGGTTATCACACTTTTGCTTTGGAATGGACCCCTGAACAATATACTTGGTTTGTGGATGGATATAAGTACCATGGAGTTACCCGTGGTATTTCTCACATCGAGGAATATATGATCCTCAGTATGGAGATTCCGAATGCCCTGGAAAAACTGAAGGATGCCGTTCTACCGGATCTCTTTAAAATAGACTATGTGAAGGTGTACAAAAAGAAGAAGTAATCATCTATTTACAGGAAACCAATAGACTGTATTATCATGAATAGAATCACGATTTTAGGATTCGTTACAATCCTGGCACTGTTCACCTCTTCATGCAGTCTCAACAGCAGCCAGGGAGACAACAACTCAAGCGGTGAAAAGGGAACCATCGATCTATCCGAAAACTGGAGTTTCTCCCCGGACAGAGATAACAGGGGCGGGGCCGAAAAGTGGCACTCCCCCGGGTTTGACGATTCAGAGTGGGATATCATAAATGCAGGTGATCGATGGGAAGATCAGGGGTATCCCGGTCTGGATGGTTTTGCATGGTACAGAAAGAGTGTTGAGATTCCGGCAGACTGGAAAGGGAAGGATATCTGGGTGAAATTCGGCGGGATAGATGACTCCTACAAACTGTTTGTCAATGGCATAAGCATATGCCATTCCGGCGGGGAGTTCAGCAGTGTGGAGAGGATCCCCACCTTTGCCAAGATATCCGGTCTTTTAAAGCATGGAAAGGAGAATCTGATTGCACTGCAGGTATGTAACGAGAGAGGCAGTGGGGGTTTGCGCCGTCTGCCGGTGATTCTTACGACCGACGCCAATGAAGTAGCCAACCTGCTGGGTCCGATGGAGAAGACTCCCACCACTCCGGAGGAGCTGGGCTATGAACTCTTCTGGGAGGATGAGTTTGAAGGCAACAGCCTCGATCCCGAAAAATGGGAGGTCAGGCAACCCGGTCCCCGGGGTGCAGGATTTATCGATTCCCGGGCGGTCATCGTGAAAGATGGCATCCTGGAGCTGAAAACCTTTATCAAAAATGACTCGGTGCTAACCGGAATGGTGGGAACCGAAAATTGCCTTATGACAAAATACGGCTACTTCGAGTGCCGGGCCGAACTCAACAAATCGTGGGGACCCGTACCGGCCTTCTGGATCCAGTCGACCGAAATCCGCGAGGGAGAGGACCCCGGAAAATATGGGGTGGAGATCGATATATTCGAGTATTTCAAAAGATGGGGGATGGATGTGGTTTCACACAACATCCACTGGAACTACGGACCCAACATGCATAGTTCACCCTCCATGGAGAGTAAGCTCGAGGGCTTGGATGAGGGCTTCCATACCTATGCCCTGGAATGGACCCCTGAGAAGTATGTCTTTTTTGTGGACGGATACAGGTATTACGAGATCGACTATGCCATTTCACATATCGACGAGTATATAATACTTAGTCTCCTGGTTCCCGGGACCATGGAGGAGATGAAGGATACCGTATTCCCGGATTCCTTTATCATTGATTATGTAAAGGTGTACAAGAAGAGACAAGAATAAAGAGATTAATAGTGTGTAAACTAAGAGAGATTCATGAAAAAAATAGATGTCCACAGCCACGTGGGGAGGCTGCAACACGCCTACCCTGAAATTACCGTTCCAGGTCTTCTGCGATTTATGGATGAGCGGGAGATCGAAAAGGCCTGCGTGATGGCCATCGAGAACCCGGAGGAGCTAGATTACTATTTAACCAGCAACGAGGTGCTGGCTATTTGCAAGCAGCACCCCGACCGGTTGATCCCTTTCTGCAATGTGGATCCCAGGCGCGGTAACCCGGGAGAGTTCGATCCCTACCCGATACTCGCAGCATATAAGGAGCAGGGGGCCAAAGGGCTTGGTGAGATGCTGGCGGGGTTGTGGATTGACGATCCCTTGCAGATGGACATCTATGAGATCTGCCAGGAACTGGAACTTCCCGTAATGCTGCACATAGATAAATACAGAAATATGGACGATCTGGGGCTCCCCCGGCTGGAGAAGATCCTTCAGACCTTTCCCAAAGCCAGCTTTATCGGCCATGCCAATCATTTCTGGAGCGAGATCTCCGCCGATATGAAGGATGAAAACCGGTTCGACTATCCAAAAGGTCCCGTCAAGCCGGGCGGAAGGATGGATGAGTTGCTGCAGCAGTATGACAACCTATTTGCCGATCTCTCTGCAGGCTCCGGGTACAATGCGCTCACCCGTGATCGGGAGTTTATCAGGGAGTTCCTCACCCGCAACCAGAACCAGGTTCTCTATGGAACCGATTGGCTCCATGAAGGACAGGCCTCCCGGCACCATGTGGCCCTGGAATCGTCCGGGGTATCGGAAGAGGTGCTGGAGAAGATCTGCTATACCAATGCAGAAGGATTGCTTTAAGCAGTTCTGATATGGAAGCCAACACGGTCTTTATCAGCGGCGCCACCAGCGGAATAGGAAAGGCGACTGCATTACTTATGGCAGAGAAGGGATACCGTATCCTGGCTCATGGCAGGGATCCTATAAAACTTGATGCATTGCACATGGAGTTAAATGCCGGGTCACAGGGCATCGAACATAAGATGTATCAGGCAGATCTGACTTCCCATCAGGAAATTCAGGATGTGAGTGCACAGATCAAACGGGAGAATGACAGCCTGTACGGGATCATCAGCAATGCGGGCATCTTTTCCCATGAAAAGCGACTGGTTTCGGAGAAGCAGGTTGAAGAGACTTTTATGGTCAATCAGCTGGCTGCCTTTATGCTGATCAAGGGCTTGCTGGGATTGCTTAAAATGAGCGAAGGAGAAAAACACATCCTGCAAGTATCCTCCATGACGCATGCCTCCTCCATAGATCTTAAGCAGGTAAACAATCCGACACCATATGACGGCTACAGGGCTTACAGCGAATCAAAACTGTGCAACATTCTGATGATTAAATATCTGGCACCACGTTTAGCCGGGGATCAAATACTGGTAAACAGTCTGCATCCGGGTGTGATCAATACCAGATTGCTTCACGAAGGATGGGGATCTATCGGCGGTCCGGTCTCTGATTCTGCAAAGATCATTCTGCAAAGTTTCAAGATGCAGCTTCCGGAGAACAGCGGGGCCTATTTCATGAATGCCCGCCCTGTTCCTCCGGCTCCCGTTGCCGAAGATCCAGCCTTACAGGAAGCACACTGGCAATTAAATGGCTTTTTGAGCGGATTTCTTTAAATCCGATGAAAATTGTATTAATTTCAAGATACAGGGTCTGAAAAGGGCTCTAATTTGGTAAAACGTCCATATATGCAATATATTAAGAAGTCGAGAAGGGAATTCCTTAAGCTCTTCTTTCTGTTCGTTGCCGTGGTGCTTCCCTGGATCATCGGGTCTGTACTGATCGGCAGGAAGAACCAACAGTCAGGAGAAAGAATGGTGCCGATTGTCAACTACAGCAGGGACACCACCATGAAGGCCGACCACAGTCAGTATCCTGTTCTTCAACAAGATTTTGGCACCCCCCAGGAGGTGACCGAGGCCTGTCTGACCTGTCACAATAAGACTGCACAGGCTGTGATGTCCTCTTCGCACTGGACCTGGACCAAGGATTATGTGATGGATAATGGCGATACCATGGAACTTGGGAAGCGCAATATTGTCAATAATTTCTGCATCGGTATATCCTCCAATGAGGCACGGTGCACCAGCTGTCACATCGGTTATGGCTGGAAGGATGATCATTTTGATTTTTCTGATGAGCGAAATATCGACTGTGTCATTTGTCATGACCGGACCGGCACTTACCAGAAATTCCCCACCGGTGCCGGATATCCGGTTGCAGAAGAGAAGACTTTTAGTGGCAAAGCTTATCTGCCTCCCGACTACTCACAAATCGCTCAGCATGTGGGAAGCCCGGGAAGAGAGAACTGCGGAGCCTGCCACTTTGTGGGAGGGGGAGGGAACAACGTGAAGCACGGGGACATTGCCAACGACCTGGTGGATATAACCCGGGGCGTGGATGTGCATATGGCCATGGACGGGGCCGACATGACCTGTACCGAATGCCACCGTACCGAGCACCACAATATTACCGGGAACCTGTACTCCATTGCCTCAGTGAACAATAACCGGGTCACCTGCGACCAGTGTCATACGGATCAGCCGCACCGGAACAGGACCTTGAACAAACATATGAGCCGGGTGTCCTGTCAGGCCTGTCATATTCCTGAGTATGCCAAACGGACCGCCACTAAAATGTACTGGGACTGGTCTACCGCGGGTGAGCTGAATGAAGACGGCACACCGGCGGTCAGGTACGACAGCATGGGTAATATTAACTATCTGAGCCAGAAGGGTTCTTTTGTCTGGGAGAACCGTGTGCAGCCGGATTATTACTGGTTTAACGGCGAAGCCAGGCACCACCTGATCGGCGACACCATTGGGCAGGAGCGGGTGGTAAAGCTTAACACTCTGGTGGGGGACTACCAGGACAAGCGGGCTCAGATCGTACCGGTTAAGGTACACAGGGGCCGCCAGATTTATGATCCTGTAAACAATACCCTGATCCTGCCCCATCTGTTCGGGAAAGACAGTACCGCTTACTGGAAAGGGTATGACTGGAACCTGGCTGCAGAGGCAGGCATGAAGAATATCGGCCTGCCTTACAGCGGACAGTATGATTTTATCTCCACAGAGATGTACTGGCCCATAAACCACATGGTGGCACCCTCAGGGGAGTCCCTGCAGTGTTCCGATTGTCACAGCAGGGAGGGTCGCCTGGAGAACCTGAGCGGTTTTTATCTTTCGGGGAGGGACCATCGTCCGCTACTCGACAAGGCAGGATTTGCCATGGTCCTCTTATCGTTTGCAGGGGTGGTGATTCATGCAGCACTAAGAATGTTGGGAAAGAAATAGATATGTTACAGATATGAAGAAAAGAACATATATATACAGGGGATATGAACGGTTCTGGCACTGGAGCCAGGCATTGCTGATTTTCTTTCTGGCCCTGACCGGCCTGGAGATACACGGGACCTACCGTATCTTTGGCTTTGAAAATGTGGTTACCTGGCACAATATAGCCGCCTGGGCTCTGCTGGTACTGGTGGTCTTTACCATCTTCTGGCACTTTGTTACCGGCGAGTGGAAACAGTATATTCCCACTACCCGGTTCCTGAAGGCACAGTTTGAGTACTATATTTCCGGGATATTCAAAGGAGCTCCCCACCCCACCCACAAAACGGTCTATAACAAGTTCAACCCCTTGCAACGGTTCATCTACCTGGGACTAAAACTACTGGTGATCCCGGTCATGGTGCTCACCGGGTTTTTCTATATGTTTTACCTCTATCCCAATAATCCGGTTCAACTCACCGGCCTCTCCACTGTTGCCACAATCCATACCCTGGGAGCCTTTATTCTGCTGGCCTTCGTCATAGCCCATGTTTACCTGACCACTGCCGGTGAGGCGCCACTCACCAGCATCAAAGCCATGATTACGGGCTGGGAGATACTGGATGTGGATGAGGATGAGCTGAGGCAAAAACACCTGGCTGATGCAGTAAGCGAGAGTGTGGCAGGATACTACCGGATCAGCCGGGAGGGGATCCTGCTGGATGTGAACAATGCCTGGCTGCACTTGTACAGGGTTGAAAATCCCAAACAGGTGGTCGGAAAACACTACCGGATCACCCGGGACCAAAAGAACCGGGAGGAGCTGGACCGGATGGTGGAAAAGGTGCTGGACGGGGAGTATGTGACCGGTGTACCGGTTACCCGGAAATGCCTGGATGGCACCACGGGCCACCACCTGCTATCCATGAATCCCTATTTTGAAGGGAATGAAATCACGGGAATTGAAGGCTTTATCATCGATATTGATGAGTCAAAACCCTTGTCCAGTCACCTCGATTATGCGGTAAAAAATACAAGTGCAGGTTATTACAGAATCAACACACAGGGAGAAATTGCCGAGGTTAATGATGCCTGGCTAAAGCTCTATAAGTACGACGGCAGTGATGAGGTAATTGGAAGGCACTACTCGTTTACCCGGAAACAGATTGAGATTGAAAAACTGGATGATACTTTCAAGCGGGTAATGAACGGAGAGTCGGTCTCCAGCGAACTGGCAGTGCGCCTGTGCAAAGACGGGACGGAAGGAAAGCACATCCTTTCAGCAAACCCGGTCTATACAGGGAACCGGGTTGCCGGCATGGAGGGTTTTATTCTGGATATCTCAGATCTTGTTTAGATGTGATTCAATCTCTTTGATGTGATCGACCAGGAAGGAGGAGTCGCTTCCCGATATTGCCCTGATCCAGGATTTTAAGCGGAGGTTCTGTTCATATACCT
>JBDLIM010000021.1:0-51880 GCA_039714915.1 Bacteroidota bacterium
ATTCAATCCAATACCCTGAGAGCGTTCCTGAACAGGATCATCTCATTTTGCTCCTTTCCCAGCTTCATTGATTCTAGCAATTGCAATAGGGGAAAATCTGTATTATCGGTGCCAAACAGGATCTTACCGGGGTGTTTCTGCAGAAAGATCCTGGATTGGTCCCGGTCCCTGTTCAGCGCATTAAAGCCGCTTGTACCTGATATATCGCAGTACAGGTTGTCGTACTGTTCCAGCAACCTGTCAATAATGCCAAACTCCCTGACCGGGCCTTTCTGGTGGATGTACCTGGGATGCAAATGAAGCCCGATATTGTTCCAGAAACCGGGTCCGTGTGCAATGAAGCGAATCCCCGGAAATTCCCTGATTCTTTGTTCCAGGCCGGCAAAATCAAAAAGGATCCCCGGAAAGGGCACCCGGTTTCGTCTGATCTTCTGCCTGAGGATACCTGTGCTTTCAGCAAATCTGCTTATGTAATAGCGGGATACTCCGTTGTACTTGTCATTCATCAAACGTTCAAAGATCCATTGGAGTTTGCCCTCTTTGTCCTGAACGTAATACGGGTAGGGTACTTCCATATGGAATATAAGTGCCATGCCCTGATCCTGTATCATTTTAAGGTAGTTTCCGATCAAAGGATCTTCCCATTTTCCGGACACTTTCAGTTCTCCGCACCCCCTGATACCCCGCTTCATGAAATCCTTGAAATGCTGCTCCAGGTTTTCGCTGGCCGGGTCCGGTGCATAGAAGGGAACGAAGCGGTCGGGGTAGCGCTCGCAGGCTTCAAGTACGGGCTCAGGCGGAAGATCCATGTGCAGCTGGCGAACGGGCGGATTGATCTCCTGCCAGGTGAGCAGCCAGCTCTGTTCGATTCCCTTTTTATCCATGGACGAAAGGATGGATCCGGCATCAGATCCTGCCAGGCCAATGTGCATATGGGAGTCAACAATTTTCATGGACCTTTCATTCATGGATAATTTCTGCAATTATGCGATTTATTTCATCCGCCCTGGTGATCATCATCATATGCGATCCTTCCTCCACAAGATAATCATATTGAACATTTTTAATGGGGATGGTATGGTCCATATTCCCGTGAATATGTATGATTCCACTGGAATAATTAGTTCTTTCCCAATGGGTAATCATATCCACCGTGCGCTGTACATACAAGGGGTCCTTAATTTTCAGCATGTCCTTAAAGGTCTCTTTGTCGTATTTCCTGTCAGGTTCCACAATCCCCTGAAGTATCCTGGCGCTTCCTTTGGTTATTCTCTTGGGAATGATCCGGTTGACGGGTACTTTCTGGACAAATGTGTACCTGTTGGGGAGTTCATGAAAGGCTTTGGCGCTAGAGATAATTATGGTCTTCACAGGGGCAAGCGTGTCGGTAAGCTCCGTACAGATCATCCCGCCCAGTGATACGCCCATTAGGATGTAGGGCGAGGACTGGTCAATTTCGTCTATAAAGCGAAGGGCGAAAGAATGCATTGATTCGCGTTTTTCAGGTATAGGATACACCATATTTACCGTATCATAGCCCGGGGGTAACTCCAGGTGCTTAAATAGCCTGGCATCTGATCCCTGACCGGGAAAGAGGTAAACTATGGTATCCTGACCCGGAGGATTCTTAGTCCATCCGGAAAGGGGCAGGGTCACCAAAAGGAGCATGCCAAAAACTATGTTTAAGGCTATGATTTTCAAAGCTTTTTCATTTCCATTTCTGTAATCACTTTTGCATATTCAATGCAGGAGCGGATATCCTCTTCCGCAAACTGATCGGAAAAATGCTTATCTGCAGCAGCAAATTCTGCGATGGATCTGATGCCTGCTTCATAGGCGATCCGGGCCATGCTTCCACCCACTCCGGTGATCCTGGAAAGATCACAGAGAACATAGAGTTCCTTTAAGCGCTCTTCGGGAATCCCTGTAATGCCGGCCAATTCTTTCCGCTTGGCTTCTGTCCGGGCCACTTCGAAATACTTCCGGGTGTTTCCTATCCCTTTCGATTTCAGCAACTCGGTGTACTCATAGGGAACTCCCGGAAACTCTGAAAGGGGAAAGGGTCGGGCCAGGTAAGTTCCTGCCTGGCGTTTCAGGAGTGTGATTTTCTTGCTCTTCACCTTACTTGTTTTTTCTGCCTAACAGAACAAGATTGTATTCAGAATGCAAAGTTACATTTCCCTTATTAACAGTAAGATAGCTGCCAGAGTAGTAATCGTATAACTCAGTCCCATCTTCGAATGTTCCTTTCACAGGGATGGTCTTTTCCCCGGTTGTCAGATCTAATCCCACCACTACCCGGTCGCTGTATTCAGCCCTGTCGTAGCTCCTGGAAAACAGGTAGGGTTTGCTGGAGATCATCTGGTGCCTGCCGGCTCCGACCGAGGGGTGATCCCTGCGGAACTGTCCCAGTCTCTGATAGTGTTCCAACACAGCGCTGATGGCATACCCGTTTCTGGAAAGACCAGCCTCCATCTCATCCCAGTTCATATTACCCCGCAAGGTGGCATCTCCCCGGGTTCCCTGGATAATCAGTTCCCTGGAGCTTTCATCCCCGTAGTATACCTGGGAGGCTCCAGGACAAAGCAATAGTTTTGTAGCTGCTTCCAGGGGATTCTTTCTCTCCATATCGAAGGGTCCGCCGTCATCATGTGAACTGATGTAGTTGAGCACAGCGCAACCCTCAAGTTCCCCGTTTAATTCTTCTGAATAGCTGGAGAAAAGTGCTTCGTATGATTGCTTGGCACTCTCCTTAAACTCAAAATTGATCATGCTTGTGATGCCATGGGCGTAATAATCCACTTCCCTGTCTCCAAAGGAGTAAGATTTACCTCCGGATATCCCGTATCCATATACCTCGGCTACCATAAAGAAATCCTGGTCATCAAGTACGTTCCCCGGATGTTCTTTCTTCCAGGCATCAAGGGCGGCATTGGCCTCTTTGGCCAGTTCCTTCCAGACTTCTTCTTCGATGTGCTTGGCTGTATCAAGCCTGAATCCGTCAATCCCATATTTGCGGATGAAATCGCTTAGCCATTTAATGATATAATACCTGGGGGTTCTTGGATAAGCAGTGCGCTGAAAAAAGGCATCAAGTTCATTAAGTTCAGTATCTAGTTTTCCTTCTTTCTCCCATTTCTCCAGCAGTTGAGGTGGAAGTTCCACTGGGTCTGCGGATTCGGTGCGAATATCCGGCAGATTTTTTACCAGGGTGCAAGGAACGGTGGTCTCATAACTGACAAAGGCGCAGGGGGGAGAGGTCCTTACCCACTCAGCCGGCCATACCGGATCCTCTGGAGTAACCGGCCCCGTATGATTGATTATTACATCCATGACAATCCTGATCCCGTGGGCATGAGCAGTCTCCACTAACTTAGCCAGGTCTTCTTCCGTACCAAAATTGGGGTCCAGGCTGGTCCAGTCACCGGGCCAGTACCCGTGATATGCATAGGTCATCCCGGTTCCCTCGTCTGTTCCACCATGGATCTGTTCGAACCAGGGAGTCAGCCACAGGGCTGTTATACCCAGCTTATCAAAATATCCTTCCTCAATTTTCTGAATGACACCTTTCAAATCCCCTCCTTCAAACCCACGCAGCTTAGCTGTCTTTTTGGTCCGGTTAAAATTCAGATCGTTGGAAGGATCCCCGTTATAAAACCTGTCTGTGAGCAGGAAATAGATATTGGCATTTTCCCAGGTAAAAGGGACATGCACATCGGTCTGGTTTGCCTTTGCAGAATTGCAGGACTCAAGGCTGAGGAGCCCTGTAAGCAGCGATAAAATACATAGGCTTAATACGGTTTTCATATCATTCGTTATTAGTCGTTTTCAGGATAATTTTTCCCTGGGACATATGCGTCCTGTAATAGGATATGGCTTCTTCCACATCATTCAAAGCAAAGGTCTGGTTCACATGCGATGAGAGTGCCCCGTCCATATGCTTTTTTACCTGATTTATAAATCTGAGTTTAAACAGGATCCCTTTGGTTTGTAGCCAGTTACCCAGCTGAAATCCGGCGATTTTTTTATCTTCCCTGATCAGGTCCCCCGGATCGGCGCTGATGGGATCTCCTGAAAGCCTTGCATAAGCGATCAGGGTGGATCGGGGAGGGGCGGCACTGAGGAGGCTTGCGCATTGATGACCTCCCACCGCATCCAGAAACAGGCTGGCTTCCAGCCGGGAGGCAAGCTGCTTCAGTTCTGCTTCAAATGATTCATCGCTGCTGTTCAGGACATGGCTTGCACCCAGGTTTTTTAGCTCATTCCGCTGTTCTTCCTTTCTGACAATGTTTATCAATGGAAGATCTCTTTCTGCACATAGCCTGATCAGCATCTTTCCCAGGGAACTTGCCGCAGCATTGTTCACCATGGCCCGGTGCTTGCCTTTCCTGGCCAGATGCAGGAATGCCATGGCAGCCATGGGATTCACAAGCATCATGGCCCCCTGTTCCATGGAGATGGATCCGGGCAATGGAACGGTTCGCATCACGGAAGTCTTTATATATTCCGCCCAGGTCCCGTCTCCCTCCGGATCGGGGGTACATGCGACCCGTTTTCCTTTTCTTAATCCGGCCAGCAGTCCCCCGCCATGATCAACTAAAACTCCGCTTCCCTCAAGCCCGGGGATGAAAGGGTAATTGCGCTTCAAATAACCGCCTTTCAGAAGTGCCAGATCGGAGGGATTTATGGGCGAAGCATGCATTCTTACCAATACTTCTCCCGGCCCGGGCCGGGGAAGCGCTACCTCCTCCAAAATCAGCTTTCCATCCGCTTTGTGCTGCCTTATTGCAAGCATCTTCCCGGGTAAGGTATGTTTCATATCTGCCATTTTCTTAAAAAGCTTTCAATTGATGCAGCGGTGAATACCTGCTGATCGGGTATCTTCCATCTCCGGATCACCTCGGGGACAATCTCCTGCCTTACAATCCATAACTGAATAATATTATTTTTATTTTCCAGGAAATCCAGGATTTCAGACCATCCCATTTTTTCCAGTTCCATGGGTCCTACCTCGTCAATTACCAATATTTCAGCATTTTCAGAAACGGAGCTTTTAATCCATGCTGTGCCCTGACGGAAGGCCTCAGGATTAAAATAGAAGCGCCTGTATTTGATCCAGTCTCTCTTCTCCTTTTCACTGCCCATGGCAAGCTGATACCCAGTATGGATATTCACCAGCTTAAAATCTGTTCTTCTTCCCCCTGAAATCGCACCCGGACACAGAAAACCTCTTACCCTGATCCCTTTTTTCCTCAGCTGTTCTGCCATTTCAGTCACCAGGGTGGTTTTACCCCCCTGGACCGCACCGGTCAGCACATGAATGTGATGATTAAGTTCCTGGTCCGGGATCAGTTCTTTTTTTTGTTTGACTTTGATTCTGGATAAACTCAAGGCCTTGATTTATCAAGTAATGAATTTGCAGCAGAGCGGATCTCGCTCAGGGCCAGATCCACGTGCTTTTTTTCCACATAGGTTTGTCCTATGATCATTCTGAGTGTATACAGGCCATTGATCTTGCTATGGGTAAGGAACAGATTCCCTTTGCTGTTTATTGCTTCCAGGAAGCTTTCATTGATCTCATTTAGCTGATCCACCGAGTTAATACCTGCCGGTTGTAAGCGAAAACAGCTGAAATTCAAAAATGGTTCCATGGGAAGTTCAAGTCCGCGGATATCTTTTATTGAATCCGTAAAGTACTGATTTAATGCGATGTGATTTCGAAGCTTTTCCCGGATGCCCTCCAGCCCCATGCTGCGAATCACAAACCAGAGTTTCAGTGCCCTGAATCTTCTTCCCAGGGGAAGGCCCCAGTCCCGGTAGTCATTCACACTTCCTCTCGACTTTGTTTTCAGGTATTCCGGCAATATTTCAAAGGTCTTGATCAGAAGTTCTGCACTCTTCACAAAATATACTGAACAATCAAAATTAGTGAACATCCATTTGTGAGGATTGAATACAAAGCTGTCAGCCTGTTCAATTCCTTCGATCATCCACCTGTATTCCGGAAGGAGAAGTGCAGTTCCCGCATAGGCTGCATCCACATGAAGCCAGATCCCGTACTTTTTGCAGATGACAGCGATCGCTTTCAGGGGATCCACCGACACGGTTCCTGTGGTTCCGATGGTAGCCACCACTGCACAGGGTTTATATCCCTGCTTAAGGTCAGCTTTGATCTGTATTTCCAGTTTTTCAGGATCCATTCTTAATTGCGGATCCACATTAATTTTAGCCAGGTTCTTTGTTCCTATTCCACACACACCCACGGCTTTTTCAACGGAAGAATGAGTTTCGGTGGAGCAGTAAACTCTCAGCTTATCCGGAACTCCTTCTTCGTTGGATCTAAATCCACTGGCCACTTCCCTGGCAGTTAGAAGGGCAACCAGGGAAGCTGAAGAAGCAGTGTCCTGAATGACTCCCTCATAGGAAGCCGGAATGCCCATGGCATCCCTGAGCCATTCCATCATTCGCTGCTCCAGTTCTGCTGCTGCCGGAGAAGTATCCCAGATCATGCACTGCGCTCCGATTGCCGAAGTAATAAACTCGGCCAGCACAGATTCCACTGAAGTATTTGCAGGAAAGTAGGCATGGAAATTCGGGTGTTGCCAGTGGGTGATGCCCGGCATAATGATTTCATCCAGATCCTTAATGATTTGTTCCAGGGATTCTGAATTATCCGGAGGCATTTCGGGAATCTGTTGGTAAATATCACCGGGAGCCACCGGAGATTTCACCGGAAATTCAGTAATGTGATTCAAATAGCGGTCTATCCACTGTATTATTTCGGCCGAATCACTTCGAAAAGTATCTGGTTTTAGCATAATTGACCTAAAATTAATAATTTTCCGCTAGCCTATTCCTTATAAACACTACGCCAGCAGTCTTAGTCATAAGGAGCAATCAGCCCAGGTAATTCATCACAGCATCAGCCAGATCCTCTGCAGCCTGGGGATAATACCTGAACCAGAGTTCGGGCTCGATCAATTCAAGTTCGGCCAGGGCTGGTTCCGACTTATTGTCCCAGATGGCATCCACCCTGGCGTAAACAGGCCGTGGATCACACAGGGAAACCACTCTTTCTGCCCAGGAGATCTCCTCCGGAGTCGGATCATAGCTGTGGACCGTTCCTCCGAAATCATCCTGAACCCTGAAATCTCCTTTTTTTGCCTTCTTCAGAACAGCATGCGTGAATTTTCCATCGAAAAGCATAAAAGCCACTTCTCCCCGCGTGAGTATCTGTTCCTGAAACTCCTGAACAATGAGGGATTCCTCTGAAAGCAGGGAACGATAGATGGATTCATGGAGATGGACCTCCCGGCGGTGGAAGCGATAAGTGTGACGGCTCCCTCCGGAAACCACCGGTTTCAAAATGATCTCCTTCCAGCCTGATTCATCCACAATTTCCTTTAATGACAACAGGTCTCCTTTTCGGAGGAATCGGGTGGGAGGAATGTGTATCCCCTGATTAGAAAGATCAGCCAGGTAATGCTTGTCCAGGTTCCATCGGATCAACTGGTAGGGATTGATCATCAGGGTCTCCCTGTTCACCCGGCTTAACCAGGCATCAAATTCTGTAAAACGGATGAAATAATCCCAGGTGCTTCGAAACAGCATGTAGCGGGTATCCGACCAATCCATTCTTTCGTTATCCCAGTTGGTTCTGTGGACCCTCAGTCCTCTCTTTTCCAGGGCAGATCGCAGTAGCTGATCCTCCTTCAGAACATTCTGCACGTAGGGCGAACCCTTCCCGGGGTCCACATAGCGCGATTCAGTCAGTATGGTGATGTCGAAAGCAGGCATATATAGGTCAGAGAATAAAAAAACGGATGCTTTTATAAACCATGTCGATGGCGAAATAGGCGAATGCAAGGGCGAAGATCTTAAACAGAATTGGAATGACTTTTGGACCGGACAGGATTTTCCGGAACCTGGAAAAGATAAATCCAACTACCAGAGTGGATATCAGCCAGCCCAGCTGCACCAGGCCCATGAATACATAGGCTCCCAGGTGGATCTGATCATTTAACAGGATGGCCTTGGGTATGCAAATGGTTAGCCAGTAGGTCCATAATACCCCGTTGGACATAATCATCGCGATGATTTTCCAGAGCCCGAAATGGACCTTCTGGCCTGTATCCAGTGTACGGACTTTCCAGATGGATAGCGAGATCCATATCAATATGGCAGCCCCGGCCAGGGATAATGCCCTGAAAAACGCCTCATTAAAGTTCATGGAATGCAGGACGAGCAAACTGATAACTGCCACCAGGGATTCAGTTACAAAGGCAATGAAAACGATGCGAAGGCTTTTCAGGAATCCCGATTGCAATATTTCGGTGAAGACAGCTGTAATGACCGGCCCGGGAATGACACCACCAATAAGACCCAGCATGAAAGCAATAACAAGTTCGTGGATCATATGTGAAATGTATTTCTGAAAAAAAGGGCATCCGTAATGGACGCCCTCCGTAAGCAGTAGTCTGGACTTGTAGTTTAGAGTCTTATGCTTACACCAATTGTCAGATAAGCTATGCCATAACCCACCTGTGCAAAAGCGGCAAATTTCTCGTTAAAGTAGTAACGGCCACCCACATAGGCACCGAATAAAAACCCACCTGAGGAAGAGGAGAAATCATCACCCGGAATGGTTCCGTATTCCTGGACTGTGGCAATATTATACCCAAGCAATAGAGCAGCATAGGTGTCCAGTTTGTCCAGAAGCGGGTAATGAAACGTACCGCCTGCGGCAATAACAATGTTTGAATAATTCCAGCCATAATTGTAGGTCGAATAGGTATACCGGTATTTGTAGGAGTTATAACCAATGGAACCCACTATACCTATGACCCCTTTTTCCAGTATTTCATCCCTGATGGCCTGTTCATAAGAGAATGAAACAGGCGGAACACCACTTGAATAATAGGTCCCTGAGTAAAGAGTATTTCCAATACCAATTCCGAGGCTGATTACTTTGTCTCCCAGATTAAATTCGCTTTCCTGGGCCTGTAGTGCAGAGAAGGTGAACAGGGCGGCGATCACAATAGCTACTAATTTCTTCATGTCAATTTATTTTGGTTAGGTTTTTTGGGGTCTTGGCGAATAAATATACATGGAATTCGGAATAACTGGCATATCGTGAGTGATTTTTTTTGGTAAATGCGGATAAAATGGTGATAAACCTACTTAAGATTCCCCTTCTCCAGGATCAGTATGTTATCTGCCAGGGCTGTGTTTTGCTTCTTATGTGTGATCAGGAGCATGGTCTGGGAACAGGCTTTAAGCTCCAGCAGAAGCCTGTTCACATGATAGGCTGAAACAGGATCCAGGGAAGAGGTGGCCTCATCCAAAATCAGCAGGGATGGTTTTCGATACAATGCCCTTACAATGGCCAGCCTTTGCCTTTCCCCTCCAGAAAAGTTAGTCCCGTTCTCACTGAGCCTGGTATTAAGCCCCAGGGGAAGTGACTCAATAAGCGGCACCAGTCCCACTCCATTCAGAAGGTCAAGGATCTTTCGGATGTCGGGACTCCTGTCACCCGGCGCCAGGTTGTCCAGGAGGCTTCCGGACAGGAACCTTATTTGCTGGGGAACCACACCCATCAGTGCCCTGATGCTATCCAGAGAGAAATGCCGGCTCTCATATCCGTTAATGGTGATGCTGCCTGTGTTGACGGGATAAAGATGCCGGACCAGGGAGGCCACAGTGGATTTACCTGAGCCACTTGTACCATTAATTACGGTTACCTTCCCTGCCTCAATGGTCAGGCTCAGATCATTGATTACCCGGGCCCTGGTTCCGTATGCGAAGCTTACGTTCCTGAACGCAATATCCCCGAAGTCGGAAGGATCAAAGGCGGGTTTGCCCGGGGCTTCTTCCGGATTCAGGTGGAAGATCTCAAACAGGCGGTCGGCAGCAATCAGGGCATTTTGGTAGGTTTTATTGGCACCTATCAGGCTGGTGACCGGACCGGTAAAGTATCCCAAGAGGGCATAAAAGCTTATTAATTTTCCTGCTGTAAGGGTCTGAGAAATTACGAAGTATGAACCGGTCCACAGAAGTGCGATGGTAAACAGGCGGTTTATCAAATCGGTGCTGCCCGACACGGCTATGGAGTTTATTCCGGAACGGTACACGGTTTCAAGTAATTTGTTCAGCTTCTCCTCAGTGATTTGCTGCATCCTTCCTCTCAGCCTGTGTTGCTTGATATACTCAGAAGATTGCAAGGATTCGACAAGCTGACTCTCGAAGGAGGCAGATTGCTCCATGACCTTTCGCTCTATGCTTTTGTTCCAGTTGTTGTAAAGCAGATAAATCAGGATATAGAGAGGAATAATCCCTGCCATGACCAGGGCCAGTCTCCAGTTCAGAATGAACATGCATGTAAAGGAGAAGATCACTATCATCGCATTTACCAGGATCCCGATGATCGAGTCATTAATAAATCCACGGATCTTAACAGCATCGCTGATCCTGGAAATAATTTCCCCGGTTTTCATGGAATTAAAAAACTGCTGGGGCAGTCTGAAGATATGGCGGTAATAGGAAGCGATCAACTGATTGTCGATAATCTGTCCGGTCTTAAGGGTGATCACGCTTCTCACCATAAAAAGATAAATCATTAACAACACGATTAAGACCATAAGCGAACTCATCAGGTTAAGCAGCCCTGTGTTGTGAGTTACGAACACATAGTCGGTAAGTTTTCCTATGTAGATGGATGTGGACAGTCCGAGAATGGAGTATACCAGGGCTGAAATCATGGCCTGCAATACGGGTCTCCATACCGGATAAAGCAATCTGACCAGTGCGGTATTTTGATTTGAGGACTCCAATGCAGTGTCCTGCTTGCTAATTCCACGAACCAGGGCTATTACAGCACCACTCCACTTCTTTTCAAACTCAGCCCGTTCCCAGACATGGATTCGACCATCTGCCGGATCCATTACCCGAAGCCTCTTAGTGTCAACTTTGTAAATACATACATAATGCTGCATCCCATCCGGATGTTGTATATGTGCAATAGATGGCAGGGGCAGTTTGGACAGGTGTTCGGGTGATCCCTTTAGTCCCTTTGATTCAAAATTGAAATGTTCCAGCACTTTGATCATGCCCCACATGGAGGTACCCTCTCTGTCGGTACCGGCCTCCTGTCTTATTCTTGCCACAGGAACCTTCAGGCCATAGTAGGACATTACCGATGCAATACAGGCTGGTCCGCAATCGGATTGATCCCTCTGCCTGATGGAAACTTTACGATCCCTTCTCATCCCTTGAAACAGTTAAAGAGGGATTTACCCAGAGATTGGCTTTTTCCAGGATCAGGGAGGCCAGGCTGTGTCTGAAAAGGATGAAACTGGCTGTGAATGTCATCCCGTTCTTTAAAGTTTCGCAGCTTCCGTTTGTATACCTGATCTTTGTATCATGTAAGGTGCAGCGGATCCTGTAGGAAGGAATGCCATTGTACACACATACTTCTTCATCCAGCAGATCCACCTCCGCATCCAGGGGATGGTGTGTACGAAAACCCCCGTCATCAAACCTGAGTTTTACCCTGGAACCTTCCTCCACAGAAGCAATATGCGCGGGATTGAGATAGCATTCAGCCGCCAGCAGGCCCGAAGGAGAGATCATGCCAAGCGACATGCCGGCATGTATGACCGATCCTGAGGACAGACCCCGGCTCTCATACAGGATCCCTGAGGCTGGTGCCAGTATAAAATATTCATCCAGAGATGATTGAGTAAGCCGGATTTCGTCCCATATCTGTTTTATTTCTGATTGTATCCTGAACAGATCACCCTCCAGGATGCTTTTATACTCTTCACAAAGATCTGATTCTCTGGCACAGATATCCCGGAAGGAGGATTGGGCTTTCTCAAATTCGTGGCGTGAGATTACTTCATCTGTATAAAGGATCTGAGCAGTGTTATATTCCCCCAAAAGAAATTCTTTCCGGATCTCCAGGCGGGACCGGGCAGCCAGATGATTTCGGTATGATTGGCGGTATTGAGTTGTTTTAAGAGGCTTTTTTCCGGCGAGTATACCTTGAATATCCGCTGCAGAAGCCTGCTGGATCCTTATTCGCTCCTGACAGCCCGTTATTTTAGCTTCAGGGAGGTCCCTGCGAATCCAGACCAGGGTGTCACCTGCATCCACCGGTCTATTATCCATCAGAATGGAACTATCCACCATCCCGCCCAGGGGTGAAAACAGTTCTGATGGTTCATTTACCGGCCGCACCATTCCCCTGACACTGGTGACCACATCCACCTTCACAAGAGGCAAAGATGAAATCGCCAGAACAATTAAGAAAACGACCACATATCCGGGGAAGTGGGAACGGACCCTTCGCCTGTAAATCAGGTCAAGCGTACTGTTCTCCAACTCTTCCATCAGGTGAAAATTCCGGCAATAAATGCTTTCACTTCATCCCAGAACTGAAATAACAGCTTAAACAGGATGGCGGTTTCAATGAAGATCACAATGTCTTTCCAGTCGGGTTTCTTGATTTTCATACTACATGGTTTTACACTTATTTAAAACATGGAGGCTGTTTCTGCAGTCTTAGAAACAGCCTCCGACCTGTTCATCCATTTTCAGCCTCATTGATTAGAGCATTGATCTGCCAGTCAAGTATTGCATTGGTTACACCTATTGGGCTTCCCCCTCCGGAAAGGCCAATGAACCTGATGATCCTGCCCAGATCATAGGCAAATCCTCCTCCGTTCACTTCCATTAATTGATCACTTGTTAATGGACTGAAATTCTGTACGTTTTTCATAATCTTGTGGATTTAAGTAGTTATTTTTCTTCTGGTTCGCCGGTGAGGCCATTCTTAAAGTTATCCCAGTCACTGACTACCTCTTCGACAACTATCAGTGCCAGGGAGACTAAAATCGGCCAGATTCCTCCATGAATATCCTGTTGTTCCTCCACAGGTAATTCCCGGAAACTTTCAATTGTTAATTCTGAGTTCATATTTCTAAAGAATTTGTATTACCTACTCTGTTATGGTTTTTCGGCTTCCACCAGAATAAAGAGCTCATGCATTCACCTCTTAATGTGCCAGAGCTAAGAAAATCGGTTAGCAGGAGTATTTTTTATCAAAAAACAGGGCTCACCTCAGGAAATAATAATTCATATCTTTAGTTCCACATTAACAACCCGGACAATGGTTATAGAAAAACAAGTATTTGGAAACCTTCCCGGAGGAAAGGAAGTACATATGTATACCCTGAAAAACGATGCAGGGATGGAAGTGGATATTATTAACTATGGGGCCATAGTAACATCTATTCGTGTACCTGACCGGAATGGAGATCCGGGAGATGTGGTGCTGGGATTTGATACCCTGGAGGAATACCTGGGCGATCATCCCTATTTCGGGGCCATGGTGGGCAGGGTATGTAACCGCATCGGGAATTCCAGGTTTGAACTGGAGGGCAGGATTTACCACTTAAGCTCGAACGAAGGCAAAAATCACCTTCATGGAGGAAACAAGGGTTTTGATAAGCAACTGTGGACTGCTTATACTGATAAGACTCCTGACCAGCTTTCCCTGAAACTGGCTTATGAAAGTCCTGACGGGGAGGAAGGCTATCCGGGTACACTGCTGGTGGAGGTAGAGTACACTTTAAATGATCAGAATGAACTTGGGATCAGCTGCAGGGCAAAAAGTGATAAAGCGACGCACGTAAACCTGACCAATCACAGCTATTTTAATCTGAATAATTGCGAGGGTTTAATATATGATCATGAACTGCTGATTGAAGCTGACCGTATCACAGAACTGGATGAAGAAAGTATTACCACAGGAAACATTTTACCGGTGGAGAATTCAGCCTATGATTTCAGGCTAAGCATGCCCATAGGAGAAAGAATCAATGAAGTAGCACCCGGCTACGATATGAACTATATCCTGGATATGGAAGCCCGTGAGCTTACCAGGGTAGCTGCGGTATACGATCCTGTGTCGGGCCGGAACATGGAGGTTCTGACTACCCTTCCGGGGATTCAGCTTTATACTTCCAACTACCTGGATGGAATTAAAGGCAAGGGCGGAGTCAGCTATGAAAAGCATTCAGCATTATGTCTTGAAACACAATACTTTCCTGACAGTGCCAATCAGCCTGCTTTCCCTTCCACGGTGTTAAATCCGGGAGAGGAATTTTCGGCGGTGACAGAATACAGATTTGGGAGATAGAATGAGTAGGGTAGTTGCAATTTTCCTTTTTCTTGGTCTCTTCTCTCTGGCGGGAGCACAGGTTTTTCATTCCTGTCCGCATCAGGCTTATGCGGCTGATGTATATGAAAATCCATTGTATAAGAAGTGGTTGTCTGCTTACGATATAAAGCATTATAACCTTCTCCTGCATGTATCCAATAAAGACACTGAGATTTCAGGATCTGCCCGGATCATATTGGAAGCGACCAGGGCCATGGACACCCTGGTGTTTGAGCTCCAGGATGCGCTTGATATTTCAAAGATATACATCAGTGAGGATATTTACGACACTCTTTTTAACACCCAATTATCCTTTCTGCATGAAAACGATGCAGTGTATATACAGCTGGACCGGCAGTATGTCCAGGAAGAAGATTTTGCGATTGTTATTCTCTATGGGGGTGAAGCCGGACAGAACAGAGGTTTTTTCGCAGGGATCAGCAATGCCAGCGATCCCGACTATGGGTTTGATGTAACCTACACGCTATCAGAGCCTCATAACGCCAGGGATTGGTTTCCGGTGAAGCAGGTACTGGAAGATCAAATTGATTCGGTGAGGATCAGGCTGGTATGTGATAAAAGCCTGATGGCGGCTTCCAATGGCACGCTTATGGAAATCGAAGAAAGGGACAGGAACACACATATGTTCACCTGGAAAACGAATTATCCCATGGCTTATTACCTGCTCTCCTTTGCAGTTGCCGATTACCAGGATCTGTCGTTTAAGGCAGGCTTATCCGGAGAAGGTGATTCCGTTCTGGTTCAAAACTACATTTACAATTCAGAGGATGTGCTTGGCGATTGGGAAGAGGAGATCCTGGAAACCGGATCCATGATCACTTCCTTTTCAAAGCTGCTGATGGATTATCCATTTGCCGGGGAGAAATACGGGCATGCGATGGCTCCCATGGGAGGCGGGATGGAACACCAGACCATGACTACCATTCATGACTTTGGTTTCTACCTGGTGGCCCATGAACTGGCCCATCAGTGGTTCGGGGATTATATTACCTGCGGGAACTGGCAGGATATCTGGATCAATGAAGGCTTTGCTTCTTACCTGGAGTATATTGCCGCTCAGGAATTGAGGGACCAGGATGCAGCCGATGGATGGATGGCCAATGCCATGTCCATTGCCCTGGGAGAAACCGAAGGTTCGGTGTATGTTCCTGTAAATGAGGTTAATAATACCTATAGATTATTCGATTATGGTCTTACCTACAAGAAAGGAGCCATTCTGTTACATATGATCCGTTATCATCTGGATGATGACGAAGTATTTTTCCGGGTTCTCCGGAGCTATCTTCATCAGTACGGGAACGGACTGGCCACCGGAGATGATTTCAGGCAGATCCTGGAAACGGAGAGTGGCATGGACTTCTCCTGCTTTTTCGATCAGTGGTACTATGGGGAGGGCTTTCCACGCTTTGCCATACACTGGAATCAGTCGGGTGACTCACTCAAAGTAAGAAGTGAACAGACAAGCACTGCACCAGCTATAACTCCGTTTTTTAACACCCCGTTTGACCTGGAGATATACTATCTGGATGGGACTCAGGAACGGGTCCGCCTCATTCAGGATGAAGCTGTGGAGGATTACGGTCTGGAAACCAGTGGATTGGTAAAGAACCTTGTCTTTGATCCGGATAATTATATTCTTAACTCGTCCAGTGTAATACACCAGCTTCCGCCCGACAGGTTCTTTACATACGGACCCAATCCGGTTACAGATGAGTTTTATATCCAGTTTATCAATACCACCCATATCGATGAAATCCTGATCACAAATCTGAGCGGTCAGGAAGTATTGCGTTTTGAAGACATGGAAAATCCGGTTCAGATGAATTTATCAGGGCTGGCAGATGGTACCTACGTGGTGCTTATGAACAATGCCAGCCGGACATATAAGGAAAGAATTGTTAAGATTTCGGGGGAATAAAATGCTACGGGTGAATGGTGGATGGTGGATGGTGAATTGTGATAGGTGACAAGAGAAACAAACTAACTGATACAAATATGAGATCATTATCGTTTATTGCTTTGTTTGTGATCGGCCTGGTTTTTTCATGTGATCAGACCGGGAATTTTCCCTATAAGAACACGAAGCTGGAGTTTGAAGCCAGGGTGGATGACCTGGTTTCGCGGATGACCCTGGAAGAGAAAGTGAGTCAGCTTACACATTATGCAGATGAGGTGGAGCATCTGGGAATTCCGAAGTATAATTGGTGGAACGAATGTCTGCATGGTGTGGCCCGGGCTGGCAAGGCCACGGTTTTCCCGCAGGCAATTGGTATGGCTGCTACCTTTGACAGGGATGTCATGTTCAGAATGGCCGATATTACCTCCACGGAAGCCCGGGCAAAATACCATGATTTTGTTTCGAGAGACAAGCGTGGAATGTACCAGGGTCTCACGTTCTGGTCGCCTAATATCAATATTTTCCGTGATCCCAGATGGGGCAGGGGACATGAGACCTATGGCGAGGATCCTTACCTGACCGGTGAGATGGCTGTGCAGTTTATTAAAGGGCTCCAGGGCGATGATGAACGCTACCTGAAGGTGGTGGCCACTTCAAAGCATTATGCAGTTCACAGTGGTCCCGAGCCTCTGCGGCATGAGTTTGATGCAGTGGTAAGTGAGCGGGATTTTCGGGATACCTATCTGCCGGCCTTTAAGAAGACAGTTGAAAAGGGTCATGTATATTCGGTCATGTGTGCCTATAACCGCTACATGGGAGAGCCCTGCTGTGGCAGTCTTCCCCTGCAGGAGGAATTGCTCAGGGGTGAATTGGGATTCGAGGGTTACATCGTATCGGATTGTGGTGCAATCAGCGATTTCCATTCAGGGCATAATGTGGTAAATACTCCTGAGAAAGCGTCAGCTATGGGAGTTAGGGCAGGAACAGATCTTAATTGCGGGAGCCAGTATCCTGCACTGGTCAAAGCTGTGGAGCAGGAACTGATACAGGAATCGGAAGTGGATGTGGTCGTGAAACGCTTGATGCTGGCCAGGATGAAACTGGGCATGTTTGATCCCGATGAGATGGTTCCCTGGACAGATATACCAATTGATGTCGTAGCCAGTGAAGCTCACAAGAAAGTAGCTCTGGAGATGGCGCGGAAATCTGTTGTTCTTTTAAAAAATGATAAGGGGGCATTGCCCCTCGGTAAAGGCCTGAAGAAGGTGGTTGTCATTGGTCCCAACGCCCACAATGTATATGTCCAGAACGGGAACTACAACGGATCCCCGGTGAATCCGGTCAGTGTGTACGAAGGGATAAAAGCAAAGCTGGGAACAGAAGCGGAAGTGCGTTATACACTCGGCTCCAAGCATCACGAGGGCCTGCCTTACCTGGTCCCGGTACCGGGTGAGGTCTTATTCACGGACAGGGATCAAAGTCAGGCCGGACTTAAGGCCCGTTATTTCCCGAATCTGCATGTAGACGGAGAACCGGCTTTGGAAAAAAACGATCCCATGATTGATGTGTACTGGTGGGATGGAGAGCCACCCCTGGATACTTTGACAGATGATGATTACTCGGTAGAATGGAGCGGATGCCTGGTCCCGCGGCGCAGTGGAACCCATGCACTTGGGGTGGACGGCAAATTCTTCTCATTTGTTTTTGAAGGAGACACCCTAATACGGCACAACAACATTCACCACCCGAATAAGATCTACCGTAACCTGGACCTGGAGGCAGGGAAAGCATACGAGATAAAAGTCATTGTGGCGGACAGGCATGGAGATGCAAACTGTACCTTACACTGGGAAGAACCCGATCTTCCCATGCTGTGGGAAGCAGTTCAGGCAGCCAACTGGGCCGATCACGTGGTCATGGTCATGGGATTAACTGCCAGGCTTGAAGGCGAAGAGATGCGTGGACTGGATCTGGATGGATTTAGCGGAGGAGATCGAAGCTCACTGGATCTTCCTGCTGTTCAACGGAACCTGATTCGCAGGATGGTTGCCACAGGCAAGCCTGTTACACTGGTTTTGATGACCGGGTCTGCGGTTTCCATTACCATGGAGCATGAAATTGTTCCATCCATTGTTCAGGCCTGGTATGGAGGTGAAGCTGCAGGTGAAGCAGTTGCCGATGTACTTTTTGGAGATTATAATCCGGCCGGAAGATTGCCACTTACCTTTTACCGTTCGGTGAATGTCCTTCCACCCTTTGAAAATTATGACATGAAAGGAAGGACCTACAGGTATTTTAAGGGAGAGGTTCTTTATCCCTTCGGTCATGGATTGAGTTATTCGGATTTTTCATATGATAACCTGATCCTTGAAAAGGATGAATTATTTTCAGGGGAATCTCTTACAGTAAGTGTGGATGTAAGTAACCGCAGTGAGGTGGATGGAGAAGAAGTGGTTCAACTATATCTCCGGCAACTGGATTCGAAAGAGGTCCGACCCCTGAAAGATCTGCGCGGTTTTGAGAGGATACATGTAAATTCGGGTCAGACCGTGGTGGTAAGCATGACATTGACCTCGGATGAGCTTGCCTATTACGATATTGCTGCTGGTGATTACAGGCTTGAACCCGGTACTTATGAAGTTCTGGTGGGCCCTTCTTCGGAAGAATCTAAATTACTTGTAAGCAGTTTGCGGGTAAGGTAGGGGCTATACAAGCTCTTTGGATCCGTCTCCGATCTCAGCGACGTAAAAATCTGCTTTGAGACCGGTTCTGGCGGTATATCCCTTTCCCACCTCGTTGATAAATGCTTCCACAGCATCTTCTTTGACGATGCTTACAGTGCATCCGCCAAATCCGGCACCTGTCATCCTGCTGCCCAGGGTTCCGTCAATTTTCCTGGCTTCATCCACCAGGCAATCCAGCTCTTTTCCAGTGACCTCATAGTCGTCCCGCAGAGAATCGTGGGATTGATTCATCAATTCCCCGAATAATTCAATATCACCCTGGTTAAGCGCATCTATTGCAGTCAGGGTCCGGTTGTTTTCAGAGATCACATGCCGGGCTCTTTTCTTCTCTACCTCGTCTTTAATCAGGTGAGATAATTCATTGAATTCCGCCAGGTTCAAATCACTTAAATGCTTTATGTTTTTTTCGGTACGAAGGCCCTCTACGGCTGACTCGCATTGAGCCCTTCGCTCATTGTACTTAGAGTCGGCTAAGCCCCTGCGTTTATTGGTATTAGCAATAACAATTTTCATGCCTTCAAGCTTCAGTGGAACCCTTTCAAAATCCAGGGTGTCACAATTCAGAAAAAGTGCATGATCCTTAGCACCCATCCCGGAGGCAAACTGATCCATAATCCCACAGTTAACGCCTACAAACAGGTTCTCTGCTTTCTGGGATAGTTTGACCAGATCCCAGCGATCCATCCCAAATTCAAATAGCTGATTCATGGCATAAGCAGTTACCATTTCAATGGATGCAGAGGAAGAGAGCCCGGCGCCGTTTGGAATATCTCCCGAATAAAGCAGATCCACACCTTCAATTTCTTTTGCGGTTTTTCTTAATTCATTCAGAACACCTACAGGATAGTTAATCCAGGATTTCCCCTCCTTTTCAAAAGGGGCATCCAGATCCACTTCAGCCCGGTGATCAAAATTTGTAGTGGCAAACCTGACCTTTCTGCTGTTGTTCTTCCTTACCAGGAGATAGGTTCCGAAAGACAGGGCACAGGGAAATACATAACCCCCGTTGTAATCGGTATGTTCACCGATCAGATTCACCCTTCCAGGGGAAAAATAGACCTGAATATTTGCTGTATCCTCTCCGTACAGGCTGATAAATGTTTCCTTTAGGTGTTCCGTATTCATGATCCAAATGATTAAAAAGCCAAATTTAAAAAAATTATCTGATCCGATTTCTATGCTTCAATTTTACTACATTTAAAATCTGATGTTAAGGGCTGCCGCATACAGAAGGATTCTGGTATATCTGGGGATTATCGCATTCACGGCCCTTTTCCTAATGCCCTTCCTGGGTTCGGTTCACCTGTTTGACAGCAATGAGCTAAATTATGCTGAATCGGCCAGAGAGATGCTTGTCACCGGAGACTATCTTAGCGTGCAGATTGATTTTGAACCCTTTCCCGAAAAACCTCCGCTTTTCTTCTGGTTGCAGGCCTTGTCCATGAAGATCTTCGGAATCAATGAGTTTGCAGCCCGGTTCCCGAATATAATCTGTGGTTTTGCATCTCTGATCATGCTCTATTTCCTGGGCCGTCAGTTATATGGTCACCGTTTCGGATTGCTCTGGATCCTGTCTTATGGTGCAGCGGTACTGCCATTTTTCTTTTTTAAATCGGGCATTATCGATCCCTGGTTTAACCTGTTCATATTGATGGGTGTATCCTGGTTTATCTTTTACCTTGATCCGGAGAGACATAAAGCCAGGATCAGGAATATAATGCTTTCAGCACTCTTTTTCGGATTGGCCATTCTCACCAAGGGTCCTGTAGCAATCTTGATATTTCTCCTGAGTTTCCTGGTTTTCATGTTTATGAAACGCTTCAGAATCTCCACATCCTTCCATCATGTGCTCCTGTTCATCCTGGTGCTGACCATTGTTGGTGGCAGCTGGTTCCTGGTTCAGGTACTCAATGGGAACTACAGTGTTATTAAGGATTTCATTTCCTATCAGCTGCGTCTTCTCTCCTCAGGGGGTAGTTTCCATGACGGATTCTTTGGCTACCACCTGGTGGTTCTCCTGCTGGGGGTTTTCCCGGCATCGGTTATTGCCATGAAGAGCTTCACAAAAAAAGCTGAAGACACTGAATTGCAAAAGCTTTTCAGGCAATGGATGTATATTATGTTCTGGGTGGTAATCATCCTTTTTTCCATTGTGAAGACCAAACTTTTACACTATAGCTCACTTGCATATTTTCCGCTCACTTTTCTTGCCGCATGGGTATGGGAGAAGTGGATTGACCGGAAAATTGAAATTGCTAACTGGCAGGTGGTCCTGATTTTTCTGATAGCCCTTTTTCATGCGGCTCTTGCCATACTGTTCCCCCTTCTTACGGATCATTATAACTGGTTGCTGGAGAAGGATTTTGCCTTCCTGGATCCCTTTATCCGGGCGGCACTTCAGCGGGACGTGCACTGGAGTGGATACGAGTGGATCATTGGCATGTTCCTGATGCTGGGTGTCATCGCCGCCTGTATACAAATTTTCAGAAGAAACTGGAGTGGTATGTTTATTCTGCACATGGTGGTATTGCTTTTTGTAACAGCTTCACTCTATACCTTTACACCCCGGGTGGAAGGATATACCCAGCGGGCTGCCATAAAGTTTTATAAGGGATTAAAGGGCCAGGACGTATATGTGAACACCCTGGGTTTTAAAAGTTATGCTCATCTGTTTTACTTTGATAAGCAAGCCACCGGCGAGGATGACAGCGTGGAAAAGCTCATGTCTGAGGATCTGGAAAAGGATGCTTATTTTGTAATCAGGATGGACAAAAAAGAAAAGTACCTGGAACGTTATCCCGAACTGGAGGTACTTCATGAAAAAGACGGGTATGTGTTTACCGTGAAACGGGCGGGGATCTGAGTTTGGAGGATATGACTGAGATCTGCAGCTGTTTTACAGAAGATTGACTACCCGTGCATCACGGCTGCTCAAATAGGCAGCTTCAATGATCCTGATCACGTTCCTGGCATGTATTGCCTTTACGGGTATGGGTTTATTGTTCCGGATGGCATCATAGACCTGGTCATAAAAGGCCAGGTAGTTGCCCGGGATGGTAGGGTGTAATCCTTCGATTGACTCACCCTGAAACGTTGTATTAATCCTGCCCCACATTGATTCGGGCTCCTCACCCCATTTTTCTGAGCCAGGTATTCTGCCGGTTTTTAAATCCTCTTCCTGTGGATCGACTCCCCATTTCAGGTAGCTTCCTTCCGTCCCGTGAAGAATGAACCTGGGCCCAGGTTCCTTCACAAGGTAGGAGCTTCGCAACAGACATTTGTGGTAGCTATAATGAAGAAACAGATCGAAACTGTCATCCGTTCTTGCACCATCCCTTAACTTGCGGCTTTCGCAAAACAGGCGTTCGGGCATTCCGAATAACTGTAAGGCCTGGTCAATCAGATGGGAACCCAGATTATACAGGGTACCTGTACCATGGGACTGATCCTTCCAGGATTTCTGGATGTAGTTCCGGTAACGGTCGAAATGAGATTCATAATCAACCAACCTGCCCAGACGTCCCGAAGAGATGATCTCTTTAACCGTCAGAAAGTCCCCATCCCACCGGCGGTTATGAAATACGGTCAGGATGCAGGCTCTCTCCCTGGCCAGCCTGATCAGTTGCTGGGCTTCGGAAGTTCTGAGCGTAAAGGGTTTTTCTACCACCACATGCTTACCTGCCTGAAGGGCTTCGGTGCACATGTCGAAATGCAGGTGATCCGGAGTATTTACCACGATCAGTGCTATTTCAGGATCTTCCAGGATGGCATTATAATCCCTTACAATCATGGCTTCCGGGTGCATTTCAGCTGAATCATCCCGCTTTCTTTCAAGGATCTTGCTGATTTTGAAGCCCGGATGTGCCTGCAGAAGGGGGCCATGAAAGACCTTCCCCGACATTCCATAGGAGCTAAGGGCAGCGTTTATCTGATGCATGGAATAAAATTAAGAAAAAAGAATGATCTTTGCTGGATATGTTTGGCCGGAACAAAAACATAATTTGTTAATGGAACACGATCAGAACATATTTGAAGGAGGAAGAAAGCTGCCCCTGGTGGAGGAATTCTATACCATTCAGGGAGAGGGTTATCATACAGGAAAGGCAGCCTATTTCATCCGGATAGGTGGATGTGATGTGGGTTGTAGCTGGTGTGATACCAAATTCTCCTGGAATCCCTCCCTGCATCCTGTAGTTCCGGCTGAACAGATTGTGAAACATGTAATCGCGGAACCTGCTGCAGCTGTAGTAGTTACTGGTGGCGAGCCCTTGATGGTCAATATGGATTACCTGACTGGAATGCTTAAGGAAGAAGGGATTGAAACTTTTCTGGAGACCAGCGGAGCCTATCCCCTTAGCGGAACATGGGACTGGATCTGCCTTTCTCCCAAGAAAAATGCACCTCCGGTGGATGAGCTCTTCCAGGTGGCTCACGAGCTCAAGGTGATCATTTCAGCGAAAGATGATTTGCAATGGGCCATAGAGAATGGCAACAGGGTGCATTCTGAATGTAAACTCTTCCTGCAACCTGAATGGAGCAGCCGGGATACCACCCTTCCCCAGATCATTGAATTCGTAAAGCAGAATCCACAATGGATGATTTCCCTGCAGTCTCATAAATACATGAGGATCCCTTAGTTTGAAAGGAATAAAACATATCGGCCTGCTACTTGTTTTATTTGCTCTTGCAAACTATGTCTCCGCACAGGCTTACAGCTCCGGCTCTAAAAAAGCCATTAAACACTTCGAGCAGGCCCGGTCCTGCTATGAGCTCAGGGATGAAGCCTGTGTGGAGGAAGCGCTTCTGAAGGCCCTGAAAGCTGATCCGGGATTTGTGGAAGCTTACCGCTTGATGGCCCAGGTCAAATTCGACAGGGGCGAGACAGGGCAGGCCATAGCTTACTTTTCCAAATCACTTGAAATTGATCCACAGGGAAATCCCGATGGATACAGGTTGCTGGCAGGTCTTACCATGAGAACCGGAGATTATGCAAGGACCCTGGAGCTGATTGAGGTATTTCTTGCTTTTCCTCCCCATGAGGTCAGAAGGAGGGAAGAGGGAGTCCTGTTGAAGGAAAAGTGCCGGTTTGCATTGAAGGCCATACAAAATCCGGTGGCCTTTCAACCCGAAAACCTGGGAGATGCCATAAACTCGGAATTCAGTGAATACTGGCCCTCCCTGTCCGTGGATGAGCAAATGCTTATGTTTACAGTGATGATGCCGCGGGATTCAGGGGGGGGAAGCATGGCACTGAATATGCAGGAAGACTTTTACTACTCCCGCTTGTCCGGCGCGCAGTGGGAACCTCGCAGCAATGCCGGAAGTCCGCTGAACACAGCAGATAACGAAGGGGCCCAGAGCATGACAGCAGATGGACGAACCCTTTATTTTACGGCCTGTAACCGAAGGGATGGAAAGGGAATGTGTGATCTCTATCAATCCACATGGCAGGACGGGAACTGGAGCGTTCCTAAAAACCTGGGAGTTCCTGTGAATTCCAAATACAGTGAGAAGCATCCCAGCATCTCGGCTGATGGCCGAAGGTTATATTTCACCTCCAACAGACCCGGTGGCCTGGGCTCCTATGATATCTGGATGTCAGAGAAACAGGGGAATACCTGGAACGACCCGGTCAACCTGGGAGACTCGGTGAATACTCCCTGGCTGGAGCAATCTCCTTTTATCCATCCCGATCAGCAAAGCCTCTATTTTTCATCCACAGGATGGCCGGGCATGGGGCAGGGCGATCTGTTTCTTTCCATCCTGGATTCAGATTCTGATTGGTCCGAACCTGAGAATCTGGGCTATCCCATTAATACCCATAACGATGAGATTGGATTAAGCGTAAATGCCAGGGGCAACAGGGCTTACTTTGCATCCGATCGTGAGGAAGGGAAAGATACCGACCTCTACTCCTTTGAACTGCCTCTGGAAACCAGGCCCGTGCTTGTTTCATATCTGACCGGCCGGGTGTATGACTCCGGGAATATGAAAGGAATCGGGGCAGTTCTGCAACTTATTGACCTCGAAACAGAAGAAATAGTAATGGAACTTGAATCACACCAGGAGAAGGGGGATTACCTGATTTCCCTGCCCACAGACCGGGATTATGCACTGAACGTATCGGCCGATGGATACCTGTTTCATTCAGCTCACTTCTCCTTTGCAGGAACACACGGAGCCACTGATCCCATGCGCCGGGATATACCTATGGAGCGAATCACAGCCGGGAACAGCGTGGTGTTGCACAATGTCTTTTTTGAAACAGATTCTCATGAGTTGAAGGAAGAATCTATGGTTGAGTTGAATAAGGTGTATACCTTTATGAAGCAGAATCCGTCCATCCAGGTGGAGATCAGCGGACACACCGACAACACCGGTTCACCCGGTCACAATCAGGAGCTTTCTGACCAACGGGCAAAGTCTGTGGTGGAATACCTTACACAGAAGGGGATTGAGCCCGGCAGACTGCTGTCATCCGGGTATGGAGAAAAGAAGCCGCTAGCCGATAACCGGACAGAAGAGGGCAGGAGCATGAATCGCCGGACCGAGCTAAAGATCTTACAGCATTAAAGATTATCTTTGTCTGGAGTGATGCGTAAACTAAAGGTCATACTAAAAGAAATACCTGATTATTTGAAAGATAAGTCGATCATTACCTCCCAGGTAATGTTTGTCTCCATCTTTGCGCTGATATTTATTAATATCTATTCTCCATTCAATGCAGCTTCCTGGTTTGAGGTGGGAAGGATCGAATTTTTCTTTTATTCCAGTGCTTTCATCCTCTTTGGAATGCTGATTATTGTAATCAGCAAACTCATTTTCTTTCTGCTGACCCGCAGAATCAGGTTTACCTACCTGATTTTCGGGATCTGGCACATCATGGAACTCCTGCTTCTGGCGGTGGTTTACCTGGTGGTGGACCTGGTCTTGTTGAAATCTGAAGCCGATTTGGTGGAACGCTTCATCGGTCTGCTCTTTATCACTCTACTTGTTCTTGCCATTCCTTACTCTCTGTCCTGGTTATGGATCTCTTTAAAAGACAAGAGGGAAAAACTGGAGGGCCTGACCCAGGATACCTCCCAGGAATTCAGGGAGCGAAAGATGATCACCTTCAGGGATGAAACTGAAAAACTTCGCTTTTCCATCAAGTCAATGGATATACTCTATGTGGAGTCGACCGATAATTATGTGACAGTGCATACTGCGGAAAAGGGCAAACTCAAAAAGATCATGCTGCGCAATACCATGAAGCGGCTGGAAAAGGAGCTGGAAGGTACCCTGATCCAGAGGTGCCATCGCTCTTACATGGTCAACTTCGAGAACATCAAGCTGGTTAAACTGATCAGCACCAATTTGTATATCTACATGGATTTCCCCGACGAGATCCGCATCCCGGTCTCCCGCACCTATGCCGAGCACGTGCATGAGTTTCTGAACCGGGTTTCCCTATAAATTACTTGATATTTCACATATTATTTATTGCTTCCTCCCAAAGCTGAGATAGTTTGAATCCGGATCTATTTGGTTCAGACCGGCAAAGCTTAACCTTCGAAGGTTGAGAATGTTAAATGTAGGGGCTATATTGTTAAATATTGGTTTACTGCATAAGAAAGTTTTAGCTTTCGTTAAACAGGTAGCTCCAAACACATGATGTTATGCCGGGAAAACTAGGTTTTTACGAACTCTTTGAACCCTATATAAAGTTTGGGCTTATTGCTCAGAATATATCAGGTGAGAATCTCAGGGACCTTCGTAATGCGCAGGCGACACTTACTTCCAATTTCCCCGGTGCATCTGGTTTGCTTTCCAATTTCATAACTGGTATTCTTGACTATCTCTCGGTGGAAGAACTTTTCAGTTCTGAGGATGAAAATGCCATTATATTGAGAGGTTCCGCAAAATTTGGAGGAGAGGGTCGTGCTAATCCGAATCTGCCCGAGGAGCAAGCGGTGATCTTTACCAACGGGCAAGAATTGCGCTGGTTGGATGATCTGATGGATTTTCGCCTAACTGTACCACGCCGCAGTACTTCCGTATCATTTGATACCTCGGGACTTAACAGTAATGAAGTGACGGATCTCCAGCAGCTCAATGACTTGCTAAATGCTTTTGATGATACACCGCAGGGTAATGTATCCGATCAACCAGGTAATGACTTTCGGCTCGAATTGTTGATCCGTAGTGTCAGGATTACACTCCCCAGGGAAAGGTTCATTCCTGCCCGGGTAGCTGCTGATGGCTGGTTAGAGCAGGATATCAATTTCAAAAGTGTCGTATTTGAATTCCCTCGTCTGTCCTTTGTCCTGGAGCAGCAAGGTGAGGCAGGCAACCTTGATTTTAGCCTGAAGTCATGGGATTCATCTGGTTTCGACGACCCGGGGGATGTTGATACAGCCCGTCTTTTTACCCTTACCCCTTCCTATTTCCTGCATAGCTCAAAGAAAGTAGGATTTGGTATCGATCGCCTGGTGGCTGATTTCAGTGATAATGTCACACCACCGGAGATCCTGGAACAATTCGGTATCGGTGATGATTTTAATGGCTTCTGGTTGCCCCTGATTCAGATCTTTATCGCACCCGGACGTACCACAGGCCTGGCCTTCAGCGCCAGGGGAAGAGATCTGCTTTATGACTTTGATAAGGGTATATCAGGGGAATTCAGCACAGATCTCATACACAGGGTTGGTGATAAACTTAAGGTAGAGCCCGTATTTTATCAGGATAATAAGAAAACAAGCCTCGAATTCAAGAGGGGTAAAATCGAACTGAATAACAGGACTACTACGGTGAGTAAGGGGGAGGTCCTTATTCCCGGAAAGGGAGAAATGCACCTGACTACCCAGGGAACAGACCCTCCATATCTGGTCTCCATAAAGTTTGCGGGAGTTAATTTCCCTCCAGATCTTACCGAGGGTGCCACACGTCCAAAATGGATTGTCGAAGCAAATAAGTCAGGCTTATTGGAGATTGCTGTTTCTGACAATGGAAATAGGAATCATTGGAATGAAAGCATTGAAGTCAAGCATGTAGTACCCACAGGACCTGTACCTCCAGAAAAGAAATACCGCATCGACTTTAATCAAGGTCCCGGTGATTCGGAGTATCAGATTGAATTGGTAGCAGAAGAAGTGGAGGAGGCTGCGGCTGAATTTCGTCTGTTGAAGGATGATACTAAGCCAGAGCTATTTAAGGGCAATATCATAGTCAATAGGAGGGCAGATGGTATCTATCGAATACCTATAACGCCGGGTGCAACTCCCGTCGGATTGGAAGCTAAATGGAAACTTTCTTTACCCCCCCCGGTGTCCAACGACATATCTTCGGAATTTCAAACCAAGGTGATCAAAGGCCTGGAAAACAAGCAAACAAGTGTGATCAGGCTGTATTTTAAGTTGGCCTTCCCTTTGATACCTCCAGTAAGTCCCGATGATATTGCAAAAGCTTTAAAAGAGGGTGGTGAATCAGAGCTAAGCAGCCTGGGTTTGGCCCCCCCGAATTCATTCAATACCAGTCGCTCGGATATTGAAAGTGCTATAGACAATTTTCTGGAAAACACACAGGGCCATATTTTTATATCCGGATTTGCTTCTCATGAAAAGGATCGCAATTTTCAAAAGGATCCTGAACTTTCCGCATTAAGAGCAAGTACACTGGAACTAATGATCTTGGGTCGTCTGGAGGGTACTTCCACTCAAAGAACCGTTCTGAACAATGGTGGATTTAGCCATGCAGCAGATAAAAATGACACGGACTTTAATAGCGATGAACGCTTCCGGGTGGCGATAGCCATTTCAACACCCTTGGCAGAGACCAAAAACCGTAATGGGGAAGTCAGTCTTGTTGATATAACTCCAGAACCGGCTCCACCTGCGAAAGTCGAACATCCACCAACACCCTCCGAGCCAGATGGCCCAACTATTTTCAGGAGGGTAGGATTAAGGACTCGTTTCGAACGTGATAAATTGGTGCTTGGCGAGATTAGTGGCCAATTCGATTTTAATGTAGCGGCCGACAAAACCATGAGTTTTGTTAAAGCAGCTGGAGATCCAAGGAACAACGATACCGATAATCTGTCCCAATCAATTCAAACTGCACCTGGCGCCAGTCAAAGCGGCGAAAGAGGGATATTGGACTATCGCCTGACCATTAGTTACGATACTGCCACCAGGCGTCTCACTGAAGAACTTGCCTTAGGCTTTGACCAGGAAAACAGGGATGGCTGGGTGCACTTTGAACGTGAAGATCCTTCAGTGCTGGCAAATACCATTGGCAGCCTTCTGGTATTTGCACCGCTACTTAATGCAGGCATCGATTCAGCTGTCAACAAAGAAGGTGAAGAGGCTATTGCGGATATTCTCCTCAAAGGCGCAGCAGTCCTCACCGCTACAGCTCTTGGCGTAACTGGCGCCATCAAATTTCGCAAATGGACCCTTTTCGGTATCGAACTTAGCTCGACCCAGTTGCTGCCCGATCATGAAGCACAGGAAAATACTAAGTTTGGCCAGCTTTCTGCCCTGTTTGATTATGCGGTGGACTTTGAAGTGGACATAGACCTGGGGGTATTAAAGATCCGTTCCACACGCATCAATAATAAACCTGTTCCAATCAAGGTGCGTTATCGCGGATTTGGATTCCGTCTAAATTTTAATACCGATGACATCTACGAGCCCGTTTTCGACACGAGCAAAGGTTTTGAACTGGGCATAGCTGAACCGGGTGCTTTGGAGGTTGATGGCCCTCTGGGGCCGATCCTCAAAATTCTTGCCGTACGCGTGGCACGTCAAAATCCCTTTATTCTCGAATTTGATTTGGGGCTCAACGCCAATCTTGGCGTAGTAACGGTTGAGACGGTCCGGGTTCGAATTCCCTTTGAACCATCCGGTCCGCCTGCTATTATACCAACTGCCATATCAGTAGATATCCCTGGAGCCTTTGTGGGCAAAGGGTATCTTGATATTCGTGATTCGGGTTTTACGGGATCAATAGATGTAACCCTGGTTCCGCTTAAATTACGTATTCAGGCCTCTGTAGGTGTAGAGAGCCTGGAAGAAGCCAACCGGCGAATCACAGCATTTTTTCTGAGTCTGGGGGCTGAGTTCACTGCACCGATCCCATTGGGCGGAACCGGATTGGGACTATATGGTTTACTGGGTCTTTTCGGCATGCATTACAAGCGGGATGAGGAGCCGCCAGTCAATCCGAATCTTCCAGTAGCCCTTGACTGGTTTTATCATAAGGCCAAAGGCAAACCCAATGAGATCGCTGTTGATGGACGTCCAACCTGGGTTACTGCACCCGACCGCTGGAGTTTTGGCGTAGGGGTAGTGCTTGGAACAATGGAAGGTGCTTTTATTTTCAATCTTAAGGGCATGCTTGTTCTAGACCTTCCAGGACCGCGTATCCTTATTTTTGCCAAAGCACAGATTCTTGAAACCCGGCCACCATCCGGTGAACCAGCCGACCAGTCAGCAGGCATCCTGGCTGTTGTGGATCTAAACTTTCAGTCGGGCTATATCGCCATCGGTTTACTATTTACCTACGAGATTAAGGAATTACTTCGGATTGAGGTTCCGATCGACTCACGTTTTAGTTTTGATGATATTGAAGACTGGCATCTCCATATTGGCAGTTTAGACAACAAAGCATCAGCAGACATTCTGGGCATTTCCAAAGGCACTGCTTACCTCATGTTTGATGGAAAAGGGATTCCGGATTTCCCCCTGGGTGCGCTGCATGGATTTTCCATAGCTGCCGGTATTGCCGCTTCTCTGGTTATCGGGAATAAAGATTCTGGCCTCTATGCCGAAGTATCGGGAGCATTGGATGTTGGAGTATCTACAGAACCACTACACTTTACTGGCCAGATGCAACTGGAGGGTAGCATTCATATCTGGATCATGAGTATCGGTGCCAGTGCTTTATTGACTATTGAAGCACCAGAGCCTTTATACGTGGAGGGAGAGGTCTGTGGGACTATCGATTTATGGCTTAAGAAACTCAAAGGGTGTGTGGGTTTTAAAATAGGAGAACCTCATTCTTTACCCGATCCCACACCTCTGATCACCGGACTTTCCCTGCAAAGTCATTCCCCTGCTCTGGTGGAAGGCCAGGCTACTGATCAACCTGTGGATACTTCCCTGGGAATATCCCATCATGCAGCAGAGATTATCGAGGATGTACCCATAGATGTTATTCCGGTATTGCAAATGAAATATCCACCGGTATTTTCAGCAAGCTCCACAGACCTGAAACCGGCATCATCTGCACCTACTCTACCTATTGGCTCGGAGGGCTGGGTTTCCCTGGGCGGTCTGCCCAATATTGGGGAGGGACGCGAAGTACGATATGAGATCCAAAGTATTACCATTACACCGGCACTACCTGACGGCAATACAGATATTCCAGTCACCTGGTGGCAGCCAGCCAGACCGAATGCACCAGCAGATTCTCAGGCTACAGATAAAGGTGTGAACCTTGCCCTGAATAGTTGGATCCCGGTGCCTTTTCCACGCGCATACCAGCGCTCTGAAGAACAACGCCAGGTAATCAGGGATCGTTTTGAAGTCATTTGCAAGGAAATCGCTCCGGCGACTTCTGTTCTATGGACGTTTAATACGCAACAAGCAGGTATTTCTCCTCCCGGTTGGCAACTGGACGGTATCACATGGCCTGATCCACCCAATACCCTTCGAGCAAGTCCACCGAAGAATCGCTTACATATTCACGAGCCTGATTATCCTAATCGGGATCATCAACTTATAAATGAATGGGTTGCCATGTTGACCGGACAGGTTTATGATCCGGCCAGGATTATTCCATCTGTGACTCCATTCGGGAAGAATCCGGAGGGAAAGGCTCTTCAATTCCCATTTCTGCAATTCTCAGAAAACCTGATTGACAGGTCTATCACCGGAGACTTGCTTGATCTGCTTAATAAGTTCCTGGAGGGCGCCGGTATTCGCGAACGCATTGTTGTGGAATCGGGTGACGCATCCCAGGTAAAAATGTTATTGTGCGTCAGCATGAAGCAAAAGGTACACTCATTCATGTTCCTCCGCACTTTTGATAACCAGGACCAATTAGTGGAAGAGATCAAGATTCCGGGACAATTCATCGGCAATTTCAATGATTTACCCTCTGCCTGGCAGGATGCTTCCGGTCCATGGAGAAAAGAAGTGAAATTCGTATTTGATTTTCTGACGGGCACCTTTAAAGGTACACATCAATTGTTCCTGATGGAATGGAAGCCCTCAAACACCTTTACACGCTTTGAAGTGTTTTACAAAAGCCCATCGCCCCAGCGGAATTTCAGTAACCCTCCTCCGGTAATCCTTGGGGTCACAGAGATTCTGACAAGGGCTGAGACAGAACGCAAAACATTGCAAGAACACAGGCAACAAGAGATGGTGAATGTGGTCGTCAACGCTTTGAAAGAAGGTGATGAGCGCCCTTTGTTCGCTCCTGGAACCACCTATACCGTTGCTGTAAACTATACAGCTGCCATCAAAAAGACGACGGATGCAGTATCAAGTAATCCACCTCTGGCCGGAACCCAGTCCTTCCGGTTCAGGACTACATCTATCCCCCCGCACCGACTGGACCCATGGATGCTGTCCACACTGCCGGAAAAAGATGAGAAAAGCCATTTTACCAAAGATCCTGTACAGTTTATTTTCAACGATTCAGCAGCCATTCAACTATTTAGGGCCTATGGTAAAACCCTGCGTGCAGTACTCCGTAAAGCCAATGGCAATCATCCTGTTGAAACACCGGAACTCGCAGGCCCGGCCTTAAAAAGTCTGCCAACTCAATTGCGAACACCTTTTGCTCAAAGCTTGATGGAGGTGGTGACGGAAATGCCCTGCATCCCGGAAGTTTTTGAGAAAGAGAGACATATTGTCTTTTCAGTGGATATTCCGCTAGAACGAGGAACAGAGTATATACTTGATATTGAAGCTGATCCTGGAACTCAGGAAGACAACCTGCTTCCTCTTTTTAGAACATCATTTGCCACCTCTCGCTTCCGGGGTGCAAAGGAATTGGCTGATGAAATCCATCGGGGTTTTATTAAGGAGCGCCGGACTATTGATATACTTACTCTGCCTTTAAAAACAAGAACTCTGTTGATACCCGATGATGGCAGCCCGTCACATACTACACAGGTTACTATTGAGTGCATTACGAATGCCGAAATGGAATCGGCTCTGCTGGTTGCCCTGGGAAGTGAACTTCCTCCGGCAAACCAACCGGGAGTGACTTTTTTGTGGAGTTCGACCATACCTGCCACCCCTTTAGCAGTATTTATTGATTCATCTGAAAGTCTACTTCGAACCCGTATGGTACCGGTGGAAGTATCAACACCTACTCCCGACGATGACGCCATTCAACATTTCCGCAACAGGGAGCAACTTTGGCTGGAATTGATAGAAACAAGCAGCGGACTGTCTGAAAGAATAATTTACACAACAGGAGGATGTCGTTTAATCCTTCTGCTTAATGACAATGCAGAAGGTGTGCTCCAATTGGCTTTACGTCAGCATCGACATACGCTGCTGATTAATGATGATAAGCATCAGGATTTTCCAATGATCGAGATTCCCGTACCGGCTAAGGCTCCATGGGAAAGCTAGGTTTATTGGATGATAAGAACAGAATAAATAGTGTGTGAAACTTGAATAAACTTACATATGCAAATTCGATTATATGGCTAGACTGGTAACCCAAAGTGCTGAACTTGAGATTGCACCTTTACTTCCGGATGAGTCCCGGGGAGTGCAATGGCAGCGAATTGCCCCTGGGTTGAAGGACTTTTTGGAGCCTCATCGCTTTGAACAAATGACCAACCTGCCGGTGGTCCCGTTAGGGCTGAGATGGCGAGTAACACCCGATCTGGGACTGCCCCGAAATCCTTTCGCCGTATGGCGTCGCGACCGTCGCAAGGGTGATTCATTTGATTTCAAGTTTAGCAGCAGTAAGATCCCCGGATTGCAAGTGAAAAACAGGACCTTTAGTCTTCCCAACTCGCCAGTATACATTCTAAACATTAACATAGATAATAATGGATCCGGTCCATTAAAGGTTGACGCCCTGGGTATTGATCTTGAACCTCTGTTGTTGCAGACTGTACATGTGCCGGCAAATACTTCCAGAATAATACGTTTCCAGCATCCTTTTATAGGTGGATTTATCTGTGGCGGAGGTAATTTCCAGATAAAAAGCGTTGCTGGAGTAAGCATGAAACATTTTATAGAACTTGATGACTGGGAACTGATTGAGGTGGTTGGTTTACCTGCTGATAAAGGAGAGATAAGCGGATATGATCCGAAAAAACAGGGATTTCCCACCCAGCTTAAACCCCCGCCAGATGCAGCGCTTGACCGACTGGCCATTGCTCAGCAATTTTACAAGCCGCTGGTCACCTCGTTTCCATCCGGAGAGAATTTACCCACCTGGGACATACCCACTCCCCAGATTGCCCTTGAAGAATTACGGGAAGGCATCCCATCCTTATTAGAAAGGGTGAGTAAGATGCTAAAAGCGGTGGATACCCATTCAGTGTCTTCCCAGCAGGACTTTATCACCGGGCTCACCGGCAAGGGAATTCATCAACCGGAGTTTCCTGACCAGGCTACAGCGGATGTAGACTTCGACATGCCATTGCTGGCTACCTTTCTATTAAATAGTTCATCGGATCCCTGGTTCGCATTAACATCAGGATTTGGAACGACCGATTTCCCGGAATTTATCAAGCCAAATGGACGCTTCCTGGAACCGAAGAGCTACTTTAATGTCAGTCATGATTACATGGTTTCCTCCATTTTTCACTCACATTTCCTTAATACCTTCGAAATAATACAGGAATGGTGTACTTTATCCCATCGTTCACCTCTTCCAACATTTGGGGCTACCGGTTTGGGATCGGAAGTACACGTACAGAACAGGCCACCGGATCGTGACGATCCTTATTCTGTTGAAATTGCCCTTACCTGGCTAAAACTAAATCGTTTCCAGATTCAGGGAAATGCGATAGCCGTAGCTGAAAATTCCTCTGGTGGCAAATATCTTAACAGTCTGCGATCTACGGACAGTGGCCTGCCTGCACTTTTTATGCCGGTCAAACCAGGGCTCACGGGTGATCCCATTTTGCAGCAAGTAAATCGTTTTATTCATCATCTAGCTCAACTTCCCTTTTCGGGAAAGCAGCATAATAGGTATGGTGTGGCGGCGATGGATCCCTTTGCCCGGTGGAGCGTTTGGCAGACATCTCAACTGGAATTAAGCCCACCTCTTTCTCAGTCACCTCGACTGATGGCATTGTCCCTTGAGCCGAATATGTCCCTGGTTAACGGAAATATGGTTCCTCACAAACTAATTGTTGAGATCACCTGGGACTGGCAGGATCGTTCTCCTAAACGGTTCCAGCTAGCTGGTGTTTTTCATCGGCGACTCTCTTTTCCCGATGGATCCAAAGATAATGGTCATGTGCCTCCAGAGGACTTTCCCTCCATTTTTCAAACGGATAATACCCTTATAACAGGCCCTATGTTGGAGATCATATTCCCGTCAGACAGTCCTTCCGGTACTCCACCAGATTTTAATGTCTTTCCTACCTGCTCCGATCCAAGAGTAAGTTTGGAATTGCTTCCCCAGGCGACTAATGAACAGGGCCAGGTGACTGAAGGGGAGATGCGCAGATACCGGGCTACTATTTCGGACCTAAACCTGGCTTTTCAGGGGGATGAAGATTGGTATTTCACCATATATGTCAAGGGGGCTGAGTGGCGCAATTCAATTGTACTGAGTGATAGCAAATTGCCCCTTCTCCCGGGAAGACCACCACGATTGACTGCTTCTGTTCCGAATCCAATCCCACCACCTGTACCTGTCTTTGAACCAGCAACAATCCTTTGGTCTGCTCTCCCGGATGCAATGGGAAGATCGAGATATCGACTTGCTTTCAACCCGGTTCCCGGAGCAACTGGTGGTTATGCAGTTTTTCAGGCCTTTGAGACCAAATTACGCGATTTGGCTGATCTGCCCATTCGTTCAGATCCCGATCTTGTGAGTCGTGCTACCGAATTAAGAGACGTTGTAATGCCCGATGTTCGAAGCCTTGATGCTTTTGGCCGGCTCAATACAACGCTAATCCCTCCACCTCCAGTTGGAGGTCTGGTTGAATACGAGGCAGAGATTCCTGGTTCACTGGAAGGGCTCGTTGCATTTGCAGTTATGTCTGTAACAAAGGAGCAGGAATCCTCACCTTTGTCTACTCCCTGGCTATTAGTTGCCGTTCCCAGGCCTTCTGTACCAGCTCCACCTGAGTTAAGCCAGGGACAGAAAAACGGATCAGCGGAGCTAAGCTGTAAATTTCCTAAAAGTCCCTTCAAACCAGTAAAAGTTGAAGTCATGCGAGTAAGGCGTGAATTCCCGTCTCGTATGATAGATACCATGGGACCGGCATTTCACACAAGCCTTGAAGCAACCTGGGAGGCGATTGATGAACAGGGCAGGCTTGCTGCAAGTGATGATTCGATCACTCATTTTCGTTTTTCAGTAAGCGACCAGATTACTCCTTCCTGGTTTCCTTACTATTACAGAGCAGTTGCGACAGGAGAATCCAGTGAACAGGTCGGCTTGATACCGGGACGTTCGTCTCAATCAAACCTGGTTACCATCGAGCAGCTTCCCAAACATTTACCTGCTATGGAAAACCTGAGGGGAGATCAACAGAATTCGGAAAATATTAGAATGCAATTTGAGGGTGATGCCCCTGTAGAAACAACCCCCCATGGGACGTTTAGGCTTGTAATAGAAGCATTCGACTTTAATCAGGGCAGGTTCCTGGACATTTCGTTATTGGATATTTCACTTGCAAAGGCAAAAGAGCTTCCAGGTACAGGAAGCCTGATCAATGGAGAGCTGTATTATTCTTCGCCCGATCAGGATGGAAAGCGAAAATTTGTTACTCTTTTATTAGCAAAAGAAGAGAAATATCTGTTCCGCATACGTCTGACCGATCCACTTAAGCGCAGCTCTGAGCGTATGCTTTCGGGTAAGGTTCAGGTAAATGAAAGTCCGCATCTGGAAAATCTGAAAGTCCGGAGAAGAGGGCGGGATTTTACGGTATTGTTTGAAAGTGCCACAACTGTGCAAAGACCTCTATTTGGATCTTTTATGCTTGAGATAAGCCTGATTTCTTTTCAAGGTCGGGGTACGAGTCTACTGGAAAAAATTGCCCTCCACCGGATCAGGATTGGGGAATTGAAGGACCTGAAACGTGGCAGATTTAAAAAAATTCTTAGAGAAAGAAAGATAAGATCAAAGCGAACATGTGCATACGGGGCATTTTTCCCGGATATTGTGCCCCCATCACCTTTTCTAAGGAGAGGCAGACTTAGAGTGAGACTAACTGCTCCTGATGGCATGTTTGCAGTATTAGAACAGAATATAAATTAGTTTTTTATCCTATGTTACAGGACGTTATTTCAACCCTGGGTATTGCAAATCCACAATTGTCGTTAACATGGCTGAATGGTACCGGTACTCTGACTGAGGCTTCAGACTTTCCCTTACAGTTGGTGAACAATGGAGATGTCTGGATTGCGCCTGCTACCGGGTTCTTTAATCGGGCATTTGCCAGACGACTGTCAATGGAGAAGGGTGAAACACCTTCCAGTGACACCTGGGTACTATCCTTAACACCCCAGGTTAAATTGCGCCTTGCCCGCCTTTACGGCCGGGTCCTGGAAGGCAGAACCACTCAATCGGACAGGGTGCAACGTCCGGTTCCTGCCTATTTTGCTTTTCATGGCACCACCGATGGTGGAGCTTTGGAGGGAGTCGCCTTTGCTGGTGACCTTCTGAAGCTTGAGGGCGGGAGGATAAGCATACATGACGATAACGGTCAACTCATCGATGGTCTGGCAACAGTTTCGGCCTTTGTAGCACTAATGAATTCCTTTCCGGCACTGGTTGCTAAAGATTTTGTCGATCCGTTGCCATCAACACCTCCTCCATTCCCCAATATAGCAGGATCGCAGTTAGGCCAGTTAGCTGCGGGAATCCCGGCACCACCATCCGGGGAAGTTTGGGTGCGTATTATTACTTTGTTTCGAAATCCTTTTACCGAGGGAGAAAACTTAGAAAACCTGATAGCGATTGATGCACCATCAGGGCTGTATCGCATGGAGAATCCGGAACAAGCGATTTTAAGGGAAGTTACAGCACCGGACTCGAGGAAAGAGCAACACATTGGCGCTTCGAGCTTTGGAGTTCTGGATACTACTTTTACACCAAGGGCATTGGATCCGGCCGTTCCACTGTCAACCATTCTCCGTGATTTTCTTACCCTGTATGTGGATGATCTTGACCTTCACCTATTAGGCAATGAAACACTTCCTGATCCTTTTGATACGGATGATTTTAAGGTCCATTCGTTTCATAATGAAGCGCTTACCCTTCTTGCCAATGGCAACCAGGTGACTGCCCAGGCCGGTCAAATTATTTCGGTAAGCGATCAGTTATCCCTTGTGGTATCACCTGTAGTGAATAGTGACTTTGCCGTTGCAGATGCCCCTGATGTTTCTGAATGGCCTCTGTTTCCTGCGGGCAATGATGGAAACATTGCGGGCAGATTGCGTGAGGTACTTGTCAATGCCCATTTCCTGGCTTCTCCAGATGATCCACGTGATGTATTTCTGAGTATTGAAGTACCGGAGATTGAACCAGGCTCGCCCCAGCTGGCACCGGGTACAGCCATACGGATATTCAATCGTAAATTTTTAGCAGATGCCAGGGAAGGTCGGGGCAATGGTGCCGGGAGTGTATTGAACTCAAACCGTATTTCGGGATTCAGATTGGAAAATCCCTTTGGCTTAAGACCTTCAGAGACTATACCAGTTAACCCAATTCTTTCCTTCGATCTTATTGCGGTAAACCGAAGTGGAAGCAAACGATCATTTGGTTTACTTAATGCCCAGGTAGTATCTGGCCGGCCCATGGACCAGGCAGAAATATCCCTGGCCAGTCAGGGAGCTAATCCATATGTTACTGCTTCGGAAAGGAGTGTCGCACCAGCCGGATTATTGGGTTTACCAGCTCCTCCATTGAATACCTTGCAAAGCATAACCGATGTGCAGAGTGCAGTTGACCTGGCTCTCAGCTTGAGTAATGAAACTCAACCGCGGGTAGCGCCACGTCTGCCTATTATGACACGTAATGAAACCTTAGTGGCAGGAAGAGACCTGGCAGGTAACTGGACGGCTATGCTCGGTGGTTTATGGTTGCGAAAGGACAGCCGGAGCAGTTTTCATCGCCTGGGTAGTCCTGGTAGCCCGGGTGGGGAGGAATTTCTTGGAATGGGGCTACATACCTCAGGAGGTCTTTTAGCTTATGAGATGGCAAGAATGGCCCTACGTCGCACACGTAATTTGGCTGACCGCCTTACTGAGTTGGGAACCAATTCCAACTGGATACCACCCGTATCTGCTTCAGGTGGAACCTTTTCCATTGCATTGTTGCAGAACATTGCTCCAGGCGCAGATTCCCCGGCACTAAAGTTGATTCCAGATGTGGCTTTTGATTTGCTACCTGAATCCTGGCCTGAATTGGTCAATGATGTTGCCAGCTTGCTACCTCCATCTGTAAGCAGTCTGACCCAGGTACGCAATGCCATCAATAACTTGGCGAACAATGCTCAGGGCATCCTTTTGTATAATGAATTCCGAAGAGAAGTATTTACCTCCAGACATGGAAGACAGGATGCACTGCCTGTGCTCACTTCTGCAATTAAGTCCGCAAGAGATTTGATCTATATTGAAACATCCGCTCTTTCATATACTGATTATGAGGCAGATGGAGATCGGGATCTGGATCCACCGAATAGAGATACAGACCTTATTTCCTTAATTGCCGAACAAATGACAAATCGCCCTAATTTAAAGGTGTTGATAGCTGTCAGTAAAGAAGTTTTGTCGGGTCAGGGTTATGAATCTTTTGCTGCGCGTGCATACGATCGGCGGAAAAAGGCCCTGGACATTCTGCAAGGAGTTGATCCCAGGCGGGTTACCTTGTTTCATCCCATAGGTTTTCCTGGCCGCCCGCTACGGATTATGCATAACCTGGTGATCGTTGATGACATTTGGATGTTTGCCGGTAGTGGTTCCTTCAATCGCAGGGGATTATTATTTGACGGCAATCTCTCTCTGGTTTGTTTTGATCGGCAGATTGAAAGAGGACGCAGCAGGTCAATTCGAGACTTTCGCAGGAAATTATTGGAGAATTATCTGGGAGTTACACCAAATCCAGGGAGCCCTCCGGAGGCTTTCCCACATCCAAATAAGGTCCGGCTCGGAGATTTGAATGAAACCTTTTTTGCAGTCAGGGATATGCTTGAGCAAGGTGGTTCCGGATTGATAGAAGGGCTTTTCGATGGTGTTGTGACCGGTGAGGATCCCGTCCAACCATCAGGTTTTCCACATCGTGACCTGGCTGATCCCGATGGTACAAGCTTTCCAACCTTGCTGGGGACACTTTTACAGACCTTCATAGGTCTGGGGGATGCACAGGCTTGAGAACTTGCTCTTTAGATCCCAAGTACAAAGGAGTTTTCAGGAAAGTTCATCATTATAGAATCAATTTACTAAATTCACCCCCAAACTCTCAAATCAACTCACATGATGAAATTAACTACACGCAGCCTTGGGGTTGCGCTGGTGTATATGGCTGTTTCCTTTGCCAGCCTATATGGACAGAAGAACGAGAAGAAACAGAACGAGCCGGCCTACCAGTTTACCATTGAAAAAAGCATTCCGGCTACCCCTGTGAAAGACCAGCACAGGACGGGAACCTGCTGGAGTTTTGCCACCACGAGCTTTATTGAATCAGAATTACTGCGTACCGGGAAGGGTGAATTTGATCTTTCTGAAATGTACTTCGTGCGCAAGGCCTATGAGATGAAGGCTGATAAGTATGTACGAATGCACGGGAAGACCAATTTTGGGAACGGGGGACTGGCCATGGATGTTCTTCGGACCTGGAGTGATGACGGGATGGTTCCCGATATGGCCTATACCGGGCTCGCCACCGGTGATTCATTGCCCGTCCATGGCGAGATGGATGGCGTGTTAAGGGGCTACCTGGATGAAGTGATAAAAAACCGCAACCGCAGACTGACCCCGGTGTGGAAGAACGGATTTTGTGGTATGCTGGATGCCTACCTGGGAGAGGAACCAACCGAATTTGATTACCAGGGAAAATCTTACACCCCAGCCACATTTGCAAGTGAGCTTGGATTGGATCCCGGTGACTATGTATCCATTGGTTCCTTCACTCACCATATTTTCTATGAAAATTTTATTCTGGAAATCCCCGATAACTGGTTGTGGAGCACCATTGGAAATATTCCCCTGGATGAAATGATGGATCTGCTTAACCATGCGCTGGATAAAGGATATACTGTTTGCTGGGATGCCGATGTGGGAGAGAAAAGTTACGATTGGAAGCGGGGAATTGCCCTGATGCCGTCCACCGAAATTACTCAGGAGAGCAGACAGGAGATGTTTGACAATTACCAGACCACGGACGATCACCTGATGCATATCACCGGTGTGGCCAGGGACCAAATGGGTAATAAATACTACCTGGTCAAGAACTCATGGGGGACAGGGAAGCACATATACAAGGGCTACCACTATGTTTCAGAGGCCTATATGAGGGCAAAGACCATTTTCTTCATGGTCCATAAAGAAGCGGTACCGGTGCAAATTGCAGAGAAACTGGGCTTGTAAATTAATTCCAGCAGATTCCCCTTTCGCGGTAAATACGGATAAAATTCTTCACCGATCTGTCGTATCCGGCTTCCATATCATTTGGAAAATAACAGGCTGGCAATTCACCGGCCCTTCTGTGGTAGGCTATGCAATCGCAACAAATTCCTTTTTTACTGCAGGGATATGTGCAGTTACACGCTACCAGGTTTCGTTCTTTTTTACACTCCATAAGGATATTTTTTAGTTTAGTTTGCTTCTGTTTACGAAGTTAAAATGATTTTTCTGGTGATTTCAAAAACTTTATTCTGCTTTTGGCAGTATAAAGGACGAAAGACCAGAGTGAATTCATGAGAAATAACCTGTTTCAAATAACGGTAATGGCTATCCTTGTTTTTATGTATAGCTTCTCCAGGCCAGGTTATGACACCTCACAGACTCCGTTCGAGCCCGCATTTCCTCAATACCCACCTTTCCTGGAAGCCGATAAGGCGTGGGTTGATTCGGTGATGAATGAACTTTCACTGGAGGACCGCATTGCTCAGATGATCATGGTCTATGCATATTCCAACATGGGTCCCGAGCATGAGAAAATGGTATTGCGGCAAATCAAGCGCCACAAGGTGGGAGGGATATTGTTCTTTCAGGGCGAACCCCTGGAGCAGGCCAGGCTTACAAACCGTTTTCAGGAAGCAGCCAAGTTTCCCCTGCTCATCTCCATTGACGGGGAGAACGGGCTGGGAATGCGCTTGCAGAATACCATGAGCTATCCACCCATGATGACCCTGGGAGCCATATCCGATCACAGTCTGATTTATCGTTTGGGCAATGATATGGCCGATCAGTTCAGACGTCTTGGAGTGCATCTGAACCTGGCACCCGTGGCCGATATCAATAACAATCCTTCCAATCCGGTGATAGGCTCCCGCTCCTTTGGTGAGGATCGCAAGAATGTTTCCGAAAAAGTGATAGCCCTTATGGAAGGAATGCAGGACCATGGCTTGCTGGTGGCTGCCAAGCACTTCCCAGGTCACGGAGATACCGATACGGATTCGCATCATGCACTCCCGGTTATTCTGCATGAAAGGGACAGGCTGGATTCCATTGAGCTTTATCCTTTCAGTGAAGCCATCAAAAGGGGCCTGACCGGCATTATGGTGGCTCATCTGCAGGTTCCTGCACTGGATGACAGGGATAAGCGCGCCACAACCCTCTCCCGTCCGGCCATCACCGAATTATTGAAAGAGCGGATGGATTTTAGGGGCCTGATTATCACCGATGCATTGAATATGAAAGGGCTCAGTAGCTTTTTTGAACCTGGGGAACGTGAGGTGGAGGCGGTAAAAGCAGGGAACGATATCCTTCTGATGCCCTCGGATGTGGGTAAAGCCATAAATCATATTAAGCGTGCTGTAAAAAGGGGAGAGATCGCTGAGAAGGAGATTGATGAGAGTTGCAGGAAAATTATACAGGCCAAATACTGGGTCGGACTGCATCACCGCGAACCGGTGGAAATTGACTCGCTTCTGGAGGATCTGAATGCTCCGGAGTACGAAAGCCTGTACCGTGAATTGATCGGGAAATCGCTTACCCTGGTAAAAAACAGGGAAAATGTACTTCCCCTAAAAGACCTGGAAAGGATCAGGCTGGCTACCGTTACCATTGGAAAGGACAAGTCCTCTGTGGCATCAGGCATTACCGATCTTTACCTGGAAGGAGCACATTTTGAACTGCCCGCTTCAGCCGGTCGGGAAGCAAGCTCCGAGGTTTTGCTCAAACTGAAGAAATACAATACGGTTATTGTTAACATATATGATACCAGCAGGAGTTCCTCACGGGGATTTGGCATCAGCGATGCAACTCTGGACTTTATCCGGGAGCTTGATCCCACTTCCACACTTATTCTGAATGTGGCGGGAGTTCCTTATTCACTGTCCCGTTTTTCCGATTTGAAACACCTGGATGCCGTCATTCTTTCTTACACTGACGATCCTTTATATCAATCCAGAGCTATGCAGGGAATTTTCGGCGGGATAGCCTTTTCAGGTAAACTGCCTGTTTCTGCAGGAAGTATCGTTTCTGCAGGCGAAGGTATCCCGACCGGACAGGCCACACGCCTGGGCTATGCAGACCCTGTCGATGCTGGCCTTTATCCCGATACCCTTGAACAAATTGATGCGATCATAAAGAAAGCCATACGGAAAAAGGCCATGCCCGGATGCCAGGTGCTGGTGGCTCGCCAGGGAAAGGTGGTATGGCACAAAGCTTATGGATATCACACCTATATGAAGCGCAGGCCAGTGAAACTTTCGGATATTTATGATCTTGCTTCGCTTACAAAAATGGCCTCCGTTACAACAGCCTTAATGCGTTTCAGGGATTTGGGTAAGTTCAATGAGGATTCTTTGATGGGTGCTTACCAGGCTATTCCGGATTCCTCAGACAAAGCAAACCTGCAGGTGAGTGATGTGCTCTCCCACCAGGCGGGTTTAATCTCATGGATCCCTTTTTACTACAACACCCTGGAGCCCCTGGATACCTCACAGAGACTGATCAGCACCCGCTGGTCACCTACTTATCCCCTTAAAATAGGAGATGGGACCTATGCCAACCGCAATGTGAAATATGTGGATAGCATCTACCAGGATTCTTATTCACCCGAATATCCTTACGAAGTGGCCGGGGACCTGTATATGAGAGCCGACCTGAAAGACTCAATTTATCACTGGATCTACGATTCTAAGTTGATTTCCAGGGAATACAGGTACAGTGGCCTGGGCTTTTACATGTTTCAGCAAATAATAGAGGCTGCCACTGATACCATGCTCTATCCTTATGTCTGGTATAATTTCTATGATCCCCTGGGGGCTCATACACTGGGTTATAAACCCCTGAGCCGCTTTCCGAAGGAACGGATCATTCCCACAGAAAATGACATGTTTTTCAGGAGGCAGCTCCTTCAGGGCCATGTACATGACATGGGAGCGGCCATGCTGGGTGGGATTTCAGGCAATGCTGGCTTATTCGGTAATGCCAATGACCTGGCCAAACTGTTGCAGATGTACCTGAACGGTGGAAGCTACGGTTCGGACCGGTTTATTGATTCAGCCACCATAGCCACATATACCTCCTGCTACAACGTGGGCACAGATAACAGGCGGGGACTTGGATTTGACAGACCGGTAATCAATGCACCGGATGAGGGACCGGCCTGTGACAGTGCCTCAGCCCTTAGTTTCGGACATTCAGGATTTACAGGAACCCTTGCCTGGGTCGATCCTGCACACGACCTGGTTTATGTTTTTCTTTCCAACAGGGTTCATCCCAATCAGGGCAACCACCTGCTTATTGATATGAATGTGCGTACAGCGGTTCAGCAGGTAGTTTACGACGCCATAATCCAATAAGTGTTTCATAACACAGGCTTTCCTGAGGCTGGTTTTGATAATTATTTTGCCATAAGCTCTTCGGAATAATTAATTTTATTACGAACAAAACCTATAGCATGAAGCCAACACATATTGAACACATTGGGATTGCAGTTGCCAACCTTGATGAATCCATTGCTTACTACGAGAAGGTAATGGGACTGAAGTGCTACGCCATCGAGGAAGTTGCTGACCAGAAGGTGCGGACCGCCTTCTTTAAACTGGGAGATACCAAAATTGAATTGCTGGAAAGCACCGATCCCGACGGGCCTGTCGGCAAGTACATAGAAAAGAAGGGCCCGGGCATTCATCACCTGGCATTTGCTGTGGAGAATGTGGAGGAATCCCTCAAACATGCAGAAACAGAAGGGATTAAGCTTATTGATAAGCATCCCAGGAAGGGAGCAGAAGGATTGAAGATCGGTTTTCTGCATCCTAAATCCACCTTTGGCGTACTCACTGAATTCTGCGGGTAGCTTTGAATTACGCAATTTAAATTTGATGGAATGGAAAAGAATGCAACAGCGGGCAACAGGGGGGAGCGGATTCGCTCCGATTGTTTTGTAAGCCTCCAGGTAAAAGAAGAGGGAGGAAGAGAAATTTTCCTTAAAAGCAAAGTGGAAAGCATGTTTGGCAAGCAGATCAGGCAACAGGTACAAGAAGTTCTGAATGTACTTGAAATCCCTCATGTCCGGGTAGAGATAGAAGATTCCGGAGCCCTGCCTTTTGTCATCGGAGCCAGGTTAGAGGCTGCCCTAAAAAAGCTTATACCGTCGGAACGGTCCTGGATTCCTCCTGTGATTGAACAGAACCATTATGAAACCCGGAAGGAACAATTCAGATTCTCCAGGTTATACCTGCCGGGCAATACGCCAAGCATGATGCTTAATGCCGGAATCCATCATCCCAACGGGATTATCCTTGACCTGGAGGATTCGGTGGCCCCGGAAAAAAAGAGTGAAGCCCGCCTGCTGGTCAGAAATGCCCTGTGCCAGGTGGATTTCTATGGAGCTGAGCGGATGGTCAGGATCAACCAGCTGCCAGGAGGCCTGGATGATCTGGAAGACGTGGTTCCTCATCAGGTACATATGATACTCATTCCCAAGTGCGAGCATGGATCCCAGATTACTCAGGTGGAAGAAAGGATAAGGGCCATCCTGAAAAGAACAAAGCAGAACAGGGATATCTTCCTGATGCCTATTATTGAAACTTGCCTGGGGGTGGAGAATGCCTTTGAAATAGCGAGTGCCTCAGACCTGGTTGCATCCATGGCCATTGGCCTGGAGGACTATACAGCCGACCTGGGAGTTATGCGGACTGCAGGTGGAGAGGAGTCACTCTATGCAAGAACCCGCCTGGTAAATGCCTGTAAGGCAGCTGGAATACAAGCCATAGATTCGGTCTACTCAGATGTGGCAAATATGGAGGGCCTCAGGCAGAATGTACTTCAGTCAAAAGCCCTGGGATTTGAAGGTATGGGATGCATTCACCCCAGGCAGGTGCCGGTCATCCATGCCGGTTTTGCTCCCCTGAAAAAAGAAATTCAAAAGGCCGAACGTATTGTAGCAGCCTTTAATGAAGCGGAATCCAAGGGCCTGGGTGTGATTGCACTGGGCACCAAGATGATTGATCTACCGGTGGTAAAACGGGCACAGAAGACCCTGAAGCTGGCCACTGAACTCGGATTAAAATAGAAACACATAGAAATGAATAAGCCTTAAGCCAGATGAAACAGATTAGCAATGCAGCCGGACGTAAAATCATCTCTGAAATCAACGGGGAAGCAGTAATCCCTTTTAAGGGGGTAGGTAAGCACATCCCTGATGGAAATAAGCACGCCCCTTCCATTTCAAGCTACAGCTCTTATCCGTCGGATGGGAACAAAGTGGTGAAAAACCTGAAGCAGGCCCTGGAGAAAGCTGGATTACGAGATGGAATGACCATTTCCACCCATCATCATTTCAGGAACGGTGACTACCTGGCTAACCAGGTATTTGACCTGGCTAATGAGATGGGTGTGAAAGGATTAAGATGGTTTCCTTCAGCCTCTTTCCCCTGTCACGAGCACCTGATTCAGTACCTGGAGGATGGCACCATCGAACGGATAGAAGGGAGTATGAACGGGCCACTGGGAAAATTTGTGTCCGGGGGAGGCATGACAGGAACGGGTGTTTTAAGGTCCCACGGTGGGCGTTACCAGGCCATACAGGATGGAGAGGTTCAGATCGATATCGCTGTTATTGGAGCACCCACAGCAGACCCCTTTGGAAATGCCAATGGTATTTCGGGCGATTCGGCGTGTGGTTTACTGGGCTTTGCACTGGCCGATTCCCAGTATGCCGATAAGGTAATTGTGGTCACTGATAATCCGGTAGAGTTTCCTTGCATCCCATGGCAGATCCAGGGGAATTATGTGGATTATGTGGTTCAGGTGGAGAAACTGGGCGATCCCTCAAAGATTATTTCCGGAACAACTCAGATCACAAAATCACCCGACAGGTTGCTTCTTGCAGAATTGACAGCCAGGTTCTGTGAAGTTGCGGGGATCATAAGGAATGGATTCAGCTTTCAATCCGGAGCGGGAGGAACCTCACTGGCTGTTGGAGAGTACTTTCGAAAAATCATGAAGGAAAAGGGAATCCGGGCACGTTTCGCCAGGGGAGGGAGCAACAAGTACCTGGTATCCATGCTGGAAGAGGGCCTGGTAGACTATATCCTGGACGGGCAAACCTTTGACATGGAAGGGGTGCGTTCCATGGCTGAAAATCCAGGGCATGTATGGACCAGTCCATTTACCAGCTACAATTACCATGGCAAGGGAAATTTTGCCGGCCTGGTGGATGTGGTGATCCTGGGAGCCACGGAAGTGGACCTGGATTTTAACGCCAATGTGGTAACCCATTCCGATGGGTATTTGCTGCATGGAATTGGTGGCTGGCAGAATTGCCTGTTTTCCAAGACTGTAATTCTTCCCATTCCCCTGTTCAGGGACCGGGTTCCGGTAATTAAGGATAAGGTAACCACACTCTGTGGTCCAGGTGAATTAATCGACGTAATTGTGACAGAAAGGGGAATTGCCATCAATCCACTGAGAACAGACCTGATTGAACTTACCAGGCACAGCAATCTGCCTCTGCGAAGCATGGAAGAGCTAAAAGCAGAAGCTGACCGGATCTGCGGGATTCCGGATCCTCCCGTTCTGGAGGACCGGGTAGTGGCTGCTATTAAGTGGGTGGATGGAACCGTAATTGATGTGGTGCACCAGGTTGGAACACAAGCTTAGAGATTGTCAACCCAGTTACAGGGAACTGTAAAACGATTCACTCTGTTCTGTTTCAAAGAGCTGGTAAAACCTTTGTAGGCCCAGTAACCTGAAGGCTCTTCTTTGATAACCCATATGTGATATACCCGTGGTTCCACATTCTTAAAGTCCACAATGCCTTCGCTGTTGCTTAGGCCTGAATAAATGGGGACAGTCAACCTGTCCCGATCGTTCGCATTGGTATAGACCCACACTTCAGCATCTTTCAGCATTTGGGTACCTGTGCTGTCGGAAACAATGAATCCCAGCACTGTCGGATCATTTACAAAGATGGAATGCATCACAAAGCCTTCACCCGATTCATTTATAGCTGTAAGCTTAGCCTCATAAATCCCAGGTAGTTCATATACATGTTTGGGATCCTCCACATTTGTGAAGCTGCCATCTCCAAAATCCCATTCATACTCATAAACGCCTTTGGACAGATTGGTGAACCAGATGGTATCTCCTGCTTCCACATTTTCCCGGGGTAAGAAGGAGAAGTCAGGATCGGGAATTCTCTCACAGGAAAGAACCGAGCCGATGCCCGCGAGGATCATACACAGGTGTTTTGGGACCATGGATAAAGAAAACCTTGTCATGGAATCAATTTACAGTTATTTCATATCTTACGTGCAACATTCCAATTAATCTTTCGTCATTGTGGCAAATAAGGAGAGATCTAAGGCTTATAGGCCCAAACATATGGAATTGATAGAGGCCTGTAAGAGGGGAGATCAAAAAGCTCAATTTGAAATATACCGGCTATACAATGCAGCCATGTATAACACCACCCTGAGAATAGTCAGGGATCCTGATGATGCGGAAGATGTCATGCAGGAAGCGTTCTTAAAGGCATTTACAAAGTTGCGAACCTATAGGGGAGAAGTTAGTTTCGGGGCATGGTTAAAGCGAATCGTAGTGAATAAAGCACTGGATTTTCTCAGGCTAAAGCGCGAACAAATCTCCATCGACCAGGTGGGAGAGCCGGAGGAGGCCACGGATGAAGTTTCGGAGCACATGGATGTTGCTTACGAAGCTGAAACCATAAAAAAAGCCATACACACTCTACCTGATGGGTACCGGATTGTTCTGTCACTAATTCTGCTGGAAGGTTATGATCACGAAGAGGTATCAGGGATTCTGAACATCTCCAATGCTACTTCCAGATCACAATATCACAGGGCTAAAAAGAAATTGATTGAGCTATTAAAGAATACTGAAAAGGACCATGACTGACCTTGAAAAACATATCAAAGAACAGCGCCTGTTGCTTGATTCGGATGCTCCCCGGGAGGGACACGAAGAACGCTTCCTGCAGAAATTGGGAAGGGATGCTGATCAGGCACCTGTTCGAAGGTTTAATTTCAGGCATGCCTTGCAGATTGCTGCATCAATCGCCATCATCCTTACTTCTGCCATTGTATTGATGAAACAGAATAAAAGCGGAGAAAAGATGGCAAAGCAGGAAGTCCCGGCAGCCATGATGGAAGCAGATATGTATTATACTTCACAGGTCAATGCAAGATATGATGTGATCAGGGAATTTGATTTTGAAAGTTCAGAGGAAAAAGCTGTTCTTCTGGATGAATTGAAAGACCTTGAAAGCTATCATCAGCAACTGATGGACGACCTTGAGTCCAATCCTGATAATGATCGGGTTATCAATGCATTGATACGACATTACCAGATTAAGCTGGAAGTAATGGACCAGATAATCATACAATTGAATCAAGTTAAAACAGAAACTTCTGAGAAAAATGAAAATGAAAGTGTCTAAACCGAAAAGTTTGCTCCTGTCACTGCTCCTGATTGCTGCCGTAAACTTTTCTCTTTCTGCCCAGGATGCGGTTAAGAGTTATTCCGAAAGCTATAACATCAAAAAGGGGGTAACCCTGACTACTGAAACAAAGTATTCGGATGTGGAACTATTGACCTGGGAGAAGAATGTGGTGGATATCCTTGCGGAGGTGGAGGTGGATGCCTCATCAAAAAGCAGGGCTGAGGAGATATTGGATAAAGTCGATGTGCATATCTCCAGGTCGGGAAATACTATTATTCTGGAGACTGAGATGGAGAATGGATGGTCAAGAAATGCGAGGGTCGATATTAAGATTACCATTAAGGCCCCGGCCTATATAAACCTCGATATGGAGAATTCTTATGGCGACCTCTTTATCCAGGAAGTATCCGGACTGGCACTTCTGGACCTGAAATACAACAACCTGAAGGCTGGAACACTGAGCAGGGGCAATGTAAAACCCTACAACATGATTGAACTGGCTTATTCTGATGCAGAAGTGGATGAGGCAGGATGGGTTCAAGTAGAACTTTCTTATTCCGACCTGGAGATAAACCAGTCGAAGATGCTTTTTGTGGAAAGCAAATACTCCAAACTGATTGGCGAAAAAGCAGGAGGAATTATTAGCGAGGGAGCCTATGATAAGTACTATATCGATGAGGTGGATAGTTTTGTGGCCGAATTGAAATACTCGGGAATTAAATTTGGCACCCTGAATAAAACCCTTAACCTTCACTCGGCATATACCAATGCAAAAATAGAGAAACTTTCCAGGGAATTTGATGAGGTGGAAGCTGCGCTTGCTTATGGAAACATTTATATGGGACTGGAATCAGGAGCTTCCTTCAAGTTTGAAGGTGAAGCAAAATACGGCAGTGTTCATATGGATGTGGGTGAGCGGATGAGCAAGACCAAGGAAAACAACTATACCAGGGTATGGGGCAACGTGGGTTCCAATCCCAAATCCACCATGAATCTGATTACCAAGTACGGAAATATCAAAATCGAATAGCCAATAATCACTTACGCGTTCCAGCAATCCCGGGATTCTTACAGTTCCGGGATTGTTTGGTATCAGACACTTATTGTACGGATCCGGCAAGATTATTCACATCAAAATACAGGCTGGCGGTTCGATGATTTATGACTATATCATAAGTTCTCTGGTCCACTTCAATCATATTTTCAGGGCTATTGTCATTGCCATACACCCTGAAAGGAACAACAATCCCTTCCCCGAAATCGATAAAAAGCTGATCACCAGATGTTTCCACACACCTTCCCCGGGCGCCCTTTGGGATGATAATATTGTTTTCTATAATAGCGCTGCGACTGTTTACCAGGGATCCATCATTTTTGTCATATGTATTGTAATTGTTTTGTCCCTCCTTGCCTGAATAGTGTAATTTTTTCTTTTTGAGCATATAGTGAAGTTGCTTTGCCTCATAGTCTTGAACGCCATATTCCGCGAAATTGGAAGATGAGACTTTCTGGTAAGGGGAACAGGAGACAAGAATTAGTAGGATGCTAACAATGATGCCAGGAATACATCTCATGGGTAGATTTTACGTTTTACAGTTATAAAACGGAAGCTGTAGTAATTCTTGTATATGAGACAGCAATATTTGCTTTAGTTGAACGGCGTAAATTTTACCAGGCGCAGCGTTACGCCTTTTTGCTGGCTATCGCATATTGCTG
>JBDLIM010000022.1:0-50895 GCA_039714915.1 Bacteroidota bacterium
CTGTTCCACACCCAGTCCGTCAGGTGTCTCTTTATACACAGTTTTATAATATCCGTTTGAGGTCTGCATGTTTTCAACAAAAAACCAGTAGGGTAAACTACCGGGCAGCTTATATGCGTTTAAGCTATCAACATACTGCATAGCACCTGGTATCATTTGTAAAAAGAAACCATTTGTCCACCTGATATTAAACTTGTTAAACGGATCACCCTGCATTTCCGGCGGAATTCCATTGATGGCCCAATTTGAATAGTAGCCCGGATCGATAAAAACTTCGATAAACGGTTTATCCTTATCGGCTGTCCCGTCACTAAGGTTGTACCATTTTTCGGGATACCTCTGGAACAGGGTATCCATCTCCTCCAGCATCATTTTAAAGTTTTCGATCTTTGTTCCGTAGAGCCTCAGGGCGGGGTAGGCTGTAGGAGTTTCAAACTCCTCTATTTCGGCCAGTTCCCTCAATAGTATTTCATAGGCTTTAATAACACCGGTATAGAAAGGGATCATATGGGCTGCCGCATCGGGCACTCCGGGCGATTCCACATTGGTCAGGTCGCTGCAAAAAACATTGCACCCCAGCGCTTTAACCCAGTAAGCATGCTGCAGAATTACCGCTGTGTCCTGACTCTCATAAGTTCCCAGCAGGGAGGTGGTGGTTCTGCAAATACCATCACCCACCTCAGGATCATCAGGATATCCCGGGTTCACCGGCCACCAGCCGTTATCGGGTCGCGTATTGATCAGAGATCCATGATCATCATCATATAGTATAATGAGATCCATGTTCCGCTCTGGCTGTGAAAAGCCCGTTATGACAAAGAACAGGATCAATATGGAAATCCAGGCAGACCTTTTCTTTATCATCACATTTGTTTTATCGGATGGTATAAAACTAAGACACCTGCAAAAGGGAATCCACCCCTTTTTTACCTATCTTGTGTCGTATATTACCATTCTGCTATTCTATTAATGACAAAATAGTGCACTATGGATCCCATTTTTGAGAAGGTCCCCCTGGTAGATTCCTCCTTCCTGATCAAGGAGGAGGCCTTTCCCCATTATGAGATTCCGTGGCATGTGCATCCGGAATATGAGCTGGCCTATGTAACAAGAGTTAGTGGTATTCGGTATATCGGCGACAGTACCACCGAGGTGGATGGGGATGACCTGATCTTGCTGGGGCCCAATCTTCCCCATGCATGGATCAGCAGGGCCAGGCACAAAAGGGTTGAGACGGTTAAACAGGTGATTGTCCAGTTTTCCAAAGACTTTCTTGGCCGGAATCTGTGGTTAAAGCCTGAGTTCCAGCATATCGCCCAACTGTTGAACAGGGCTCAGAAAGGACTGGGGATCCAGGGGGATTCACGCGAAATGATCAGCCGGAAAATGCTATGGATGCTGGAAGCTGACAAGTTCCAACGGGTGATGGGATTGCTGGAGATCCTGGACATCCTGGCCAGCGGGAAGGAATATGAAACCCTCTCCAGGATGACCATAGAGGAGGTAAAGGGAGATTCGGAGAGCCAGCGGATCAATGTGATCTATAATTTTGTGCTGGAGAACTACAGGCATCGCTGCACGGTGCCCATGGTCTCATCCCATTTTGGTATGACGCCCCAATCATTCTGCAGGTACTTTAAGAACCGGACCAAGAAGACTTTTATCGGATTCCTGAACGAAGTAAGGATATCACACGCCTGTAAGCTGCTTACATCTGATGAACTGAGCATCATCGAGGTATGCTATAACTCCGGATTTGACAGCCTTTCCAACTTCAACCGGCAATTCAAAAAGGTAACAGGAACAACGCCGGGCCGTTACAGAACCGAGAAGTATGCATAATACCGGTGAAGGTGAAACTTTATTCAGGATTATGTATATTTAGTGGGAACAACAACCCATAACCTGAACCATATGACCTCACGTGAAAGGGTACTTGCAGCCCTCAATTTTCAGACACCCGACCGGGTTCCCATCGACCTGGGCGGTTTCCAGTCGGGAATACACAAAAAGGCTTATTTGAAACTACTTAAACACCTGGAAATAGAAGAGGAGATCGTGATGCTGGACCCAGTACAGCAACTGGTAAGGCCCAGTGAAGAAGTCCTGGAGTTATTAAAGGTGGATATCAGGTATGTAACTGCAAAGGGGCCGAAAGATTTTGACGGCGCCATCAGGCAACGGTTTCGAAACGGGGAGCTGTGGCACGATCTGAAGGATGAGTTCGGGATAGTCTGGTCCATGCCCGACAAGCAGCAACTCTATATGGACATCAGCCACCATCCCCTGGCCGAAGCCACCATTGAAGATGTTGCCGCCTATCCCTTTCCCGAAGGAGGCAATCCGGACCGGTTTGAGGGGGTCAGGGAAGAGGTGCTTCAGATACAGAAGAACACCCCTTATGCTGTTTCCACCGGGATCGGTGGTGTGGTTTACGAGGTCTGCTGGTACATGAGGGGCCTTGAGAGATGGTTTATGGATATGATGGAGAATCCTTCTTTTTGTGAAGCCCTGCTCGATCGGGTACTCAAGTTCTGGCTCGATTACTTTACGGGCTTTATGAAAGAGATCGGTGATATTATCGATGTGGTCATGATCGGGGATGACCTTGCCGGTCAGAGTGGGCCCCTGTTTCCTCCTGAGTTCTACCGTGCAGTGGTCAAACCCAGACAGAAGAAGCTGGTGCAGCATATCAAATCCCTTACCGGTTCGAAGATATGGTACCACACCTGCGGATCGGCCGTGGAGTATATCCCCGACCTGATGGACAATGGGATCGATATTCTGAATCCGGTGCAGATCACGGCACATGATATGGAGCCGGCATCTCTTAAACAACGCTTTGGAAAAGACCTGGTATTCTGGGGGGGCGGCATCGACTCACAGCATGTACTGCCCTTTGCCACACCCCAAGAGGTGAAGGCCAATGTTAAGACCAATATGGAGACATTCAAACCGGGGGGCGGATATGTCTTTAATAACGTGCACAACATCCAGGCTGATGTATCCCCGGAGAACATCCTGGCCATGTACGAGGCTGCCTATGAATATGGATCTTACTGAGTATTTCATCCGAAGAATAGGTTCATGCTTTTTCCGGGCATAACATGCGGAATCTGAACCTGCCAGCACACATTCCGCGGATTACATTGCTATATGTTGTGGATTAGTTGAGTGCCTCAAGACCGAGTTTTTCAAACGTATTGAGGATCTGGTTCAATCGAGTGGAAATGGCTGCTATTCCTCCCAGCACATCGGACTCCACATTCAAGGGCATGACCGGATCGTGCAGCGACATTCTGAGCAGGAACCAGCCATCCTCGCCTTCTCCACTACATTGAACGCGGATCCCTTCATAATTTGGTGTTTCCGGTTGCCAGTCCGGTTCATTTTCAACTATTTTGCCCACCTGTTCCAGCACTTGTTTCCCGTATGCGCCGAAATCTTCTGCTTTGATCTTCAGCCTGAACTCCTGCGCTTCCAGGGGCCGGGGAAGGTTTCCGATCAGGCTGCCCAGGGTTTTTTCCTGCCGGTTCATCCTGGCCGCCTGAACCAGCAGCTTGGCCACCAGGTAGGCTCCATCATCCAGGAAGTGGTTCTCTTTGAGGGCGGCGTGACCCGAGGTCTCGATGGCCAGCCACGACGCTTTCCCCTCTGCATTGAGACGTTGTGATTCGCTGATAACATTTTTATACCCCCTCTGGAACCGGTGATGGACTCCCTTCAGGTGCTCCTGAATAAACCACTTCAGTCCGGCCGAGGTGATGGAGTCGGTCACGATCACCGATCCGGGATGCTCCTCCAGGATCACCGAAGAGATCAGGGCGATCAGGTCGTTCCGGTTGATTGCATTTCCTGCTGCATCCACCATGGCGGCCCGGTCCACATCGGTATCAAAAATGATCCCCAGGTCGGCCTTCTCACGAACCACCGCCGCACAGATGGAGTCCATGGCCTCGCCATCCTCCGGATTGGGGACATGGTTGGGAAAACGGCCGTCGGGCTCCAGGAACTGGCTTCCCGATACATCGGCACCCAGCGGAACCAATACCTTTTCAGCAAAGAATCCTCCGGCACCATTTCCGGCATCCACAATAATCTTCATCCCCTTCAGGGGAGTGTCATAATGGTCAGGATCGTTGACTCCGCTGCGGATGGTATCCGCAAGATGGGTCGCATATTTCGAGATGAAGTCAACTAGCTCTATGCTTCCGCGGATATCGGACGGTGTAAATTTTCCAGCGGAAGCGATCTTCAGCAGGTCATGGACATTGTTTTTATCAAATCCGCCCTTCTCGGTAAAGAACTTCATTCCGTTCCGGTTGAATGGCAGGTGGCTGGCTGTCAGCATCACACCACCTTCCACGCCCAGACCGGGATCAATGGTGGTCATGAACATGGCAGGGGTGGAGGCCAGTCCGCAGTCCACCACATCAAAACCCGATCCGGTCAGTCCGGACATAAAGGCCCGTTTCAGCTTTGCACCGGAGATCCTCGAGTCGGTACCCACGGCCACTTTTCGCGATCCCTTGCCGTTTTTTACCAGCCAGCGTGCAAATGCCTGCCCCAGTGTGGAAGCCACCCCGGGGGTAAGGTTCACTTTTTCTCCGGGGATACCCTCCAGGGCAACACCCCGGATATCGGACCCGTTCTGCAACTTTTTCCACGCTTCGAATTTCATGATTTTTAAAGGTTTTTAATGCTGGTTAGCAGTATCTAAAAATAGAAAAATATAACGTTCATTTATATTCTCAAGCAGTATAATTATTTTGTCGAATCTTAATAATTCACGCAAATATTTATAACAAACCACTAAAATTCACGTGAATATTTGTGATAGACCACTAAAATTCACGATATTTGCTCTATGTGGATGCAGAGATACCTGAGAGAGCGAATTGTGAACGAGTTGATAAAGGGACAGAAACTTGTTGTCTTGTACGGTGCCAGACAAACAGGAAAAACCTCTTTGTTAACAAGCATCATTAATGAACTGCATTATAAAACAGTCCGGGTCAATGCCGATCAGGCCAGGTACCAAGAGGTATTCAGTGGCCGGGATCTCAAAAAAATGAAAGATCTGGTTGATGGCTATGAACTGCTTTTCATCGATGAAGGTCAGAAAATTCCCGATCTGGGTATCCATTTAAAGATCCTTCATGACGAGTTGCCCTCTTTGCGTGTCGTTGTTACGGGTTCGTCCTCTTTTGGTCTGGCGACTAAACTTTGGGAGCCAATGACCGGAAGAAAGCGGGTGTACACTCTCTTTCCGTTGAGTCAGGAGGAATTGGGCCTGATGCATAATTCTTTTGAACTTAAGGATCGTCTTGGTGATTTTTTGATTTTTGGCTCATATCCCGAGGTTTTAACCCAATCGAATCGTGATGACAAGTTTGAGGCTCTGAGAGAGATTGGCGAATCGTATCTTATGAAAGACATCATTGAAATAGGTCAGATACGATATGTCCAGAAGGCCTACCAATTGTTGAGGTTACTGGCATTTCAAATCGGATCGGAGGTTTCTATACATGAACTGAGTCAATCCATAAAACTAAACCAGGATACGGTAGAATCTTATATCAGTCTGTTTGAAAAATCTTTCGTCCTTTTCCGGCTAGGAGGGTTTAGCCGCAATTTGAGAAATGAGATTAAGAAATCGAGTAAGATTTACTTTTGGGATACCGGGATCCGGAATTATCTGATTGGCAATATGAACCGTCTTAATCAAAGAGATGACCATGGAGCCCTATTCGAAAACTTCGTGATTGCCGAACGTCAGAAATGGCTTAGTAATCACCGATCGTTGTCAAATGCATATTTTTGGCGACTCTATACGGGAGCGGAGATTGACTATGTCGAGGAAAATCAGGGAGTATTAGCCGGGTACGAGATCAAATGGGGCCAGGGGAAGCTACGTGTACCCAAATCCTGGACCGACACCTACAAGGCGGATGTGCATTTGGTAAACCGCGAGAATTACCTGGATTTTGTCAGGTAGTACAGTGCTTATTCACCGACATGCAGGTTGATGGTCTTGTATCTTTTTATCACCAGCTTTCTCTTTTTACCAGGTCTATCGGGGTCATCCATGTATACTTCAATCTTTACGGGTGTCTCCAGTATATATTCGATCATATCCCCGGTTTTTTTCCATGCTACCTTAACGGCCGATCCTGGGCATGGGTAAAGAGAGACAGGCTCTGAAGAGCCAGGATGGCAAAGCAGTAGGTCAGGATAGTACGTTTCATTGTGATCAGTTCTTTACGTGGATTGTTTTAATGGCCTTGATTTGAACAGGTCCCATGAGTCCGGAGGGAATCAGCTCCTCATCACCTGTGAGCTGAAGATCTGTACTCACCCAGGTTTTTGCTTTCTCCGGTTCAGCAGCATCTCCTATCAGGCGGTTGCGCCAGGTGCTGGTAACTTCGATTTGCAACTGGTTGGTGCCGGGGTGAAGAACCTCTGTGACATCGATTTCCATGGGTCGGTGCCAGTAGTTGCCTAATGCTTTTCCATTGATGGTGACCGTGGCGATCTCGCCTACTCTCCCCAGGTCCAGCATCAGTTTCAGGTCATTCCTGAAGAATCTTTCCGGGATCTCCATCTGTTTGTGGTAGGTGGCTGATCCCGAATAATGCCTGATACCCGGGTGATCCGAAAGGGTCCAGTCGATCAGCCGGGGGAAGCTGACCGAATCGGGCGCTCCCCATCCGGAAGAATACCGAACTTTCCAGGGTCCTGCAATTTTCAGGGGTATTGGAATGTCATCCGCTACAATGTGATGTGTATTGCCGGTGGCTGTGGTTACACTGTATGTCCCGTTTACAGGAATTTCCAGGTGGGTTCCTTTCCCGGTGAGTGCAGCGGGGATACGGATCTCTTCCCCATCCTGCCTGATTATCTGAAGCGGATCTTCTTTGTCAGCTTTGTCCCGGAACAGAACAAATACCGATTCAAGGGGATTCAGCTCCAGGGCTACCTTTGTGCCCTTATCCAGTAGTTCATACATGGCCGTTTTCCTGATCTTTCCCGATACCGCATCCCAGCACTCAGGCTGCCGGCCATGTACCCTGAAGAGGGGATCGATCCATACCTTTTTACCGGTCTGATTGGTTAGAAAGTAAATATCTTCCCGTTCTGTACTGCGGTGTATCCAGAGGATCCCGGGATTGTTCTCCAGGTGCAGGTCAGGTGGTGTCTCCAGCTGCTCCAGTACCTGTTCCAGGGAGGTTCCGTTAAAAATCCTCCCTTTTCCAAAGGAGACTGAGGTGGCATTGATCCCGTCGCAATCCTTCCACAACGCATCAGCCAGTTCTTTTACCCTGTCATCAGCTTCAGGATAATTTTCCAGGGAGGGGGAATGATCGGGAGGCGGACCATAGATGTTACCCCCTGCAGCCACCAGGTCGGTGATCTTCTTCAGCAATCCGGGCCGCATATGATCCAGGGGTGGCAGTACGAGTAGTTTGTAAGACATGCCGTCGGGGAGGATCAGCCGGCCATTCCGGACATACATATCACGAAGGATCACCTCCGCGTTAATATAGTCAAAAGAGTATCCTTCAGGAAGTTCCGGATCCCTGATACCTGTCATCTTGGGAGTATCCTCCCCGATAAAATAAGCCAGATCGGCCACATAGGTTCCCTGGCGCAGCAGGTAATTGCACCTTTTAAGGTAGGTGACCCAGGAGTCCATTTCAAAGAACCAGGTGTTGTTGCGGTTAAAGGCACTTCCGAACCAGGCGTTTACCCCGGGAACACGGTCCGTGTAAGCCTGATGCAGGTATTCGGTGAGCAGGGTGTGGTTCACTCCCTCTGTAAAGGACCAGTCGCCCCGCTTCTTAAAATACCACGGATGCGACAGATAATGCGGAGCTGCGGAGGTAAAGGATTCGGCAAAGACCTCCCTTTTTCCATAGGTGTGGGCTGCCGATGAAGCGGCACGAAGCTCAATGGAACCAAGCTCACCAACGGTCCAGAACTCCCCGCTCACCAGGTCGGCCGCTCCGCCGTATTGCAGAAACTCACCCGGAAATCCCCAGTGGCCATAGTTTTCTAACCACAGTTTCCACCCATGACGGTTGGTGATCTCCTTCAATCCTCCAATATATTCGTGTGATATACGATCGGATACCAGCCTGCGCAGGTCCCACATGAAGCGCTCGGATTGCTCCACACTCCCGACCACACGACCGGTAAATACTGGCAGCCAGGGAACAGGATCATATCCGTATGCCTCTTTAAATGGAATCTCCAGGTCATCCGACCAGTTCTGTGACCCCGTTTCATAACTGTCGATTACCAGGTATTTGATGGCCATTCTATCCTTTGCGGGTATCTCCCTGATCACCTGTCCGGCAAATTGATCAAAGTGGAAGATGGCATGTTCACGGTTTAGTTTATCCACTTCGGGACCCTCGGCATTGGGCAATACCGGTGCATTCTTTGCCCCTGTTGAAACCATGGAGACCCGCAGGATGGTCCACTCTCCGGGAGGCACCTGCCACTCCAGCTTTCCATCCTCCAGGTGATTGCTGATATCGAGCACCTTTCCTGCAGGAATGGCCATGGCGGGATCATCCAGTGAGTCGGTTTGGTCCCACAGGTAGTCATCCCACATGGGCAGGGGCATGGGAAAGACTTTGGAGAGTTGTTTCTCCACATAGTGATCGATCTGTGCTGCACCGGAAAGCTCAATTTCCGTGAAACCCGGTTTGCTTCCGTTCCGTCCGAAAAATTCATGAAACCTGAAATTGGAGAACCGGAGCTTGTAGTGGGTTGACCGGGTAACAGGAAATGAGATGGCACCCGGACCGTCCCACAGGGGGCCAATATCCATTACACCATCAGGCGGGCGCTGGAACTCAAAGGTCCGGATCTTTTCATACTCACCTGAGGCATCCTTTGCCAGCAATTCGCAGGTGACGAGGAACTGGTTGGAAGAGGGATGGATCTGCAGGCTCCTGGCTTCAAAGGGTTTCCTGGATTTGATGTTCACCTCATAGGAACCGTCCATCTCCAGTGCAGACTCAGGAAAGGTGAAAACAGAGGACATATCTCCGTCGAACATAGCTTCAATCCCTCTGGATGCAGGGGATCCTGTGATGGTGGTTCCTGACAGGTCCATTTGATCCCTGTCGCCCTTCGGGCTTGGAAAGGCAAGGATCCGTACATCCTGGAAAAAACCTTTGGGAGCGGTCAATGACAGCGACAGATCCACGGGTCCTGATACCTGAATTTCCCGGGTCACCAGGTGACGCATGCTTTTTTCATCGGGAATCCAGGGCCCTCCGCTCTGGCTCCATCCGAAGCAGTTAAACAGGCCGATATGAATCCCCTCTTCACCTGCCCTGCGGATTGCATACTTCAACAGCTTCCACCAATCCTCTGTAAGTGCAGGAACATCCCCGGTACCTCCAGGATTATATACACTGCTAAATAGCAAGGCTGTGCCAATTCCGGCTTCTTTCATGGCCTCCAGGTCCAGATCGATTCCCTCCCTGGAAATATGATCATTGTAGAAAAACCAGTAGGTCCATGGTTTTACCTGATCCGGGGGATGGCTAAAACCCTGTTCAAGTTCTGAATCTGATTGATCCGGAATACAGCTAACCAGAAATGACAACAGGACCGCAAAGATCAGGGAACCCTGAAAATTCTTTAGCCAGCCTGATCCCATGGTCGGACTGTACACGGTCAGGAGAGGAATTTCTTTCTCAGATCCTCAATCTGATCATTGTTGATGGGGACCAATGCTCCCAGGGGTTGACTCATGATCAGTGATTTGGCGCTGAATTCAGCCACCTCCAGCCGGTCAAAAGTCTGCAGGAGCTTGTCACCGGTTACGATAATGGAATCATTCCTGATAATAACCGCCGGGGTATCGGTCGTGAACATCTTTGCCAGTTCACTGCCTTCTCCCAGGTGTGCTCCGAAATCGATCATGGGAATATCCTGCAGGAAGATCCAGCTTTCAGGGATCGTTCTCACATCCAGTTTTTTTCCGGAAACACCATAGGCCATAATGTGCTGGGGCTGGGTAAGGATGATGGAGTTCACATGGGGATTCTCGCGATAGATCCTCTGGTGAACCTTTACCGACCTGCTGGGCAGCTTTCCAGCTTCCCTTTTTCCGTCCCGGATCTTCACAATATCCCCGAGGTCGATCTCCCACCTGGGAATATTCCGTGGGGTGATCAGGAAATTATCATCATGGCATCGTACCGAAACAGTGCCATAGGAGGAGATCATTAAACCCTGAGCACAGGAACGCCTGACCAGCGTACTGATATGACGCCGGATGGATAGCTCTTTTTCGCTATGCTCCTCAGATTCAAGTTCCGGAAGCTCTTCGGGTATCTGTAATTCAAAGGCATCAATCTGTTTGTCATGCAGGTAGGAGGGATCCCCAATGGTACTGGCATTGATAATGGTCCGGGCAGAGAATTCAAGGGTTTCAAACCGCACAAAAGCGTCTTTCAGATCGGAGCCACCAAGCACAGTACCATGGTTTTCCATGATTACGGCATCGAAACCCTTTTTAAATTCGGCTGCAATTTTTTGCCCCAGTTCTTCTCCTCCCGGAATGGCATAGGGAGCATAACCGATGGGACCACAGATTTTCTTTGCCTGGGGGATAATGTTCATATTGGGGAGTCTCCTGACTATACTGAAGGAGACCAGTGCAGGAGGATGTGCATGGATCACTGCCCTGATATCCGGTCTGGCTTCGTAGATGGCCTTGTGAAAAGGGAATTCTGAAGAGGGTTTGTAATGTCCCTGAATGGTTCCATCGGGCTGAACGCAAACAATATCCTTCCGCTGCAGGGTCCCTTTATCAACGGCACTGGGTGTGACCCAGATATTTCCTTCCCCGTCTTTGATGGAGATATTACCACCCGATGTGGTGGTTAGTCCGGCATTATAGATTCTCCGGATAATCTCCCTGATCTGGTCCCGGGGATGCTGCAATACTGTATCCAGTTTTTCCATGCTTGAAACAATTAGGTTTTCTTTAATCCAAGGTCAATGTCCGCTTTAAATCCGGTATCAAGACCTTTCCATAATACCAGTGCTGCACCCATCGATGTGGCGTTGGCCACTTCAGAAGTATACACTTTTTTTCCAGGGAAGCTGTCGGCCATCAGTTTCAGGAAGATGGGATTCTTTGCAAACCCGCCACTGATGTAGATGTTTTTGGTCCGGTCCTCTTTGCCAATAATCAGGTTGATTGATGCAACAGTAAGCTCCGTTAGGTCGATCATAAGCTGATGATAAGCTTCCTCAAAACTATCAAAGGTCTCTTTATTAACGGTGTTGTCCAGATGATCCTCCGGAACACCGCCGTTAAAGAAAACTTTCCGGCCCCCGCTCTTCATGTGGAGCGATTCAATGATGTTCTCATCCAGGGCTACTTTCTTATAGGCTGAGTCTTCAGCTCCGAACAATTGATTTAAGCGTTTCAAATTTACATCATGAATGTGGCCTATAAAAAACCGTGAGGATTTTACCGGTTTCTGCTGAATACTCATATAGGCCAGGCAGTCCTGTCTCAGCTGTTCGGTGCTAAGCGGTTCGGCATTAAAAGGGTTCATGTTAATGCACCATGTACCGGTGGATGCCAGAATAAATTCCTCGTCGGAGTTTATGAAATAGGGTACAAGGGAGGAAGAGCTGTCATGGATTCCGATTCCCACCGGAATCTCATTTCTAAACAGTTTCGAAGGGAATGTGGTCTCCACCGATACAGGGTCAGGGAGTGTATGGCCCAGTTCATCGGTCCAGGGATGGTAAATCATTTTGTCAAAATTCCAGAGCCCGGTATGGCAACCCACCGAAGTATGTTCTGAGGAAGATTTCCCGGTGAGCAGATGAGATAGGTACTGGGGAAAGTGAAGAATGGTCTTCACCTTAGAGTATATTTCCGGTTTTTTCTTCTGCAGCCACCGGGCCTGTAGTCCCGAATTTAGCATGCCCAACGATGGTGAAGCTGTATTTCTGCAGAATTCAGCCTTACCTCCAAACGCTTCATATAACTCTTCGGCAATTCCTTCAGGCAGAGGCTTCAGGTAGTTGTAGACCGGGGTCAGCCGCTTGCCCTCTCCATCAATATACATCAGGGTGGCCCCATAGGTGGTGAAGTTAATACCGCAAACATCGAAACGCTCATCTGCCAGGAATTTCCGGCAGCCCTCCAGAATCCAGCTTTCCAGCCTTTCAATATCATCGCATGCAAAGCCGTCATCATCACGGATCTCCTCAAAGACCACTTCTTCTTCATGCTGAATCCGAAGTCCACGGTCAAATAACAGGATTTTCTTGTTGGTCTTCCCAATATCAAAGATCAATACAACCTCTTTGCTCATAATTGTTTTTTTAAACAAGACAGCGGCGATGACCGAAACCATGCCGCTGTCAATTACTAACTAAAACTACCACTAAAAATGAAAACTGCTATCTATGCTCTTTTATTTAGAACATCTTTTTCATATTGCTGAATTTCAGTAATAAAATCCTGGGCGACAGGCACATCGTTTTTCAGGCAATAGTAGTCCCACACTGCTCCAAAAGGTTTGGTTTTGAGCAATTCAAGGAGTGCCAGGCGCTCGAAGAAATTTTTGTTCTCCTCGTACTTCAGCAACATATCCCTGGGTTCCATCAGGGCAAACAGCATAGCCTGCTGTGCAGCCCTGGTTCCTACAACATAGGCTCCGATCCGGTTGATGCTGGCATCGAAGAAATCGAGTCCCATATGTACTCGATCCAGAGCACCGGCCCTTACGACCTCCTGTGCAATCAGCAGCGTATCATCATTCAGGGTTACCACATGGTCACTGTCCCATCGGATGGGCCTGGTTACGTGCAACAATATTTCAGGCACAAACAGCAGAGCCGATGAGATCTTGTCTCCAACCTGTTCGGTGGGGTGGAAGTGTCCGCTATCCAGGCAGATCAGTGTCTGGTTGGCCACCGCATAACCCAGGTAGAATTCAGAATTACCTACGGTCATGGCTTCCAGTCCGATGCCGAAAAGCTTGCTTTCGATGGCATCTTTTAAATGATCATTGGAGAATTTCTCAGTCATGATCTCATCCAGGGAGTCCTTTAATATGGCCCTGTGTGTGTAACGATCCACCGGCAAATCCTTGGAGCCGTCCTGGATCCAGATATTGTGGATGGAGGGAGAACCCAACTGCTTACCCATTTCGGCACCAATGACCCTGCATCTTTTGGTATGTTCGATCCAGAAATCCCGGATCCCTTTGTCCTTGTGAGAAAGGGTCAGGTCATCAGCTGCTTTGGAGTGAGAAAACATACTGCTGTTAAAATCCATCCCGATACCAAGTTCTTTGGCCCAATCGATCCAGCTCTGAAAATGCTTTACCTCAATCTGGTCCCGGTCCACTAACTCACCCTGGAAATCGCCATAGATGGCATGCAGGTTCAGCCGCTGTTTTCCCGGAATCAGATCCATGGATTTCTCCAGGTCCTGACGGTGCTCTGCAATGTTCCTGGCTTTACCGGGGTAGTTCCCGGTAGCCTGAATACCACCTCCGGAAAGTCCTGCATCGGGTGATTCGAATCCGCCCACGTCATCTGCCTGCCAGCAGTGCAGAGAAATGGGGAATGTATCCAACTGTTTCATGGCAGCCTCCACATCCACCCCGATCCGGGCATACTGCTCTTTGGCTGCTTCATAAGCTTTTGTTACTGTGTCTGATTTGCTCATATTGTTTTAAAATTATAATGATTTGCTTTTCTATTCCATAAAGAAGACCTCTTTCAGAGGGGTAGTTACCGGTGAATTATCCGGATGGGTCTCATACATTTCAGCCATCCAGGTCCACCATTTTTTTACAATCTCAAGCTCCCCCAGTTCCTGGGAACTCTTCTCCCCTGACTGCTTCTGGAATCCAAACAGGATATGTGTTTCTTCATCGAAAAATATGCTGTATTCCGAGATGCCATTATTTTTCAATAATTTCACCAATTCGGGCCAAATCTCATTATGCCTTTTTTCATACTCCTGAATCATTCCCGGATTCAGCTGCATTTTAAATGCCAGTCGTTTGTTCATATTTCAATTTTTATTGTGTTAATGGCAAATATACAACTTAACGCACTAAGCTACAAACGTCAAGTTAGATTCTTTCTATTAGCCTCTTAGTTTAAGTTGATAACAAATGTGGAGAGGATCAGGATCAGGATCCCGGTCAGGAGTATCACGATGGTCTTTCTGGATACTCCCTTCCACTCCTTCAGGAACAGTCCCCAAATATTGCTCATGGCAATCACCAGGGCCATAAGTATACTCCAGGAGAATGCTTCCATGGCTTCAGGGATCTGGCTTTTTCCCATCCCATAAAAATGGAACTGCAGGAACCAAAGGAACCCGGCCAGGAAAGTAAAGGCTATGTTATTCAGGAATACCCCGCCAGAAACGGTGATGTAATCCTTATAGGTCTTGTTTTTAATATTCAGTGTGACACAGTAAGCCAGGTTAACAACAAAACCTCCCAGCAGTATAAAGATCAGGGTGGGATTGCTTACAAACAGCGGGCTTGTATTGTATTTGGCAGCTACTTCCTCGATAGGTGCGCCACTGGCGTAGCCATAGGCAAAGGCAGCACTCATCACACCTGAGAGAATGGCAATGGGTATTCCTTTCTTTAATGAAAATTCTTTTACTGCAGCCTTTCTCTCCTCTTCTGACAGATTCTTGTTCTTCAGAATACCCGCATATCCAATAATCGCAATACCGGCCAGGGCAACGGCAACTCCCACAACAGTCAGGATACCGGCGCGTGTGGCAAACAGATCCTCACCGGCCACGATGGCCGGAATCAAAGTACCCAGTGCGGCCACCAGCCCCAGCACCAGGCTCTGTCCCAGTGCTACACCCATGTAGCGAATACTGAGCCCGAAAGTGAGGCCACCCACTCCCCAGAATGCGCCGAACATCAGGGTGAGCCACTTGGCTGAAGCAGGAGCTTCACGGATAATGTCCATCAAGGTTCCGGAGGGGACCGTCAGCAGAGCTGCCACCCAGGGGGCAATAAGCCAGGCAGCCACTCCCTGCATTATCCAGTAAGACTCCCAGGACCATTGTTTTACTTTCTTAAAGGGAACATAGAAGCTGGCTGCTGCCACACTTCCGATAAGGATTAGTAGGATACCGTACATTTGATTTTAGTTATATGATTCGATGCTACCAGGTAAAAAGAAGTAATTATGCTGAAACTCAAATGTACATTATAGATTATCAGTGATCAATGGATAATTTGGTCAAAAGTTTGCACAAATTGACCCAATGATGGAATTTGCGATCAAAAAATGCAAACTGGAATTGGAATTACTGTCAAAAAAACATTGCCATTCCGTATATTTTCTATACATTTTGCCAGTCAATTGATAAAGTTGTAAGATTGGAATTCAGGATCAGTGGAACAGTTTTTTAAATATGTGAATCCCGGACAGGAAGATAAGGATTGGGGACTGTTTGTGAATTGCGTGGGGAAGGCTGACATCAAACCGGGGGTGATCTATCCTCCTTCCACCCATCCTACTGGCTACTATTTCACTTACGAAAATGGACGCACCCTGAGCGAGTACCAGATTCATTATATCACTGATGGTGCGGGCATCTATGAAAACAAAGGAGGGAAACATAAAATCAGCCCGGGGTCACTCATCTTTACAAAACCAGGTGAATGGCACCGGTTCAGGCCCAAGAAGAGTACTGGCTGGATGGAGCATTATGTGGGCTTTACCGGGTATATTGCCCATCAGGTGTTAGGACGGCCCTGGTTCACCCAGAAGAATGCAGTTGTGGAAGTAGGGTACCGGGAAGAGATCATCGATACCTACTACAAGATTTTTGATTATGTACAGGAAGAGAAGCCCGGATATCAGCAGGTTGCTGCAGGAATGGTAATGAAGCTCCTGGGTTTTATAGTCTCCATGGACAAACAGAAAGACTTCAGCGGGAAACGGGTGGAGAAGATCATTCAAAGTGCATGTTTCACCATCCGCGAGAATGTGGAGTCGGAGATTAATTTCCAGTCCTTTGCTGCGGAGAACAACATCGGTTACTCCTATTTCCGGAAGATGTTCAAGAAATACACCGGCGTACCGCCTGTGCAGTACCACCTCGAACTCAAGATCCTTCGTGCCAAAGAGATGCTGCTCTATACTGATAAAAGCGTTAAAGAGATCAGTTATGACCTGGGATTTCAGTCCATCTATTACTTCAGCCGGGTTTTTAAAAACAAGCTGGGAGTGGCCCCTTCAGAGATCAGGAAAAGTGTAAAATCCTATTAGCCCACACCATGGTCCGGATTACACTCTGTGCAAAAACAGATTCGAAGGCCAAAAAGTACAACTCATTTCCCAAATTGTCTATTGACCACGCTGTATCAATACTATATTTTTGATATTGACTAAACCAACTAAACTATCCAATGATGAAAATAAGAGGTATTTGGATCATTGCCCTTATCTTCTTTGCAAGCACCCTTACAGCACAACAGGGGAGGGTACGGGTAACCGGAAAGGTTACTGACGGAGAGACCGGGGAAGCCTTACCCGGGGCAAACGTTATCGTAAAAGGAACTACAATCGGGACCATTTCTGAACTGAATGGTGATTATAATATTATGGTTCCGGGCGAAGAGAGCGTTCTTGTTTACTCTTTTCTGGGTTATACCAGCCAGGAAGTCACCATTGGCGACCAGCGTAATATTAATATAGAGCTCTCCATGGATATGGAAATCCTGGAAGAGGTAGTGGTTACAGCCCAGGCTAAGGGTCAGATAGGTGCCCGCAGGCAACAGATCAATTCAGTTACCGTGAAGAATGTGGTTTCCAAGGACCGCTTGCAGGAGAACCCCGATGCCAATGCAGTGGAGGCCATCGGACGCCTTCCCGGGATCTCGGTAATTCGTTCTGGCGGAGAAGGTTCCCAGATTGTGATCAGGGGATTGGAGCCCCGGTATACCAATGTGACCATTGATGGAGTCAAATTACCGTCATCCAGTCACACCGGCCGGGGAGCAGAAATAGGTGGGATCTCACAGTATGTGCTCCAGGGAGTGGAGGTTTATAAGGCCCTGACTCCTGATCTGGAAGCCAATGCGGTGGGTGGAACCGTGAATCTGAAGCTGCAGGAGACACCAGCCGGTCTTCACTATAATGTGATGGCCCAGGGAGGTTACAACAATCAGAATGATTTTTTTGGGAACTACAAATTAATGGGAGAGGTCAGTAACCGTTTCCTGGATGATAAACTTGGGGTTTCCCTTACAGCCAGTGCTGAACGTGTAAACCGGGGTGTCCATACCATGAGCGCGGCCTATGATTATGAATCTATTGAAAGTGACCTTTATATTACCGAAACCATCCTGAACCTGGTCAACAGGCTCAATTACCGGCAGTCTGCCACCCTGGCCCTGGATTATCGTCTGGGTCAATCTACCAAGTTGAAATTGTATGGCATGTACTCTCATTCGGGTATAAATTCGAACACCCAGACTAAATCTTACGGATTTAAGAGTACCCTTAACGTATGGTGGCGGGCAGCAGACAGCCCTAATAACAACACCAATATGTACCTCACCACCCTGAGTGGGGAGACCAACCTGGATTTTCTGAACATGAACCTCAGATATGGAGTGGCAATGTCAAAAAACAGGCATGGCAATCCCCACCAGCGGTCATGGAACTATCAGTTTGTCAATGCTTCCAGCGACAGCCTTATCACCCTTGACAACAGGGTAAAGGACCCGCAGGAACTACTTCCCCTCTTTAATGATTCTGAAGACTCCCTGCATAATACGATCTCCCATTTCTTCACTGATACCGATACAGAACAGGAAGATCAAAACCTGTCGGGTCATTTGGATGTTGAGATCCCCTTTCAGATCGGTGATCTTGTGACCGGTTCAGTCAAGTTTGGCGGTAAGTACAGGGTGAAGGAGCGCTACCTGGACATTACCCAGGGTTCTCAAATTGTGCACCCCTTTACTGAAGAGTATTGGTTCGAAGACTTAGATTGGCTGCAGCAAACTTCAGGAGGTTGGGGATACACCCTGGAAGGTTTTGAAGATCATATGGTGGATGATTTTCTGGGTGGTGACTATGATTACGGACTCTACCTCGATTTTGACCGCCTGAATGCAACAAGTGACTTCTGGGATAATTGGTCCGATTCCGTATATCAGCTGGGACAGACACACTGGTTGAGCCTAGTCAATGATATTTCACTCTTAAGCTACTCACAGAGTCTTGAGGCAAGCATGATCCACGACCAGAAGATCACAGAGCACTACTATGCCGGCTACGCGATGACAGAGCTGAATTTTGGCCAAAAGGTGATGTTTATGCCTGGCTTCAGGTATGAAGCAACCGATGCGGAGATGGGCGGTTTTGTTGCTATGGAGCCCCAGTATCTGCCTCCGGTCATCATGCCGCTGGTTGGTTCCGATACATCGGATACACGATCCGACCGCTTCTTTCTGCCCATGGCCCATCTCCGGATAAAACCGACGAAATCTATGTATATGCATATGTCATATACACAAACCATCAGTCGGCCCGATTTCAATGCCATTTCTCCCAATTACTATTTCAACCCCGGTAAATCGCCTTTCAAATACCATTATCAGAATCCTGACCTGAGAACAGAATTATGGACCAATTTCGATGGACAGGTCACTTTTCACGGAACCAAGATAGGTCTGTTATCAGTCAGCGGTTTTTATAAAACAGTGGAAGATAAAATATGGTACCGTGTCTATAACCGTTTAAGAGGGGATGATCCTGTCCCCAATTTCGATGAAAACTCTGTGGTCGAACTGGCACTGTGGGAGAATCATGAACATGATATCTTCCTGAAGGGAGTTGAATTTGAGTGGCAAACCTCCTTCTGGTATCTTCCCGGTTTTTTGAAGTATTTCACCATGAACCTTAACTATACCTTAACTGATTCGGAAACCAAATATAATTATTCCTTTATTAAGTCGGTTATTCCACCGGAAGGAGGGCGTCCGGTACCCATGCGGATAGATACGGTTCTTACAGGCCCCATGCTATATCAGCCTAAGCATATTGTAAATGCTTCCCTGGGATTCAACTACAAGGGCTTTAATACCTGGCTTTCCTTCCAGTATAACGGTATGACCAATACACATAAGGATCCCAAAGCAGATGCGAAGGATCATTTGACAGAGCATTTTTACCGGATGGACTTTCAGATAACCTATGATATTCCACTCAGTTTACCCGGAAAGATGCAGGTGATGGGTAATTTTGCTAACCTTACTAATTATGAGGAAGTTAAGCGCTTAAGAGGAGATCCGCGGTATACCTACCGGGAAGCGTATGGCTGGACGGTGGATCTGGGTGTGAGATACAGTTTCTGAAATTAGTAATTGATAAATTCCATATTCTTAACCTGTCAAAACTAAAGAAAGGAGGTACACTTCATAGAACTAAAGTATTACTTACATTGTTATTATTTATATGTCAAATTAAATCAAATTAACATGAGAAAGATTTACTACTTAATGTTGTTGTTGGCTGGAATGTTTATTCTCAGCACCGTTTCTGCCCAGGATATCCTTGTGGTTGATCCGGGGGACGGAACCCTGAATGATGCCATTGATGCCAATGGCGGAAATAAAATTTATCAGTTGCAGGCCGGACAGTGGTATGGCTTGACAAAAGTGATTGAAAATGATGGATTTCACCTGCAGATTATCGGAGAGGACTATGATGATGCGACCATGCCTGCTACTCTGCAGAATGGCATGACACCGGACCAGCTGCCTTTTAATCCCATGATTACTGCCAAAGGAGACGTTACCCTGCAGAATATATATTTGATGGGATCCGATATTAACGGAACAGTACCTTCGCAGTTGTATGTTCAGAGTACAGAGGGCGCTACCACAGTGATCGATAATTGTGTCATAGATCCAATATCTCAATGGCATCCTTTTAAGTTTGAAGGTGGTATGAATGATCTGTATTTCACAAATAATATTGCCCTGCGTCACGGCCATGAGCTGTCGGCTAACGACGGAGCTTTCTTCGATTTTGATGCTCCTGTAGGATTTGATACCTGCCTGATTCAGAATAACACCTTTGTTTCATTCGGTATGGCTTTTATGTTTGAGGGATGGAAACACCATCTTCATAATTTTACCTTGGTCGATCATAATACATTCGTACACAACAAGAGCCAGTTGGACTGGGTATTGTATGAGAAGGAGTATTACTTCACCAACAACCTGATGTTTGATTTTATGACCTCTCCTTATGCCTATCACTGGCAGCCCATGCCGGGAGGAGAAGCAAGCCATCCAAAGCCCCAGCTGATCTATTCTGATACACTGTTTGCTGCAAATCATGGAGTTGATGAAACGCTTCCTTCGGAACGGATCCAGTTCGTTCAGTATAACAGCCATTACAGGAATCCGGGACATTACGCCAATGTTGTTGAGCTGAATGACTTTGCCGCTGATTCAATTCCAAAGGTGAACCTGCAGCCTTTGATCTGGGACGGAACCACTGATGCAAATCTTGGATATGATCCGGCGCTTGGTTTTGCCGAATCCAGGGAAGGCAATTTGTTTAATCATGCCAACAATACAAATACCGATTTCCCGAACTGGAAATATGGTAATACCATGGTTGATGTGGATCCCCTCTTTAATGATGGGATTAGTGGTCAAAGTATCTATACTTCTTCGGACAATCTGGTAGAGTGGCAGAAGCCAGCCTCCTATCTCCATCCATTGGCCCAGCCATCGACCAATTACCCTCCGCCATCGGAGTGGGCAAAATGGCACTGGGAGCCGGATGGTGATGTTGCTATAAATGATACATGGCCTGTATTTGATGGTACATATACCGAAGCCTCCACCCTCACAGGTTCCATTGCTAACCTGCCGCTGGGTGACCTTAACTGGCATCCAGATCAGATGGCGATTTGGGAAGAGAATAAAGATGCCATTTTCGAGCATATGAAAGCCGGGAACACTGAGAAATTCGGTGGCTCTGGTGTTGAGCCTGTACAAGCTGCCCGCAGCTTATCCAGGGTTTATCCCAATCCCATGACCAATAGTGCCATCATCGAGTTTACACTTGACACACCTGCCAGTGTGGAGATTGCTATTTTCAATTCCATTGGACAGGAGGTCAGGAGCGTGATGAGTGAAGAGAGGTCTTCGGGAACCCACAGGGTGACCATTGACCGTGGCGATCTGAACCATGGATTGTACTTCTACAGTATCAAGGTTGGAAACCGGACTGAATCCCAGAAGCTGATGATCCTTGAGTAGGATATTTATTTTAGAATAATACTTTAATTTACAATAGGGGTTCACCGGTTTCGGTGAACCCCTTTGCGTTAAGCCCTAAGCTCTGCACGCTATGTATCGAATTCTTTCAATGAGTCTTTTTATTAGTGCTCTGGCTTTTGTTTCGTGCCGGCAGAAAAATACGGATCATCCTGTTCAGATCCAGATTAGTGATATGGAGATGGAGATGGGAAGGAGTGTAAGGGTTGATGCATCTTTAGACCTTGATGAAATGAATGGGCGAATGGTACTGTTACCCTTTTTAAACGGGAAACGCTGGGGTTCGCATGAATTTGCCGATGCGAATGGCAAGTCCTCATTCCTGCTTCCGCTACCCAACCCGGGACCTGCCATGATACAGGTTGTGGTCCTGCCTTCCGACCGGGACGACTGGATGGGGCTGGATGACTATACCCTGCTTCAGGCCGGCACCTTTATGCCGGAATATGGAATGCGATCCAATATTCTGACGGTGCAGGTAAGACAAAGGAAATTAGCTGTTCGAACTGAGGAAGAGACCCTGTTTGGAATGCAGTGGGAGCCCTGGTTCGTGCCCGGAAGAAAATGGACCACGGCCCAGGCCATCCCGGTAATGGGGCTGTACGAATCAACCAATCCGGATGTGACCCGCCAGCATATCCTCTGGTTTATGGATATGGGGGTGGATTTTATCATACCTGACTGGTCAAATCATATCTGGGGATGTAAGCACTGGGATGAGCGGAGTGCAGGCTCAGATCAGATCCTGCACTGTACCCAGATGTTCCTTGAGGTGCTGGCCGATATGAGGGATGAAGGACTTCCGGTACCCAGGGTGGCCCTGATGCCCGGGCTGACCAACGGACCTCCTTCTACCATGCAAGCATTGAATGAACAGCTGGAATGGATCTACCAGGATTATATCCGCAATCCCCGTTTTAAGGACCTCTGGCAGATCTTTGAGGGGAAGCCCCTGATCATAATTCTGGATACCGGAGTGCTTGCACATAAAGAGGGCCGTACAGAGAGCTCATTCCGCATCCCTTTCTTTAAGCAGACCTTGGCATGGAGTGCAGAGGAGATTGACCGGTTCAGGCAGCAGCAGGAACCTGTGGACGATACCCATTTTACGGTGCGCTGGATGTCTTCCCAGAACCAGACCACCCGGCATCATGAGTTGGGTTACTGGAGCTGGATGGATGGCTCGCTGGCGTCCATGGTAACCTTCAGGGAGGGAGTAGCGGAAGCCACCACAGTAACACCTGCATTCTTTGCTGAGAATGGCTGGAAGGCTCCCGAAGCGTTTGGCAGAAGGGGAGGGTGGACCTACCTGGAATCATTCAAAACGGCCCTGGAGCACAGGCCCCGGATTGTGATGCTGCATCAGTTCAACGAGTATACCGGTCAGACCGAAGGCCATGGATATGGCCCTGATAATAGCATCTACGTGGATTCCTATTCGAATGAACTGAGCGATGACCTGGAACCGGTTTCTTTGACAGCCCCCGGATTCAGGGGTGACCAGGGGGGATGGGGTTTTTATTATGTGAACCTGACCCGGGCCCTGGTGGATATATACCGGGGAAAGGCGAATGATGTGACGCTGATGGCGGTGCATATTGCTGATTCAACCGAAACCAATCTCTCACTGGAGTGGACCACTTTGGGTGTTGAGCCAGATTCTTATACGGTCATTCTGGATGGTACTGTAGTAGTAGCCGAAACTGATGCACTGGAATACCACATTCCGGTGCAGGACCTTGATTCGGGAAAACATACCGTATCAGTTACCGCCAATGGGGTTGGGACACGGTATAACATATCCTATACGGAATTCGATCAGGTTTTGGATGAACCGGTGCCGGTGGTGGTTCGTAAAACATTTTATGTGCCATTTATGTGATAAATTACACATAATATGTACCTAAAATACGCCTCCGCTTTTCAATGAAAAATCTAACATACGATAAAGGATTGCTAAACATACCTCTGTTTTTAGCAGACTACACTAAAAAAATAATCTGATGCGACTGTTTTAGCAGATTCTCACCACCTTCATATCCAGAATCTTTCCCAGTTTTTTGATCTTCCCGGCGATGTGGCCGGTCCCGATGGCACAGTGGTGCGCAGGGCCCTGTTCCGACCACCGGTCCATAAATTCCCTGGCACTTAATGAGAAACGGTAGCGGCTGTTGGTGTTGCCGATTTGCAGTACTGGTCCCGGAACCGATTCTCCTTCAGCCACCAGCAGGAAAACATCATTCCTGCCCTCCACTACGGAAAGCAGTGTGACAGCTCCATGTTGAACGGTCATCTGGATGGAGAGTCCTTTCCCGGGTTTTCCGTGGAAAACGGGCAGCGGGACCAGCTTTACCCGGCCCTCTGCGATGGCAAAATGGGCGGGACCATCGTGTCCAAGCATCACCACATCATCATTGAAATCCATAAGGTAGAACTCGGAAAAGGATCCACCGGTCCCAAATTCTGCCATGATTTTCATGGCCTGGGCATTCTTTACCTCACATTCTCCTGCAATTGGGATGTTCTTACCGGTGAGTAAGGTGTTACCTGCGATCACAGAGGTGACAATATTTTCATATTCATTGCCGGGTTCCCCCTCATAATAATAGGCCATGGAACCCAGATCGTGATTCTCTACCAGCTTATCCAGCGCCACCGAGGTCCGGGCCGCCCGCTCTATCTCTTCCTGCGCACATTCCGGCACCACATCAAACGCTTCCCCAAATTCTCTTATCTTTTCATCCACCTCAGCCTCGGTGGCCTCATCCCTGTGCCTTTTCAATTCGCACATTTCCACCATCTCGATATGGTTTCCAAAACTTGCGGACTGTTTTGTGAGATCTGTGTATACATCCAGCATGCCCCCGTAGTAGTGGCCCAAAACGCCCAGCCGGTTGTCGCGCATGGCGACGGCCACCCTTGCTGCTTCAACCCATGCTTCGATCTCACTCCAGGCCTCCTCATCCTCCAGGTACCCTGTAACGATATCGTACCCAATCCCCGAACGGTTAAAGACCGATGCAATTTCCGGTACCGAACAGGCCTGACAGTGCTCCAGCCATACCCCGGTCATTTTTCCGCGGTCTCCAAGGGCATTGAATGCCTCGTAGTCCAACTGCGGGACCGGTTGAAGATTCAGGATCACTATTGGTACTTTCACTTTCTGAGCCACCGGCAATACTGTAGATGACAGTGCATAGGTCGATACAAAGAGAAAAACCAGCTCCACATCGTTCTTGTGCAGCATGGCTGCCGCTTCCCTGGCTTTCACAGGATTATCGGCAAGGCCTGCATCAATCACCTCCACACTAAAATCTTCTGTTTTCTCTTTAATCCGCTTTTGATACCCCAACAGCTTGTCCCGTAATCCTTCAAACTGGTCCCAGTAGGTGTCCAGTCCTATCCCTATCAATCCGACTTTTGTCATAATGTAAATAGCTGTTAATTGTATTAGTTTTCAATGGCCAGTAGTGTTACAGGACCCAGCAGGCCTGAACTCAGCAATGGCGAATCTTTTGTATAATGTTGCCATGATGTAAATGTGTATCGCTTACCGGGTATGGATTCCTTTTTCAGCACCCAGTCCGGCCATTGACCGTCAACGACTTCATCCCCTTCAATAGCCTCATCGCCGATCAGGCGGTTTGGCCATAAGTTGACGACCTCTATTTCCAACTGGTTGTCTCTCTCTTTCACTACATCGCTTATTTCAACCTGCCAGGGTGTGGTCCAGACCACCCCGAGATCTTTTCCGTTAAGTTTCACCCTTGCCATGATCTCTACCCTGCCAAGATCCAGGTACAGCCTGTCAGGTCCGGCAGCCCGTTCGCAATCAAAGGTCTTGTAGTAGCTTGCTTTTCCCGAATAGTATCTGATTCCCTCTTCGGGCCGGTCGGTCCAATCATCCAGTTGTTTGAAAGTGACCTTTTCGGGCCCTCCCCATTGCGGATCGAAGGCCACCTCCCAGGCACCCTCCAGTGTGAATAATTCTTTTTTAGGGTGGAAATTGATTCCTCCATTTTTCCCTTTGTGTTTGGTGTCCAAATGGAAAACAATAAAGTAGCTCTCATAGGGTTCGAACTGCAGCGGAATGCTTGTGATACCGTCTGTGGCAGTAAAATCAGGTATAGCACGGATCTCACCGTTCATGGGATTCCACAATTCAGGAGTTCCTTCCGCGCGAAACTGACAAGTTACCCTGTTATCCATATTGGTTCTGTTGGAGACAAAATAGAGATCGGAGTCCGGCAATCTCTTGTGAATATACCGAACGGTTCCGTCTCCTGTAAAGTCGGGTTTGATTCCTTTGGCATTTAAGTACTTTGCTGTTGCCTGGTAATTCGGGTATAGCTCATCTCCATCCGGGTTAGAGTAGTCACCTCCCCACAGGATCAACCCTTTCCCGTATTTGATTTCAGATTCACTGGCCGGTATTTCAAAACTTCCCCACATGTTTGTACTGACGGATCGTACCTCCTTATCGCAATCCGGGTAGTCCTGCAGGCCCGGGGATTGATCTGCCGGATTACCTATTATAGTGGCGCCCTGACTGACCAACGACTCAATTTTTGTAATAAGCGCCGGAGTCATGGATCTCACTTTGGGCAGGACAAGCAGGTGATAACTGGCTCCTCCGTCAAATACGATTTTCCCATCGGCTACTTGTGCCCGGTCCATCAGGATGCGCGGACTGCAGCCGTCGAAATTATATCCCTTCCTGTCAGGCATAAATTCTTTCTGGTCTCTGGATTCACCTGCTTTTATCTGATCCGTAGCAGCATCGAATACATACTCGGTATTTCCTTCCAGGTACTGGTTTCCATCCACTGCTGAAGCCGGGGGCAGGAAGACGTGGGGGGCACCTTCAGGGATCAGGTACAACACATCGCTAACCCCTTTCCCCTGTTGCAGCAGGTATTGGCTCCTGGTCACATAAGTATGATATCCGCCTGACATTTCCCACCAGGTCTGACCCCTGTCCCAGTGCACCCCGTAAGGACCCATGGTCATCCCCGGACGGTATTGTTCTCCCAGGGGTTTGTGTGCGAAGGTGTGATATACCAGCCTGTTAATGCCTGAGCAGAAGGCCCAGTCGCTCTGATTCTTGATGGAGCCCGGATAGCTCCTCCATGCAACCAGGTAGGAGGTAAACGCTTCAGCTGCCACCACCGGCCTTCCGTACAGGTTGGCAATGGAGGTTCCCTCAAAGGTGCTGAAACCGGTGCTAAAGCCATATCCTTTGTTCCAGAACTCACACATGGGCACATCGGCGTATGAGCCCAGGTCCAGGTCGGTATTAGGATTCATATCGTAAGGCTCGATGGATAGCCCCATGCCATACTTTTTACCAAAATCCTTAAAGTACTCCACATGGTTTTTCAGGATCAGTTCCTGCGACACCATCCTCAGGTCCCATAAAAAGCGTTCGCTCTCTTTCACATCACCTACGATCATTCCGGTATAAACGGGCAGGTAGGGCAGGGGATCATAGCCCCGCATCTCTTTGAACTGCTGCCTGAAACCGTCGGTCCAGTTTTGTGCTCCCATCTCCCAGCTGTCCATATGGATCATCTTCCAACCGCCTGCTTTGGTGGAGTCGGGTTGCACCTTTTCAATGAGTGGGATCATGAAAGTTTCGAGGTGGTTTTTCATGGCATCCGCATTCATTTTATCGCATTCGAAACCCAGCCCCGGCAAGGGCGCCGGCCGGGTAATGGCACCATTGTTCCTCCTGCCGAAGCGCATGATTGTCCAGTTACCTGCGGGAACTTCCCAGGTGATTGTTCCGTCGGCCTGCAAATATTCAGAAATGTCAATGACCGCACTGGTGGATATTCCCTTTGTTTCTTCACTGAAACGCTCTGCAGCGGCAACGGGCTCAGGTATATATTGTTTGACCCCTTTCTGTGAACTGTAAGGAGGACGGTAATACAAAGCTTTCTCGTCGGAATCAGCAATTTTCAGCTTATTGTCCGTTTCCGGGAAAGCAATGACGGCCACGTCCTGGTAATAGTTCTGCCACCGGGCTTTCAGTTCGGGGGTAAATTGTTCCAGCCCGAAAAAGGGATTACGGCCAGGGGGGACTTCCAGTCTCCTGTGGAGCCGGGTGGGACCGGCCACATGGATTTTGCTGGCCACAAGATGCTGCATCGATTCTTCCATTTTTACCCATGGACCGCCGCTTCCTGTCCATCCCGGACCGGAACCCAGGGTAAGAACGATCTCAAGCCGTTCACACTCCCTTACAGCGTGTTCAAAGTTTTCCTGCCACTCCTCGCTCAGGAAATCCACAGTTCCACGGGGCATTCCCGCTCCGCTGATCTCCAGGAAGAGCACGTTGCCAATTCCAACTGCCTTCATCGATTCCAGGTCTGCCGTCATCGCCTCTTTGGATTGATTTCCGTCAATAAAATACCAGTATACCCCTGGCCGGGCAGAATCGGGCGGGTGAAGGAATGATTCCGCCAGGGTTTTGACATTGATCCCGTGATTTTTTTCAGTGGCTGACGAACCTCTTTCCAAAGAGCAACCTGAAATAATCAGGATCAGTATGAGGAAAAAGAGAGACACTGCAGAAGGGCGGATGGTGTGTTTCATTTTGTGGTTATTGAATCAGTGAACTTTTTAATATCAATGGTATAAATTGATCTAAGCTTCAAAAATACATATATTTACAGATGCTGGTCAAGATCTATTCTGTTATTTGTTTTGCGTTTTTTGATATTCCTCTGATATTTGTGACTTGAAAAACTACTACAAATATCTCCAGGTGAGCCATGAGCATCCCTACAGGGACCTGGTAGTGGTCAATGCCGGACATACCCATATTGGGTCCGGAACCTCCTATCCGCCCGAAAAGCACCCCTCGCACCATAATTTTTCCTTCCGGCAGGGACGTGTTATTGATGAATACCAGCTGGTCTATATCTCATCCGGAAAGGGGGTTCTTGAGACGCTGCACGGGGGAAGATACGAAATCATGGCAGGAGACGGATTCCTGCTCTTTCCCGGTGAGTGGCACCGGTACAGGCCTGATATAAGCAGTGGATGGACCGAGAGTTGGGTGGGTTTTACCGGAGACAATACACTCATAAACAGTGCCCATACGCTGCTCTCTGTTACAAAGCCGTTTTTCAGAGTTGGACCGGACAACGAGGTGATGAACCTGTTGGGTAAAGTGTTTGACCTGGTGAAATCAGATCTGGTGGGTTCCGAATACCTGCTTTCCGGTACCGTCATGCATCTGTTGGGACAACTGTTTACCCTGTTGAAGAGGCAGCAGCTAAACATCAATACACGTACCGATGAGATTATTGTTTCTGCCAAATCGATCATGGAGGGACAGTTTTCGCAGAAGGTATCCCTGGAGGAGATTGCCGCTCATCTGAATATTTCATATGCATGGTTTCGCAAGTATTTCAAAAAGAATACAGGATTTTCGCCCTATGATTACCTTCTGAATATCAGGATCAGCCACGCCAGGATGCTGCTGAAGAATTCGGGCCTGTCAGTAAAGGAGATCAGCCACCTTTCGGGATTTGAGTCGCAGCAACAATTCAGCCGGACTTTCAAAAAGAAAACAGGGTATACGCCTGTCCAGTTCAGGAGCTACACACTGAGCGGACATTAATACTCATCATGTCTCAAGGGGGCAGTTGGGATGAAAGTGTATTCCATTGCAAGAAATAACACAATAAAATGTATTGAAATACAAAAATAATAGATGATATTTGTATCATAATACAAAATAGTATAGAAATGCAGGATATCTTTAACTACAGTAATACATTAATACAAGAAGTCAGCCTTGATTTTAAAAGGTACTTATTCCAGGAAATAAACTGGAATTCAAGATTAATTGAGATACTGGGAAGCAGGGGTGTCGGAAAAACAACATTGATGCTTCAGAAAGCGAAAATCCTTAATTCCGATCACCCGAACCAGGCAGTTTATCTTTCTCTCGACGATAAATTGATGTATAGAAATTCCATTGTTGATATCGCTGAAGAGTTAGTACAATATGGGGTACAATATCTGTTTTTGGACGAAGTACACAAATATCCGCCGAAACTTAAGGGATATGACTGGTCTGCAGAGATAAAAAATTCCTACGACAGGCTTCCCGGGCTGAATATTGTTTATTCCGGTTCGTCTATATTAAAAACATATAAAGGACAGGGTGACCTTAGTCGTCGAAAAAGTTCATATCGACTTGCCGGACTTTCACTCCGTGAATATTTGGAACTAAATGGAATAGAAACTTTTGCCAGTTTTCGACTAAACGATCTGGTTACACAACATCAGGAAATATCCGCGGAGATTACAAACAAAATAAAGATAATCCCACATTTTAAAGCCTATCTGAAAACCGGATATTTCCCATTTTACAACGAGGACCCATCGTCATATTATAATAGACTTAACAGCATTCTAAACGTAATTATAGAAACTGATATTCCCGCGGTTTCTGATATCTCTTTTGAAACTTCACTTAAGATAAAAAAACTATTGGCCGCAATTGCTTCAACGGTTCCATATGTACCTAACCTGTTAAAGCTGAGAGAAGAGTTGTTTGTTGCAGACCAGAGGACGTTGTTAAAATACCTTGATCTTCTTGAAAAAGCGGAAGTGGTAAGCACGCTCACGCAAAAAGCAAAAGGAAATAAAATATTGCAAAAGCCGGATAAAATCTATCTTGGAAATACCAATTATTTCTATGGACTGAATATGACGCGGGAAGAAACAGGCACAATAAGAGAGGTTTTCTTTGAATCCCAGTTAAGTGTTGCTCACCAGTTAAGATTGCCTCAGAAAGGGGACTTTATCGTAGATGATAAATACACCTTTGAAATTGGCGGCAAGAATAAGACATCCAGACAAATCAGAGATCTGGAGCATGCATATCTTGTGTTAGATGATATCGAAAATGGTGTTTTTAATCAAATTCCACTTTGGATGTTTGGTTTTCTGTATTAAAAGCCAGCAGGAGAGTGATCCCATGCTCATACCGACACCCCTTACTTTAAGTGGGAATATTTCAGATAGGATTAACCAGCCGAGGGGCCCCATGCTGACTGCAAAGAATATGATGTAGATAAACATACTTCCCACGGTGAAATACTTCAATGAGTTCCCCAGGGAATCCTCAATGAAGAAGGAGAAACCGGTCCCCTGCAGTAAACGCCTATACAATGGAGGGTATATTTGACAGGCTCCATTCGGAAGAATTCAGGAAACTGATGGATATTATCGATCCCTATTCTTTTGTGGACAGCATAACAATCCCCAAGTTTCTGATCAATGCCGCCAGCGATGAGTTTTTTGTGACCGATTCATGGAAGTTCTACTGGGATGACCTGAAGGGGAAGAGCCATATGAGGTATGTACCCAACGGGAGCCATGAGTCAACCATGGAGAAAGCCCGGGATTTCCGCATCTATGTGGTTGGGGAGGATGCATGGCAGATGGAGAAGCCGCAGAAGGTGTTCTCAAAGCAACCCTGATGTGTTAGTCCAAAATGTATAAAACATCGCTCAGATTCTTCATTGATTTTCACACCCCAATCACTTACTTTTACCTGAGTCAACATGAACAATTACCTAATATCTGGTATACATGCGATATCTAATCTTAATTTTTACCGGTTCCCTGATGATCATCCTCATCGCCTGCGGAACAAACACCGGTTCAAACCAGGTCATGCTCATCGAAACTCAAACCAGTGTGGATACGCTCACTTATGAGGATGTGCTCCTTTTAAAACAAATTGCCCGTTTACGGATTGAGACAAGCCATGCGGGACAGACTGTCATAGAGGGGATCACACTGGAGGTCCAGGTAAAAACCGTGGGAATGATCACCGAACTGCTGAACCGTGCCGAACAGAAGATTCTGGGAGAGCTTCCGCCGGGAAGATTTCCATGGAGCTGGTCGGGTTTTACTGCTCCGGATGAAATGGCCGATATGGCAGGGGGCTTCCTGGAGAGCCTGGTTTCCGGGAAGGACCCGTTTGCCGGAAAGTTTGCCGAACCGGGTGGCAATGTGGTGGACCATGCCATTATTAAAGTGGATGGTCAATGGCACCTCTTCTACATCAGGGGGGTGGCAGCTACCAACTGGCCTGATTTTCCGGAGGCCAATTTCGGTCATGCTGTTACCGGTGATCTGCTGAACTGGGAAATTCATGAACCGTTTCTTCAGACTGATAAGAGCGAGTTTGACAGTTACCAGGTTTGGGCGCCCCATGTGATTGAGCACAACGATATGTACTGGATGTTCTATACCGGAGTGAATGATTCGGTTTCCCAGGCCATCTGCCTGGCCACTTCAGATGATCTTCACCACTGGGAACGCTATGAGAAGAACCCGGTGCTGAACAGCCTGCCCTGGGGATTCTGGGATGAAACGCACTGGTCCGATTGCCGCGACCCGATGGTGCTGAAGGAGGGAGACACTTTCTACTGCTACTATACTGCAACCAGGACGGTGCCGGAAACCGGTGGACATGAGAGTTGCATGGGCATGGCCAGTTCGAAGGACCTGATCCATTGGAATGACGAAGGATTTCAGAGGCTCGAACACTCGCTGACCACGCCACCCGAGTCGCCATTTGTGATTAAAATGAACGGTATATTCTACCTTTTTTACACCAATTACAAGCAAGGGATTGTTTACGTGAAGGGCTCCGATCCGCTCCACTGGCAGGAAGACCCCGACGATCCGCAGACCATCCTGCAGGGCGTTTCAGCTACTGAGATTTTCCGGGAGAACGGAAAATGGTATATCACCATGATCTCCCACATGGACAATGCACTCCGGTTCATGGAGATCAAAGAGCTCATCTGGCATGAAGACGGATCGGTCTCGGCGGAAAATTGTGCGTATTCACCAAAAGTAAATTGATAACATAATAGCTGTTCTAATGGTTAATAAATGGATACAGAGAATTACTATTGCTGCTGTGGCTTTGCTTTTTGCAGTAGTTGGAATGGCAGGTGATCGTACATGGCAAAACAGCGGCATTGATAACGGAACGGTCCATGCGCTGGGAAACGGAACAATGCTGGTGTATGAAACCGGACCCCAGATCACAACCATCTATCCGGGACCCTACACCACACCTTCTTTATACCAGTTGTTGCTGGATGAGGAGAGGGCACTGATAGTTCATTCCACAAGGGAGTATGGAACTGCTGTATGGAGACATGCTGTGGAGGCAGAAGGTGAGCATCTGGGATCCATGACCGATTTTGTGGATTCCGGTCTGCCTGTGATGGTCCGGCACATGGAGTTGGAGCAAGGCATTCGTCTGGCACTGCATATGATACCGGGAATGCAGATACAATATAAAGAGTCAGATAATAGCGGAAGCATTACCTTTAGAGCGGATCCGGGGCAACATATCTACCAGTACTATGTCTATCCGCGCCCTCTCTATCATCAGATCTGCTGGAGCGGGCACATCACCATTGAAACATCGGAGGAGAAACCGGAGATGATCTACCTCAATGTGGCCAAAGGGGAGTCGGATCTCTATCTGGTCGGTGGTCCTGAATACGATCAAATGAAAGTGAATGCGGAAGATGTTTTAGAGGCGGGGTATTACGGACTCCTGAACCGAACCAGAGCGTGGTGGACTGACTTTACTGCCAGCCGGCGTGATTTCGAATCCGCTTTTCCAGCCACACTTCCGGAGCGGGAAAAACTGCTTCGGACTATTGATGATGTTTCTGTGATGATCCGGACACAGCAGGCTGTGGAAGGGGCTTCAATGGCCGGTTATCCCTATCCGCTGGGGTATGTACGTGACCAGTATGGGGTTTCACGCGGATACCTGGCCCTTGGTTACTTTGAAGAGGCAAAAAATATCCTGAAGTTTTACAAGGATGTATGGGAAAAAGCAGGGAAGCTGCATTGTGCCCAGGGGATCGGGGTGAACGGTATCTTCCATATTCATGAGAATGATGAGGTGGAGAGTCCGGGTTACCTGATCGTGCAGGCATTCGACCTGCTGGAAAAAACCGGTGATCAGGTCTTTGTGAAGTCCTTATTCCCTATGCTGGAGTGGTGCTGGGAGGTACAGAAGAGACACCTGGCCGGAAACATGCTTCCCTTTAACGGTGATGAAACCTATGTGGCCGGAGGGATCCTGCCCAGGTCGACGCTTAATGACGGATCGGCCGAGGCCACTATGTTGTTTATAGATGGAGGGGAGAAGCTGTTGAAATGGATTGAAGATCAGGATTTGTGGGATCAGGAAAGGGTTAATTCGGAAAAGATATTACTGGATGAGGTACGGAGTGACTTCAGGAAAAATTTCTGGAAGGATGGAGTGTTGATCACCAACAATCCGGAAAGAACATCGTATCTTGAATTGCCCCGTTTCAGGCATGGAGTATGTGAACGTGGTGGTCCAGATTGCCTGATTTACCGGAGGCATGGTTTTGGCGGCATTGACTGGACACAGCTTGATAAGAACGGCCGCTATCAATGCATGAATTGTATTACAGATGGTCCTTTGCCTGTAGCTGAGAAGAGAGTATACCGGCTGGTATCGGTGAGCCTGACTCCCCTCTACTTCAAGTCCGGATTGCTGGAATCGGCCGAATTGAAACCTGTGGTGGATCTGATATATAAATCCTTCAAGGAGACCGGTGTTCTGACTTCGCGTACCGGTGCCGGATCTTCGGACAACCAGCGATCGGTGGGCTATGACTACGGACTGGTCCTCTTTTCCATGCTGCAGACCGGCAGCAAAGGAATGAAGGAGGTGTACCGGAAAACACTGGATATAGTGGATGAGACCGGTGCCTGGAGCGAGTATTACCTGGGTGAGACACCCAACGGGACAAGATGCAGGCCCTGGGAGAGTGCCATCAACCTGGAGGCACTCATCGAATATGCAATGCAGTATCATGAATAAACAAGCATATCCTGGCCTTTTTCGAAGCGGTCAAAGAGCTGTCTGAATATTATTCTTAAATTGGCAGGTATCAATAAGCCACAGTTTGGTTTATTGGGTCTGAACCATGGAACAGTTTTTTAAATATGTGAATCCTGGAAAGGAGGATAAGGAGTGGGGGCTATATGTGAATTGCGTTGGCAAGGCTGATATAAAACCAGGAGTGGTTTATCCCCCGATCGAACATCCCACAGGATATTATTTCAAGTATGAGCATGGCAGGGTATTGTATGAGTATCAGATCAATTATATTACCGGTGGTTCCGGAATCTTTGAAGACAAGGGTGGAATACAAAAATTCAATCCAGGCTCCCTGATTTTTATTAAGCCGGGTGAATGGCACCGCTACAGGCCACTGAAGAATGGCGGCTACATGGAACACTATGTGGGATTTTTCGGATATACTCCCAACCTGATATTCGGGAGTTCGTGGTTCAAACAGAGGGGTGCAGTGGTTGAAGTGGGGCACCGGGAGGAGATCATTGATATCTATTACACAATCTTCAGGGAAGTACAGGAAGAAAAACCCGGGTATCAGCAGGTAGTTTCCGGGATGGTGTTGAAGCTGCTGGGATTAATTGTATCCCTCGAAAAACGCAAGAGCTTCAGCGGAAAACCGATAGAAAAGATCATTCAGAACGCCTGTTTTTTAATCAGGGAGAATGTAGAAACGGAGATCAATTTCAAGGATTTTGCAGAGGAAAACAATATTGGCTACTCCTATTTCCGGAAGTCTTTCAAGCAATATACCGGAATACCACCCGCTCAGTATCATCTTAATTTAAAGGTGCTGAGAGCCAAAGAGATGCTGCTATATTCCAACAAAAGTGTCAAAGAGATTAGCTACGACCTGGGATTCAATTCCGTTTCCTATTTCTGCCGGATATTTAAAGTTAAACAGGGCGTTTCACCAACAGGGATTAGGCATAAACCAAATGTCATATGAAGCAAAGAGTCGACACGGAGAAATCACTACCCGGCACAAATAACTCTGATTGCTAAGGGAACGCTTTTTGGATAGAACCGGAAGATTCCACTTCTTGTCTTGTGACATATTGTTCAATAGATTTCCCAAATTATATATTGAATCCTGAGGTCCGATCACATAACTTTGATTTTCACTGAAACAAAACGAGTTAACACTCATAAACGAATGTTGCCACGAGCACGCTAACGCTATGGCCGCTTAAAACTTTAACGAACTATTGTATTTATGGAACACTATAAATTATTTACTGAACAGCTTGACAAAAAGGGACTTTCACCTGAAGCGATTAAAAAAAGCCTTAAAGAACAGGTAATCGAGCTGCCGTCGTGGGCAGTGGGAAATTCTGGAACCCGCTACGGTACATTTCGTGATCCGGGTGCGGCCCGGAATATTTGGGACAAGATCGATGACTGTGCCGAGATCCAGCGCTATGTGGGGATCTGTCCCACCATGGCCTCCCATGTGCTATGGGATGTAACCGAGGATGGGAAATATACCCCGGTTAGGGAGTATGCAGCTGAAAAGGGGATGGCCATCGGTACAGTCCACCCAAACACCTTTATGGGACAGCAGTTCCGTTTTGGAAGTGTCTGTAATCCTTACGAGGAGGTCCGCAACAGCACCATGGAGCACTTCAGGGATTGTGTCCGCATTACCCGGGAGATGGGTTCAAAATCGATCGGTATCTGGCTGGCCGACGGCACCAATTATCCCGGACAGGATAACCTGTTTGAAAGAAAACACCGGCTCGAGGAGGGGCTGCAAGATCTCTATTTTGCCATGGATCCCGATATGACGCTATTTGTGGAGTACAAACCCTTTGAACCCGCTTTCTATACCACCGACCTGATGGACTGGGGTATGTCCCTGCTGGTATGTAACAAGCTGGGCGACCGGGCCAAGGTACTTGTGGACCTGGGGCACCATCTGCCGGGGGTAAATATTGAGCAGATCATTGCTGTGTTGCTTGACGAAAAGAAACTGGGTGGCTTTCACCTGAATAACTCCAAATATGCCGATGATGACCTGATGGTTGGGACCATTAATCCCCTTGAGTTGTATCTCATTTATGTCCAGCTGGCCGAGAAAGAGGCCCATGGAAATATGGATAAGATCACCTATATGCTTGACCAGTCCCATAACATCGAACCCAGCATCGAGGGCATTATCCAATCGGTGATGAATGCCCAGACTGCCTATGCCAAAGCATTGATCATTGACCGTAAGGCACTGTCTGAAGCTCAAAATGCAGGCGATGTGATGATGGCCAACAGGATTTTGATGGATGCTTATGAAACGGATGTGCGTCCCCTGCTTGCACAGGTACGCTCAGAGATGGGGATTGATTCCGATCCGCTGCAGGCATACCGCGAAAGCGGATACGCTAGAAAGATAGCAACAGAAAGGACAGAACAGGGAACCAATACATTAGGAGGATAATACCATGACAGGAAGAGAAAGAATGCTTGCAGCTTTGCGAAGGGAAGAACCCGACCGCCTGCCTACACTTGAATGGATCATCGATCCGGGAGTTATTAAAGCCATGACCGGACAGGATTCTGAGATTGAATTCATTCGTCAGTTGGGTCTCGATGCAATGGCCATTGGTACCGATATGAAAAAGGAGATAGTGGATGACCGTCATTTCAAGGATGAGTGGGGCATCACCAGGGTCTCTTATGATAGCTACCCCAATGCGGTGGGTCATCCGGTTCAGGATGAAAGTGACCTGAAAAAGCTTCAAATGCCCGATCCCGATGCAGATTACCGTTTCGATACCATCAAGGCTGCCATGGATGAATTTCAGGGTGAGAAGGCGGTGGTGATCCGGCTGAGGGATGTCTTTTCTCAGCCCCGGGACCTGATGGGATTCGAGAATTTCCTGATGGGTTTCTATACCCAGCCCGACCTGGTCTCCCGGATTATGGAGATGAGCGTGGAGTTCAACAGCCGACTGGCGGAGAATGCAAAGTCCATCGGAGGGGAGATTATTGTGGTGGGGGATGACATTGCCGACTCAAGCAGCCTACTGCTCAGTCCGGAGCTCTATCGCGATATGGTAAAACCCCATTTCAACAAGCTGATTCGCAATTTCAAGGATCTGGGCCTCTATGTGATCAAGCATACCGACGGGAACATCATGGATGTGATCGATGACCTTATAGATTCCGGTATCGATTGTCTCGACCCCATCGATCCGCTGGCCGGTATGGATATCAAAGCCATCAAAGAGAAGTACGGATCAAAGGTCTGCCTGAAAGGGAATGTGGATTGTGTGAAGACCCTGGTGGATAAGAACCCTGAAGCCGTGGTTGCCGAGACCAAGCAGTGCATTCTCGATGCATCCGGCGGCGGGGGACATATTATCTCCTCCAGCAATTCCATCCATGCCGGGATCAATCCTGTGAACTACAGGGTCTTTCTGGAAGCCGTTGAGGAGTATGGGTATTACCCGCTTGACATGGATAAACTAAAATCATAGCCCTATGGATAAAAAAAGGTATGTCGCTTTCGACCTCGGGGCTGAAAGCGGCCGGGCTGTAATCGGCTCTTTTGACAGAGGATTGCTGAACTGCAAAGAGGTCTACAGATTCCCCAATAAGGGCATCACTGTGGGTGGTCATCTATACTGGAACATCCTTGGGATATACGATCAGCTTCTGGAGGGGCTGAAAACCAGTGTCAAACTTGTGGGTCAGGGGATCAATGGGATCGGGGTGGATAGCTGGGGAGTGGATTACTGCCTGATCGACAGGCTGGGTAATCTGGCAGGGAGTGCTTATAACTACCGGGACAGCCGAACAGCAGGAACACCTGGTATCATTGAAGATCAATTCGGCAGTGAACAGCTCTATCGCCATACAGGTGTTCAGATGTTGCCGTTCAATACGCTGAATCAGTTGATCGCAGCGTCCAGGGCGGAGGACCCCACACTGGAAATAGCAGACCGGCTGCTTTTTATTGCCGATTTTCTGCACTACTGTTTTACCGGGAGGAAGGTAGCTGAATTTACAGCGGTGAGCATCTCCCAGCTGTACAATAATGCCACAGGACAGTGGGATAATACTATATTTGAAGCTTTCGGAATTCCCCGGAAGATTGCCCCCGAGGTGGTGCAGGCAGGTACAGTGATTGGTGACCTGAAACCTGAACTTGCACAAATGGTTGGTCTGGAAACGACCAGGGTGATCGTTCCGGCTGTGCACGATACTGCAAGCGCCGCGGTATGCATACCCACCATCATGGAGGATGGATGGGCCTTCCTGAGCTCCGGTACATGGTCCATGGTGGGACTGGAGCTGGATGCCCCCGTGATGGATGAGAAGAGCATGGACATGAATATATCCAATTCGGGGGGAGTACTTGGGAAAAACCTCTATCTGAAAAATGTGATGGGACTCTGGCTGATTCAGCAGTGCAAGCGCATCTGGAACAAAAAGCAGACAGTACTCGATTATCCTGATATTGTGAAACGTGCTTTTAAAGCGACTCCCTTTTCAGCTTTAATCGATCCGGATGATCTCGCCTTTCTGAATGCAGAGGATATGGTTGGGGAGGTGATCAGCTATTGTAAGAAGAGCGGACAGAAAGTGCCTGAATATGACGATATCGGTACCATCAGCCGGATCATCTTCGAGAGCCTGGCCCTAAAGTACCGGTTTGTGCTGGAACAGTTAATGGAGGGTGCCGGAAAGGAGGTGGAAACCATCTACCTCATCGGGGGAGGCGCTAAGAATGAGTTGCTGACCCAGTTCACGGCAAATGCCACCGGGCGGAAAGTGATCACCGGTCCTTCGGAAGCATCATCGGTGGGTAATATCATGATGCAGGCGGTTGGCGATGGCATGATTGGTTCACTGGGAGAGGTTCGGACAATTATCATGAAATCCTTCGGGGTCAGAGAGTACACCCCAAACTACCCCAAAGAGTGGCAGGACGGATATGATCGCTTTAAATTGCTTATCTGATTTTTAGAACAGTACAAACAGTTCCGGATCCGTTTTCCACCATTAGCCTGCAGAGGTAAATTCCCTGGTTTAATGGGTTTCCACGCTCATCACAGCCATCCCAGGTGATCCTGTTGTTCCCGGGTGACATGTTTCCAGGAGTGAGCACCCTCAGTTGTTGCCCGGTACTGCTATAGATGGCAATGGATGCATCTCCGCCCCCTATCAGGGTAAACTCAAAGGTGGTCTCATCGCTGAATGGATTGGGATAGTTCCTGATGTTGAGACTGGCTTCCATAACCGGAGTGGCAGGTTTTGTACCGGTGGTGCTTTCGGTGTTATAAACAAAGTTGAACCTTCCGCCGGGTGCTACATCGCCATTTACATAGAAATCCATGATGTTCCCCTCTTCCAGCATGTTATCGCTCCACTTGAACTCAAACACCACCTCCTCTTCAGGGGCAAGCCCCAGGGAGGATCTGGGAATTTTCAGCTCCAGTACTGTATCGGTGATGGCATACTCAACCGAATCGGCTTTGGTCCAGACCCAATCATCACCAACGTTCTTCTCCAGCAACGCTTTTGCTCCGGGTGTTACCCTGTTTATCATAAAGTCGTAGCCCTCCCAGCCGCTCTGTTTATCCCGGTCAATATCAATGAACAGTCTCATCCAACCATAGTCTGTTACCGGGCTGAGTGCTCCGTCAGTCTCCACGTAAAAGTATACGAAGTCATTGTCCCTGGCCACCTTTGCCAGTACAATGTCGTTCCGGCCGGTGGTATTTGTGTAGACAATGCTCTGCCCTTTTCCCGGGTGGTTGCGTTCCAGTGTATTTCCTTTGTAATGCCGGAATTCCGGTTTCACATCGTTCCAGCCATCAGAGGAGCCGATCTGAATGGTGGTGGGTTGTGACGCACTGTCCTGCCTCTCCATGCCCTTGAAACGCCTTACCTGGCTCACAAGCTGAAGATAATAGGCATCACCATATTCGCCCCATGATTTGACCGGCTCAATGTCACGGCTTCGCTCGGCATCGAATCCGTCCATAAAACTGTTCTCCACCTGGATCGTGTCGGAACAACCTGCCCAGTTTCTCCACCGGGCTATGAGCCACTCGTTCCATCCGGTTACCCAGACCACCTCCGGGTCAATCTCCATGGCGCGTTCCCACTGCTCTTCAATGTTGGCACCCCACAGGTAGGCATTTTCCCTGGTATCCCATCCGTTTTTCATGGTAAAACTCCGGCCATACGTGTCCGGGGCATTAAAGGAGCAGCAGTGTCCACCGCTCACACTGTTGGCATTCTGTGCCACACCCACGGTGGTCTGTTCGTATCCATCGGTTTCATTCCCGACATAACCATGTTGTGGATAGGTCTCGAGCCATCCCCACTGGTCGTCCCGTGATGGACCATTCACGTAGTCGGACTGTCCGGGACGGAAGGTGAAAAACTCCTTGATCTCATCAATCTTTACCTGATCAAACCCTCCATGGATCTGTATGGGATCGAAGGGAGGATTACCTCCCGCCATGTAGCTGTATCCTGAACCAAGGTATTTGATCCTGCAATTGTAATCACCGCTGCTGACCTCCACTCCATTAAAATAGCTGATCACTGAGTCCACTTCAGCCTGGGCCTTCCAGACCCCCACCACCTCGGTGGCCTCGTTCAGTTCCCAGACATATTCGCCCGGTCCCTGTTCCGGGAACCCCACGTTCAGGAATGCATTATCAGTGAAGTCTTCATAGGTTTGCGATGCCAGCGGATCACCCGAAACAGAAGTGGCATAATCGCCTTCCCAGGTATAGAGCGACAGGGTCAGGTTCCCAATGTTGTTGGCCCAGCTGGGACAATTCACATCGATGTCGGTAAAACTGGCCGATGCAGTAAACTTCATTCCTGCCACATCTTCTGTTGGAAAATCCTCCAGGACCTCGGGATAGGCCATGATAAATGGTTTCCCCTTCCAAATGAACCACTGGTCGCTGTAGAGTCCTGGTTTATAAAGGTCCTTATACAACTCGTATATACCTACCAGTCCCCCGCTTACTTCCTCGGGGGAAAAAAGTGTGAGCATAAAGGCCACCTGCGGGGCTTTTACTCCGTCTTTCCTTGCCTGATTCCATACTTCAAGCAGCTTCATGTAAGAGCTTTTCCAGGTTACACCCCCGTTTGAAGCATCAAATACCACCACGTCGACCCCTGCATCGGCCAGCATCTCGGCATGCTTTCGGAGTACCCATTCATCGGTAGTGCGGTAATACCCGAAAAGCGGTTCATCCCAGGTAAATACTCCCCCGGTCGTTGCATTGTTGCCCTGCCATGCCGGATGGTTCCAGTCATCGATGGCCTCAGGAGAGTCTGCCAGGATCTCCGTAAGGTTCATAACCGGGTCGAACTCGGCATGGTGATCTGTGTGCCATGTGTGGTAAAATATAGCAATATACTTTCCATCTCTTGGCTCACCGGTTTCTAACCACTCGGGTGTGGAGCGGCCAAGTGCATCGGTGGCCGACCAGTAGTCGGAGTTAACAACCGATTGTGCAGTGGAATCGGAAAGTGTTGTCGCGAGAATTGCGATTGTGAGAATCTGTGAAAGGAGAAGTTTGTTTTTCATATCATTGAACAATCATGGAACGGGTCTGCCCGGTTAAACCATTGATGGATATCGAATAAAAATAGATCCCCGGTTCCAGCGTGTCTATCTCCACGTGCGAATAATAGGACCACTCCTCGTGGCTTCCCGGCATTTTATGGGACCTGACCAAGGGGTTCAGCACAACACCGGTTATACCCAGCTCCTCCAGGATATGAATTTTCTCCCTGGCCGAATTGATGGTGGGCTGTGTTCCGAACTTATCGATCCTCATCTGGTAGAGGATCAGGTCCTGGGTCCAGTCAGGCACATCGGGCGTTGTATTGTAGTTGCCGGAAAGATCCAGCGTTTTATTAAACCGGTTATCACCCGCGAATGAAGGGTCCAGCACCGCACTGTCGCCCCAGTCCCCGGATGTTTGCCCTTGGGCTCCAACAAAACAAATTATCAGAATGGCAATCAATAGAATTTCTCTCTTCATATGTAAACTAATCAATTTTTGTCCATCCGTATGCTGGTATCTCTATCTCTGTGCCGGACTCAAGTATAATGGAAATGGGTTCGCCTGTGGTGTTCCATGCGATGTTGCTGCTTACCCCATAGGAACCATCTGTTGGCATCATCATCAGCACTGTTATAAGGATAATTCCCCTGAAGGAACTGGTTTTCAGATTCGTCATCATTGTTATTCTAATTGTTGTTTACATCAATAGCTGTCAATGGCAAGACTACTTCATGGCCTTCAGATTCCTGGCGTCCTCGTAGCTTTTGACCAGGATGTTCCTGCACCGCGGGACAGATTCTTCCGGGAACCAGACATCTGCACCGAATGCCGAAGTCTCCCGGTAGGGATCGGATAGAAAGGGATTTTTTTACTCATTGTCAATGCTAATCTTATTAACTCCTTCTGTTAATTTGACGGATGCTCCTTTCCAACTGAATTTCCCTTCTGCTCCAGCGGGCAGGGTAACCGATCCCCGGAGCCCCTTTCTCCTCTTTTCCAGCTCCACCTTGATCTCCCCAAGGGGATGGGGCATCTTTCCCGACACAGCTTCCAGGTGAGCCAGGTTTGGTTGAACGGAGACCGATCCAAATCCTGGGGTAGCCGGTTCAATGCCGCATACGGTGGCAAGAAAATCGTAATTGGGACTGGCACTCCAGGCGTGGCAGTCGGACCGGGAGGGTTCGGGGCTCTCAGGGAAGGTGGTCAGGCCATTGTCAATGGCATTGTGCCAGGGATCAAGCTGGCCCAGGTAGAGATCTCCCAGCCCGGCCCTCTTCAGTGCCTGGAACAGGTAGAACCTGAAATAGATGGTGGCCTGTACCAGGCTGCTGTCGGATAGTACATTCAACATCACCTCCTTCTGCATTTGCTCTGGAATGGTGTTGGTTAGCACCCCGAGGATGTTTGCATGCTGAGAGAATACTTTTTTCGCGGGCGTCTGGGCCAGAAGCGAGTGCGCTTCATCGAAACACTGGCTGAATACTTCACTCTTCAGGTTCCCGGCAGATTGCCGGTACGTTTCCGCCTCCCGGGTGTTGCCATAGTATTCAAAGAGTTCCGCCGCTTTCTGCAGTGCATCCACATACTGCATGGCGATGATGGAGGAGTTGCCACTGTCTATGCCGTGAGGCACTCCGATGGTATATTCTGCCGCCCAGTCCACAAAGCACCACCAGCCGGGATCAATCCGGAGTGGGTTCTCAGCCAATTGCTTCGATTGGAAGTAGCTCAGAACACCTCTGATGCCAGGCAGAAACTGCTTGATAAAGGCATCATCCTTCCTGAGCATGAAGTAGTCGTGGATCATGGAGACCCAGATCAGGGAGAAGGTGGGGATAACTTGCTCCTGTGAAGTGGGATATCTGCTGAGTGTCAGGCCGTCGGGCCTTCTGGAATTGTTAAACTGCTCCAGTGCCCGGCGTACCAGCCTGTCGTCGCCCGAAACGTACATTGAGACCAGCGCCTGTATCCTGGTATCCCCGATATACTGCAGCTGTTCCCAGTAGGGACAATCCATATAGCTTTCCATGGCACAGAGCCTGGCGGTGTGCCAGCTGATATCCCAGATGGACTGAAGTGCCGGATCAGAGCTCTCGAAAACGGCATTCTTTTCCAATGGATATGCAGTAAAAATATTATAATAGTTCATTATAACCAGGGGTTCTCCCACGGTCTCTATATCCAGGCGCGCATACCTGAAGGTGCGGTTCCAGAGGGGGCGGTAGAGGGCCGAGTCCATTCCGTGGTGCTCAAAAACATCGGTGTACCCGTGCAGATACTTTCCTTCAATGCTGTCCCTGTTCCCCTTCTGATGCGTTTGGTGTTCCTCGTACAATGATTCATTGTAGGTAATCCTGACCACCGCATCTTTGCCTTTACTCAGCAGCAGTTCGGGATATCCGACAGTCAGGTGCTCCATATCAATCAGGATGGATGCTTTGGTGTCAGCCTGTATCTCCAGCGGGAAGTCCAGGGTGGTCATCTCCTGTTGCAAACCGAAGGTTCTGCGTACAACGGAGATATTTTCCCGTTTCTCCTCCATAAACGGGATGTCCCGGGGTACCATGAAGCGGTCACCACCGTATATAAAGCCAGGATCACGACCCTGGTCAAAAACTACAGCCGCCTGCCAGTCAGAATCATCGAAAGAGACTTTCTCCCATCCAAATGGGAACAACGTTCCATTGATCCTGTCTGCTGTGCCAATGGCCCCGTACATGCCATGTGGTGCTCCCCTGGCATTATGAGGCGTGTAGGCTTTATTCTGCAGTACCAACCAACCGGGAGACCCGGTATTGAGGTTCCGGTGGGTCGGATCGGCTGACCGAACGATAAGTCCCGTATAATGGGAGAAGTGGATAAACGGCCTGTATTTCCCGTAATTCCAAACCTGGACTGCCAGTACATTTTTGCCTTCTGTCAGGAACGGAGCGATATCGACCGTCTCGTAGTTCCAGTGCATTGGATCGCTGCTTGCAGGGCCAAAACAAACAGGTTTACCGTTCGCAAAAAACCTGTACCGGCTGTCTCCCGAAATATCAATCAGTAACTTTTCAGGTACAGAGTCAAGCTTAAATGGTCTCCTGAAATGAAGTACTTCATAGGTCTGGCCATTAGATTCAGGATGGTTGATCCACGATGCATCCCACAACTTCTCCTGCAGATTAAATACGGAGTGCTGCCCATCCAACAGGCTAACCGCACCGGAAAGGAGCACGCTGGTGATGATCAGTGCAGTTCTCCTGATCAGGCTTCTTCTATTTTCCATATTCGGATGTTATGATGAATACCGATGCGCTCCAGCCCATGAGCGGAGGCATTTCATATTCGTTGTTCACTTCGATGGTGCCGTTGGCCACATTGTATTTCTCCCAGATGTTGCCGGTGGCCTTAAAAACCTTTACTACCAGCTTGGTGTATTTGTCAGCAATTCTCTGAGCATCATCTTTGTAACCGAATTTGTCCAAACCGAAAACGGTTAGGTACTGGAGGTTGGCCCAACCGTTGGGATAATCCCACTGGTACAAATATTTCCTTTCACCCGGCTCACATGCTGTAATCCCGTAGTCCATCTCCAGCCTCTGCATGTTATTCTTAATCTGTTTTGCCTGTTCTGCTGATGCTACGCCGCTCCACATTACATTGAAGTTTGCTGCTGAAAAGGTCTCAGATAATGCACCGTTCACATAATCATGGTCATAGAAGAGTCCATCATCCGGATTGTAACAATAGTTGTTGATCAGCGCTTTGCGATTTGCTGCCAGTTCGGTCCAATCTTCACTGCCATCCCATCCCAGTTCCTGATAGTAATAGGCAAAGTTCTGCTCATACATATAGAGGTTGCAGTTCAGGTCAACCGGGTTAAAGTCTTCGCACCTGGAATCGAACCGTGGTGAGAAATCCCAGCCCGATTCCGCCTCCGCGATGAAATGTGAACCCACGGTCATCCGGTCATCGTCGGTGACTACTCCTGTGGTATCTAAGTTTGGGAATCTGCTGAACATATAGTTGTAAAACTCGAGCAATTCCTCATCTCCTGCCTGGTTTGAGTACCTGTTAAGCCCCGTGGGGGTCAACCGTTTCTCCATCCAGAATCCTGAATACTCTTTTTCCAGTGTTTTGCATGCTTTTTCCAGCCACTCCTTGTCTTTGGTCTTTTTGTAGATATCCATGACCATCATACTGGCATATGGGGGCTGTGAGCGTGAGAGATAGAGTTTATGGGACCCGTTGGGCATGAACCCAAACCTGTTTATCAGATAGAGGATGTTCTCCGTATTATTTTTAGCCTGTTGAAACTGCCCTTCGGCAATTAATCCGGCATTCATAAAATAGGTATCCCAGTAATACATTTCCTGGAACATTCCTTTGATGGCAGGGACACTGTAAGGTCTGGGCAGGCCAAAATAGATCCCGGAATCCTGAGTATTGTACCTGATGGTGTTGGGTAGATTCTCGCTTATAAATGATCTTACCTGCCTTACCTCTTCCGGTAATTCCGTTTTACAGCTTATGGCAATGATTACAAGCAGGATGCTGAGAATAGTTACTGTTTTTTTCAAGGGTTTTGTTTAATTATAGCTTTCGGGTTTGGGCTCAAGCATTTTTACCAGGTCATTCTTGATGTTCCACGCATGAAAGAAGTTGCCCCGTGGATTATAATGCCCGATAAAATATTGTTCCAGGTATTCCACTGTACTGCATTTGTACTTTTGGTAATCGAGCATATGTTTCTGCATTAAATCAACAAAATGCAGGCCCTTCTCTTCCATATAATCAATAAATTCGGCATCGAAACGTTCTCCTTCATTAATCATTTTTCCCACTTCATAGCTGTTATACGACAATACATAGAGCACTTTTTTATTGTTTGTTGCAGCAAACTCCTCGATTAATTCCACGATCTTTTTTGTTGAGAAAAGGGCGGCATCGGTATGGATCTGATGGCTTAGTTCATTCATTGATTTTGCATCGTCAATCCGTGTATTGATCCCATAAGTGGTGGTCAGCTCCTTCAGGTCTCCGTACTGCTTATCAGTTGTTCTGGCTGCATTGACCCGGTGCGACAGCATCAGATTGAACGCAAAATCGTTGCTGAACCTGTTGAGTACCCACTTCAGGTCACATAGCTTATATACATCTTCAGGGCTTGGGCAGGGATTTGGATGCTCCGTAATGGTATTCTTTTCAACATTTACTTCGAGATATGGCAGGGTAACTTCGCCAAATCCGTTCTCGTGATATTGTCTTCGATCTACCCTGATACTTCTCCAGGAGTCGAGGTTGCGGTAATGATCATCGCTATAAATGTTGAAGATGATAAAATCTGCCGGGGTTTTCTCCTCCTCTTTCAACATTCTCAGGTAAGCCTGGTATACCGACCAGCCTCCGATCCCGAAGTTACGTAATGGCTCTCCCATATGCGCAGCGAGTATTTCCTGCCAGGTTTCGCCATCGCTTACCTGGTGGCATTGCGTAAAGCTGTTGCCGTAAGTATTGATCCGGCATGGTCGGTTGGCATAATTAATCATTTTCCTGCTGCCCTGGCCATCTTCATCATAAGTATACCTGCATTTTGAGCTGTCAACACCATCCTGAACAATCGAACTGTATAATAACCAACCGAGTTTACCGTCGTATTGGGCGAATCGGTCATTACCACTGAGCCAGTTATCCACATCTTCTTTATTATAAACCAGCTCTTTTGCAAAGGCAACGGCTGCGCTGTCAAAGGTTGAAATCTCTTTTAATTCCTGCCCGGGTGGATGTTCGGTCGAAGATGTTTCTGTCCCGGGTTTTGGGCCATTCGTACATTTTAGCATGATCACTTCAAACAACACGAGCAGCAGTAATTTAGTGTTCATAGGTTCAATTAATGATTAAAGAAAAAACAATAAGGACACTCTTCATGGCAATCATGTTGATTTCAGACAAAGATAAAAGAAAAAGAGGCAGTAATGTAACCACCTTTCTTCCGTCATTATACAGGGATTGTTATATATTTAACAATCCTTTATAAATTGGCAAAGAGAAAGTGATCACATAGTTAAATTATATCATTATGATGAAATTTAGTACCGTACAATTATCCCTGAGAAACCATCTTTTCATTGCAGGTTCTGTTCTTCTTCTTTTTTCCTGTACTGTCAATCCAGTCAATCAGGAGAGTAAGGAGCACGTATTCAACGGCTCCTATGAAAACGAGTATTTGAACCGTATTGCATTTCCCATGGGGGGTATCGGTGCCGGAATGATCGCTCTGGAAGGAACAGGGGGTATCTCTCATGTCTCTGTCAGAAACAAACCCGATATATTTAACGAACCCTTCATGTTTGCTGCAATCACCGTAAAGGGCATTGAGAACGGAGCAAAGGTGCTTGAGGGTCCGATGGCGGATTGGAAGGTGTTTGGCAATTCAGCCACAGGGAACGGAATGGGAAAAGGTGCCGATGGTTATCCGCATTTTGAAAAGGCCACATTTTCTTCCCGGTTTCCATTTGCTACAGTCAACCTGGAAGATGCTGATGTCCCTCTTGAGATCAGTATAACCGGATGGAGCCCCTTCATCCCGGGTGATGCTGATAATTCAAGCCTGCCGGTAGCCTCTCTGGAGTATACATTGAAAAACAGTTCCGGTGAAACTGTGGAGGCTCTCTTTTCGTTTCATTCCGAAAACTTCATTCAAATGGGAAACGCAGGCCCCTGGTGGGGGAGCGCTCAGGAAGGAAGCTCTGTTTCCGGCATTCGGAACGGGTTCCTGCTGAGACAATCCTGTATGCCTGATAATGCACATTATAAGGGTGACTTCGCTGTATTTACGGATCATAAGAATGCGGTGACTGATCTTTGCTGGTTCAGGGGTGGCTGGTTTGACTCCAGGACCATGATCTGGAAGAATCTGAGTGAATTCACTTATGAGGAGGACACTACCACAGTGGGATCAAATGGGGCTTCCCTTTATATCCCTGTAGAAATTGAAGCGGGAGAGGAGGAGACCATCCGTCTGCAAATGGCATGGCATGTGCCGCATTCGGATCTGCGCATCGGACCGGAACCAACAGCCGAAGAGCAGGAAAAGTCGGGAGAAATTGAATGCGATCCGGCATCAGGTTGCTGTCCACCGGATGGCGGACTCTACTATGAACCCTGGTATTCGGGACGTTTTAAGGATATCAGTGACATGGTCAAGTACTGGACCAGTGAATACAACAACCTCAGGTCCGAATCCCAGCTTTTTTCAAATGCATTCTATAATTCAACTCTTCCGGATGAGGTACTGGAAGCCGTTGCCGCCAACCTGACGATTTTGAAATCACCTACCGTACTTCGGCAGAAGGATGGCAGACTCTGGGCATGGGAGGGTTGCCATGATGCGTCGGGATGCTGTCACGGTACCTGTACCCATGTCTGGAACTATGCTCAGGCCATACCCCATCTTTTCCCTGACCTTGAAAGAACACTCAGGGAGACGGAATTTGAAGTGAGTCAGGATCAGGCCGGTCATCAGACTTTCAGAACAGCAATTCCAATCCGGCAAACTGATCATAACTTTCATGCGGCATCGGACGGACAACTGGGTGGGATTATGAAGATGCACAGGGAGTGGAGAATCTCAGGGGATACAAAGTGGATGAAAGAGCATTTGCCAGCCGTGAAAAGAAGTTTGGATTACTGTATCAGCCAATGGGATCCTGAAGGGAAGGGAATCCTGGAGGAGCCTCACCATAATACCTATGATATAGAGTTCTGGGGCCCTGATGGAATGTGTACCAGTTTCTACCTGGGTGCCCTGAAGGCATTTACAGCGATGGGCTTAGAGGCAGGTTTGGATGTTTCTGGCTACCAAGAACTTTTTAACAAGGGTAAGAAATATATGGAGGAGGACTTGTATAACGGGGAGTATTTTATTCAGAAAATTCAGTGGGAAGGGTTGAGAGCAGTAAACCCGGTAGAGACGTCCCGAAAGAGTTATGGAGGTGAGTATTCTCCTGAAGCACTGGCCATTTTGGAAAGAGAGGGGCCCAAATACCAGTATGGGAATGGTTGCATTTCCGATGGTATCCTTGGCAGCTGGATAGGGGAGATGTGTTACCTTGATAATTTCCTTGAGGCTGAAAAGGTGAAGAGCCACCTTGTATCTGTCCATACCTATAATTTCAAACCGGATCTTTCTGACCATGTGAATCCACAGCGTCCAGGATATGCCATCGGTGATGAGGGTGGATTGCTGCTATGTTCATGGCCGGCGGGAGACGAACCGTCACTGCCTTTTGTCTATAGCAACGAGGTATGGACCGGGATCGAGTACCAGGTGGCATCGCATCTGATGATAGCAGGAGAAGTTGACAAAGGGCTGGATATTGTAAGGGCAGCCAGGAACAGGTACGATGGCAGGATAAGAAATCCATTCAATGAATACGAATGCGGGCACTGGTATGCAAGGGCCATGAGCAGTTATGGCATGCTGGAGGGACTGACCGGTATTCAGTACGATGCGGTGGAACAATCCATGTTAATCGATTCCCGTGTAGGAAACAGTTTCAGCAGCTTCTTCTCAACCCAGAGTGGATGGGGGAATATCGAAGTTGGGGATGACCAGATTGTAGTCAGGGTGGCATACGGGTACCTTGATCTGCAGGAGCTGAACTTTACCCATGATGAGCACATTGCATCAATAGGAGAAATCACTGCCGGCTCAGAAGAGGTACAGTCATCACTGGCGCAGGAAGGTAACCAGCACCTGGTGCAGTTCGGGAAGATAGTTAAACTGGACCAGGGAGAAGAGCTGATCGTGGCGTTCTGACAGTTGTTTCAGATTTAGGGCGCCGCTAATATATTGTTCACCGGGTAAGGAGCACTCAGCTATGATATGGCCGGGCCAATCTGCAATCCGGATCCCGCTGCCATAGCCCTGGTTGGTGGTAATCATCGAAACCGTTATATTTAGCACTTTCATTTAACCTAAGACCCTATTCATTATGCGCTTCATTCTCTATGCAATTCCAACCCTTCTGTTTTTAATGTTCGCTCCTGCACT
>JBDLIM010000023.1:0-49580 GCA_039714915.1 Bacteroidota bacterium
ACAGTGGCCACTTCCGGAGGGAGATATGGAAATTACAAATCCTGCATTGCTAACCGCCGGGCATGATGGTTTGCCCATCGGAAACTTAAACTGGGATCCTGCTTTAAGAGCAAATTACAGAGCACCTCACGAACCTGCGCTAGGCGTAAAGGAGGTTTACTCACCTGAGTTCACCCTCTATCCAAATCCTGCAATGGATATGTTGTTTATCTCTTCCGTAGAGGAGGTTCAAATGATAGAGGTGCTTAATATTCTGGGAAAAGTGGAGATCACCCGACCGGTATACAGCCATACTACCTTCGATGTAGATATTTCTGCATTGCCCGAAGGTCTATATATAATGCGGGTTTCATCGAACCATGGCACCCGTTCAAAATTATTTATCAAACACTAATATTTACTATTTATTCATTAAACAAAAGACGTATGAAAAAGAATGTTACACGATGGCTCATAATCTTTGCGGCAATGTTTTTTGCCCAGGATTATGTTTTTGCACAGGACCCTGGTTTTGCCAACCAGCAAACTGCTGCAATAAGCGCTAATTTTTATGCAAAATGGCAGGCTACTCCCAGCCATGACACCATGGACTGCGCGTCAGGACTTGGAATGGCTGAGGCTGCAGCTGAAGGCTGGAAAGCAATGGGACCTTATGTCCACTTTAACAAAGCCGGTGAGATTGAAGCAAGAGATGGCGCCAATGGTTTTGCTGCAGAAAATGTACTCCCTTACGTGGGTGGCAAAGCATACACCATTGAAGTACATGGTGATGTTGCAGCACAAACTTATGACCTCTACGTAACCCCGGAAGACAGTGCTTCCGCAACGCAAATTGCTTCGGGTTATGCCTTCAGGACCAATAATCCTCAGGATACCCTGAACTACCTGATCATGGTTGCCGGACAGCTGGAAGCGTGGGGTGGAATACCCGGAAGTACACTGGCCTGCTCTTTTATGGATGATCCATATACAAAAGCAAGTTATGAACTGGAAACCACAGATAATGAGGCCCTGGCTTCTCAAACCGAGAAGTTTATTGCCACTTTTGATGTGGTACCTACATTGGCTCTTGGATCTGACATTGCAATAGGCTTATCGGAAGGTGCACTGGCCCGTGACTTTCAGTGGGGGAACGCCTATGGAAGCCTGAGTACATATGTTATTTTCGGACAGGATACTACCATATATTCCGGAAAGAACACTGCATGGCCTGATCCTCGTGTAAAGATACCCTACGAATTAGGAGTTAAATATACGGTAAAAATGGAGGTCGACCCTGTTAATGAGACCTACGACCTGTCGATTACTCCTGAAGGGGGAAGCGATACAGTAATTGTTGAAGGCTGGGGTTTCAGAAAGACCGGGGTAAGCGCTATTGATAACCTGGTAATGTTCAATCATATTGGCGGTACCTGGGGCGGAATTCCCGGTGACCTTGAGGTATCTAATCTCCAGGTTGCACTTGCACCGAAGGACGACTGGAATGAGATTGCTGTAGTTGGTGATGTGAAACCGGCCGGACGGGGTTATGGCGAAATGGCACCGCTTGGAGATGGCAAAGCCTTGATATTCGGGGGCAATACAGCCAGGTACAGTGCACATGTTGATAGTCTTACATGGGTTTATGATACGGAAACGGATACATGGACAGAAATGGCACCTGCAGGAGATATACCTCCGGCCAGGGGAAGACATGGCATGGCCTATGCCGGTGATGATCAAGCGATTGTTTTTGGCGGACAGAGTGATACATCTGCATCCGGTTTTTTTGGTGATACCTGGATTTATGATTTAAGTGATAATGCTTGGACTAAAAAAGCTGATGCACCTGCCACTCTATTTGAAAGGATGGAAGCTGCAATGGCTTATGTTGGTGATGACAAAGTATTGTTGTTTGGAGGTAATGATGCTTCTGGTGATATGAATGACACCTGGGTTTACGATGTGTCAGACGATACATGGACTGAACTTTTTGCTATCGGTGCTGCCGGTCAGCCTTCTGCAATGATTGCATGTATGGCTTACGCAGGGGATGATAAGGTGGTATTGTATGGAAAGCAGGCTGAAACATGGGTTTTTGACCTGAGTGATAATACCTGGACTGAAATGACCACAGCAAATACTCCTGCTGTTAGCGGACAAGGTATGGCCTATTTAGGCGATGGAAATGTGTTGCTCTATGGTGGTTATGATGCCGCTTTTGCACGTGAGTCAAAAACGTGGATTTATAATCTTGCAGAAAATACATGGACAGAAGAGACTCCTGAATCCACACCTCCCACAGGAAACATGATTGTGACACTCTGTGAAACAACTATGTACGGCGGTGCTAATATTGTATGTTTTGGTGGTAGAGGTACAGGCGGAGATGCTATGGATGTTACCTTTGAATTTGGTGGCGGAGATTGGGCCCTTAATGCAGATCCACCGTTAGTGCCAGGCGACTGGACCTTGGAAGCACCTGCCACTTCACCCCCGGCTTCTACTTATAACGAAGCAGCATACGTTGCTGACGGTAAGATACTGGCCTTTGGAGGTAAAGATGCGAAATGGGGAATAGTTGTAGCACCTGACACCTGGATCTACGATACGGAAACGGGTGAGTGGACCAATATGGCACCCACGGGTTACAGCCCTGAACCTCGCTATGCATTCGGAATGTCCCATATCGGCGACGACAAGGTGCTGATGTATGGAGGTTCCGATGGTGCAGCAAACTGGACCACTACACTGGTATATGACCTGAGTGACAATACCTGGACAGATATGGGTGTAACCGGACCAACAGCTCAGGTTTACGGTACCATGACTTATCTTGGTGATGATAAGGCTATGTTCCTTGGTGGTAAGGATATGATTGGAGATGCAGTATCACTCAAAGATGCCTGGGTTTATGACCTGAGCGATAATACATGGACTTTGGTTGATACAACTGGAGTACCTCATCCAGGTGCCGGTGGAGATGGAGTTATTTATCCATTAATGAGTTATTTCAGTGAGGGTAAAGCTTTGATGTTTGGCGGTCTTTGGACAAACGCTGGTTGGAATAACGAGACATGGGAGTTTGATGTAGCTACCATGGCATGGACACAACTTGATCCAAGCGGTGATATTCCTTCACTTTCCATATTGGGCGACATGGTTTACATGGGCCGAGGTGTAGCCATGGCCTATGGCGGATTTACAGGTACCTATCTGTATGATGGAAATTCCAATACATGGACCCACAAGGATACCACTACCATCGTTCCGACCTTCAGCAGGCAGGCCGGACTTGCCGGTTCGAAAATAAGCGGTGGCGGCGAAGTTGTCTTGTTTGGCGGTTATACACCTGTAGATAATTCAACTGCCGGAAATGAAACATGGACTCATCCACAGGGCTTGGCAGATCTTGTTCCTGGTGACTGGACCATGGGGGCTCCTGCCACCTCACCTCCGGCTACCACATATAACGAAGCGGCACACGTTGCAGATGGCAAGGTACTGGCCTTTGGAGGTAAAGATGCGAAATGGGGAATAGTTGTAGCACCTGACACCTGGATCTACGATACGGAAACGGGTGAGTGGACCAATATGGCACCCACGGGTTACAGCCCTGAACCTCGCTATGCATTCGGAATGTCCCATATCGGCGACGACAAGGTGCTGATGTATGGAGGTTCCGATGGTGCAGCAAACTGGACCACTACACTGGTATATGACCTGAGTGACAATACCTGGACAGATATGGGTGTAACCGGACCAACAGCTCAGGTTTACGGTACCATGACTTATCTTGGTGATGATAAGGCGATGTTCCTTGGTGGTAAGGATATGATTGGAGACGCAGTATCACTCAAAGATGCCTGGGTTTATGACCTGAGTGATAATACATGGACTTTGGTTGATACAACTGGTGTACCTCATCCCGGTGCCGGTGGAGATGGTGTTATTTATCCATTAATGAGTTATTTCAGTGAGGGTAAAGCTTTAATGTTTGGCGGTCTTTGGACAAACGCTGGTTGGAATAACGAGCTATGGGAATTTGATGTAGAAACAATGACGTGGACACAACTTGATCCAAGCGGTGATATTCCTTCATTATCCATATTGGGCGACATGGTTTACATGGGCCAGAATGAGGCCATGGCCTATGGCGGATTTACAGGTACTTACCTGTATAATGGAGATACCAATGCCTGGACCCACAAGGATACCACTACCATCGTTCCGACCTTCAGCAGGCAGGCCGGACTTGCCGGTTCAATGATCAGAGGAGGTGGAGAGATTGTCCTGTTTGGTGGCTACACCCCTGCGGATAATTCCACTGCCGGGAATGAAACCTGGACACATCCTCAGAATGAAGCTGATATCATAGAGAGTGTGAAACCCAATATGGCTTCACATGAGTTCGGTTTCTACCCGAACCCGGTAAATGACATGCTGTATGTGTCGTCCGATCAGGAGGTACTTCAGTTAGAAGTGTATAGCGTGCAAGGTCAGCAGTTGATCGTTGAATCCACTGTGGGACAGCTCAGCCCGACCATGGATGTTTCATCGTTGCCGGAAGGAGTATACGTATTGTATGTTTCTACAGCAAACGGGAAAGGTTCAAAGCTTTTCGTTAAGCAATAGGTGTTTATTTTATAATTGAGTAGTAGTTTTTAGAGGAGGCTGTTGAAATTGTTCAACAGCCTCCTTTATCCAATGCCATCAGAAATCGCATAGGTATGTATCATAAGATCAGGGGTTTGAAAATAGTGTTATTTATAAGTTTCCTGTTAGCTGTATCTCAGGGAACCCTTATGGCCCAGGCAAATGGTGCTATAAAAGGATCCATAACTGATGCACAAACCGGAGAGACTCTGATCGGAGCACATGCAATTCTGGTGGGTACCAGCTTTGGTACCATTGCAGACCTTGACGGAAATTTTATCCTTCCCAATGTTCCGGCGGGAGACTACACCCTGATGGCCTCTTATATAGGGTATGAAAAAAAGGAGATTTCAGTCACAGTTTTACCGGGACAAGAGATATCGGTTGATATTGAACTCGATTTTAGCGGGGTCATGCTGGGTGATGTAGTAGTGACTGCCCAGGCACAGGGACAAATGGCGGCGATCAATCAGCAACTGGCCGCACGCTCCATAAAGAATGTGGTATCTGCAGCGCGGATCCAGGAGATCCCGGATGCCAATGCGGCTGAGGCTGTGGGGCGCTTACCGGGTGTTTCTCTTGTCAGAGTGGGAGGCGAAGGACAAAAGGTGGTCATTCGCGGACTCTCCCCCAAATACAGTAAGGTTGAGATCGGGGGTGTGTCAATGGCCTCCACAGACAACAATGACAGGAGCGCAAATCTGAGCATGATCTCTCCGTATATGCTCGATGGCATTGAAGTGACAAAAGCGGCAATGCCTGATAAAGAGGCTGATGTAATGGGTGGAAGGGTTAATTTTATCTTGAAAGAGGCCCCCGACTCTTTGCATTATGATGTGATGGTCCAAACCAGTTACAATGGATTGAAAAATCAATTCGGTGACTACAAATTCGCCTTAAGCGGAAGCAACCGTTTCTTCAATCAGAAGCTTGGTGTCTTTGCCATGGTGGATATTGAGAGACGCAATCGCAGCTCCTTTGAAACGGGTGTTACGTATGACAAAGGGGAGCACCCTGAAGACCGCAATTCCACTTATGATGAATTGGGAGCCTATATTGCCAGTCTGGCCTTGAAAGATGTTAGCCGGGAGATCAACCGGTATGGCGGAACGGTGATATTCGATTACAGATTACCAAATGGAAAAATCAGATTCGACAATTTTTTAAGCCGTATCGAAAAGGAGGTGATCTCCAGGACGGAAGTACTCTCTCCGGGCGCCGGCAATACACATTCTTATAAACTATCCCAGATTAACAATGACCTTACGGTATTGACCAATTCCTTGCGCCTGGAAAACAATTTTAACGGTTTAGAGCTGAATGCGGGTGTCTCCTATTCTTATTCAGAGAACCGGGTCCCCCGGATAGTTGATTTCAGCGGAATGGATAAGCAGGCATTTGGGGACTCTGCACAAGTTGCTAAATATAAACACCCCAGAGAGGTGGTGAATTATGTAAAGGAAGATCTATCCGAAGCCCTGTTGTCGGATGTGCGTTTTTCCAACTCTTTTAATAAGGCTTATGAAGTGACCTCAGATATCAATCTTCAATATACTTTCCGTTTTTCAAAACAGGTGACAGCACTGGTGAAAACCGGGGCTATGCTCAAAAATAAGGGAAAGGAGTATAACATTGAATCTGAACGGACTCCTTTTGCCTGGGATTTTCGGTGGAATGACCTGGTGGTAAATGAATTTTTCGATGACTCCTATCTGGGTTCTGCCGATCTCCCTTATGAATTGTTTATTGATCCCGCTTATGAACCCCAACAGTTACCAGGGGATGAGTATACCATCAGCAATGCACCGGACGTTGATCTGGCAAATGGGGTGGCTGACCTGATGCATGAGCTCGACACCTCTTATTATGATTATGTAAGCTCTTTAAAAGATGATTATAACGGGATTGAAAAATACCGGGCTGCATACCTGATGTCTGAAATAAAACTTGGTGATAAGATCATTTTTATTCCCGGAGTACGGTATGAGCACAACCAAACCCGGTACAGTGGCATCAGGGGCGATGCAACAACCAATAATTTCTATGATGCTTATGAGCATTTTGATACCACTACCACCAGAACGAATGGATTCTGGCTGCCCATGGTACATCTTAAAATAAAGCCTGTGGATTGGTTTGATATCAGGCTGGCATATACAAGAACACTGACCCGCCCCAACTTTAATCAGATCATCCCCTCCTGGAATATAGAAATGATTAATATTTCCTGGAACAATCCGGAATTGAAACCCTCTCTAGCCTCCAATTATGATGCTTATGTTTCATTCTATACCAACCGCATCGGATTGTTTACCCTGGGTGGATTCCTTAAAAGAATTGATGATATGATCTTTCGCACCGAACCCACAGGAAATTTTGATTTTGAATCGACCGGACTGCCGGAATCTGTACGTGGTAAACCCTTAACCCGATGGATCAATAATGATTATCAGGTGGACCTGTGGGGAATAGAAACGGAATGGCAGACTAATTTCTGGTATTTGCCTGGCATTTTGAAAGGATTGGTCTTTAATGTCAATTACACCCATACATTCTCTGAGGCGAAGTATCCGCGAACAGAAAAGGAAACATTGTATACCCCGCCCTCTACCTTTGAGACAATCTATACGGATACGGTCTACACCAATCGCCTGTTTTTGCAACCCAATGATATTGTGAATGTAACACTGGGATACGATTATAAGGATTTTTCAGTGAGACTCTCCATGCTTTATACAAATGATATATTCCGGCTGGCCAATTATTATACGGCATTTCAGGCTACTTCGGAAGCATCTGTGCGCTGGGACATTTCGATGAGACAAAAACTGCCCATCGATGGCCTTCAGGTTTTTGCCAATATTAACAACCTTAGCGGTGCTGCAGACCGGGACAGGATACATGGCAGGGGAGCTTACCCTCTGTCAGAACAATACTATGGGCTGACTGTGGATGCAGGGATTCGGTATAGATTCTAATATGCGTGAATAGACATTGTATTTATAACAGACTAAATAATTACTTATGAAAGCACTTTTACTACAACTCATCAGCACCTGTCTTACACTGTTGCTTGGTGCTGCCCTTTTCGCCCAGACAGATACCATCGATGTCCCAAACGATTATGAAGGGGATTATTATGGTGCCATGAACAGATTCATGGCCGATAATCCGGGCCACGGTTACTATAAGCTGAATAGAGGAGACTACTACCTTCTAAGCGGTCCCATCGAGACCAGTGAGGTGTTGCGTCTTATTGCGGATGAACCGGATGATGAAAATCCTCCGCCCGTCATTACGATGGCAGACCTGGTGGATGGGGACCGTTTGTTGCGCTATTTCATCCTGTATAACGATGCACAGTTTACAAATATCTATTTTCTGGGTGCCCATCCCAACGGAACGGTCGATGTGAATGTCCAGATCGAAATACTGAAAGATGATGGAGAATACTTGTTTGATGGATGTTATTTCGAATGGAGCGAATGGGTTGGAGTGATGGTCATGTCTGATAACTGTAGTGTTACGGTTAAAAATACGGTGGTTAAGAATTTTGCCAATCCCACCAGCAGGTGGAACTCACGTTTTTTATCCTTCCGTGATAACCCGGTGGATACCGTAATTATGATCAACAATACCTGGTATAACAGCCATTGTTTTTTCCTGGATGGCCGGAAAAATATTTTTAAATATGTTCAGTTCGAGCACAATACCCTGGTGAATAACGTCAAGTGGCCAATCCAGTGGCAATGGGCAACCAATGCAAAGATTTCCAATAACCTGTTTTACAATGTACATAGTTTTGGAGAGGGGCCTCAAGATTTACCTGGACAGGATTTCGACGGGCTTCTTTTTGGCATAGTGAATACGGATACGCTGCTGGCCAGTCATAATTTTCCGGAAGCGGACCGCAAGGTGGAGGTAAATAATAACAGCTGGTTCTATTCCCAGGAGATTATCGATTACTGGGATTCCTTTTCGAGTATTCCGGTAGCCTATGAACCGTTTATGAATTCCAGGACACAGGCCATGTTTGATAATGATGATGAATGGCCCGGTCTTCATGAATTTAATACAAGGAACCTGGATCCGGGGCTCAAGGTGGTGCAGGGAACCCTGGAAATGACCGACTGGATGACCAAAGACAGAAAATATGAATCCAGGACTTATTGGGGACCGGATCCGGATGGAAACCGCTTTACCATCACCTGGCCCCCTGAAGAAGACTTTTCTTACACCAATGAAACCCTGTTGTCTGGCGCGGAGTGTGGTTTTCCGGTAGGTGACCTCAATTGGTTTTCAGGAGGGGAACTGGAAGACTGGGAAACCAACGGGTGTGACGCCAACACGGGAGTCATTGAATCGGAATCCCTAATTAAAGATTTTATACTGGGACAGAATTACCCAAATCCCTTTACCTCCTCTACGACGATTGCTTATCAACTGGACAAAGCAGGAGAAGTAAAGCTCACTGTTTTTAACATGTTGGGGCAGCAGGTGGGAACCCTTGTTGATGCAAATCAGCAAGCGGGCTCTTATGAAGTTCAATGGAACAGGAGATACGGGGCAGGACAGCAACTGCCCGGCGGGATCTATTTTTACCAGTTGGAGATGGATCACAGGAAAGAGACCAGGAAGATGTTCTTACTCAGGTAATTTTCTCAGTGAAGACGTTTCCGGAAGGTTTCGTATGGGGAACATCCACCTCCAGCTATCAAATTGAAGGTGCTCCTCTGGCCGATGGTAAAGGGCCATACAGAATTACGGGAATAAAATCCCACTTTACTTTATCTTTATACTAATCAATATCCTGGGATTCATCTTTATATGGCGTAAATTGCCTGAAACCAAAGATCTGTCACTGGAGGAGATCAGTATGTTCTGGCTGAATCACCGGAACAACAGGAAATAGGTAAAAAGCATGTTATGAAAAAAAGTACGAGTACAATTCTGATCACCCTGTTAATCTTTCAATATGTAACTGGACAGAACGCATTGATGCAGGCCGATATGGAAAATGCCCTTGAGACTGTGTGGCAGAAAAAGGAGATGATCGATGCTGAGATCATTGATCACTGTGAAAGCCTTGATCAATGGCAAGGTGGGGGGGAAGCATCCGTATCTTTAAGCATGGAACAATATAAGGAAGGAAATGGTTCTGTGATTTTTTCCACACCAGCTATATCTGCTGATGGTTCAGCACCCTATCCAACCTCCTATCTGGTCAGAAGTTTTGATGGTGCAAACTGGGAGCGTTTCAACAGAATCTCGGTCTGGATCTATGCAGAACAGGAGAATGTCCCATTTGTCTATCTGTCAATGGATTTAACAAATGAGGGAGAGGAGAGGGTCCCCGATAGATTCAGGAAAAAAGGGAGGAACTTCATTAAGGTAGAGACAAACAGATGGAACCGGATTCTATGGGAGATTCCCGCCCTTCCCAGAGACAGAGTAAGCAGCCTGGCTTTTGTTTATACCATTAATGGTAAAGCATTCTCAGGTGTTGGAGATTCAGTTCATCTCTATCTCGACCAAATAGAACTACAGAAGGTGGAGGCTGATTATGAAGAGGGGTGGCAGGTGGCACCCGGGAAGATAGCTTTCAGCCATACAGGCTACTCTGTGAGTGGAGATAAAAGTGCATTGGCAAACGGGCTTGATGCGGATGATTTTTCCATTATTGATCACCACTCCGGAGAGGAGGTGCTTTCCAAAAAGACCGAAATAATTTCTACCCGGTTCGGAGCGTTTCAGTACATGGACTTTTCTGAATTGCAAAAAGCGGGAGAGTACAGGATCAGGGCAGGCGGGATTACAACTCCTCCTTTTAAGATTAGCAACAAGGTCTGGATCGAAACCATCCGGAAGAACCTGAACTTCTGGCATGCTGAAAGGTGCGGAGAGGAGGTGCCGGGAATTCATGGGAACTGTCACCGCGATGTCTGTGTTGAGCATGATGGTAAAAAAATAGTTGTAAACGGGGGCTGGCACGATGCCGGAGATCTGACGCAGATGATCTACAATACGGCCGATGCTGCCTATGCGATGATCGATCTGGCTGATGCATTGAAATCGGCCGACACACTCCTCTCACAGCAACTGGCCGAAGAGGCCAGGTGGGGCGTGGACTGGATACTTAAAACCCGGTTTGGCAAAGGATGGCGTCATAATTTCGGAGGGATATCCAAATGGACGGATGGCATCATCGGAACCGGGGATGATCTTGTTTTTGAAGCAAAAAATCAGCCGCTGGAAAATTTCCTTTGTGCCTCTGTTCTGGCAAGAGCGGCCCTCTATTTCAATGATAGCGATCCGGCACTCTCCACCTCCTGTCTGCTGTCTGCTAAGGAGGATTGGTATTTTGCGAAGGAGGGGATAAGCAAACTGAATGTGGAGTTGTGTGGTACAGCTGTGTTGGCTTCAACCCATCTGTTTGAACTGACAGGTGATACCCTTTATAAAAACAGCGCCGTTGAGTGGGCTGCTGTATTGGTAAACAGTCAGCAGAAGGCTTATCCGGCATGGGAGATACCGCTTACCGGGTTCTTTTATAAAAGTCCCGATAAGAGGCAGGTACTCAGGTACAATCCCATTGGCAATGACCAGGCACCTATTCTGGCCCTGGATCAAATGGTCAGGTTGTTTCCCGGTCATGAACAATGGATGGGGTGGTACACCTCCATTATACTCTATGCCGAATATATCAAGCGGTCGGCCGAACTCTCAAATCCCTTTCAGATGATTCCGCAATCGATCTATCATCTGGATGAAATTCATACACCAAGTATCTACGGTTTCCAGCAATCAACACTCGCAAAATATGCGAAATATGAAGAGAAGGAGCCGCAATACAGACAACAGGTTCAAAATGGTCTGCCATTGGGCGGGGGGAATTTTCTGAGAACCTTTCCGGTCTGGTACTCTCATCGCGGAAGTGCCGGAATACAGTTGGCTCAAGCCAAAGGGCTGGCTGTTGCCTCCCAACTGCGAAACGACCAGGATGGGATCAATCTGGCTGAAAAGCAAATGCAGTGGCTTGTTGGACGAAATCCCTTTTCGCAAAGCACCATCTATGGAGAGGGTTATGATTTCCCGCCATTCTACTTCGTCTCATCAGGGCCCATTGTAGGCTCCATAGCCTGTGGCATCCAGACCAACGGAAACAGTGATGTACCCAACTGGCCGGCTTCTGCAGTCTATAATTACAAAGAGATATGGACACATACTGCTGCCAGGTGGCTGATGCTAATGGCAGACTTTGCAAATGGTGGCCTGGGCGACCTCCGGGAGAAAGCATCGGGAGAGAGTCCCGGTTTTGAGGTGTCAGAGAGAATTCTGAACGATAAAGAGGTTGAAATTAGTTTGCTTGTCACAGACAAAGCGATCACAAAGGTTGAGCTGCGTGGGTTCAATCTTTCCGTTGATCATGCGGTAAAGCATGTGCAACTCAGGAAGAGGAGTTCAAAAACCCTGAAATGGAGAGCAGAGATTTGCTCCGTTGATAAACCATGGATTGCACTGATCATTGCCAATGATGATATGGCTACAAAAACAGAGATTTGGCACAACAAATAACAGACGCATCATGAATATTACGAGATGGGTATTAACATCAATATTGGGACTTGTTTACATTATACCGGTATATGCTGAAAAGGCCGATTCAGTGACACAGTTTGGGATCACCTGGACATTTGACAAGGAATATGAGGTGGGACAGTTTGTGAATGGGGATTACTGGGTAGTCGGTCCCGTTATGATTGCATCGGTCAGCCCGCAACCGGGTCCGCCACAGATCGATGAGACAGTGCGGTTTAATTATATCAGGGACTTTATAAATCAATATGGTGACACTGAGTTGCAGAATGATACAACAATGCGCAATGGCTCTATGGTGAATCCCAACTGGGGCCCGGGTCAGGGATACGATTCCGGGAGTAAAAGTTATAACAGCTCTTTGAGTATCAGCTTCCCCTATACATTAAATCCCAGCGAATCACTAATCTCCACGGTGAGCCACACAACCCTGCCAAACACCCCCCTTCTTCCGTTCTATAGTGAACTTAGCAGGTCGGTGCTGAAAACAGCTGCCATACTGACCTGCCTTGATTCTGTTCCACCTGATGACGCCTTCAGGCCTCCCTATGCTTCAACCTGGAAACCTTTGTACAGGGCAGGTGATCTGAAGAGGGAGCTGTTGCCCAACCTGGAACCGGTGTCCCGGACCCCGGGCATTGCTGAGATGGAAAAACTGGTGGAGAGGCCATGGCTTGATCATATTAATAACTGGATGTTAGGCGGCACAGCACCAACAGAGAATCTTGCTTCATACGGGCGTGAGTTTTGCAGAACGGTCTCACTGGTAGGCTTAAGGTTGATGCTTGAAGGCACAGAGGCTGAGAAGGAGAAGCTCCTGCTTGGTTTTGTCCAGCTGGGGATTGACCTTCACGGTTTGCGTAAAGCGGGAGCGATGTGGCATATGGGAGGCGGGATTACCAGTGGCCGCAAATGGCCCGTGGTTTTTGCCAGTCTGCTGCTGGATGACGAGGAGATGAAGATCTTTCCCGGTGCTTCTGAATTTCACGAAGATCAGCAGACCTATTATGGAGTGAGCTGGACCGGAGAGACGGCCCTCTGGCAAATGGTCAAGCATCATGGTACCGCACCCATGTATGAGCATCGGAACCCGGCTGATTATTCGGATATCGACTATCGTTCACACAGTTACCGTCATTGCTGTACCGGCCTTGCCTGGATTGGTGAAGCGCTTGGTGCACTACTGATCGAGGCCAGACAGACCTGGAATCACGATGCATTTTTTGATTATTGTGACCGGTTTATGAATGAGCCGACAGATCCCTACCGGGAGGCAGGTTTATCCTATAACCTTTTAGGAAAAGCTTTCGACCCGTTTGTTCAGAACATGTGGGATGCTTATCGGGACAGCGTGCCGGAACAACCTGGTGCAACCAACAATATGAAGTGGCTCACCTACTATTATACTGGAGATGAAAATGCACCATCCTCCACAAGCGGGGAGCACCGGGACCTGCATCAAATGATCTTATCGCAGAACCATCCGAACCCGTTCCATTCGCAAACGAACATTTCATATTACGTGCAGCAAGCCGGAAGTGTTGAGTTGAGCATAAGGGATATGGATGGGCGGAAGATTGCTACCTTGGTCAATGGTCACAGAGCGGCCGGGCACCAGTCCTGCCACTGGGATGCCTCTTCTTGTGACGGAGGTGTGTACTTCTGCACCCTTAAGACATCATCTGGCTATTCGCAAACCATAAAGATGGTTTTATTTCAATGAGATCATTCATATTAAACCTGGACAGGAATGAACATTTTCAAGAGAGCAGCACTTTTTTTATCTTCGGCAGGCTTTTCAAAGAATATTCTATTTGCTATCATTGTACTTTTTACGCTCTATATGGCCATGCCTGGAGTCATTGGAATCATAAATATTTAAGATGGAATCGCGCAGGGATTTTATAAGAAAATCGGCACTGGGCATCGGTGGTGTGACAAGCGCTGGTTTGGGTGCAAAGGGAGCTGCTCCCGGTGAAAAAGGAGAACAACCCGGAAATACCCCAAGGGAAGTATGGATTGCAGCCCTCTCTCAACATGAGATCGTGGCAAATGGTTCCGGGGAGATGGTCTCAAGGATGCTCGGAATCATGGATGAAATCGTTCCTCTCAAACCGGATATCATCTGTCTGCCTGAACTGTTTCCCTTTTCAAATATTGGTAAACGGCCGCCCCTGTCAGAGTCAGCCGAAAAACCTGTTGGTCCTGTGATCGCACCTTTTTCCGATTTTGCAAAAAAACATGGCTGTTATGTCATCTGTCCCACATATACCGAAGAGAATGGAAAATATTACAATGCAGCCGTATTGCTGGACCGGAAAGGAAATCCTGCCGGAGAATACAGAAAAATGTTTCCTACGGCAGGGGAGATGAGCAGGGGGATCTCTCCGGGACCTGCCGAACCACCCGTTTTCGAAACGGATTTTGGTAAAATAGGGATTCAGATCTGTTTCGACAGCGAATGGATCGATGGCTGGAGCAGACTGCAAAGGGCCGGAGCTGAGATTGTTTTCTGGCCATCAGCCTACTCCGGGGGTGAAAAACTGAATGCCTTTGCACGGCTCTTTAACTACTATCTGGTCAGCAGCACCCGCAAGGATTCTTCCCGGATCCTTGATATGACTGGAGCCGATATGGTCACAAGCGGCAGATGGGAACCCAACTGGGTCTGTGCTCCGGTAAACCTGGAGAAAGTTGTCATTCCAAGCTGGCCCTATTATGTACATTTTAAGAACATCGAATCCAGGTATGGGCGCAATGTCCGCATCACTACTTTGCACAATGAAGAGATATCAATCATAGAAAGCCTTTCCACAGATCTGAAAGTAGCGGATATCCTTGAGGAATTTGAAATAAAATCCAGGAGAATCTATCTGCAGGAAGCAGAGGAGATGCATAATAATCATGAGATCAAACCTGCATAGTAAGTTTATTTTGAGAAATTCATCCTCACGCTTGGAGCTTAGTGCGTTAAGTTATATATTTGTTTTATGACACTGGAAATTAATAAAAAAGTACTCTCTAAGGAGAGAAAAATAAAGAGATTAAAGCCATTGACTGGCAGGGTCGGTATCTATGGCGTTGGTCACCACACTTACTGGGGACAGTTTGATGGCTTACTTGATCAGCTAAAGGAGAAGATGAATGTGCTCGAAAAGAGGGTCGCTGCCTCTGGCGTTGAAGTGCTCAACTTCGGGATCGGGGATGATGCTGAAAGTGCTTATAAAGCAATGCCGGAGATAAAAGCTGCCAACCTGGATCTGCTTTTTATCGACATGCTTACCTATGCCACATCCAGCTCCATCGGTATTATTTTCAAGGAGGTGGAGGTTCCCATGGTGATGGTTGCTTTGCAACCCGATAAAGCCCTGGATTATGAAAACGCCACTACATTTATGCAGTTATACAATGATGATATTTGTGCCATGCCCGAATTTGCATCTGTTGCCCAGCGCATGGGCAGGCAGATCCCCCCTTCGGTAATCGGGACTCTGTATGATGATCCGGAAGCTGATGCAGAGATTGAAACGTATTGCCAGATTGCCAAAGTGCTTCACGATCTGAGGACCTCACGCATCGGGCATTTTGGACATCCCCTGGAGGCCATGCTTGACATGCACTCCGATCCAACCATGTTTACTTCTGCTTTTGGATGCCATATCGTGCAGACTGAACCGGAAGATATCCTGGCTCATTATGAGAATGTTTCTGAGGCAGAGATTGCAGAGTACTCCGGAGAGATCCTGGAGTTCTTCGATGCACCTGAACCGAAAGCCGATCCGGTTACTGTTAAACTGACAGATCAGGATCTCTATGAAGCTGCCAGGGCAGGCATTGCCCTTAAAAGGTTCATTGCGGAGAAAAAACTGGACGGGCTTGCTTACTATTATGAGGCAAAAGAGGGCAGTGATATGCGCAGGCTGGTGACCAATCTGATTGTCGGTAACTCCCTTTTAACTGCTGCCGGGTTTCCCATGTGCGGGGAGTCTGACCTGAAGACAAACATTGCCATGCTGATTATGGACCGGCTGGAGATGGGAGGCAGTTTTGCTGAATTTCATCCGGTTGATTTTCATGAGGGTTTTGTCATTGTGGGGCATGACGGTCCGCATCACATTAACATTGCCGAAGGTAAACCGCAGATCAGAAGCCTGCTTAAATATCATGGCAAGCCGGGAAGTGGCGCCAGTGTCGAATTTAAGATAAAAGAGGGCCCCATCACCATGCTGGGGATTACCACTAAAGCTGATGGCCAGTTTAAGTTTGTGATCGCCGAAGGTCAATCGGTTGAGGGTCCGGTAACGCCTATTGGGAACACCAACACCAGAGGCTTTTATAAGCCGGATATTAAGACCTTTCTGAAACGCTGGTTTGCCGAGGGTCCGACCCACCATTTTGCACTGGGTATAGGTCACAGGGCGGATACAATAAAACAAATCGGGGATTTTCTGAATATTGAAGCCGTGATCGTCTCGCCAAATCCATAATCTTAATCTTGCAGAGGTAGATGTCTCCGAACTTAGCCATACTGATTGTATTAAGCTACTTTGTCCTGCTGTGGCTGATCTCCATGATTACCTCGCGGAATGCCAGTGCAGAGACCTTCTTCACTGCTGATAAAGGATCCAACTGGCTTCTTGTTGCTTTTGGAATGATCGGGGTGGCCCTTTCCGGGCTCACCTTCATCTCTGTGCCGGGCGAAGTGGGCAACTCACAGTTCACCTATTTTCAGCTGGTGATGGGATACACCGCAGGGATATTTATTATTGCCCTGATTTTGCTGCCCCTCTACTACCGGCTTAAGCTGGTCTCCATATACGCCTACCTCAGTGAGCGTTTTGGCTGGCGATCCCATAAAACAGGTGCCCTGTTTTTCCTGGTATCCCAGACCATGACAGCTGCCTTTAAGCTCTTTTTGATGACAACGGTGCTTCAACTCGCCTTTTTCGATGCTTTTGGGGTTCCGTTTGAGGTTTCTGTATTTGTCACCCTGCTTCTGATCTGGCTCTATACCTACCGTGCAGGAATAAAGACCATTGTGATTACCGACACACTTCAAACTGCTTTTCTGATTATTGCAGCGGTATCTACCATCGTGGTAATCGCAAACCGGATGGATCTCTCATTCGGGCAGATGATCGGACAGATGGCCGAAGATCCGAAATCAAAGATATTCGTATGGGACTGGATGAGTGACCGGAACTTCTTTAAGCTCTTTTTCACAGGCATGTTCCTTACGATCATTACAAATGGGCTCGACCAGAGCATTATGCAGAAACACCTGACCTGTCCCACCATCAGGGAGGCCAAGAAGAATATGTTCTCTTTTGGTAGTTCACTGCTTGTGGTTAATGTCATTTTTTTAGGACTGGGCCTGTTGCTATATATGTATGCGGCCCATCACGGGATCGGAATTCCGGAGCAGACCGATGAGCTCTACCCCTTACTGGCACTGAAACACCTGGGGACCTTCACCGGGGTGGTATTCCTGATCGGAATTGCAGCAGCAGCTTACTCCAGTGCCGATTCGGCCCTTGCAGGCTTAACCACCTCCTTCTGCATTGACCTGATGGAGATGGGAAAGGATGGAAAACCCATTTCGAAAAGGATAAGAACCCTGGTTCACCTTGGATTTGCAATACTTGTATTCCTGGTCATTGTTGTTTTTCATTCCCTGAACAACGACAGTCTGATCAACTCTTTTATCAGGGTGGCCGGTTATACCTACGGACCCCTTCTGGGCCTCTTTGCTTTTGGGATGTTCTCCAAAAGACCGGTAAAGGATAAGTTTGTACCTGTAGTTGCAGTGTCCGCTCCGATTATCTCTGTGCTGCTCTACTTTTTTTCTGAACGGCTATTCGGGTTTAAGTTCGGCTTTGAGATCCTGTTAATAAATGGTAGTTTAACGGTCCTTGGTCTGTGGTTAATTTCAAAAAAGAAACACATTGTATGACATCAAAAGAAAGAGTAAAAAGGGCCATTAAGCGGGAAGAACTACCTGACAGGGTGCCCATTCAATTCGACCTGTCTGAACCTCTTATTGAGGCTTTCAGCAGGAAATACGGAATTTCCTATAAGCTGAACAGGTCTTACTATGAGGACCTGACATTCCGGATTGGTGCCAATTCAATCCGCACAAAGATGGGCAGTGACCTGGTTGTGGTCGGAGGAGAGGCCGCGTCCGGTTTTAAGATCGTGAAGGATGCAGAGGGCGCATTTGTCAATGAATTCGGGATGAAAATGCGGCAGGGACCGGTCTATATGGATGTGGTTGACGCACCGTTAAAGGAGATCGGGACTGTCGAGGAGGCGGAGGCTTATGAATTCCCTGATCCGCACGACCCTTCACGCTATATACAGGCCGAAGAGGATATAGCTGAATATAAAGAGGACTATTTTATCGTGGGCGATGTGGAGGTAACCCTATTTGCCATGGTGCGCCAGTTGGTGGGAATGGAAAAACTCATGGTGGACATGATGCTGGAAGCTGAATACCTGCCGGTACTGATCAGGAAATCAAAAGAATTCAGCCTTGGTGTGGCAACAGAACTTGCTAAACGGGGTGTGGATGCCATCTGGTTCGGGGATGATTACGGTGCCCAGAATAACCTGCTGATGAGCGAGGAGACCTTCCGTACTTTTTATAAACCTGCGATGGCTGAGCTGATTGCAGGTATAAAAGCTGTAAACCCGGCCATTATCATTGCCCAGCATTGTGATGGGGCTGTGGCACCGCTTCTGGATGATTTTATTGAGGTGGGAGTGGATGTGTTTAATCCGGTTCAGCCCGGTGTGCCGGGCCATGATCCACAGGAGCTGAAGGACCGGTTTGGGGACCGTCTCTCCTTCTGGGGTGCACTGGACCAGCAGTACCTCCTGCCCAGGGGAACTCCTGAGGAGATTGAGGCCGATGTAAAGGAGAAGATCGAGATCCTTGGCAAAGGGGGCGGTTACATCATCTCACCAGCACACATTATACAAAGTGATACATCCATGGAAAATGTGGAAGCCTTCATTCAGGCAGCTAAAAAATACGGGGTGTATCAGGGGAAATAGCTGAATACATATGAAACATTAAATGAGATGCTTAATAATAAAGTGCTTGGGGTAGATCTGGGGGGAACCAAGATCCATGCCGGTTTAATTGAAAAAGGAAAAGTCATAAATGAAAAGAGGATACCCACACCTGAGTCCAGAGAGCGTGATGACATCATCGCTGCAATTAAGTCGGTAATCATTGAGCTTACGGACGGGGAGATTGAAGGAATAGGAGTGGGTATGCCGGGTCTTGTAGATCCGGTCAACGGCATCCTGCGTGCTTCTGCGAATCTGCCGGGATTGATCGATGTTAATCTTAAAAGCATATTTGAAGATGCGTTTCAGGTTCCGGTGTATTTGAACAACGATGCCAACTGCTTTGTGGTAGGGGAAAAGCACTTTGGCCTCGGGAAAGGTTATGACGATATCATTGGCCTGACCATTGGAACAGGATTTGGCGGAGGAGTCATCGTGAATGGGATACTCTATTCAGGCAAGAATTGTGGTGTAGGTGATTTCAGCCGTATCAAGTATAAAGAGCACGACACAGAATATTACTGCAGCAGTCAGTTTTTTGAAAGTGAGTACAACACAAGTGCTGCAGAGGCTCACAGGTATGCCCTGGAAGGGAAGGGTGAAGCCATCGATATTTTCAATAAATTTGGACATAACGTGGGAGAAGCCATTTACACCCTGATATTAGCCTTCGACCCTGAAATGATTGTCATTGGTGGTTCAATTGCAAAAGCCCGTTCCTTTTTTGAAGAAGCCATGCGAGCTGAATTGGAATCCTTCCCGAGCAGGCATATCATTGATAAATTGAAAATTGTATTCAGTGAAGAGAAGAATGCTGCCATTCTGGGAGCTGCAGCCCTTTATTATAACTATAAACATGAATAATAGTGAACCGCACCGAAGAGAAATACAGTCGTGAAATCATCATCCGGGAGATGATGGATACAGTGGATATTATTAAATCCTTCAATTTGGATCTGACTTCGAATTTGGCGGAAATCATTAAGAACAGGAAGAGAATTCTTTTTACCGGTGAGGGCTCCAGCAGGATCTTCCCGGCAAAAAATGCAATTTTAAAAGCATTTAAATGGGGACTGGAGATCCCAATCTTTGCAGAAGGGGCCCATCAGGCATCTTTATACGATATGACAGACGGGGTGGTATTCTGTGCTTCCAATTCCGGAAGAACCAAGGAGCTTATTCATTTAACCAAAAGATTGTCCAGGACCAATCCAAAAGTAATTGGCCTTACAAGTCAGAGAAATACTCCCCTGGAAAAGGTTGCTGATTCTACCTTTATATTAAATTGTGGTACAGAACGTGCTGTGGCAGCCACAAAAAGCGTCATGGAGCAGGCACTCTTTTATGATTCCGTAGTGCTGCACCTGATGGACAGGTTACATGAGCTGGACCTTGCGTCACTTGCCGGGATGGTGGAAGAAGCCCTTATGTTGGAAATTGATGACCACCTGGTGGATATGGTTCTGGAAGCCTCCTTTATTTATCTGGCAGGATATAATGATGGTGTGGCAGAAGAACTCACGCTTAAAGCCAATGAGATTCTGGGCAAAAAGTCAGATTTTCTTGCTGGCACCTATGCGGTACATGGCATTGAAGAGGTAATGAACAGGGATGAACTGGTCATCCTTATAAATCCTATTCCCGAGGAGATTGATAAATTCAAAGAGGTACTCGTTGATGGGGTACAACTCAACCTTATCGCGATCTCCCACCATGAAACCCCGTTCCCAACCATACTGGTGCCCGATGCAGGAGAGTTTTCGGGCTATGTTTTTCTTGCTGCTGTATGGAATTTATATGTTGAGGCCGGATTGAAACTGGGTGTGAATATGAGCGAAGCCGAGCTTGCTCGTAAGGTCGGGAATGAGGTCCCTGAAGAATAAGGCGGAAAGTGGAGCTACAAAGGCCAGACCAATCTGTCAAAGTATCGTTCCGGGTCCAGGATTTCCATGTAGCTTGGCGGGGCATTGTGCAATATGATTTTTACAGCCTTCTTAAAATCCTTTGTATCCAGAAAGGGCTTCAGAAAATGTGTGGAATACTTATATTTCACATTGTAGCTGTTGTTTTTATCAATCAGGTCTTCTACTGTTCCGGGGATGTAGGGTCGCTTTGAAGGAATAAGCTCTCCCATTTTTTCTGAGATGTATTCACATAAACCTTCTTCGATAAAGCTGCGTCCGAAAGATTCCTGGGATGTGAGGATCCACAGGTTGGTTTGAAAAGATCTATGTACACTAATCTTGTCAACGGATCGCATTTCGATGCTGATCTGATGAATATAATTATGCGTAAGTTCATGAATAACAGTGGACTTCACAAATTTGTTACTCTCCGAAATCAAAGCCTTATGTACTTTTGATAAGTCGGCAAGTTCATAGGCTATAAACAGCTCTGAAGTTGTGATGTAGATCTCATTTGGATAATACCACCCCAATTCCAGTGGATCATTTGCAAGGTAATCAGTTAAATCTTCGGTATAGAACCAGACATTATAAAGTGTATCCTTTATAAAATTTTGATATTCGATTAGTATAGAAGCGCTATTGTCCTCTATGTATTGTTCAATTCCCTTTCTGGTTGGTTTTCCGTTCTTCGTCGGATAATCCTGCGGGACAGGGAGTGCAATACTCCACACTAATATGAATATCAGAGATCGCATCTTACAGTCCCGGCTCCTCTTTAATATCCGCAATCAGGTTTGCTATTTCCTCAAAAGTCCTCAGGTATGCTATTTACGAAATCCATTGCCAAATGTCAAGTCTGTGTGGCAAATAGAGCGATTTTATAAGAGATATGTGCACGAGCACAGATTTGTATTCAAGAATACCAATAGTGTCGTATATTTTTAGTTATTTTAATGTTAATGACGGAACCGGGTATTGGAGTAATCCTGAAATGATAATAAACCTACAAGAAAAATGAAAAGACATAAAACCATATGGCTCCTGGTGCAGCTGGGAATGCTTAGTGTTTCAATTCTCATATTTACCCCTGTTATTACACCCAAAGGAAAGTTTACCCCTGAATTGTTTAATCTGCCCTACACATTATGGACAGGCTTTTTTGTCTATCTGGTCATGGTTGCCTTGAGTTTGGTGGGGATATTTGTTCATTCAAAAATATATAAAGAGAGCAATGATTAGCTGGTTCTGGATTTTCAGTATTGCATTTATTCTGCTGCTTGTGCTGGTTTCCACAAAAGCGGTCAGGCAAAACAAGAGCATTGATGATTTTATGCTGGCAGGTTCAAGTGTGGGGGCTTTACTGGGCATCCTGACCTATGCTGCAGCTTTGTTCAGTGCATTTATTTTTATCGGGGTCCCCGATTTTTTCAGGGTGCATGGTGTGGGAGCCTGGATCTTTTTACCTGTGTCGGACGGAATCATGTTCTTTATGATCTTCTGGTTCGGCTACCATCTGCGCAAAAAGGCAAAAGAGATCGGATATAAAGGCATGGCCGGAATGCTGGTAACTATCTATAGAACCAAATGGGCGGGATATATTGTTTTTGTGGCAGCTTTTATATTCCTGATACCATATGTGGCTATACAGATCCGCGGAATATCCATGTTCTTTACCGCCATCTTTCCCGATACCATGCCACATTATGGCTGGGCTATCCTGATCATATCTGTGATGCTGCTTTACAGCGAGATCGGGGGACTGAAAGCCATTGTTTTCAGTGACGCCATTCAGGGTGTGCTACTGCTGATTGTTCTCACTATTATTGGGTATAATTCCGTACAACATATTGGCAATATTGAGGAGCTGTTTAATCAGGTGAAACAGACGGATGCCTCCCTGCTTTCCACCCCGGGGCCAAAAGGCCTGTTCACAACACAATTCCTTATTGCATCATTTCTGGTAATTGTTCTGCTGCCTGCATCACAGCCCCAGTTTTCATCCCGTATTGCAATCATGAAGAACATGAAGGAGACATACAGGATGGCTGCCGGTGTAGGCGTGGTAGCATTGCTCGTATTCGTGGCCACAGCACTGATAGGCATGTATGGCTCAGTAATGTACACTGAATCTTCTACACAGGAGTTTGTTGAAAATGCTTTGCTGTTTGATCAGCCGGATATTGTGGCTGCGCTGGCCATAGTGGGGCTGTTTGCTGCCGTACTATCTACTTCCAATGCACAGATCTTTGCACTGGGTTCGGAATTCAGGTCCCTGCTGAAAGGAGATGATAAAAAGAACTTCCGGCAGACAAAGATCGCCCTGTTCATTTTTGCCATGATTGTGCTGGTTTTCTCAGTAATCATTGGAGATGAACTGGTGCTGCTGGCAAGAATGAGTTTTGCCGGTACTGCAATGATTTCACCCATTGTCATTATCGGGGTCATTTCAAAAAGAACCCCCGGGAAAGAAATTATAATTGCCAGTTCCATTGCACTCTTGCTGTTCCTTCTTTCACTTTTTAATCTGTTCCCTGCTGAAATAATGGGATGGCGATTAGATCTGGCTCTGATGATTGTCCTGTTTATTATCTCTGTTATTTCAATATTTGTTCGTAAACTTAATGTTGAATCATGAAAAGGAAGATTCTCATATTAGCCACCAGTTTTTTGGATGAACTGATAAGCCATCCCAGGGATGAGGGTAAGGCAAAACAGATGCTGACAGATCTGGAAGCAGCATTTAGCGGGGAGTTGGAAGTGGTCTATAACTGCGGTAGAAATCCGGAAGACCCGTTGACTGCAAGAGAGTTTCGGGATGTTGTTGCAGTAATTGCGGATCTGGAGATTTACGACAGGACCCTACTCTCCGTAATTGGCAAGAATGGTGGAGGCAGCCTGGAACTGATTGCCAGATATGGTATTGGCTATTCATCAGTTGATCTGGAAGCGGCCACTGAATTTGGTGTGATGGTAAGCAATGCACCCGGATGCAATGCCCTGCCCACCGCCGAATGGACACAAGCAACCATCATGGCTGTTGCTGGGCGCAGGGTTTCTCATTACGCTACTGCCAGCAATGGCAAGGTAAAAGAGGGGCCATCCCGCCTGGATGTTACCGGCAAACGATTGGGTATTGTTGGAACCGGTACCATAGGAAAGAATGTGGCCCGACTAATGAGTGGGTATGGTGTGGAGATCCTGGCCTATGATATCTACCAGGATAATGAGTGGGCTGGCAAGAATAATGCCAGGTATGTTACCCTTGAAGAACTGTACAGGGAGAGCGATATTATTACACTCCACGCTTCTGCCAGTGAACAGATGATAGGGCAAAAGGAGCTGGACCTGATGAAAGAGACTACCGTGCTTGTTAATTGTGCCCGTGGGATCCTGACCGATAACAGGGCTGTTTATCACGCTGTAAAAAATGGAAAGATCTGGGGCTTTGGCCTGGATGAGATATGGCTGGAAAAAGACCTGCCCCTGGATGGCACACTTAATATTGTAGTCAGTTCCCACGTGGGCTCCGATACGGATTCCGGCAAGATCGGTATGCAGCTGATGTCCACAGAAGCTGTTGTGGCCTTTGCTAATGGGAAAAGGCCTTTACATGTAGTAAATAAGGCTGTTTTGACGTAATCGCATTCGATAATCAGATACTTGGAATTATGAAAAAGGTAGTAAAGTATACCGGGATTAAACCGGCAGATAGTTGTAAATATGATGGCGTCTCACTGGGCGAAGTGATGTTGCGCCTGGACCCTTTTGATGTACCCACAGCAAGAGCCAGGCAGATTCGTCTCTCCCAGGGCGGGGGAGAGACCAATGTGGCCTGTGGTCTGGCCTACACATTCGGCTTACGAAGCAGTGTATTGACGGCACTGGTTGATGACAATATTGGATTGAATATCCGCAACCAGCTCAGAGAAGCCGGTGTGGACACCTCCAATATTATCTGGTATAATACAGACAATGATGGCACTGCACACAGTACCGATCAAAAAGGAGGCTTATGCAATGGAATAAACTTCACCTACAATGGCCGGGGGGTGATCCCGTCCGATACGGTCTATTACCGTGCCCACTCAGCCATAAGGGAACTTCAGGAGAATGATTTCGACTGGGATAAACTATTCGGCGGGGAGGGTGTTCGTGTATTCAACACGGGGGGTATTTTCACGCTGTTATCAGAACGCTCCGCTGATGTAGCCATGGCAGCAGTTCAGAAAGCAAATGAACACGGGGTTTTTGTGGCGGCTGATCTGAACTACCGGGCCAAGGTTCAGCCAGATAAAAGCATTGCCCGCTCCATTAATAAAATGGTGGCTCCATATCTGGGCTTCCTGGTGGGAAATGATTCCGATCTGAGTGATGCGCTGGGATATGAAACCATCACAAAAAAAGGCGCCTCTTTTGAAGAGTGGCTTGAAGCATATAAAGGAACCGTCAGGAAAGTGGCCGGCGATTTCCCCAATTTAAGCCTGATTGGGACACAGTGGCGTGGAGCGGTAAATGCCGATCTGATCCACTGGGGAGCTGCGTTATATGATGTGCAGAACGATGCTTTTTATGTAGCGCCTGTACGCGAGAATATTCCCATAGCTGACCGGACGGGTGGTGGCGATTCATTTACGTCCGGCGTACTTGCGGCCATCATGTATGGAAAGGATTTACAGACTGCAGCAGAGTGGGGGGCAGCCCATGGTATTTTAGTCCAGGAAACGCCGGGAGACTTTACCATGGTAACCATCAAGGATATTGAAAGAGAAGTAAAAAGAGCCAGATCAGGGGGTGGAGTAAAGGCGATCAGATAATAATCTTATAAAGAAAGTCATGAGTTATACATTTGACAGGAAAAAAGTCAGGACCGCTATGTTGAAAAACGGGGTAGTGGTCGTGATCAACAAGAAGCATGTAAAAAAGCCGGAAGATCTGGTAAGCACCATGCTTGAAGTTTATAAGGCCGGATATGTGGCCGAAACCACCTTTCGCATCGACCCTTCCATTCTGAAGGAAGGAATGGCAGAGCTGGTTAAACTGCGTGAGGAATCCCCGGCAGACAATCCCTTTGTACTGGGATGCGGAAGTATTATCAATCCATCGGAACTGGAGCAGGCCATCGATATGGGATTTGAGATGATTGTCGCTCCCGGTAACGTAATGGGAGGTCATGCAGAAGGCAAAGAATTTCTCAGGATAACCCGGGAGAGGGAGATTTTTTCAGCTCCTGCCATCATGACCCCCACGGAGTTTAACTATTTCATGGAACGGCCTGATGGACTGGAGCCCGATGCCATAAAGATATTCCCTGCCGGTGTGCTAGGTTCTTCAGGAATTGGTGGTGTACTGGCACCATTCGTTCGTGACAGGCACAATGGCAAAATCATTATGCCCACAGGAGGAGTCAATTTCGAGACGGCTCCAGGGTATAGAAAAGCCATATCATCAGCCGGTTATACCCCCGTCATGGGAATGTCATCTCCCCTTTCTCTGGTTGAAAAGGAAGAGAAACCAGGAGATGTGGATGTAATCCGGAAATCGTTAAAATTATTTGCAGAAAAATATATATAAATATTGCAATGACCATTTATTACAGATTGATGAGATAATAAGCTGTTATGGAGAAAATAAAAGTCGGAATAGTCGGGGCACAGTTTGCTGCCTGGTTACATGCAGAATCCTATAAACGTTTCTCAAGCGTGAAGATGCAAGCCGTGGCTTCATTGGATAACCTGGAAAAGTTCTCAGCTGACTATGGCATTCCTTCCACGTATACTGATTATCAGGAGATGTTCCTGAAGGAGAATCTGGATCTGTTAAGTGTTTGCGTTCCGAATTTCCTCCATAAACAAATTGTGGTTGATGCTGCCGAAGCCGGTATAAAGAATATTATCTGTGAAAAACCTATTGCCACAGAGATCTCTGATGCCAGGGTAATGATTGATGTTTGTGAAAAGCACAATGTGCGATTGATGTATGCAGAAGATTGGTTATTCGCACCTGCCCTTACCAGGGCTAAAGAGATCGTTGAAGAGGGGGGGATCGGGAAACTGCTTTATATTAAGGCAAAAGAGACACATAATGGCTCGCATTCGATTTACGCACAAAATAAAGAGTATTGCGGGGGTGGAGCCATGATCCATCTGGGCATACATCCGGTGGCGTTTATCTCCTTCTTCGCCGGAAGTGAAGTTAAAGAGGTGTTGGGAATGGCCACCTCCGGGGGAGCAAGCAATCTGGTACATCAGGATTATACAGGTGAAGACTGGTCGGTTGCAATGTTGACACTGCAAAACGGAGTAAAGGGTTTTGTAGAGGCCAATTATATCACAGTTGGTGGCATGGACGACAGGGTGGAAATCTACGGGAGTGAAGGCAATATACATATAGATCTCACCAAAGGTTCACCTATGGAGGTATACAGCCGGAAAGGGTATGGCTATGCTCTGGAAAAGACAGATTTTACCCATGGCTGGACAAAACCTGCAGTGGATGAATTTCTCTCACTGGGTTATGTAAATGAAATTGAGCATTTTGTCGATTGTGTTATAAACAATAAGACATCTATGCCGGGCACCTCCGGGGAGGATGGTTTGCATGCCCTGAAAGCTGTATCTGCGATTTATGAATCCGTTCAGAGCGGAAAGCTTGTAACCCTGTAATTTATCCTGCTGGAGGCAGGTCCATATGATGACTGATATTCATGAGATAACCTACATGCCCCTTACGAAAGCTGGTGTGACCTTTCATAATCCCTTTTGTGTTGGCTCGGGACCCACTGTGAAAACTGTGGATATGATCCGGCAAATTGATGAAGCAGGCTGGGGTGCGGCATTTATCAAGCTCACCATAGATCCGGAACCCTATATTAATCGACTGCCCCGGTACTCCTGGTGGAAGAAAATAGGTTTACATGGATTTACACTGGAGAAAAGGATAAAACTGGATGAAGCACTACGTATTTGTGAAGGTGGAAAGCAGAAAGCTAAAGTGACTAAAATTTTCAGTAACATCAGTTATGATGGACCTGAGGGCATTGATGGCTGGGTCAGGATGGCCAGGGCATTTGAAAATGCAGGTGCAGATGGCAACGAGCTCAATATGTGCTGTCCCAATATGTCCTTCAATGTTGAATTAAGTGGAGAATCATCGGCTAAACACACCGGCGCTTCCATGGGCCAGCATCCCGAAAAAGTTGCTGAGGTGGTTCGTGCAGTGAAAGCAGCAACAAGCATCCCCCTCTTTGTGAAGCTTACTCCGGAAGGGGGAGGCATTGCGGAAGCAGCGAAAGCATCCTATGAAGCAGGAGCTGATGTGGTTAGTTCCGTTGGGAACAGGCTGGGAATGGCACCGGTTGCAGATATTGAGAATCCATTGGAGAGTTCACACCGCCTGCAGCATGATTATGGAGTCAACTGTCTGACCGGACCCTGGTTAAAGCCACTGGCATTAAAGGATGTGTATGAGATCAGGAGACTGAATGGACCGGAGCCTGTATTGTGCGGATATGGCGGATTGGCCAACTGGAAGGACTATATCGAAATGGTGATGATGGGGGCCGATTTTGTGGGAGTTTGTACAGAGACCATGTTGCGTGGTTATAACTTCCTGGGGAAAGAGATTGGAAAACTGAAAGATTATCTGGATCGCCACAATTATGCATCCCTGGGTGATATGCGGGATATGATCATTCCCAGGATCAAAACAGCACCAAAAATTGAGATTGATGAAGCGGTCGCTTTTGTGGATGCAGAGAAATGCACCGGGTGTGAATTATGCACTGCCATTGGTCATTGTTATGCCATCCGGATGAAACCCGGAACAGGACTGGCAAAAAAGAACAAAAAGGGGATCGTGGCCGAAGTTGATCCATATAGCTGCACAGGTTGCAGTACCTGCTTCGATATTTGCCCCTCCAACTGTTTTGAATGGAAACCGGTTCCGTCCGAAAGGGGAAAAGATCCTGTGTAGCACACCTAATTCATATCATTAAAAACTGAAAGATGAAGCCAAGACCATTTATACTGGAAGAGACCAACTGGAAAAATGTAAAGGAGGCCGATTACAAACTGGCCATTCTCCCATGGGGGGCAACAGAAGCACATAATTATCATCTACCATACGGGACCGATAACCTGGAAACTAAATTTTTTGCAGAACTCGCTGCTGAACTGGCATGGATGAGAGGAGCCAGGGTCATTGTACTGCCGGTAATTCCCTTTGGAGTTAACACCCAGCAGCTTGATATCAAGCTGACGGTCAACATGAATCCTTCCACACAGGCCATGGTGCTTGCTGATGTGATTGAAAGCCTGGAGGATCATGGAATAGAAAAGCTGGTAATACTTAACGGCCACGGGGGGAACAGCTTCAAGCAGATGATCAGGGAACTTCAAAAGGATACCCACATATTACTAGCTGAGCTTGGGTGGTTTCAAATTGGGGATTGGACTGACTTTTTTGAAAAAGGCGGCGACCATGCCAATGAAGGTGAAACAAGTATCATGCTGCATGCCTTTCCCGATCTGGTGCTCCCAATGGAAGATGCGGGAGACGGGTCTGCCAGAAACTTTAAGTTTGACGGATTCAGGGAGAAATGGGCATGGTCACCGAGAGAATGGACCAAAGTTTCTAAAGACACAGGCATTGGTGACCCCAGACTTGCCACCGCTGAGAAAGGAAAAATCTTTAGCGAATTCATTACAGAGAAAATGGCCCAGTTCTTTCTGGAACTATCAGAAGCAGATGTTTCAGATTTGTATGAATAGATCCGGAAGTTCCGGTTCTGTTTTTTCCTGTTTTCGTTAAGACACGCTCATCACTCTCCTCAAGCAATGTTAAGATCTTACCTGAAATTTCCGAAGGATTGATAAGTTTCATCTGACATATGTTATTTCAATGGCTTGATGTTGCGGGAAGAGCTATTATCAAGCGAGATTGCTTAAAAACAAGTGATTGCCAATATACACCACCATCCTGCAGGGAAAAATCCCACATCAAAGGCGATATGGTCATTGATTATCCATCAACCCACTAAAACGATGTCATTGACGATAATATTTAGCCATTGGAGGATAACGATTATCCCCAAAGTACCTAAAACAAATACAAACAGGATAATGAATAACCACGTTATGAGAAATTTTATGAAATGGGATATTATTAAGACGTTTTCGGGCAGAAACTGGCATTGTTTTAGGTGTCAGGATGCGATCGCTTCCCGAAATATCACACACTCCAAAGAATTCTGGTATGTGAAAAAGCTATCGTATTTACCGGACTGATGCCTTATTACTGGTAGTCAATGGCCGTCAGGTCCTTGAAGTATACCTTTTCCATCAGGGTTTCTTCCTTAGTCTCATAATATTCGACCAGATCCTGATCTTTTACGAATACACAATAATCATCCGGGGTATCGTCGACAATCATGCCGGATAATGATTCATTCACATCCGACAGGGTAATGATAATGGCCTGGTCGTGGTAATTACGTAAGATATCGACTCTGTTTATCATAATAACCTGGATTATGGAAATTACTATTCTTTATACGTAAGACTAAGGCAAAAAGTTCTATATGAGATAAAGTGTATCTTGTAAAAAAAAACGGGGGTTATGAAGTTAGGCCTGCTTATGGTCATGTTATTGACTACGGGATTTGCGAATGCGCAAAATGATGTGGATCGGTATTTTAAGGGTTATGCTGAAGAGATCAGCGGAAAAAGGTTTGCCTATCATTCCCCCATCCCTGATGTGACGTCCGCTTTATTAATGAGGGGCCGGGCTGACTTTGAACCCATTCGCTGGCTTACTGAAGTTGTTCCGGAATCATATAATGGGGATTTTGTTTCCTTTATCTGGGTGTATAGCATGGATACCGATCCCGAACCGGTACCATTTATCCTGAGTGTGAACGGAACTGAGAGGTTCAGGTTTTCCAGTCCGCTTAAGAGTGAAATTGGAATGCGGAGCATACGGGGCAAGGAGGGAGCAGAGCTCAGGTTTAATGTCACCATGCTTGATACAAACGGGGATGAGATGGGATTTGCCATCCTCAGAATGCCTGTAAAAGCCATTGAGAAGGGACGTGCGGCTACCATTGAAATAACTGCTGAAGCGGTGGAGGATGATTCCTGGTTTATGACCTATAAAACAGGCCTGGCAGAGGAAACAGTCCTGTATCAGAACAAGGTTGTGGTCAAAGACCGGGATCGTTTGTTGCATTCCCTGAGTGTGGATATAATTCACTTGGGAGAAGATGCCCGTGGCAGCATCCTTATGGGCGGATCTAAGACCGAAACCGTTCTTAAAGCAGGTTATAATCATGTGGAGATCCATGTGCCAAAGGTGGATCAGCCCACCACTCTGAAAGCCATGATCAGCATTGACGGGCGGGAAACACGGGAGGAAGTTGTGACTTTGTCTCCGGTGAAAGAATGGGAAATCTTCCTGGTACAGCATACTCATTCAGATATTGGCTATACGCGCCCCCAGACAGAAATCCTCGCAGAGCATCTGCGCTACATCGATCATGCGCTGGATTTCTGCGATCAGACCGATCACTTTCCTGAAGCCTCGCAATTCAGATGGACCTGCGAGACATCCTGGTCGGTAAGGGAATACCTGAGAAGCAGGCCTGATGAGCAGGTAGAGCGCTTGTTAAAACGGATCCGGGAAGGCAGGATCGAAGCGACAGGCATGTTCCTGAATTTCTCTGAGATCATTGATGAACCTGCCCTGGCGGCACAGACCAGGACTATCAGGATGCTGAAAAACAGTGGCATCGATGTGACAACAGCCATGCAGAATGATGTGAATGGAATTGCATGGTGCCTGGTGGACTATTTTCACCATACGGATGTCAGGTACCTTACCATGGGCATTCACGCACACAGGGCACGTAAACCTTTTAACAAACCAACTGCATTCTGGTGGCAGTCGCCTGCCGGAAAGCGCTTGCTGGCATACAGGAGTGAGCACTATATGCATGGCAATGCCTTAAGTCTGCACACGGGTCAGCAGGATGTGTTCAGATCGAATCTTTCCAGGTATCTGACCGGACTGGAAAAAAAGGAATATCCTTATGATAAAATTTCCCTGCAGTTCTCAGGCTATGTGACAGACAATTCCCCCCCTTCGGTGGCAGTATGTGACATCATCAGGGAGTGGAACGAAAAATACGAATGGCCAAAATTGCGCAGTGCGCTTGCCAGGGATTTCATGGTATTTCTGGATGAATCCCATGCAGATGAGATCCCGGCACAAAAGGTAGCCTGGCCCGATTGGTGGACCGATGGGGTGGGTTCCGCAGCCAATGAAACCAAAGTGGTCAGGAATACCCATGCGGAGATTGCCAGCAGTGAGACCCTTTTAAGCATGGCCAGGATACTGGGTGAAGAGCTTCCTCAGGATATTAATAAAGATATCGAAGCTGTGTATGACAACCTTTTGTTCTACGACGAACATACCCATGGCGCAGCCGAGAGCATCCGGGATCCATTGGGTCAGAACACGATTAACCAGTGGGGTATGAAATCCTCCTATGCCTGGGAGGCTGCCAAAAAATCAAGTTTGCTCCAGGAAAAAGCCCTGGCCTTTCTTGAACCGGCCCTGAATAAGTCCGACCTGCCCACTATCTCGGTTTTCAATACTCTGAACTGGGAGCGATCAGGCCTGGTCCACCTGTTTATCGAGTATGGGATCATTCCCGGGGATGAGTCTTTTACCATCACCGGACCCGATGGGGAAGAAGTGCCCTGGCAGGCATACGATCGACGAACTGAGGGAGCTTACTACGGGCTCTGGGTGGAAGATGTCCCTCCCCTGGGATATAAAACACTCCAGGTCAATGTGGGTGGGAAAAGCGGGATAAAGCCGCCTGAAGACTTCAGTGGATTTGAAAATGAGTATTATTCAGTCACAGTCGATCCGGAAAAAGGTGTGATTACACAGATTTTTGATAAAGAGTTGATGAGAGACCTGGTGGACGCTCATGACAGCCTGAGCCTCGGCCATTTTGTATATGAAGAACTTGCAAACCGGCATGAGCTGGAACGCCTGACCAATTCAAACAGGGATACCGTATACAGGCCTCTTACTATGAAAAGAAGCACCTTCAGTAACATCCGGCTCATAAAACAGGAGAACGGAAGCATTTATAAGAGCATCTTCCTGCAGGCTGACATGCCTGTGTGTGCCGATGAGAGGGGGGTGCAGATTGAGATCCGCTTATACCACAGACAGAAAAAGATAGACTTGCTTTACCGGATGGTGAAACTTCCGGTTTTCACACCGGAAGGGATTTATGTGTCTTTCCCCTTTAAACTGGAAGGGGGGAAGCTGGCCTTTGAGGCGCAGGGAGGACTTGTATACCCCGGGGTAAACCAGCTGGCCGGATCATCAGCTGACTGGAATACCATACAAAATTTTGCTGCGGTTAAGAGCCGGGATGCACAAATTGTGTTTACAAGCAAAGACGTTCCCCTGGTGCATTTCGGTGATATCAATATTGGCAGGTACTACTACCGGCTGAAGCCTGAAACAAATCACATTTACTCCTGGGTACTCAATAATTACTGGGTGACCAATTTCAAAGCCAGTCAGCAGGGAGAACTGAGATGGTCCTACAGCATCACCTCCTCTGCGGATCCTTCCACAAGCTTTGCCACCCATTATGGCAGGAGTGAAAGCGTGCCCCTCCTGTCCAGGATTAAGATGCCTTCCGGTTCTGCAGACAAGACCGGGCTGGTTTCCCGTTCACTGATGGACCTGGATGTTCCCAATCTCTTGCTGGTGAATTCAACCCTGTCCATGGACGGGAAGGGAATTATACTGCACCTGAGGGAAGTGGAAGGCGGACATGCCATTCTGGATACCCGCAGACTTCAGGAAGAGACCGGGGCCACATCCATTGAGGAGGTTAGTGTACTGGAAGAGGAGCTTTCGGTACTTACAGGTCCCCTGCTTATTGAGCACTTTGAAACCCGGTTTATCAGGCTTTCCTTTGATCCCTGATTTCAAACCCTGAAACCGATCACCAGGATATCATCAATTTGCTCATTGTCACCTTTCCATTCATCCAGGCTGCTTTCAAGGAGCTGTTGCTGTTCCTTCATGTTCCTGTGGTGGTTTTGCAGCAGGAGCTCCCTGAAGTATTTGGATCGGAAGGATTTCCTGCGAGGCCCCCCGATCTGGTCCACATAGCCATCGGAAAAAAGGTAGAGGGTGTCGTTCTCTTTCAGGGTCTGTTCGTGACAGGTGAAGGACCGATGGTCCTCGTAAATTCCAATGGGCATCTTATCCCCTTTGATAACTGTCAGTTCATGGTCCCTGGCCAGTTTCAGTGAGAGTTCAAACTGTTCCCGGGCAGCCTCATAATCACCCATCTTCTACGATAACCGCCCCAGGTTGTATAAGCTCTTTGAGATCCCGGTTTTGAAACAGAGCTTTTCGTAAATAGTTAAAGCTTCCCGGAAATATTCCGCTGCCTGTTCATTCCCGGATTTGCTGTAGTGGTACATTCCAAGGATCTGAAGACCATCGGCTTTTCCTTTCGGGTAACGTAACCTTTCCGAAAGTTCAATGGCATCAGAGGCCAGTGTAAACATCCGCTCGTGGTCCTTTTGGTAAAGGGTCCTGGCAGTGGAATTCAAAAGCCTGATCCGGATCGTTTCTTTCCTGGTGTGTTGCTTCAGCAGGTTATCAAGGCTATCGGTTTCGGGCGATTGGGCGTGCAAATAGAATGGGGGTGAAAGCAGGACCAGCAGGGTAAGGGAGCACAGGATTTTATTCATTGCAGGGGATTCTTACTGCAAGATAAGCTTTGGAGTCTTGCGAATCAAATCATATTAATGAAACCAAATAATTACTTGTGAAACGTCCATATTCAGTCCCAGCTTAGGATCACTTTGCCACAGTTTCCTTCTGCCATTATATCAAATCCCTGCTGGAAGTCATCGATGCTATACCTGTGGGTAATGATGGGGGAGATATCCAGGCCCGATAAAAGCATTTGCTCCATCTGGTACCAGGTTTCATACATTTCGCGTCCATAAATCCCTTTCATGGTCAGTCCTTTAAAAATAATGCGGTTCCAGTCCACCCGGGTAGAGGAGGGTAAAATCCCAAGCAATGATATTTTACCTGAATTATACATGTGCTCAACCAACTGGTTAAAAGCTGCCGGGGCTCCTGAGCATTCCAGACCTATGTCGAATCCGATCATCCCCAGTTCATCCATCACTTCCCTGAGGTTCTCTTTCAGGGGATTTACTACCCTGGTGGCTCCCATCTTAGCTGCCAGTTCAGCCCTGTACGAACTGGTTTCGGTGGCTACCACGTAACGGGCTCCGGCAAAACGTGCCACCGACACGGCCATGTTGCCGATTAAGCCGGCTCCTGTTACCAGCACATCTTCCCCGATCAGCGGGAACGAGAGTGCTGTATGGGTTGCATTGCCAAAAGGATCCATGATGGCCAGGATCTCATCCGAAATGCGGGCGTCAATTTTCATTACATTGCCAGAGGGTACCTTTACATATTCTGCAAAGGAGCCATTAATATTCACCCCGATTCCAATAGTAGTTTCACAGATATGTTGCCGGCCCCGTCTGCAATTTCTGCAGTGCCCGCAGGCGATATGGCCCTCTCCGGTAACCCGGTCTCCTTCTTTGAACGCAATTACTTCGCTCCCCACCTGTGCAACATAACCTGCATATTCATGCCCTATAGTCAGTCCGACAGGAACAGTGACCTGCGCCCATTCGTCCCACTTGTAAATATGAAGGTCTGTGCCACAAATTGCCGATTTCGCAACCTTAATTAAAACATCATTGGGTCCAATCTCGGGAACAGGAATATCTTCCATCCAAATCCCTGATGTGGGCTTTGATTTAACAAGTGCTTTCATAAATACTGTTTTACTGTCTTTTTATTCCTGTATGAATTGGGTGTAATGATCGTAACGCTCGAAGATCTGTCGCACATAATTATAAGGTTCAATGCCTTTCAGGTAGCCGAACTTCACCAGGGGATCATTGTAGTTGCTGGATTTGCTTAAGGCCAGGATCATCTTTTCCACATTATCGTCCCATCGCAGCGGATCAAGCTCATATTTTGGGGCCAGCCTCCGGGCATCCTTTACGTGATTGTATCCGCAATTGTAAGAGGCCATTGCAAATTTAATGCGCTGGGTATTATCAGGAATGGAGTCAAAGTAGCCATAAAGCCTGCTTAAATAGGTGCTCCCCCCCTCCAGGCTCTGAATGGGATCGGAGCGATCCTTTACGCCCAGCTCAGTGGCAGTGGCCGGCATTAATTGCATCAGGCCCTGTGCTCCGGCCCATGAATCAGCTTTTGGATTAAACCTGGATTCCTGGTACACCAGCGAGGCCAGTAATCTCCAGTCCCAGTTTATTTTACTAGCTTTCTCTTTGATCAGGTCATCGTAAACACTTATTTTCTGATTGTTAATGCTATAGAATTCACTCTTGACCCTCTTTCTGAAATCTTTATTGTTCTTAAAATACTTGTTGTAGATGATGTAGTAGAGTACTTCCTTTTTTACATAGGCCAACCATTCGTTGATGGCTTCATTTAAAAGAGGAGAGCTGATCCGGGTTGCCCAGGCAATTCGCTGAGAGAAACTAATGGGGACATCGATATCAAGTATGGGATCGTAGGTGGCAAAAACTCTGGCTAAACTATTATCGGCAACGGTGTATTTAATTTCTCCGTTCAGAACCATATCAATGGCATCATCCGTAGTGGTGGTGCCGGGAAGCGTATCAATGATGATCTGACCTCCTATTTCCTCTGACATGTTTTGTAAGCGCTCCATAAATGAGGATGCGCTGCGGACAGAAACCGTGTCGCCGATCAGCTCAATGGCGTCATTAATTAAGGAATGTTCAAGTGCACTCCAGTTCATGGTCCTCCAGTTATCAGGCTTCTTTTGTATCAGTACCTGGTGGGTCAGGTATAAGTAGTCTGTGAAAAGCACATCCTCTTTTCTTTCGTTTGTGATGGCCAGTCCATGCGCTATGATGTCTGCCCGGCCGTTGTTTAGATTTGTGAACAGATTATTGATATTGTTTGAAACGATAATTTCCAGTTCCACACCGATATAATCTGCAAAGCTTTTCAGCAATTCGTACTCAAATCCCATGGGATGTCCTTTGTACAAAAAGTAACTGGTACTGCTGTAGGTGGTTATTGCTTTAAGTTTTCCATCGGCCAGGATATCATCCATATCTTTTTGAAAGGGAACAGAGGCTTCAGTCTGTTCCGAACTCATTTTATCCCCCGGGGATGTTTCCTCTTTTTGAGTGTTACAGGAAGCAATAAGAATAAGGGCGAAAAAAATGCGAGCTTGCATGAAAACTAGTCCAGTGTTGTGATCATCAGATTTCTCCACATTACCTTGATCCCTCCACCCGAGTGTATCTGAAGGGCAATGCTTCCATTTGCCTGGCCTATTTTTTCATCCTCCAAGGTGATCATTTTGTGTCCGTTTAACCAGGTTTCCACCAGGTCGCCCACCACACGGATTTTCATGGCATTCCATTCTCCGAATTTCAGGTGCTTGTCCAGTTCAGGATCAGGCTGGATTAGCCAAGCCCTTCCGTAGGATTCATAAATACCTCCGGTATTACTTCCAGGTGGGGCGACTTCTACCTGCCAGCCTGTGATCCTGGTTCCCTCAATGGAGGAACGGAAAAATACACCGCTGTTCCCGTCGGCGCCCTGTTTAAATTCAAGGGTCAGCTCAAAATCCTTGTATTGTTTATCCGTGCCCAGGTAGCCGTATTCCTTGTCGGGACCGCTTTCACAAACCAGCAGTCCATTTTCCACATACCAGAGTTCAGTTCCGTATATGGTCCAGCCGGACAGGTCTTTCCCGTTAAAAAGAGATTGGCCCTGCCCAAAGAGCAGGCCCTGAAATAAAATGATCAGAACGATCGATAGAATGCTGTGCTTCTTCATCTATTTAAAATTTTATAATTTGTTAATGCTTTAAATATACATCATATTTTACCATTCACAGAAGGTTTGTCATGTTTCAGGTCATCTCTTCCGCGCCAACTAGAAGGGATATCCGATGGCTATATAAAACAATCCGTCCTTCCAGATCTTGCCGGTCCCGAACAACCAGTTCTTTTCATTCAGTACATAGGGGGTCCGGAGAGGAAAGCCCACATCGGTGCGAAGCACAAAGAAACTGAAGTCGAATCTAAGTCCAAATCCTGTTCCCACAGCCAGTTCTTCATGAAAATCCTTGAAATTGAATTGGGATCCCGGCCTGTTCTCATCCTCGTTGATCAGCCAGATATTTCCTGTTTCGAGGAAGAGTGCCCCCTGTACAATTTTTGAGATTCCAAAGCGGTATTCGATGTTTCCTTCCAGTTTCAGATCGCCCGACTGGTCGATATAGATGTTATCTTTTTCATAATAGGAACCCGGACCCAGGGTGCGGGCTGTAAAACCTCTTACACTATAAGCCCCTCCGCTGAAAAACTGTTCCACATAGGGAAGCACGGTGGAATTCAGATATGGCATTCCAAGACCGGCATAGAACCTGAATACCAGAGATTTGTTAAAGCCATTCAGGTAGTACCTGAAATCGGTAGTTAGTTTTATATATTGTGAGTAAATATTTCTGAATATATAGTGGGGCCGGTCGGTGTCATCCTTACCCATGCTGGCAAAAAGATCCACATAATTCCCGGAACTGCGAAAACCTCCGCTGAAAAAGAAGTTGTGGGGTTTGTTCTTGAATTTATTGTCATAGGTGAACTCATACTTCACCCCGATGATAAACTGCTCTTCAAAACTTTTACGGATATAGATGTTCTCATCCACCACCGAATCGAAAGCCGGGGTGGTGGCGATCAGGGAAACTGAATTCAGGTATACCGGTGAAACAGAATGTTGGATTTCCCTGGTTTTTTGCCACCGGTACTTCAGTTCGGTCATGGCTGAAAACATGGTATAGTATGCGGTCCGGTTCAGAAGGTTCAGGTCCAGATTTATGGAGGTCTCCTGGTTCATAATTGATTTGAATCTCTCATTTTTTCCCGGCAGGATGAATCTGGGGTAGGTCAGTCCCGAACTTACCCCGAAATCGTAGGCCAAACTACCCAGTTGGTTTTCAACCCTGGGACCCCATTGCCATTCAACTCCGCCGTTCACTACCATTTGCACCTTTTCCGCCCCCTTGAAGGTATTGCCATGGGAAAGTCCTACGGATAAGGCCGGACCCAGGAAACCTGTCGATTTCATCACCATGTCGGCGCTTACATCCAGTCCGATGTTATCCAGCATCTTCAGGTCAATCTTCACATCCAGCAGGGGGGACAGGCTGTCTTCCCCCGAATGTTCGAAATAAATCCTTACATAAGAAAATATGCCCAGGCTGTTGAGCCTGGTAATGGTGCTTCGGTGCTCCTCATAGGAATAGAGCTCACCCTTCCGAAAAAAAATGGCCTTTCTGAGTACTTCCGGCCTCAGGTAATATTCAGAGGAAAGGATGGTAATATCCTCATAAATGGAAGAGTCGGATGCGGTGGAGGCTGTATCGGAGGGGCGTGAAATATGTACCTGGATAGCATCGATTTTGTAGCTCTGAAGAACGGGTTCCGGAAGTTCTTTCTGCCGGGCCACTTTCATGTTCAACTGATGCATTTGAAGGCTGGTATCCACATTTAGTTCTATGTACCCCGGACTGAAGAAGAAATAACCTTCTTCCTGGATCTGCCTGGACAGCCTGGTCCGGGCCCTTTTTAGCTTATCCAGGTCGAACTGGTCCCCGGGTCTTATCTCTTTCCCGAAATGTATGGGATTGAAAAGCGTATCAATGGGTTCAGGAGTGGTATCAAATTCAATTTCCCTGTACCTGTAGGGTGGGGGAAGTTCCACATAGTAGGAAATTCTTGCCTTCCTGGGATTGCGTGCACTGGTATCGACCACTGACCAGGCCTTAGCCTCAAAGTAACCCTGGTCGAAGAGATCATTCCGTATCTTTTGTGCCCTCGCCTCAGGTTTTACGTCGGATATAAGTACGGGAGAAGCTGCCAGGCTTTTATGCAGCCAGCTTCCGATTTTCTTTTCTTCATCCACCTTCCAGTAATTATGCACCCATAGTCCCACAGGAGGTAAGATCCGCCTGTCGAGCAGAGAATTATTCACCTTATGACTGCTCACCGACTTAACATGGCTCCTGGCTGATTTTACATGCTCACTTTTGTACCCTTTCCCGTCATTCTCACCAGGGATGACCTTAAGTTCCTCCCGCCCGGTATAAAGAAGCTGATCTCCGGTCAGAAAACGAGTATTGGAACAGCCCCACAGGACCATCAAACCAAGCGCAAGAGATATGACAACCAGGCTTCTCATCTCCCTGTCTTTTTTGATCCGGCATTCTTATCTTTCCTTCTCCAGATGTCCCTGATGTGCCTGTACCTTTTCCGGAAGGTAATCCCAACCCCGGTCCTGACCACTTCCCCTTCAAACACATCCTCGTAGGAATGCTCATTGTATACTTTCAGATATTTGGTGGCTGCCGAATCAAGCCTGTACTCAAAAGAGATATTATTGTAGGACATATCTGATGATCCGGGCAATTCATTTGTATCCGTAAGACGTCCGGAAACTTCGATCTGCGCCCGGTCATTCATAAGTGACTTACTTACCTCGTAGGACAGGCTTGTGGTGGTTTCTGTTCCTCCCGAAGGAGTTAGCTGTTCATAGGAATCCAGTCCCAGGCTAATATCTACCCCTTTGATGGTGGACTGGGTAAGCTGATTCAACTGGGCAGCCAGGATCTGGTTCACCTGCTGGGTCATATAGTCGCTGGTGGTGGAGATCCCGGGCAAATCGACGGTTTCGAAGAGCAGGATAGTAATGGCCTGTCGCATATGGTCCTCGGGACTCAGGGTATTGATAATACTCATCAGGTATTGATCCGGTGTGTCGAATGTGAGTACAATATCCAGGTCCGAGAGGTGCTGGGAGAGTTGAAGGATCACATTGAAATCCACGTTGCGTTGTTTGCCATCCAGGGGGTTCTGGTAGGAACTTGCCACTTTATTTACGGCTCGCAGGTTCAGTTCCGGGTTCTCCATGTTGCCATCCCACCGGACATAGGCCCCATCCGCAATTTCAAAGGTTTTATTGGGCCAGCCCACCAGTCTTAAATCACAGACTCCTTCCCCGATGTTATAGGTACCGGACAGGGAGAACTGGTTTTGATTAAGCATGCTGTAGTTAAGTATCCCCCCGCCTTTGATCCTTAATTCAATTTCGTAGATCCGTTTTTCCAGGTCAAAATTAAGGACCGTGGAAGGATCAATCTCCACCATGGTCTTGATGGATGAATTGCTGAATGTGGGATTCCTGCTTAGGGTGGTGGTGGTGATTTGTTCTCCTTCGTCGTCGTAATTCACAAAATTCACATATTTTGCGCTTTCAGTAACCCTGAGATCCTCCTGATGCTGGTAATATATTTCAGTCCCGCTGGATAGCAGGATATGGCCATCCACCGTTGGATTTGTAAAAGGGCCCTTCACCTTAATCCGGGAGTCCACAAAAATATTACCGTAAAGAGAAGCATCCCGGCTTGCTTCTTTGTTCATTACCTGTAGCCCGGAAGAAGAGATATTCAGGTCGCTCATTAGTTTGTCGGTATTGCTGAGATCGATGTATCCATCCACAAGCAAGGAATTATTGAGAGAGTCCAGCACCGTGAACTCATTAAAAAGTAGTTTTTCATGAGCAAGCTGAATTTGCTGGCCGGGAACCCTGAAGCTTGAATTAAGTGAATTTACCCTTAGTAAGGCATCATCGAATACCAGCCGGCCATTATAGTGTTCTTTGCCCTCTATGGTGGCAATGTCAAGTTCGCCGGAAATGTTTCCTCCCAGATTAGAGATATGCTCCGCCACAAAGGGTTCTATGGTGTTTAGGGGTAGTTTTGAAAATGTGGCCTTTAAATTCCTGGGTGAGGAAGCTGTGTTTTTCCCCTGCATCTCTATTCCGGAAGAATCCAGCCGGGCTGACAGATCCAGGGCATACTCGCCCGAATCGCTGAAGGCGAAAAAACCATCAATAGAAATATCATTGAATTCCAGATCGGAAAACCTGGTCTGTTTCAGGTGAAGTTGGGATGAATCGGCCTGCATATTCAGTTCAGGATAAAGCGTTTTAGTGTTCAGATCCATCCCCAGCAGTTCCGGTGATTCAAGCTGCCAGGATTTCCGGTTAATGATAAATTGTTGGGAAGGAGCACTCAGGGTCATCCAATTGCTATCCACCCGGGAGGAAATATCCAGGCTGTATGTGGTCTGCTGCAGTGAATCATAAATTATAAGTTCATTTTCACTTTGTCGTTGTGCGAACCGGCTTCGGAGATGAATGTGATTTCTTGGTCCGGAAAAAAGCGAAGTGCTGTCAGCCCTCACTGCCAGGTTGAGAAAGCCGGCTGAGTCTGTTAACATCACATCCAGACTTTCAGTCTCCAGGGATGTAGTTTTAATCTTTCTCGCTTTCAGCACATAATCTATATGGTTTTCTGAGGTGCGGTTAGTCAATGCCATATCTATTCTGGAGAAAGAAAACTCAGGATCCTTAATAAACAAAGCCATGGCCTTGTGATAGCCGATGTACCCCATGGCATTTATTTCAGGCAGAAAAGATACCCGGATTGTACCATCAGGATTTGCCGGATCGATAAAGGACTGCAGGTATTTTTTATAGTCTTGCCCCAGTGAATCCAACTCATAAATGTTCTTTCCCAAGTGCACATCCATGGCAAGAAAATCGCCTTCAGTGCTTAGATCGGTACGGATGGAATCGGTGTGAAAGGCAGCCTTGAAAAGTTCCAGTTCTACTTTTTCCCCTGGAGTATACAGGCTGATCTCCTCCAGGTGCATATTGCTTTCCATCCGATCACTGGCCTTTATGAAGCTTGCCTGCAATTTGCTTTCTACTGCCAGTGTATCCTTATAAAAATGAAGATGATCGAGTTGAGCAAACAGGTTCCCGTCTGCTTCTGCCCGGAAGCCTGAATCGCTTTTTACCAAAAGCAGGTCCAGCTTTGCATTCAGGGAGGGATCCTCAGCCAGGAGTTGAAGCTCATATTCATCGGGTCTGATCACGCCCTCTATACAGGTTTGGGTGTAGTTGTAGCCTTTAAACCAGAGTGAATCAATCTGCAGTTTAGCCTCTGATTCAATATGTTTCATTGAAAACCCTGAGCCGGCGACCGCAGCTGAACCTGTAAAGGAACCCAGAACCGGGTTTGCCAGGATTTCACCCAGATGTACATGCCCGAACTCAGAAACAAAACGATAACTTTTACGCTTAAGGTCCAGCTTTCCTGCCAGATTGATATTTCCCTGCTTGCTGAATAACTCTATTTCGATGTCAGGCGACCTGAGGGTATCTGAAATGCGGGCCAGCAGTTCGAGCTCCATGGAATCGGGAACTGTGGTTTCAAATCCGGATGCTGAAAGCACCTTCTTCAGCCAGGGTATGTTTATTTCAGATAATTCCAGGTCCAGGTTTCCCAGGGCATTCAGGGAGTCAAAACTGTTTTCTGCAGTACCTTTCAGTGACAGGAGGAAATTCTGATGCTGGGATAAGCTAAGGTCGTCAAGATGAATTGTGGAGTTCTTTTTATTCATCTGCAGCGCGATGCCGACAGGTTTGTCAGAAATCACCGGATATGCAGGAGCTTCTCTGATCTCAGGTTTAAAGGATGCCACATCCTTTAATGAAACCATGGAGTGGTGGAGGTTCAAACTGGCTGCCGGAATACCAGGCGGATCCCCAAGAATAGCGAAAAATCCCTCCCGGGCTGTACACTCTATCCCCAACCGACTGTTCCCGCTTGCAAGGGCCAGGTTCAGATTCGTGGACCCGGATTCCGAGTTAAGTTCTGCTTCCATTTTCTCCAGGGAAAAGCCATTGTTGAGCTGAAAACTCAGCTTCCTCAGATCCATGCTCACCTCGGCCATGCTGAGCCGAAGTTTATCGAGTCTCATCTCCAGGTCCTCCATTGCAAGGCCCGGAGTGGATAAATCCGGGCGATGAAGATCAAAAGTCCCGGTTTTTACGGCTATATTATTCAGCTTGACTTTGCGGGTCTTTATATCCCAGGGGAAGTCACTAATTCCACCCTTCCGGGAAGCTTCCTCTTCATTGGATCCCCGGCCTGTATACATACCCGTTTGGAGGCCGTCGATGGAGATCTCATCCACATCTATGATTTTCTGATAGAAGTCCAGGAGATTGGTGCTTATGACTCCTTTATCCAGGTTCAGCACCAGCATCAGGCTATCCCTTCTTTTTTCATAGCTAAAGTCAATGTCTTGCAGGGAAAGCTTTTTAACACCAAAGTTCCATGGATGACCTTTTGAGGGGTTTTGCTGAGTTTTCTGCTTCTTTGGATTCCCACCTGTCATTTCACCGGATGGCGGGGGTGCCAGTGTGATCTCGCCTGCTGCTTGCCTGAGTTCAAGGGCATGGGCCATAAGCTCTCTTTCCAGCAGGGAGAGCCTAAACTTCTTTATCTTCACATCCTCCACCTCCTGGTGAATGTGAGTTCCACCCACAGAGTCGGCCATCAGGAAATGAACCGATGTTAAATCAATGTTCTTAATGGATATTTCCCAGTCAGATTTCTTTTTTTCAGGATCGACGGATTTTTTCTTTTCCTTTTTCTTAAAGGCCTCTGCTATGGTCAGCAATTTAGTCTCCTTGTTCATAAGCAGCTTCACACTTGCCTGGTCAATACGGGCATCTTTAAGTTTCACCCGGCTTCGGGCAAGGGCCAGCAGGTTATAATTTGCTTTTACTTTACCGGCGTAAATAATAGTATCTCCCCCGGGATCAATAATGCTGAATCCCTCCACATGAACTGACTTCAGCCTTACTGAGTTAATGGAGTTAATACTCAAGGGCAGCTCGAGTTTGGTAAACAGCTGGTTTACCTGGCGGGTAACAAAATTTTTTGAGAAAGGAAGGTTTATAAAGATGATGAGCAGGATTAAAAATCCGGCAATTATTGCCAGGGTTTTCAGCCCAATCCGAAAGAACCTGCTCACCGTGAATACATGTTTCTTTAAAAATATGTAATTATCCCTCCCTTTAAAGGTATAAAATCTTTGAAATAAGACTATATCCCTGGGATCCGGTCATGTCCCATTCCCTTTAAAATCTATTAATTGAACCCGTATTATTGCCAATTCATCCAAAAAAAGAAACTAAATTGCATAGAAAACCGTAAAAACGTGTAAAATTATTGAACAATGGAAAAAAGTCTACATCTGAACAAAGTATTGATCTTATTGCTATTTGTCTCTGTCGCTGCCATGGGGCAATACACAGGAGGCGGTCCAAATGCGGCCACATTTAAAACAGCCACTGCCAGTGCAACAGCTCCCGGACTGGGGCCCGAATTAGCAGTTGATTCCAGTGAAGCTACCTTTTGCTCTATTACAGGGACTGCGCCTTCATGGATCATGGTGGATCTGGGTGCCATGCATTACATCAATGGATATGGCCTGATCGTTCCAAATGCCACTGAATTACCAAGGTCCATTACCCTGCAAACCAGTGAAGACGGACTAAGCTGGATTGATATCAAGGATTTCAGTATCGCTGCTGAGGGTACAGTTTCATATAACCTTCCGGGTCTGGATCCGGTTCAATATGTAAGGTTTTACATTACAAACAAAGATACGCGGGCGTCCATCTCTGAAGTGTTACTTTATGGCTACGAACTTCTTGCTCCAAGTGCTCCTGTTGCAGAGCCCGCGACCAATATCAGTTCGACCGGTTTTACAGCCAACTGGAATGAAAGAACCAGGACGGAAGGGTACACGATCACTTTAGCCAGGGATATAGATTTCTTTGACAGGGTGAGTGGATATAATAACATCGATGTGGGGAATGTCACTTCTCTGGAAATCACCGGCCTGGATCCGGCAACCACCTATTTTTATCGTACCAGGGCCTATAATGTGGTAGGTACAAGCAATGCATCCAATGTGATTGAAACTGCCACATTAAAAACAGCACAAACCATTACATTCGATGCACTTGCGGATAATACATACGGGGATGCCGATTTTGACTTAGTGGCTACTGCCAGCTCGGGTCTCCCGGTTAGCTTTAGCAGTTCGGCAGATAGTATTGCCAGCATTAGCGGTACAACTTTAACAATCACAGGAGCAGGTACGGTATCCATAACTGCCATTCAGGAAGGTGATGCCACGTATGATACAGCTGCTCCGGTCACTCAGGACCTGGTAGTAAGCGCAAAAGAACTTACAGTGACGGGTGCATCAGCAGTGAGTAAGGTTTACGACGGAACTGCAGATGCTGAAATTAGCGGAGCTGTACTTAACGGTGTGATTGCTACGGATGATGTGAGCCTGGCAGGTGTGGATATGGGTTTATTTGCCCAGTCGGATGTGGGTACGGCCATTGAGGTGACTGCTTCCTTTACATTAAGCGGTGCGGACAGTGCCAATTATTCCCTGGTACAACCTGACGGCCTAACAGCCGATATTACAGAAAAGGAGCTTGTGATCACAGCCGGGGATTACAGCAGGGAAGCTTGTGAGGTTAATCCGGATCTGGATGTCTTTGATATTTCGGGATTTGTGGATGGCGAAGATGAAACTGTAATGACTGAGTCTCCTGTTTCAAGCTGTGATTCCGATGAAAGCAGTGCTCCCGGCACTTATGAAGTTAGCGTATCCGGCGGAGCTGCTCCAAACTATACACTCACATTAGTGAACGGAACATTGACTGTTACGCCAGATGTTACCAGTCCGACTTTGTCGGTTCAGGCTATTGAAGTTCAATTGGATGAAGGAGGCAATGCCAGCATTACTCCGGCTGATCTGGTGGTACGTGCAGTTGACAATTGTGCAGTGTCCGACACTACTTTAAGTCAGGATACTTTCACTACGGATGATATTGGAAATGTGAATGTGGAAGTAACAGTAAGTGATGCTGCCGGTAATACTACTTCAGAGATGGCAACAGTTACGGTCATAGGGTTTACTGCATTTGACGAGTGGTCAGAGATTGAGGCCAGAGTTTATCCCAATCCCACCAATGGCAAATTGGAGTTGATCATAGGTTCGCCGGCCGATGTGCTGAAGGTGATGGATATGACCGGGAAAACGGTTATCAGGAAAACCCGTCTGAGTTCCAGGGAAACTCTTGATCTCTCTGAATTCAGTAATGGGATCTACGTGCTGCAGCTTCAGTCAGGACAGGTGATGAAGCATATCAAAGTAATAAAGAAATAAATGAGTAAGGGAAGCACGGCTGGTGTTGTCAGAAATGAATGGCGACACCGGCCAGTGGTCCCTGCAGACTGAAGTCCAGCTTCAGATCACGGTTCATTATTTCGCTTACCCGCAGAAAATCCTGTCTTACCCAGCCCAATTCAGCCGATATTCTTTTCCCGATCCGGTACCTGGCATGGCACTGGTACCACCAGGATGGTGTTGAAAAAAGGTTGATCGGCGCTGTATCAGCCTTGAAAGTAAAGGTGAAATTCCTCCAGAGATAGCTGAAGGAGCCTCCTACTAGGAACTCGGTCCAGTTTGTGGTTATATCCATGGGGGGCATGGGATCGGGCAGCGTGGATGAAACTCCTGCAGCGAATACTCTCAGTCCGGTATAAACATAGGCATGCAGGGTACCTGCGTTTTCCTTTTTCAGATCGAAATCCAAAACCCGGTATGACGCAAGAACCCTGGGAATTAATACGCTGATCTTAGTATCTGATAATACAGAACCGTTATAAGAAAAAAGGGTGGAGTGCTCGATCTGTCCCCCGAATATATCCGCCTGGAACTGCCATTTATCAACGGAGTAACGCACCTTTCCCACCAGATAGTAATCCAGGCCGTATTTGGAATCAAAGATCTTTCCCAGGATCCCGCCACCATCGTTTCCGCTTTCGTTTCCACCGTCTATGGTAACTTCCCCGTAGGAGACTGCACCTCTGAATCCGGGTATCCAAACCGGGAGCTCTATAACCCAGCGGCATGAATCTTCAGAAACAGGAGTCTGTCCATTGATCTTCGTTCCTGGCCAGACGGTGCATAAAAGAATAAAAATCAATATGTTTGGCAACAAGCTCCTGAAGTCCATTGCTGGGATATGAAACTCAAAGATATAAGGAAAAAATTAAGCATTCAACAGCTATGAATGCTTAATCATTTTCAAGCAATCCCCAGCCTGCTTACCTCAAAATACCCATCGAACATTTATACCAAATCCGTTAGCACCAAAATGGGTGTCTTCAATTATCCTGAAAAAAGGCCTCCAGTCTCCTCCAAGAACGATGGGAACGGATGCAAATCTGTATTCCAGACCAATTTCTCCAAGGACACCCAGATGAAAGGGGTCCCCGATATAGGTGTAGGGTCCGACACCTGCATACCAGTTGAAGGCTTCTCCGCCCAGAGGACGATACAGGAAATCCCAGAGAGCTTCAATGCCTACACCATTTCCTCCAAAAGATAAATCAGCATGAATCCTGCTGAAATCCCCTGTGCCAAAAACAACATCCACGGCTGCGCTACTTGCTGCTGAATAGCCAAAGCGGATACCAACTTCCTGTGCATAACTGAGAGATAAAGTACCCAGAGCAAGGGCAATTACAAATAATAGTCTTTTCATTTTGATTGTGATTTTAGCTTGTGATTATGAAAGTTTTATAATCCCTAAAACAGGTTTCAGATCGATTTGTTCGTCCAGGATCTTAATTTTTTACAGTTATAAATTGCTGAATCTGTTTTGGGACCCCATATCCGAAGGTCACATTAGTCGGATATTAGGATTATCTTTATAAAGAGCTTACATCCTGATATGGAAAAATTCAATACACCTGTAATGCTTGGCAGGACCGGGCTGATGGTAGGAAGGCTGGGTATTTCATCCAGTTACGGAGCGCCTGCTGCTGCTTTTGAAGAGGCCTTTGAGAGAGGTTGTAATTATTTTGTAATGGGCAGCTTTATGAAGGGCCGATCCAAAGAGATGATCACAGCCATCCGAAATATTAACAGGCAGGGCAAACGTGATAAAATGGTCATATGCCTGATGGAGTATACCCATTCCTATCTGATAGGCAAGAACCATTTCTATAAAGGACTGAAGAAAATGGGTCTGGACCATGTGGATGTACTGATGCTGGGATACTATCCGAGGAAACCCAGAAAACATGTGATGGATCTGGCATTTCATTTAAAGGAAAAGGAAGTGGTTCGCCACCTGGCCCTGTCGGGGCATAATCGCAAGCTCTTCCCAAAGTTCATGGCAGACAAGGAAATTGATATTTTCCAG